>FR888067.1:53925-178857 GCA_000431335.1 Clostridium sp. CAG:343 | reverse complement strand
GATATATGAGACATTTAAGACCTGTCCCCCCTGTTTCATTATTCTCTTGACAAAATCTTAATAAAGATATATATTTTTTACATATATTAAATTATATAAATTTTTTAGGAGGGATTTTAATGTTAAAAAGAAAATTTAAAATCATTGCTTTATTATTTGTAATGATTTCAACTCTTACATTATCTACTGTAAGAGCCGAAAATGAGACTGAAAATGCATCTGCAATTTCAGAAGATTCTGCTACAGTTACTTCTAACGAGCAGGATTTAGAAACTACCTCTAGTTCTGGAGAAACTAGTGCAATAGCATCTTATGAAAATAATTTCAAAAAAGGAGATGTCTATTTAACTGGTAACGACGTTGTCGTTAATGACATTATTGATGGAAACCTTTTCGTTTTTGCTAATAGTGTTACTATTAATTCACAAATTGGTGGAGATGCATTTATTTTAGCTGGAACTGTTAACGTCGGAGAACAAGGTTATATTTTCAGTAATTTATTTACATGTGCTCAAAATGTAAATATTTCAGGTGTTGTATATGATTTATATACAACTGCACAAACAGTTTCTATTAATGGATATGTTTACAGAGATATACATGTAGGAACAAATATACTTAATATTAACGGGACTATCGGAAGAAATGCTTTTGTAGGAGCTAACCAAATTAATTTTGCACAACCATCTGAACAAAATTCTGAAGAACAACAAGTTACTTCTCAAGGTATTATTAATGGAGATTTAAACTATTCAGCTCCTAACGAATTTTCTATACCAGAAGGATCTGTTTCAGGTTCTGCAAATTATTCAAAATCTACTGAAAAATCTTCTTTAAATATAAAAGATTATATGATATCTCTTGGAGGATTTGTTTCTACAGCTATTATTATTTGGTTATTATGTTTATGGATTACACCTAAATTTTTATCTAATACTACTAACATAATTTCAAAGAAATTATTATCTGTAATAGGTTATGGTTTGCTAACTCCAATAGTAATTGCAGTAGCATTTGTTATTTTACTTATTTTAGGAATTACTTCTAAAATAGCTTTACTTGGTTTATCTTTATTGTTACTACTACTAGCTATAAGTTCTAGTATTTTTGTAATAACAATAAATCGCTTTATATGTCAAAAGTTTAAAATTGAAAAAACAATTGGAATTTTCGGTATGTTAATTTTATCTTCAATTGTTTTATGGGCAATTGGTTTAATCCCTTACGTTGGTTCCGCTATAAATATAATTACTTCTTTAATTGGTTTAGGAATTATTGTAACAAATATTATTCCAGTTAGAGAAAAAACAAAGAAAACAAAGAAAACAAAGAAAACAGATAAAATTGAAAAATAAAAAATATTAACAAATAAAAAAGAAGCTAAATATTAAATAAACCTTTTAATATTTAGCTTCTTTTTTATTACTTTTTTAATTCATCAATAATAACTTTAAAATCATTTGCCATTAATATTGCTGTTCCAGAAACTAATATATTAGCTCCTGCTTTTTTTACATCCGGAGCAGTTGCTAGATTAATTCCTCCATCTGCTTCTATATCAATTTCTATATTATTATTTTCTATATATCTTTTTAACTCTTCTATTTTTTTTAATGTGTCCTTAATCAAAGTCTGTCCTCCTTTTCCTGGCTCTACAGTCATAACAAGGCACATATGAATATATGGCAAAAATTCATAGATTTCTTCTATCTTTGTATCTGGCTTTATAGAAATTCCTACTTTACAATTATTTTCTTTTATATATTTTATTATTTCAAACACTTCCTCCTTACTTTTACAAGCTTCTAAGTGAAATGTTATAATATTAGGTTCTACTGATAAAAAGTCATTAATTGCCTCTTTTACATTTTCAACCATTAAATGTACATCTAATGGCAAATTTGAAATTCTTTTAATATATGATGCATATTCTAGCATCTTTTTATACGTATTCTTTTCTACAAACTTTCCATCCATAACGTCAATATGAAAATAGTCTGTTTTTCCTGCCTCTAATTCAAAAAAAGTAGATGATTCTTCCCCTTTTTTTACAGAAAGAATTGATGTTGATATTTCTACCATTTCTTTCGTTCCTCCTTTTGTTTTAATTCTTCATAAATTTTGCAAAATCTATTATACCTCTCTTTAGATATTTTTCCCTCTTCTATAGCCTGTTTTACTCCACAATTTTTTTCTTTAATATGTGTACAACCTATAAATTCACATTTTTCTTTTTCTCTTTCAAACTCTACAAAATAATTTTCTAACTCTTGACTTGGTATCTCTGATATATCAAATGTTGAAAATCCTGGCGTATCTGCTATATATGTATTTTCATTTATTTCATATAATTTAATTGCTGTTGTTGTATTTTTTCCTCTTCTATTTCTTTTACTAATCTCTCCTTCTTGTGTAATATCTCTTTTAAAAATCCCATTTATTAATGTAGACTTCCCTACTCCAGAATTTCCGGAAAAAGCACTTATATTATTTTTTAACTGTTCTTGTAATTTTTCTATTCCTTTTTGTTTCTTTGCTTCTGTTTCAATTACTTTGTATCCAATTTTTTTGTATATTTTTTCTATTTTCTCAAATTGTTTTTCATCATCTAAATCTATTTTATTTAAAACGATTATAGCATTAATGCCTAAAAATTCTGAAAATGCTAATTGTTTATCTAACATTAATAAATCAGGTTTAGGATCTTTACTAGAAATAACAAAGATAATTTGAGTTATATTAGCCAGCTTTGGTCTTTTTATATATACAGTTCTATTTTTTATTTCTTTAATAACAGCTTTCCTGTTTGTTTCATCTATTATTTCTAATTCTACCATATCTCCAACAACTGGAGTTATATCTTCCTTTTTAAACTTTCCTCTTGCTGTTGATTCATAAATTTTATCTTCTGCCTTTACTTTATACATATTTGATATATTTTCTACTATTAATCCTTGCATTATTCCTCCATTAAATAAGCTTTATAATTGTTATATTAATCAATTAAAAGTTGAAGAACTAAACTTATTATCTTCAACTTTTAAATCTCATTAATTAAAATTTACTGATGAATCAGTACTAAAGTTTACTGATTTTGTTCTAGTCCAACTTCCTCCATTAGAATCTGTAATAGTCAATGTTAAATCCATTGAACCTTTTCCACTTATTGTTGTAGATTTACTTGTTGTATTCTTATCTACTCCTGAATCTGAATATAAAGTATTATTTCCTGATTTTAATGTAATACTTACAGTTTTAACTGTCTTATTTTCTGTTGTATTTGAATTAGAAGTTTCTTCACTATATCCTCCTGTTATTGCTTTTACATTTATATTTACTGACATAGTTTTTGAAGCCTCATAACTATTTACTGTTATAGTAACAGTACTTCCTTTTTCTACAGTTTTTCCTGAATCTAAACTTTGTTTTAATACTATTCCATTTTCCTTTGAACTATCTTCAGATGTTGTTACAGCTACTACAAATCCTTGAGCTTCCAATGTTTTCTTAGCATCTGCTTGAGATTTTCCTATAACATCTGGAACTGTAGCTTTTTCTACACCTGTACTTACATGTATTTTTATTGTATCTCCTGCAAAAGCCTCTGTATCTGGACTTGTTTCTTGAGATATTACATATCCTTCTTGAACTTTTTTGCTTGATTCTTCAACTATTTCTACTTTTAATTTAGCATCTTCTAATGCTTTTACTGCTTTATCTTTTTCCATTCCCACTACTTTTGGAACTGTAGTCTTTTCTTCTCCTTTACTAACAACTACTTTAACTGTACTTCCCTGTTTTACTTTATTAAACTTTTCCATATAAGTTGGATCTTGTGAGATAATAAATCCTTCTGGCACATCTTTATTATATTCTTCTTTTTCTATTTCAAATTTCAGTTTTACATTTTCAATTTCTTTTTGTGCTTCTTCCTTAGATAAACCAACTACATTTGGCATTGCAATCTCTGGTGGATTAGTTAGATTTAATACTAACATTGTTCCTCCTAAACTTAAAACAAACAATAATAATAACCCTATAAATATGCTTAATCCTTTATGTGTCTTTACAAAAGTTTTAAATTTTCCGTCTTTTTTACCACTTGAATTTTTAGTTTGTTTATTATCTCTATATGCATTTGTATCAATAACTTGAGTTTTTGCAGTAGGGTCATACTCTAATTCTTCAACAAAATCTCCTTCTGGATCTTTTAAAGATTTTTTCAAATCAACTAACATTTCTGAAGCTGTTTGATATCTTAGTGTAGTATCTTTTTGTAATGCTCTCATAATAATTTTATTAACAGCTATTGGCAAATTCGGATTTAATTCAATTGGTTCTACCGGTTCTTCTTGCATATGTTTTAAAGCAACTGACACTGGTGTATCTGCATCAAAAGGAACTCTTCCTGTTACCATTTCATACATTACAACTCCTAATGAATATAAATCTGACTTTGCATCTGTAAAACCACCCCTTGCATGTTCAGGTGAAAAATAATGCACAGATCCTATTGTTGTCCCAAATGCTGTAATTGTAGAATTTGACACTGCTTTTGCAATTCCAAAATCTGTTACTTTTGCAACTCCATCTTCTGTTATAATAATATTATGTGGTTTTATATCTCTATGAATTATATTATTTCTATGTGCCATTTCTAAAGCTGATGCAATTTGAATTGATACATTAATTGACCATTTCCAAGGAAGTGGACCTTTTTCTTTTACAATAATTTCTTTTAAAGTTTTACCTTGTATCAATTCCATTACTATGTAATAAAGGTTTCCATCTACTCCAACATCATAAATTGACACAATATTAGGATGTGTTAATCTTGCTGCTGATTGAGCTTCTACTTCAAATCTTTTTATAAATTCATCATCTGTTGTAAATTCATCTCTTAATATTTTTACTGCAACATTTCTTTTTAAAACTTTATCTGTTGCTTTATATACAGTAGCCATTCCTCCATTTCCAATTTTCTCGATAATTTCATATCGATTTCCTAATAGCTTCCCTTCTAAATTCATATTTATCTCTCCTTAAATATCGTTAATATGTAGATTGTTATATATTTTTTACTATAATTACTGTTATATTATCATATCCACCGTTTTCGTTTGCTATTTTTACAAGTTCTTTTGGTGCTTGTTCTATATCCTTTTTAGCTTGTTTAAATATTTCTTCTTGTGGTACTAAATTGGTTAGACCATCTGAATTTATTATTAAAATATCTTCTTTTAAAAAACCTTTTACCATGACATCTGGTTCTACAAAAGCATTACATCCTAATGCTTTCATTAGCATATTTTTTTGTGGATGATGTACCGCTTCTTCTGCTGTTATAGTTCCATCTTTTACTAATTTTTGCACATAACTGTGGTCTTGTGTTAGTTTTCTCATAAATTCTTTTCTAATTCTGTAAATTCTACTGTCTCCTACATGTCCTATAAACACTTTATTATTATATATTAAACAAATTTCTAATGTAGTACCCATTCCTTCTAATTCTTTATTTTCTTTTGACTTTTCATACACTATCATATTAGCATATTCCATGCTACTGCCTACTAATTGAATAATACTATCTCTATCTTTTTCAATTTCTTTAAAGTTATTTTCGATATAATTTTTAGCAGATTGTATAGCTAATTTGCTTGCTATTTCTCCTCCTTGGCATCCACCCATACCATCAGCAAGCATATATAATTGTACTTCATCCAATGAATCAGATATATAATAAGAATCTTGATTTATTTCTCTTACTTTTCCTATATCTGATTTTGCATAAGCTTTTATCATGGTTTCACCTCTCTTTCTAGATTTTGCCTTTTAATTTATTTTTATATTTTGATACTATTATTTTTATTATCATTTTTTATTATGTTTTTATTTTACCTTAACATTTATGTTTTTTCAAGTATTTTTATTGATTTAATTTATCTTATATTTTTGTTTTTTACTATTTCTTATCTTTTTATACTAAAAAGTTTTTAACTTCTTTTGGTGCCATTATAGCATAATTTTCTGGAATACTTATTTCTTCTTCATTTTTTATTATATAATCTTTAATATATTTCATACTTAAGTTGCTTGCCAACTTTATATCATAAAATTTTTCCTTTGGTATTTCTATTAATGCTGGTAAATCATTTGGTTTTAAATTAATATCTTTTGCAATTTCTACTGTATAAAAGTCTGCTCTCATTTTTAATGTAGAATTTTGTTCATATGGATTTAATTCTCTAATTTCTATTTCTTTTGTAAAAACAGGCTGTTTACTCACATTGATATCTTTATTATTAATTCCCTTTACTTCTTCTAAAATTTCTCTAATTAATGTTTTTCTTGTATTATTTTCATCTACTTTTTCTACTGTTCCCCCTAATGTTTTTATAATAGCTGCCTTTTCTCCATTTTCTAAAAAATACCACCTCTTTTGTTTTTGCATTCCTAATACAATTTTATTTCCATGTATTACAATTCCTTCTGCTCCCAAGATAATATTTTTCATAGAACTCTCCCTTCATATTTAACTTATCTACATTCTAAATATTTGTTATTTTTCAGTTTTTACTATTATACTTATAATAAAAATATTTTTCAATAATATTTTATTATAAAATTGGTTTTAGTTAAAATTTGCAAAACATATTTATTTTTATTAACTTTTTATATTTTTTAAACGGATATTTATGCAAAAATACCTTATATATAATTTTTCTATTCAAAATTATATATAAGGTATCATTATAATTTGTTAATATTTTTCTAATTATATTTTTTACTCGCAAAATTCTTTTTTACAATTTTTGTTATTTGGCTAATCTGTTCATAGACATCTCTAGTTCTAAAATTTTTCTTAGCATAATCAAGTATAGTCCCAATATTTTTTATAATTCTATCACAAATTTCATTCATCCATGCATATCTTGGAATTATCCAAACATGTGAATGTTTATTTTCCCTTTCTTCAAAAATAATATCAAATCTATCACAAATATTATTTTCTCTTAATATTTTAATTGTTTTATCAACTATATCAAACATTTCATCTCTTTCATTCTTTGTTAACTCTTCTAATTTTTCAATGTGTTTCTTAGGAGAAACTATAAAGAATCCTAAAATTGGTACTTCCCAATCTTGTGACAATATAAATCTTTCATTTTCATAAGCAATTCCACATGGTAAGTCAAATTGGTGTTTAGCATAAGCACATCCAGGACATCCTTTAATTTCTATTTCTTTATTTTCATAACTTATCATATTAATATTCCTTTTATAAATTATTTTTTTGTTTATTATTTTCTATTTTATAAGCCAATTCTAAAGCAAGTATTGGTACTTTGGTTTTTTTGTTAAAATTTGCTAATTGGTTTATACTTCTTTCTTCCCATTCAACTGAATCTAAATTGTCACCTGCATAATAAAAAGTAAAATAATTTAACTTTTTATATTGGCAAACTGCACCTATTGAGGCTCCTTCCATTTCAACACAAATTACACCCTTTTTCTGATATCTTTCTATTTTTTCTTTAGTCTCTCTATAAAATGCATCTATTGTCCATGTAGCACCTTCATTATAATTAAAGTTATATTCTTTTAATATATCTTTAAATAAATTTTTATATGTTTCATCTAACTTAATATATTCTGAGTCAGGTAAATAATGATAACTTGTACCTTCATCCCTATAAGCTTTATCTGGAATAATTATTGAACAATCTTCAATATCTTTATCTAAGACTCCACAATTTCCAAAAATAATAAATGTATCAACACCATTAATATTTAATTCTTCTATATCTGCACTTATCCAAGGTCCACTAATTCCAGCCATAAATAATGTTATTTTAGCATTCTTATATTTTAGTTCATAAACTGGACGCTTTTCAGTTAATTCTCCTACTTTTTTGCATTCAAATTTACTTGCAATATCTTTTAATAAATATTCAGAAAAAACTCCAACAGCTATATGTGGCAATTTAATACTAGTATCTCGTATCCCATTATTGTTTTTAATACCTCGAGGTTTTATAAATCCCTCTTCACTACTATAAAATATCATATTTATTTTCTCCTTATTACTTTTATTTTTATATTTATAATTAAATAATATCATAAAAATAAATTTTTTTATGTTATAACATATTTATTAAAAAGTTTCATAATTACCTTATTTTTTCACATTTTGAATAATCATTTTTATATAACTGTTTATGTTCTATAGTATTATTGGAATTTCCAAAATATTGTAAATTTCTATATTTACCATCATCCGAAATATTTTTTATAAAACCTTTTCTTTTTTCTCCTTTTTTCATATTATCTTGATTAAAATCTTTATCTAAATATGAACAAATTACAGGCCAATCTTCCATATTATTAATATTCCCTATTATTTTATTTCCATCTAAACTATAAGAAAATTTTGATAATGACATTAATTCACTTGAAGGTATCCATGCATTTCCGGAATTATCAATTAACATATAAGCATTCTTTCTATCAAGATAACTTTTAAACTGTACATTTCTGTCTCCTTTATTAAATATATCTAAAACTGAATCTTGAAATTCTAAAAATTCTTTATCGGTAATTTCAAAATTTTTTCTATTCATTAATCCATATTTTCCTAAAGGTTGATACTGAAAAACCTGCCATTTATATATGTAATCTAATCCTTTTATTAATTTTGCTAATTCTTTAGCATCTTCTAAATTACCTTTATGGGCAACTGTATTAATACAAATATTTGCTCCTGCCTTATGTAATTCTTCACATATATCTAGTTGTTCATTAACTATATCCGCTCTCGTTTGTCTAAAATTCCTAAATACCTCATTTGTCGAACCATCAATAGGTATACCTATCATATCAACATTATTTGCTATCTTTTTAGCATCTATTTTCTTTACTAATCTTCCTTTATCACATATAATATCTTTAATAATAGGACTACCCACTGTATCTAATGAAATATCAAACCCAATTTTTTTTATTCTTTCAAGTAATGTGATAATATCTTCACGTGTTAATGGATCTCCACCGCAAAGTGTAACTTTTCTAGTTCCTTCATTATATGCAAAATCTAAAAATTCAACTAATTTATCAGTAGGTACTTGTTTTCCCTTCTTTTCTTCTCTAGAATAACTATAACATCCCTTGCAATGCAAAAAACAACTTTGGCTTGCAAAAATATTTAAATGCATATTTTATCACCTCTAATATTACCTTTCTGCTTCATCATTTTCTACCTTTGAATAACATTTATTTTTCATACCTATTAATTTTGCAGTTAATTCATTGTCTTGTTTTACTAAATCTATTCTTTTTAAATACTCCTTCAATTTTTTATTATATAATAATATCTTGTCTAACTGTTCTTCTGGTTTAAAACTACTCAAATATTCTTTTACATTAAAATCCAATAAATCCGGAGAAGTAGTTCCTTCTACAGGAACCAACCAAAAGTGAACATTAACAAAAGGATCTGATTTTTCGTTTGAAAGAAGGTGAGCATAATTTATTCCTAATTCCTTTCTCATTCCTTCTTTTGTCTTTTTCAGAATAAATGAATATCTAAGAAATGTAGTATCATCTAACAAATCAAACGCTCTATAAGTTTTGTTTAAACCAAATATATAAAACCCTGGACATGGATATTTTGGATCCGCTCTAACAATTATTCCATTATTTTCATAAACAGGTTTATTATGTTCTGGAACATATTCAGGATATTGTTCCATAAAATCTGCTCTAGAAATATCTTCTGGTGCTATATATGCTCTATAATTTTTTGTTCCACCATAAAAGTGAATATATCGCATTCCATTTGGTACAGGTGGAAAATCCTCTCTTTTATCTACATCAATGTATTCTAATGGCTTTTTCTTTTGAGATAGTTGTTTTCTAAAATCTGTATTCATTTCTTTTACCTCCATTAATTTTATTTCATTCTTTAGTTTTTTATTTACTACATTATTAATAATTTTTATTATTTCACTCTTTCGTATACATGAATAATTACATCTTAGTTTTTGAGCTTAATTTATCTTCATCAAAAAAAATTTTTGCACATTCTTCTATATTTAAATTAAATATTTTTGTTAATTCTATTATTTCACTAATATAAAATTCTTCTTTTCCTTCTAACTTATTCTCCAACTTTTTATTAGTTATTCCTATTCTTTTGGCCACATATTCTTTTGTTACCTTCTTCTCTTTAATAAGATTTTTTATCCTTTCTCCTATTATTTTAGGTTCCATATTATCTCCTTTTTGTTTCTTTTTTGGAAATATAATACATTATTTTTCTTTTTTTGTCAATCTTTTTATACAATATTTGGAAGTTTATCATTAAAAATATCATTTTTAGTGATACTTTTGTCATATTATTTTAATATTTTAGTTATTTACAAATTTAATATAAAATGTTATACTTGTAGCAATATTTTAAATAGGAGGTTTTTATTTTGGATTATCTTTTTCCAGAACGTTTTACGTTTCTTTTAAATAATTCTAATATGACTTATGAGCAAATCGCAAAAGAACTTGGGTTAAAGTCAAAAGGTACAATTTCTAAATATGCTAGCGGTAAAGTTAAAAAAATTGAACTTTCTATGTTAGTTAAAATTTCAGAATTATTTGACGTTTCTCCTATTTGGCTACTTGGTTTTACAGATGATATGCATTATAAAATAAAAAAATAATATAAAATATCTCATTTATTTTTATATTATTTTTTTATTTTTTGCTATTTTTATTTATATATCTATCAAAATGTTATATGAAAAAACAAATTTCGCAATTAAATTTTCTATCTTTTTATCTATTATTGCAAAAACACAAAATTGACTTATTTATTTTTTCTTTATATAATATTGCTATCAATAAGTTAGGAGATTTTAAAATGAATACAAACTTAGAAAAATTAGAATTTAATAAAATATTAGAAATCTTAAAAAAACATTGTGTAACATATGTTGGAAAAAAACTTGTAGATAGTTTAATGCCCAATAATAACAAATCAGATGTAAAAAATATGTTAAAAGAAACTTTTGATGCTGTAAATTTATCATATAGAAATTCTATGCCTGGATTTTATGAAATATCAAATGTGGAAATAGAACTAAAAAATCTTGAAGTTAATAATACCCTTTCTTGCAAATCTTTAATAAATCTAAAAAATATATTTAAACTTTCTCAGGAATTAAAAGAATACTTCTCAAAAGATTTTTTAGATAGTTCTGAATATCCTTCTTTATCACCTTTATTTTACGAACTTTATACTAATAAAGACATTGTAACAGCTATTGAGACTGCTATTATTGACGAAAATACTATAGATGATAAAGCGTCTTCTACGTTAAAATTAATTAGAAAAAATATTAGAAATACTGAACAAAATATTAGAGATACCTTAAATAATTTTATACATTCTTCTAAATATTCAAAATATATTCAAGAAAATATTATAACAATGAGAAATAATCGTTTTGTAATACCTGTTAAAGATGAGTATCGTTCAGAAATAAAAGGATTTGTTCATGATATATCTAATGCTGGTTCAACGGTGTTTATTGAACCTATTTCAATATTCGAATTAAATAATAATCTTAGCAAATTAAAAATTGATGAAGAAATTGAAATAGAAAAAATATTGATGAAATTATCTTCTCTATTTTTTCCATATATTGAAGAAATAAAAAAGGATATTAATTTAATAGGTAATTTAGATTTTATTTTTGCTAAAGCAAAATATTCTCGCGAAATCAAAGGTATAACTCCTAAAATAAATCTAAAAAAAGAAATTAATCTTATAAATGCACGCCATCCTTTAATTGACTTTAATAAAGTTGTTCCCATTTCTATTAATTTAGGAAATGACTTTTCTACTTTAGTTATAACTGGTCCTAATACTGGTGGAAAAACAGTTACTTTAAAAACAGTTGGCTTATTATGTGCAATGGCTTGCAGTGGCCTTAATATTCCAGCAGATGAAAATTCATCAATCTATGTTTTTGATAAAATTTTTGCTGATATTGGTGATAATCAAAGTATTAGTGAATCTCTAAGTACTTTTTCATCTCATATGACAAATATTGTTGAAATTATAAAAGATTCAAGTACAAACTCTTTAATCTTAGTTGATGAATTAGGTTCAGGTACAGATCCAATTGAAGGTGCTAATCTTGCTATAAGTATTTTAGATTATTTTAATCAAAAAGATATTCTAACAATAGCAACAACTCATTATCAAGAATTAAAAAATTATGCTTTAGTAACAAATAGATTTGAGAATGCTTCTGTAGAATTTGATATAAAAACTTTAATGCCTACATATAAATTATTAGTTGGTATACCAGGAAAAAGTAATGCTTTTGAAATTAGTAAAAGTTTAGGACTTAATTCTGAAATAATAAATAATGCAAAATCTCTAATGTCAAAAGATCAAATTAATATTGAAGAATTATTAAAAAATATATATGATAACAAAAGTATTATTGAAAAAGAACGTAAAGAAATTGATTTAAAACTTCAAAATATATCTATTCTTGAAAATAATCTAAAAAAAGATAATATAGAATTAAAACAAAAAGAAAAAGAATTAATTGATAACGCAAAGATAAAAGCAAGAGATATATTTCTAAATGCTAAAGAAGATGCAAATTCTATTATAAAGCAAATGAATGAAATAAAAAATTCAAATGTAAATATTAAAGATTTAGAAAATCTAAGGAATAAATTAAACACTAAAATAAAGAATTCTTCTTTAACTAAGGATACTGTTAATTTTTCTTCAAATTCAGTAGAAAAATTAAATGTTGAAGATTTAAAACCTAATACAGAAGTTTTTGTGAAAACTCTTGGTCAAAATGGTATTATTGTATCTCATATTTCAAAATCAAATGAAGTACAAGTTAAAGTTGGTATTATAAAAATGAATGTACATATAAATAACATAGAAAAAGCACATGTCGATAAAACTAAAAAATCAGATAAACAAATCCAAACTTCTGGCTATACTAGTATTTCAAAATCAAAAACAGTAAAATCAGAAATAAATGTAATTGGTTTAAATGTTGAAGAAGCTGTCTTTGTGGTTGATAAATTTTTAGATGATTGTTGTTTAGCTAAACTTCAGACAGTACGAATTGTCCATGGTAAAGGTACCGGAAAATTAAAAACTGGAATTCATAACTTTTTAAAAACTAATCCCCATGTTAAATCTTATAGAATGGGAACTTATGGAGAAGGTGAAATGGGCGTTACAGTTGTAGAACTAAAATAGGAGCCATTTGGCTCCTATTTAGTGTTGCTAAAGGCTAACTTCAGTTCAAATTTTTCCAATTCTATATTATTCTGAAAAATTAGCTGTACCAATACCCCAATTTCTTCATTTTTTTCTAAATTAGGATATTCTTCTGAATTTAATAACCTTCCTCCAAACCTTTCTGCCAATTCTATCATCTTGGTTATTTCTGATAGTAAAGCTGATTGCTTGATGGAATTGGTAAGACTTGGATTGGCAATACAAGTTTTTGTAATTTTCAGTATTGGAATTATTGGATTCCGCTCTATCGTTGTTCTTAGTAACATATTATTATCCCTCCTAAGATTGATTAATTATATTATATCAGAATTTTACATAATAATCAAGTTAGACATACTTTTCTATTTTTAGCACTGCTCTTCCGCTTCTTGTAGTTCCTGTTTGTTCTTTAACTATAAATCTACCTTTTCCTCTTATTGTTATAATATCTCCTATTTTCACCTGTTTTGCCATCTTTGTTTCATTTTGTCCATTAACAAAAACTCTTTCTTGTTCTATTATTTGTTTAGCTTTACTTCTAGAAGTTTTAACTAAATCTGAAACAATATTATCTAATCTTAAAGATGGTACTATAATACTTACTTCTTCTATTTTAACTTCTTTTTTAATAATATCTGAAATTTCTTTAATCTCAATTTTACTATTTTCAAATCTAGTAAGAGAAGGAAGTTCTTTCTTTAAAACTTCTGCAAAATCACTAACCACAACAATATCTGCACCTTGATTAGAAACTAAAATATCTCCTACTTTTTCTCTTTTTAAACCTAATTTAACAATACCACCTAAATAATTTCTATGAGAATATTTTCCAAATTCTTCTTCTGGTAACTCTATTCTTAAAATTTTTAGCATTTTACTATAATTCTTCTCTATCATACTATCATTATATTTATCTGGATATACAATTAAAATTTTTCTTTCGCTATCCTCATACCCACCAAAAAATTGATAATTTTTAAAATTAATTCTTCTTAGAAAATTCTCTACTAGTGCAACCTGATACATATCTAAAAAATCTGTATATTCCAATTTTTCTCTCGATTCACAAAACTCTATTTTATCTAACACCTGAGACAAGCACAACTTATCTTCTTGTTTTTTATAATCTTTTAAAACCTCTTGTTTATTCATATTTTTTCCTTTCTTGAGACATTGGGGACAGGTCTATATTGTCTCATTTTCCTGTCGCTTTTTGTCAACTATTGTCATTATATCTTTATAAATACTTTCTGCATCTTGATGATATATTTTTTCTAATTCTTCTACTGTCCCATGTTGAATAAATTTATCTGGATATGCATATGTATTTATATTTATATTCTTTAAGTGTTCATTTACAATTAATTCTTTAATTGTTGTTGATAATCCATTTATAGTTGTTCCATCTTCTATAGTTATTACATTTTTTGTTTTTTCTATAGATTTTATAGCACTTCCTTTGTCAAATGGCTTTAAAAATCTAGTATTTATAACTTCTGAAACAATACCTTCTTTTTCTAACATTTGTGATAATCGAACTGCTCTTTCTACTGTTTTTCCTATTGCAAAAATTGATACATCTTTTCCTTCTTTTAGAATTTCTGCTTTTTGATATTCTATCTTTTTATGTTGGTTAAATTTTTCCTTTCCTTCTCCGCCTCTTGGATATCTAATTACTACTGGCTTTCCTACGTTTACTGCAAATTCCATCATATCTTCTAATTCCTTAAAATCTTTTGGTGCCATAATTGTTAAATTAGGAATTAATCTAAAAAACGCCATATCTAGAAGACCTTGATGTGTTTCTCCGGTCTGCTCCTACTACACCAGCTCTATCTACACACATAATAACTGGCAAATTCTGAATAGCAATATCGTGAATAACTTGATCATATGCTCTTTGATAAAAAGATGAATATATAGGAACTACTGGTATAACTCCCTCTTTTGCCATTCCTGCTGCTAAACCTAATGCGTGCTGTTCTGCAATTCCAATATCAAAAAATCTATCTGGAAATTCTTTAGCAAATTTTGTTAATCCTGTACCATCTTTCATTGATGCTGTAATAGCAACTATTTTGTCATTTTTCTTTGCTAATTCTACCAACTTATCTCCAAATACTTTTGAATAATCTTTTGATTTTTCTTTTTTAGGCTTTCCTGTCTCTATTTCAAAAGGTCCTGTTGCATGAAATTTATCTGGATTTTCTTCTGCTATTTTATATCCTTTTCCTTTTTTAGTTAACACGTGAATTAAAACAGGCCCTTCTAATTGTTTACTAATATTTAACATTCTTTCTAATTCTTCTATATTATGTCCATCAACTGGTCCTAAATAGCGAAATCCAATATCTTCAAAAAACATTTTTGGAATAATTAATTGTTTAATACTTCTTTTTAGTCTTTGTACTATTTTTACAAAAGGTTGTCCTATAATTGGCACTTTATTAATAATATTTTTCATAGACACATTGGATTTTGTATACGTTTTTTTAGTTCTCAATTTACTTAAAAGCATATTTACTCCACCAATGTTCTTTGAAATGCTCATTTCATTATCATTTAATATAACTGTTAACCTTGTTTGACTAGAACCTGCATCATTTAATGCCTCTAAGGCCATTCCTCCTGTTAAAGCACCATCTCCTATAACTGCTATTACATTATTTTTTTCACCTTTTATATCTCTTGCTCTAGCCATCCCTAATGCTGCTGATATAGAAGTACTACTATGTCCTGTGTTAAAACAATCTGTTTCAGATTCATTTGTTTTTGGAAATCCTGCTATTCCATTCAATTGTCTTAAAGTATTTAATTGCTCTCTTCTTCCTGTTATAATTTTATGTACATAAGTTTGATGTCCAACATCCCATACTATTTTGTCTTTTGGCAAATCAAAAACTGTATGTAAGGCTATTGTTAATTCTACTACTCCAAGATTTGAAGCTAAATGTCCTCCATTTTTTGATACAATTTCTAATATATATTTTCTAATTTCTTCTGCTAATTGTTTTTGTTCTTCTATGTTTAATTTTTTAACATCCTTGGCTGAATTTATTTTTTCTATCATATTATCACCTTTGCTATTTTATGTAGTCTTTAATATATCATTTTTTAATTATTTTGTAAACTATATTTTATGCAAAAGAACAAGAAGCACTAAATAATTAGCTCTTCTTGTTTTAACTTTTTATAGTGAATTTATATTTTTATAATACAACTACTTTTTCATCTTTCACACCAATTTTAGACAATTTATTTTTCTTCAAATTACCATCTAAAATTTTCTCTGCAAGCTTATCTTCTAAAACACTTTGAATTGTTCTTCTTAAAGGTCTTGCTCCGAAATTTTTATCAATACCTTTGCTTGCAATTAATTCTTTTACCTCTGGTTCTAACTCTATTTTTATTTTTTGAGCTTCTAATCTTTTTGTTACTTCTTTTAGCATAATATCAATAATTTGACTAATTTCTGTATCTGTCAATTTATGGAACACAATAATCTCATCAATACGATTAATAAATTCTGGTCTAAGTTCTTTTTTCAATGCTTCCATTACTTCTTTTTTTGTTTCCTCGTATTCTTTTTTATTTTCTTCTTCATTAATTTCATTTTTGCTAAATCCTAACATCTTTTTATCTGTAATAAGTCTAGCACCAATATTTGAAGTCATAATAATTACTGTATTTTTAAAATTTACTGTTCTTCCTTGTGAATCTGTTAATCTACCATCCTCAAGTATTTGAAGTAACATATTCATAACATCTGGGTGTGCTTTTTCAATTTCATCAAAAAGAATAACTGAATATGGTTTTCTTCTTATCTTTTCTGTTAATTGTCCTCCTTCATCAAATCCAACATAACCTGGAGGCGAACCTATTAATTTTGAAACAGAATGTGGTTCCATATATTCTGACATATCTACTCTTATCATTGCATTTTCATCACCAAATAAACTTTCAGCCAATGCCTTCGATAATTCTGTTTTTCCTACTCCTGTTGGTCCTAAAAATAAGAACGAACCTATTGGACGTTTTGGATCTTTTAGCCCCACTCTTCCTCTTCTTATTGCTTTTGCTACTGCTTCTACAGCTTCATCTTGACCGATTACTCTTTCATGTAGATTTTTTTCTAGATTTTTTAATCTAATATTTTCATCCTCCGTTATTTTTTTAGCTGGGATTCCTGTCCAATTTGCAATTACTTCTGCTATATTTTCTTCTGTTATATTAGTCACTTCTTTGTTGTTTTTATTTTTCCACTTTTTCTGCTCTTTTTCATATTTTTCTTTTAATTCTTTCTGTTTATCTCTTAGGCTTGCTGCTTTTTCAAATTTTTGAATTCGAACAGCTTCTTCTTTATCTTTTTCTACTTCTTCTATTTTCTCTTCTAGTTGTTTTAAAACATCTGGCTCTGTATAAGATTTTAGTTTTGCACGAGATGCCGCTTCATCTATTAAGTCAATTGCTTTATCTGGTAAAAATCTATCATTAATATATCTTATAGACATTTTTACAGCTGCTTCAATTGCTTCATCTGTTATTTTTACTCCATGATGTGCCTCATACTTATCTCTAATTCCTTTTAGTATTTTTATTGTATCTTTTTCACTTGGTTCATTTACTGTTACTGGGCTAAATCTTCTTTCTAATGCCGCGTCTTTTTCTATATATTTTCTATATTCATTTAGTGTTGTAGCACCTATTAATTGAATTTCTCCTCTTGCAAGTAATGGTTTTAAAATATTTGCCGCATCAATTGCTCCTTCTGCTGCACCTGCTCCTACTATTGTGTGTATTTCATCAATAAATAAAATAACATCTCCAGCTTTTTTTACTTCATCTAATGCTTTTTTAATTCTTTCTTCAAAGTCTCCTCTATATTTACTTCCAGCTACCATTCCTGAAATATCCATTGTTACTACTCTTTTATCTTTTAATATTTCTGGAACATCTCCTGTTGCTATTTTTTGTGCTAATCCTTCTACTGCTGCTGTTTTACCAACTCCTGGTTCTCCTATTAAACATGGATTATTTTTAGTTCTTCTTGATAAAATTTGTACAACTCTTTCTATTTCTTCTTTTCTTCCTATTACTGGATCTAATTTTCCCTCTTTTGCTTTTTTGGTTAAATCTTCTCCAAATTGATTTAATGTTGGAGTTGAATTATAGCTTCCAACTTTGTTGTCAGATTTTCTATTTTTATCTTCTTTCGCAAAATCTTCTCCTTCATTTATTACTTTTATTATTTCACTATAAAGTTTTGGAATATTCGTATCTAATTCTAATAATATTCTAGCAGCAATGCTATCTCCTTCTCTTAGAATTCCTATTAAAAGATGCTCTGTTCCTATATAGTTATATCCTAATTTTCTAGCTTCAATAAAAGCGTTTTCAATTACTCTTTTAGTCCTTGGTGTAAATCCTAATGTTCCATCTATCGGTTCTTCGTGTCCTACTAATTCAACTATTTTATCAATAATCATATCTGCTGTAATAGCTTGATTTTCTAGCACTTTAGAAGCAACTCCGCTTCCTTCTTTTACTAAACCATATAAAATATGTTCTGTTCCTATATAATTATGACCTAACTCTAATGCTAACTCATTAGCAAACTCAATTGCCTTTTTGGCTCTATTTGTAAATTTATATGTCATACTTATCACTCCTTTCAAATTTATTTAATTATTTTTCAGTTATAATTTGCTTAATAACTTCAGCTCTTTTTATGTCTCTCTCAATTGCTTCATATTGTTCTCCTAAATACTTTTGCAAATTAGCTGGCTTTATATATAGATATAATTTTTGTACTTTTAAATCTGTTAATTCTCTTAAAATTCCTAAATCTGTTCCTAATTTAATATTAGACAATAAATTTCTAGCTTCTTCATAAGATATTTTCCTGCAATTTGTTAGAATTCCATAACTTCTATAGATTATATCTTCTAAATCTAATTCGTCTTTTGCTAATAATTTTCTTGCTTGTCTTTCTTGTTCTATTATTTTTTGAACAATTACTTTTACATTTTGAACTATTTCTTGTTCAGTTATTCCTAATGTTTGTTTATTAGATATTTGATAAATATCTCCTTGAACTTGATTATTTTCTCCATACATGCCTCTAATATTCATTCCAAAAGAACTAATCGCCTCTAATACTTTTCTGATATTTTTTGTTTTTGCCAATGCTGGTAAATGTACCATTACTGACGCTTTCAATCCTGTTCCAATATCTCCTAATGAACTTGTTAAATATCCATATTTTTTATTTATTGCATATCCTAATAAATCTTCTATTTTTTTATCTATTTCTATAGCTAAATTTAATGTATTTTCTAGATCTAAGCCACAATTAAATACTTGTATATTAATATGGTCTTTTCCTCCTATCATAATACAAATATTTTCTTCATCATTTATTAAGATACTTCCTGTTTCACTTTTATTTAATGCAAACTCTGGACTTATTAAATTCTTTTCCACTAAACTCATTTTAGTAATATCATCCATATCTTTTAATTTTAAATATTTTAATCCATATCCAATTGAATACAAATTGTCTTTTATCTTATTTTCAAGTTGCTCTATTTCACTTTTATTTTCTAAATTGAATTTAAAACCATTTAAATTTCTTGCCAACCTAATTCTAGAACTTTTTACGACATCACAATCTTCACTACTTTGTAAGTACCAATTCATAAAACTCACCCCTTCTATTTTTCAAGCTTTTTAATTTCGTCTCTTATTTTAGCTGCATCTTCATATCTCTCTTCTTTAATTGCTTTTTTCAACTCTTCTTGTAATGTATCCATTTTAGATTGTTCTTTATTTTTCTTATTTTCTTCAACTTTATGTTCCTTTTTTTCTACTCTGTCATTTATTTTATTGTCTACTATTTTTCCTATTCTACCTACATGATGATTAGAACCTTGTATTCTTCTTATTATTGGATCTAATCTATCTTCAAAAACATCATAACAATTCTGGCATCCCAATTTTCCTGTATTAACTATATCATCAAAAGTATATCCACAACTATCACATTCAAAAGCTTTTAATTGGTTTATCATAGGAATTAATTCAGGTGTTTCAAATCCATCCATAAATCCTCCTAAAAAACTTGAAAAATCAATTGGCATACTAAAATCCATTTGTCCAATTCCTAATTTTTTACTACATTCTTCACATAAATTTAATTCTTTTCTTCTTCCGTTTATATTTTCTGAATATCTTACATTTGCCTCTCTTTTTCCACAATTATCACACAACATAATAAATTCCTCCTTATTCTAAATTTAGTAGCATATTTTTAAAAATCCTTGCTCTTACTTTATCTTTTAAATCTTTTTGTAACTGTAATACATTATCGCTAGTTGCTACCTTTAAAAGTCTTGCTTCTTTTTTATTGATAATATCATAAGACAGAAAGTCACTAATCAATATATCAACTTCATTAGCTGTTAACTCTTTACCTACATTATTTATAATATGCATAATATAATCTTCTTTGCTATTATTTACTTTTTTAATTGTAATATGGCCGCCTCCGCCTCTTTTACTTTCCACATAATAACCTTGTGATGGTTTAAATCTTGTTGAAATAACATAATTAATTTGTGAAGGTACACAATTAAAATGTTCTGCTAACTCATTTCTTTGAATCTCAATTGCTTCATCTTGTTCCTCTAATAACTCTTTTATAAAATCTTCTATTATATCTGACATTCTCATAATTTTTTCCTTTCTTGACACATTGGGGACAGGTCTTAAATGTCCCATGTTTTGTCGTTTTTTGTCATTTCTTATTTTGTCTTTTGACTTTGACTTTCTTTGACTTACATTACAAGTATACTCCATATTTGTTATTTTGCAAATATGTTTTTTGACTTTCTTTGACCTTTAAAGCTTCTTTTTATTGTTTTTTCTCTGTTTATTTTATTTTTTCTAACTTTATCTATTTTTTTCTTCTTTTTTTGTCATTTCTTCTAATTCATTTACTCTCCCTTTTTGTTGTGGTAATGATACCCATGCAAAATATGATGATATGAATTCTCCATATTTTGTTGTGTCTTCTCCTACTTCACTTAAAAGCTCACTTTCTTGTTTTTTTTCTTCTGATTCCTTGTCCATAAATCTTATACCTCTTTTCTTTTATTATATGTATGTACAATTTTTAATTTTTTTATACCTTATAATATATTTAATTTTTTATTGATTTTTATTAAAAGACTTTTAAATATAAGCTTTTTCTTACATTCCTCAGCTTATATTTTAAAGTTTTTTGAATTAATCTAGATAAATCATTAAACAACATAAATTCAATTAAAATTACGTTAACATATTTTCTTTTTTCTATAAATATGTTATAATAGTAATAGTTGGTAATTAAGGAGGATTTAATTTTTATGTGGTACATATGGTTAATTTTAGCAGGAGTCTTTCTAATAATCGAAATCATGACAGTAGGCTTTTTAATATTTTGGCTATCAATTGGCTCATTATTTGCGATGATTACAAGTCTCTTTACAGATAATATAGTTATTCAAACAACTGTATTTGTTATATCTTCTACTATATTAATTTTTGTCACAAAGCCTTTTGTAAAAAAATTCGGGCAGGTACAAAATCCTATTAGCACAAATTTCTACTCAATTATTGGAAAAATTGGAATTGTAACAACAGAAATTAATTCTGTTAATTCTACTGGTCAAATAAAAATAGATGGAGAAATTTGGTCTGCCACTTGTGAAGATTCTTCTTCAGTTATACCAATGGGTACAAAAGTTAAAGTTTTAGAAATAAAAGGAGTAAAAGCTATTGTTGCTCCAATACAAATAGTTTCTAATGTGTAATTTATTTTTATTATTATATATAAAGGAGGAAAATGATTATGTGGTTTTTATTAGTATTACTTATTATTATTTTAATAATAGCAGCTATGTCTATTAAAATTGTTAAACAATCTGAGGTCTATATCATTGAAAGGTTAGGTAAATTTTATAAAGTTGCTGATGCCGGACTTACTATTATTGTTCCATTTTTGGATCATGTTAGAAGTGTAGTAAGTTTAAAACAACAAACAATGGATGTTCCACCTCAAGGAGTTATTACAAAAGATAATGTTACAATTACAATAGATACTGTTGTTTTCTATCAAATAACAGATCCAGCTAAAGCAGTTTATGAAATTCAAAGTTTAAAGAAAGGTATTGAATACTTAGCTATTACAACAATTCGTGATATAATTGGTAAAATGAATCTAGATGAAACATTTAGTTCTAGAGATGGTATTAACAATAAATTAAGAATTGTACTAGATGAAGCAACTGATAGATGGGGTTGTAAGATTGATAGGGTTGAAATAAAAGACATTAACCCTCCTGCTGATATTAGAGACGCAATGGAAAAAGAAATGAATGCAGAAAGAAATAAAAGAGCTATGATTCTAGAATCTGAAGCTCAAAGACAATCTGCTATTACTATAGCTGAAGGTAAAAAACAAGCTGCAATTCTAGAAGCTGAAGCTGATAAAGAATCTAGAATCAGAAGAGCTGTCGGTGAAGCACAAGCTATTAAAGAAGTTGCTGAAGCAAAAGCTAAAGAAATTCAAATGGTTTATGATGCTATGAAAAAGGCTGACCCTAATGACAAATTAGTTCAATTAAAATCTTTAGAAGCTTTGGAAGAAGTTGCTAAAGGTGATGCAAATAAAGTATTTATTCCTTTTGAAGCAACAAGTGCTTTAAGTTCTCTAGGAGCTATGAAAGAAATTGTAACTGATAAGAAAGATACAAAAAAATAATTTTTAATACATAAAAATAAAAAGTAGGAAAATCCTACTTTTTATTTTTTACATGCTTTTATTTCATAGCTTCTTCTACTGCAACAGCAACTGCTACTGAAGCACCAACCATAGGGTTATTTCCCATTCCGATCAATCCCATCATTTCAACGTGTGCTGGTACTGAAGAACTTCCTGCAAATTGTGCATCTGAGTGCATTCTTCCCATTGTATCTGTCATACCATAAGAAGCTGGTCCAGCTGCCATATTGTCTGGGTGTAAAGTTCTTCCTGTTCCTCCACCTGATGCAACTGAGAAGTATTTTTTACCTTCTGCTAATCTTTCTTTTTTATATGTTCCTGCTACTGGATGTTGGAATCTTGTTGGATTTGTTGAGTTTCCTGTAATAGATACATCAACATCTTCCATCCACATAATTGCTACACCTTCTCTAACGTCATTTGCTCCATAACATCTAACTTTTGCTCTTTCTCCATCTGAATAAGCTATTTCTTCTACTACATTTACTTTTCCTGTAAAGAAATCAAAATCTGTTTTTACATATGTAAATCCATTAATTCTTGATATTACTTGTGCTGCATCTTTTCCTAATCCATTTAATATAACTCTTAATGGTTCTTTTCTTACTTTATTTGCTGATTTTGCAATTCCAATTGCACCTTCAGCTGCTGCAAAACTTTCATGTCCTGCTAAGAATGCAAAACATTTTGTATCTTCTGATAATAGCATTGATGCTAAATTTCCATGTCCTAATCCTACTTTTCTATCATCTGCAACAGAACCTGGAATACAAAATGCTTGTAATCCTTCTCCAATTGCTTTTGCTGCATCTGCTGCTTTTGTGCATCCTTTTTTTATTGCAATTGCAGCTCCTAATGTATATGCCCAAGCTGCATTTTCAAAGCATATTGGTTGTACTCCTTTTACTATTTCATATGGATTAAATCCTTTGTCTGTACATATTTTTAATGCATCTTCAAAATCTTTGATTCCGTATTTTTCCATTACTGGTTTTATTTGATCTATTCTTCTTTCATAACTTTCAAATGTTACTGCCATTTTTATTCCTCCTCTAAATATGGTTTTATATTTTCTCGTATTTTCATTTTTTACACATTTTTAAAATTGATTAAAATTAGTGTGACTGTACATTTTTATAAAAATGTACTGATTGACGATTTTAATCGATTTTTACGCTTCTCTAGGGTCAATAGTTTTAACTGCTTCATCAAATCTTCCATATGTACCTGAAGCTTTTTCTATTGCCTCTTTAGGATCAATTCCTTTTTTGATGTTATCCATCATTTTTCCTAAATGAACATATTTATAACCAATAATTTGATCATTTTTATCTAATCCTAATTCTACTATGTAACCTTCTGCTAAATTTAAGTATCTTGGTCCTTTTAATGAACTAGAATAAATAGTTCCAACTTGGCTTGTATGTCCTTTTCCTAAATCTTCTAATCCTGCCCCTACTGGAAGTCCTCCTTCAGAAAATGCTGTTTGTGTTCTTCCATATACTATTTGTAGGAATAATTCTCTCATAGCTGTATTAATTGCATCACATACTAAATCTGTATTTAATGCTTCTAAAATTGTTTTTCCTGTTAAAATTTCTCCTGCCATTGCTGCTGAATGTGTCATTCCTGAACATCCTACTGTTTCGATTAATGCTTCTTGAATAATTCCATCTTTTACATTTAAAGTTAATTTACATGCTCCTTGTTGTGGTGCACACCATCCAATACCATGTGTTAATCCTGAAATATCTTTTATTTCTTTAGCTTTTACCCATTTTCCTTCTTCTGGAATTGGTGCTGGTCCATGGTCTACTCCTTTTGCTACACAGCTCATATTTTCTAATTCTTTTGAATAAATCATTTTAATTGCTCCTTTCAATTCTTAGTTTTTTTCTACTTTTGTTTATATATTTTAGGATTTATCCTAAATTTAATAACTAAAAAATTTACATAGGGCAGAATACTTATTTTCTACCCTTTTTTTCATTCATTTTTCTTATTTCATCTTCTGATAATAATATTTGATTTCTTTTTGTATCTTTCTCTGTAGCATATTCTTTTTTTTCATTTTCTTCATACTCTTTTGTTGTATTATATGCAACTACATTTTCTATATCTTTTATATATATTCCAGCTTCATAGTTTTCTTGTCTTGATAATGTCTTTGCTCCTAACAAATATCTATTTAATATATCCTTATCTTTTTTTCCAACTTGTTCTGGGCCTACTCCTAAATACTTATATCTCCATATTATATGTCTTTCATAACTATTAAAATAATGATTTTTTAAATCTTCATAATTATATTCTACTTTAAATTTTAAATTTTCAATTGTAATAGTTATATTGGACCATATACCTCCTGTTTCCGATTTTCTAAATTCTTCTCTTAATTGCTGTATTTTCTGATATAGTGCTTTTACTAATTTTAAGTATTCTTCTTCATCAATATTAAATTTACTTGGAATTTCATATACATTAACTGGTTTCTTTCTTAATATGCCTTTAGGAATATAATAAAAGTATAATTCTCCTGTCTTTTTTCCTTCTGGCATATCAATAACTGAACTATATAAATATAGTTTATCCCACTTTTCTGGAATCATATAAAATATCATTTTTTGAATCACTTCATATATTTCTTTTATCTTTTTTGTATGGTTTAACATATCATTTTATTCCTTATCTAATAAACTGATTCCTGTCATTTCTTCTGGCTTTTCAAGGTTCATTAAATCTAACATAGTTGGTGCCAAATCTGCTAATTTTCCACCTGATTTTAATTTTAAATTTTTATTACTTGTTACTAAAATTAATGGTACTGGATTTGTTGTATGTGCCGTATGTGGCTCTCCTGTTTTATAGTCTACCATTTGTTCTGCATTTCCATGGTCAGCTGTTATTAACATATTTCCATCTTTTTCTTCTACTAATTTTACAACTTTTCCTACACACTCATCAACAGCTTCTACAGCTTTTATCGCTGCTACTAAGCTTCCTGTATGTCCTACCATGTCTGTATTTGCATAATTTAATATTATAGCATCATATTTGTCTGATTTTATGGCTTCTAACACTTTGTCTGTAACTTCATAAGCACTCATTTCTGGCTTTAAATCATATGTTTCAACTTTTGGAGATGGAACTAAAATTCTATCTTCCCCTTTATATTGTTTTTCTTCTCCTCCATTAAAGAAGAATGTAACATGTGCATATTTTTCTGTTTCTGCAATTCTAAGTTGTGTATATCCTTTTTCACTGATATATTCTCCAAATGTGTTCTTTAATGGTTCTTTTTTGAATGCAATGTGTACATTTGGCATTGTTTCATCATAACTTGTGAAACATACATAATATAAATTTAAGTCTTTCTTAGTTTCAAATTCATTGAATTCTGGATCTACTAAAGTTCTTGTTATTTCTCTTGCTCTATCTGGTCTAAAATTAAAGAAAATAACAGAATCATTTTTTCCAATAGTAGCAATTGGTTCTTCTCCGTTACAAATTACTGTTGGTTCAACAAATTCATCAAATACTTCTTTTTGATAAGAATCTTCAATAGCTTTTACTACACTTCCTGCTTTATTTCCTTGTCCATTTACTAGAGCATCATAGCATTTTTGTACTCTTTGCCATCTTTTATCTCTGTCCATAGCATAGAATCTTCCTGAAATACTAGCTATTTTCCCTATTTGTTTTTCATTCATTTTTTCTTGTAATTTTAATATATAACTTTCAGCTGATGCTGGTGGTGTATCTCTTCCATCTAAGAAACAGTGAATATAAACATCTTCAAAATCTCTTCTTTTTGCCATTTCTAATAATCCATATAAATGACGAATATGGCTATGAACTCCACCATCTGATACTAGACCTAATATGTGTAATTTTGAATTGTTTTTTTTGCAATTTTCTATGGCTGCTATAAATTCAGGATTTGAGAAGAAGTCTCCTTCTTCAATTGATTTTGTAATTCTTGTTAACTCTTGGTAAACTATTCTTCCTGCTCCAATATTTGTATGCCCTACTTCTGAGTTTCCCATTTGTCCTTCTGGTAATCCTACTGCTAATCCACTTGTATTAATATCAACATTTGAATATTTTTTCATTAGTTTATCAATATTAGGTGTTTTGGCTAATTTTATTGCATTTCCATCTTTGTTTGGATTGTCTCCAAATCCATCTAATATCATTAGCATTGTTAATTTATCTTTCATTTATTACCATCCTTTTCTTTTTTAAATCATTTGCTATTTATTATAATTTACAATTTTACTAAATTCTTCTGCCTTAAGACTGGCTCCTCCAACTAAGCCTCCATCAATATCTGACATAGAAAATAATTCTTTTGCATTTGTGCTCTTTACACTTCCGCCATACTGTATTATAACTCCATTTGCTACCTCTTGTCCATAGATTTCAGCAATTTTGTTTCTAATTTCTTTAATTGAGTTGTTAGCATCTTCACTAGTTGCTGTTTTTCCTGTTCCTATAGCCCAAATTGGCTCATATGCAATTATTGTATTTTCTACTTGTTCTTTCGTTAAACCTTCTAATGCTAGCTCTGTTTGTTTAGTTATTTTTTCTACTGTTTTTCCTGCTTCTCTTTCTTCTAATGTTTCACCTACACATACGATTGGTTTTAATCCATTTTCAAATGCTGCTTTTATTTTTTTATTTACTGTTTCATCTGTCTCATTAAAATATTGCCTTCTTTCAGAATGTCCTATTATTACGTATTCTACATTAATTGATTTTAACATTTTTCCTGAAACTTCTCCTGTATAGGCTCCTTTTTCTTCAAAATGCATATTTTGAGCTCCTATTTTTATGTTTGTTCCTTGTACTGTTAATAATGCATAGAATAAGTCTGTGTATGGTACACATAATATAACTTCGTTTTCTGTTTCTTTAACAAGTGGTGCTAAATCCTCTATAAATTTCATTGCTTCATTTGGAAGCATATTCATTTTCCAGTTTCCTGCTATTATTTTCTTTCTCATACATAAATACCTCCTATATAATTTAAATACTCTATATTTTCGACAAATATATGGGACACTAAAGACCTGTCCCCTGTGCCCTGTGTCCTATTTGTCTAGTAGACATTCAATTCCTGGTAATTTTTTTCCTTCTAAGAATTCTAGTGATGCTCCTCCTCCTGTTGATATGTGTGTCATTTTGTCTTGCAATCCTGCTTTTTTAACTGCTGCTGCTGAGTCTCCTCCTCCAATTATTGTTGTTGCATCTATTTCAGATAATACTTTTGCTATTGCATTTGTTCCTATTGCGAATTGATCGAATTCAAATAATCCTACTGGTCCATTCCATACTACTGTTTTTGCTTTTCTTATTTCTTCTGAGAAGATTTCAATTGTTTTTTCTCCAATGTCAAATCCTTCCCAGTCTGCTGGAATTTCTGTCCACGCTACTGTTTTGCTTTCTGTATCTGGTTTGAATTCTTTTCCTACTTTTGTGTCTACTGGAAGTATTAATTTTACTCCTTTATTTTTTGCTTTTTCCATAGCTTCTCTTGCTAAATCTAGTTTGTCTAATTCGCATAATGAATTTCCTACTTCATATCCTTGTGCTTTAAAGAATGTATATGCCATTCCTCCACCAATTATTAATGTGTCTACTTTTTCAAGTAAACTGTCTATTACTCCTATTTTATCTGATACTTTAGCTCCACCTAATATTGCTACAAATGGTCTTTCTGGATTGTTTAATGCTTTTCCTAAAAATTTAAGTTCTTTTTCAATTAAGAATCCTGATACAGCTGGCAAATATTCTGCTACTCCTGCTGTTGAAGCATGTGCTCTATGTGCTGCTCCAAAAGCATCATTTACATATATTTCTGCCATGCTTGCTAATTGTTTTGCAAATTCTGGGTTATTATCTGTTTCTTCTCTATGAAATCTTACATTTTCTAATAACATTATTTGACCTGGTTTTAAGTTTTCAGCTTTTTGTTTTGCATCTTCTCCTATTACGTCTTTTGCCATTATTACTTCTTTGTCTAATAATTTTGATAGTTCTTTTGATACTGGTTCTAATGAAAATTCTGGCTTAAATTCTCCCTTTGGTCTTCCTAAGTGAGAGCATAATATAATTGCACAGTTATTTTCTAATAAATATTTTATTGTTGGTAATGCTGCTACTATTCTTGTATTATCTGTAATATTCCTTTCTTCGTCCATTGGCACATTAAAGTCACAACGAACTAATACTTTTTTACCTTTTAAATCGATGTCTTTTATTGTTTTTTTACTCATTTTATAATTCCTCCTTTTATTTGTCTTTTCCTAGTATTTACCTGTTTTTACTATTTTATTAAGACATTTCTATTTTATATCAAAAAAGAACACTTTTCAAGTGTTCTTTCTTATTTTATTTTAATATTATTCACCATATAAAAATTCACCTGTTCTTTGATTATAGTAATGTTTTTTCTCTAATTTGTTATATAAACATATGTATTATTTTAGTCTAATATTGGCATAAAATCTTTTACTATTCCCAACCTTCTATTTCTTCAAATTCTATTTTATAATTTCCAATTTTACTAGTAAAACTATCATCTTCATTAACTGTTCCAAAATCTTTTTCTTTTATAAGTTCTTTTAAATCGTTCTTTGAAGGTGTTTTTTCTGTCTTTGTTTTTTCAGTATATAAATCCGCTTCTATTTTTTCAATTATGCTTTCTCTTTCTGCTCTTTGTTTAGTTTCATTACTTTGTTTTATAACTCCATTATCACTAGTAATTGCACCTATTCCTATTGATGCCAATATTAATAACACCACAATTGTAACTACTAATGCAATTAAAGTTACACCTCTTTCTTTACTTTTCATAAATTCCTCCTTTGTTTTTTACTTCTTTATTATATACAAAAAAGAATACTCTTACAAGTATTCTTTTTAATTTATATATTTTTTTATTAACAAAAAATCTTATCCTAATTCTGCAAAATATTTTATTGTTCTTACCATTTGGCTTGTGTAAGAATTTTCATTATCATACCATGAAACAACTTGAACTTGGTATAATCCTTCTTCTATTTTTGTTACCATTGTTTGTGTGCTATCAAATAAAGAACCATATCTCATTCCTATTACGTCTGAAGAAACTAATTCTTCATCTGTATATCCAAATGATTCACTTGATTGTGCTTTCATTGCTTTGTTTATAGCTTCTTCAGTGATATCATTTCCTTTTACAACAGCTACTAATATAGTTGTTGATCCTGTTGGAACTGGAACTCTTTGTGCAGAACCTATTAATTTTCCATTTAATTCTGGTATTACTAATCCTATTGCTTTTGCTGCACCTGTTGAATTTGGTACAATATTTACAGCTGCTGCTCTTGCTCTTCTTAAGTTTCCTTTTCTATGTGGTCCATCTAAAAGCATTTGATCTCCTGTATAAGCATGAACTGTTGTCATTATTCCTGATTGAATAGGAGCATAATCATTTAATGCTTTTGCCATTGGAGCTAAGCAGTTTGTTGTACAAGATGCTGCTGATATAATTTTATCTTCTGGGCTTAATACTTTTTCATTTACTCCATAAACAATTGTTGGTAAGTCATTTCCAGCTGGTGCTGATATAACAACTTTTTTTGCTCCTGCATCTATATGAGCTTGAGCTTTATCTTTAGATGTATAGAATCCTGTACATTCTAATACTACATCTACACCTATTTCTCCCCATGGTAAATTTGCTGCATCTTTTTCTGCATATATTTTTATAGTTTTTCCATCTACAGTTATAGAATCTTCTCCTGCAACAACTGTATCAGCTTTTTCATATCTTCCTTGAGCTGAATCATATTTTAATAAATGAGCTAACATTTTAGGACTTGTTAAATCGTTTATTGCAACAACCTCATATCCTTCTGCTCCAAACATTTGTCTAAATGCTAGACGTCCTATACGTCCAAAACCATTAATGGCTACTTTTACTGACATATTTTTTCCTCCTTTTGATTTAAAGCACTCTCTAATTTGCTTTTTTATATTATTGCCAATATTTCTATGGCAATTCAATTCTATACCAAAAAAAAGTACTTTTCAAGTGTTATTTCAAATTATTTTTATATAATTTTTCTAATACTATAATAAACATTGCATGTGACCAACCTAATCCAATAACCCAATTAGGTTTTAAAGTTGAATTATCAACTTGCTCTCCTAGCAAATAATGCTTTCCCGCCGTTTTAACTACAAAATCAAATGTTTCTTTTGCTTTTTTCTTTTCTCCTGTTTCTAAATAATATAATGTCATCCAAAGATTTGCAATTGGCCATGGATTTCCATTCATATAATTATCTTGTTCAAATCTTTGATATCCACCTGTATATGTTCTTAATGACATATTTATTCTTTCTACTGTATTTCTAATTTTCTTTTCTTTTGGTTTAAACATATTAAATGGAGTAATAGCTCCTAATATACTTATATCCATTTTTCTATCTTCTGTATTTCTTACATAAGACTTCTTTTCTTCATCATATAAATTTTCATTAATATATTTTTTTAATTGTGTTTGTAAATTTTCAATTGTTCTTTTATTCTTTTGTATTTTTTCTTCTTTTAATCTATTATTTTCAAACTCAGATACATTTTTTCCAAGTGCTTTATATATATTTAATATACTATCAAATGCTGAATAGATACTTGCTAATGAATATAAATGAATTCCTTCATTCATTTCCCATAAATCATAGCTAATATGATATTTGTGTCCTTGTCTATTTACACTATTTTCTATCTCTTCCTGCACTTTATCTTTATCTCTTTCTTCTGTTCCTTCGATGTTTAACCAGTCTTTTAAATATTTCTTTAAAAAATCTATTGCCTTTTCACACATTTTTAGATTATCTTTTAAAAATTTCTCAGATTTTGTGTATTTATAATGTTCATAAACTCCATATACTACACTAGCCGTTTCATCTATTTGATATCCCCAACAAGGAGCTAATTTTCCATCTGTGTAAAATCTTTGTTCCCACATTCCATTTTTGCTTTGTGTTTTTTTGCAAAATACTTTATAGAATTTTTCTGTTTCTTTTTCCATATTTAAAATGTCCATCGCTTTTGTTATAAACACAGCATCTCTTGGCCAGCAATATGCATATCTTCCACATTTTGTGAAATTTTCATCAATTTCAGGAGATGCAATTATTCCACCTGTTTCCTGATTAGCTAAAAGTGGAAATAATAATATACTTCTTTTGTAAATCTCCAAAATTCTTTCTTCATAACTGTTTTTAGCTTCTTTTAATCCTAATGAATTATGTGCTTTAACATATTTTCTCCAATATGATTTTGTACTTGTATATTCTTTATCTAAATCTATTTTTGTTACTCTATCAATTTCATCTTCCATATCTGATAAATTTCTATTTTCATCAATTAATATACAAATTTCTAAAATTTTCTTTTCTTGTGGTTTTATAATTCCTAAATCATAACTAATACTAGAATCTTTTGACATTCCAATATAATCTTTGTCTTGTATTTCTCCTCTTTTTATTGTTTCTTTGCTACCATTGATTTGATGTGAGCAAAGCTTATGTTCTTTTGCAAATGTTGATACTGAAAAATCATGTGCATATTGCATCATTCCTCCATCAACTATTTTGCATCCTACTTGATTATTTTGATCTGATAATAATTCAGAATGTATATAAAATTTTGTGTCTAAGTCTATTTTTCCATCATTTAAAAAAATATATTTCTTTACTAATACATTTTCTTTTATCATTATAAAATCTGTTTGTACTATTTTTAAGTTAAAATACGTGTTCGTTATTTCTGTATTTAATACATTTGTGTCTGTATCATAATATTGCTTATATACATTATTTATATCATTTTGTAAATATATTAAATCTGAGTTATTAATTTTCACTCCTGTATGAAAAAAGTTTATATATTGTTTATTATCTTTACTTGGAAAATATAGTCTTTGCAACTCTCCTTTACTTGTAAAAGTTGCTATCATGTTTTTATTTCCTATTATTGCTTCATTTAAATATTTGTTTTCCATTTTTTCTTTTACCATTACCCTTCAATAACATTTAAAATTTGTTTTTCTAAATCTTTAATTTTCTCATTAATTCTAAAAATGTCTTCATCTCTTAAATTTTCATTATTAACATCCTGTCTTACATATTGATCCATATCATTCATTTCTGATTTCAATTTTTCTAGTCTCTCTATAATTTCAGATTTTATTGTTTTTGAAACTTTTCTTTCTATTTTATGTGTCATTTCAATTTGTTCTTTAACATCATATGTCTCACCAAATTCTGGAATTGTAACTGGTATTCCTGTTTCACTTTCAACTTTTTCCTTAAATATTTCTTGTGATTCTGCTTCTCCATGTACCAAAAAGATATGTTTTGGTTTGCTAATAAATGAATAAATGAAATTCATTAATCCTTCTTGATCTGCATGTCCTGAATACCCTTCAATATATTCCACTCTAGCATTTACAGCAATTTCTTCTCCAAATATTTTTACTTTTTTTGCTCCATTAACAATGTTATATCCTAATGTACCTGGTGCTTGATATCCAACAAAAAGAATTGTTGATTTTGGATTCCATAAATTGTGTTTTAGATGATGTTTTATTCTTCCTACTTCACACATTCCGCTTGCAGATATTATAATACTTGGGTGTAAATCTTCGTTTAATGCTTTAGATTCATCTGCTGTTCTTGTGAATTTTAACCCTGGAAATTCTAATGGATTATCACCCTTCATGATTTCTGCTTTTACTTCTGGTTCAAATAAATTCATATTTTCTTTAAATACTTCTGTTGCAGATATTGCTAAAGGACTATCTACATATACATCTGACCTCATTAAAGTTCTATATTTTCTTTTAAATTCTTCGTCTTTTATAATATCTTTTAATTTATTAAGTTCATATAAAATTTCTTGTGTTCTTCCTACTGCAAAAGATGGTATTACAACTGTTCCTCCATTGTCCAATGTTTCTGAAACTATATTTAAAAACATTTCTGCTTTTTCATCATTTCTTAAGTGTAATCTACTTCCATATGTTGATTCCATTACTAAATAATCTGTATCTTCAATCATTGTTGGAGAATCTAATAGTGGAATATCATTATTTCCTAAGTCCCCTGTAAATACTGTTTTTGTTTCTTTTCCATCTTCTTTTACCCATAATTCTATTATACTAGACCCTAACATATGTCCAGCATCATTAAATCTAACATGAATTTCTGGTGTTATTTCAATAATTTCATCATATTGTATTGGTTCAAATATTTCTAAACATCTTGCTGCTTCTTCTGCTGTATATAGTGGTGGTACTTCTTTTTCTCCTTTTCTTTTTCTTTTTTTATTTTTCCATTCAATTTCCATTTCTTGAATATGTCCGCTGTCTGGTAACATTAAAGTACATAAATCACATGTTGCTTTATGTGCATATATTTTATTTCTAAATCCTTCATTATATAATTTTGGAATTCTTCCTGAGTGGTCAATATGTGCATGTGTTAATAGCATAAAATCAATTTGATTTGGATCAAATTCAAATTCTTCTGCATTCTGCATTTCTAATTCTGCATTTCCTTGCCACATTCCACAATCCACTAAAAATCTCTTTCCTGCCGCTTCAACTAAAAAGTTTGAACCTGTAACAGTTTTTGTTGCTCCTAAAAAAGTTATTTTCATACTTTACTTTCATCCTTTCCATTTTAATAAATTACATATATATTTTAATTTGTTTTTATTTATTATTAGCAAAAAATTTTCACCTTTTTATTTAATCTAACTTCTAAATCTCTTTTACTAATATTTTGACTATTTTTTAATTCATATTTTTCCTCTAAACTATTTTCGTCAAATATTTGTACAAAAAATTTATCTTTTTCTTTCAAAACTTTAACAGAAATTTCTTCTAAATTAATACTTCTTACTCTGAATAGATTTTTTAATAATTCATAATTTATATCTTCATTTTTCGAAAATTTTTCAATTGCTTTTAATTTATGTGCTTTTAATAATAATTTTTTTGTTGTTCTTTTTAATTGTTCTGATAATTCTTCTGTTTCATATATCGTTTTTTCATGATTATATGGTAACATCGAATAATACCTGAATTGATATATTATCTTTATAATTTCTTGCTTACTTCCGTGCTTTTTCTATTTTATTTTCTACACATTGTAAAAATATTTTTTGTAATTTTAATTTTAGTTTTTCAATATCACTTTGAATATTTTTGCTTTCTAATATTTTTAAAACCTTTTCTTTTTTTTCTAATTCTTGTTTATGCTTAACAAATTTTTGAGGATTTAATAATTCATTTAGTTTTTCTAATTCTTCTATCTTCTCTTCTCTTTCTTCTGTCATTATTTTCGATAAAATTCTTATACTAAAGATTTTCTCTTTTAATGGCAATTTTTCATTTCTATTATTATATTCTTCTTGTATCATATTTTTATCATTTATTGTTTCGTCTATTTTCTTTATTTCATTTGTTAACCTTTTCTTTTTTAATGTTATGCTCTCTACAAATTTTTTATTGTCTTCTAATTCACCTATTTTTTTCTCTATTTCACTTTTTATCGTTAAAAATTCTTTCTTACTTTTTGCATCAAATTTTACTTCTAGCAAAATAGATATTTTTTCTAAATTTTCAATTATATCTTTTGCAACTTTTTTCGAATAAATTTCTTCCATTTTTTCTCTAAATAGTTCCATATAATCCATAACAAATTCCTTGTTATAAATCCAATTGTTTAAAAATTTATTTCCAACTAAAATAATTAAATTTTGGTAAATTAAGTTATGTTCTATACTTTCTATTTCTCTTGGAATTGTTGTCCATGAATATCCATTAAAATCTCTTAATGGTTCTACCGTATTAATGTTATTTCCTGTATTAATTAAATTTGATAATGTTTTATTAACCAGAAAATAATTATTTTTTACTATTTCTTCTTGCTTACTTATTTTTGATATGCAATATAATAATTTTCTTTCTACATTGTAGCATATAATTCTTTTCTTATTTTTTTCTACTAAAAATGTCTTATTCCCTATTATTTTGCTTTCTTCTGAATATGGCTTTACTAGTTTTATTTCTTCACATTCATTTTTTATTATGTCTATAATTTTTTCAATATACTCATCTTTTGTTTCTGTATCTTGTTTTACTTTTTTGTAATCTTTGTATGCTGTTTCTATTTTGTATAATATATTAAGGAGAATACTTTTTACATCTTCATTAAAGTATTTTTTTTCTAATATTGCTTCTAATTCATTGTTATAATCTTTTTTTACTATCTTTTCTAAAAAATTGTCATTTTTCTTTTGCAAATTTTTTCTCCTTTCTATCCTATTTTATATTAATTTCTATTTTCTTCTGATGTTCCCATTTTTAGTTCTTCCCATCTTTCTTTTGTCATAAGAACTTCTCTTGGTTTACTTCCTTGGTATCCAGAAATAACCCCTCTTTCTTCCATTTGGTCTATAATTCTTCCTGCTCTTGCATAACCAACTTTAAATCTTCTTTGTATAAAAGATGTTGATGCTTGTCCTGTTTCAACTACAGTTTGAATTGCATCCATTAAAAATGGATCTGTGTCGTCATCTTCTGCTTGTTCTTGTGCTATTTCTTTATCTGTTTTATTTCCATTTTCAATACTTTCTAAGATATCTTCACTGTATGTTGCTGTACCATTTGATTTGATAAAGTCTACTATTTTTTCCACCTCATCATCTGATACAAAAGCACCTTGAACTCTTGATGGCTTTGGTGCTCCTGCAGGGAAAAATAACATGTCTCCTTTTCCAAGCAATTTTTCTGCTCCCACACTATCTAATATTGTTCTTGAGTCTACTTGTGAAGATACTGCAAATGCTATTCTTGATGGTACATTTGCTTTAATTAATCCTGTTATTACATCAACAGATGGTCTTTGCGTTGCAATTACCAAATGCATTCCCGCTGCTCTTGCTTTTTGTGCTAAACGGCAAATTGCATCTTCTACATCATTCTTTGCTACCATCATTAAATCTGCAAGCTCATCAATTATTATTACTATCTGTGGTAATTTTCCAGCTTCATTTTCTTTTTCGATTGCTTTATTATATCCTTTTAAATCTCTAACACCTTTGCTTGCAAATTTATTGTATCTGTCATCCATTTCTTGTACTGCCCATGCTAATGCTCCTGCTGCTTTTCTAGGATCTGTTACAACTGGTATTAATAAATGTGGTATTCCATTATATACTGACAATTCAACTACTTTTGGATCAACCATAACAAATTTCACTTCACTTGGTTTAGCGTTATAAATTATGCTTGTTATTATTGTGTTTATACATACACTCTTTCCTGAACCTGTAGAACCTGCAATTAATACATGTGGCATTTTAGCAATATCTGCTAATTGTACATTTCCTGCTACATCTTTTCCTAGTCCTACTGTTAATTTTGATTTATTTCCTTTAAATTCATCACTATCTAATATTTCTCTAAAATGTACTACTTCTTTTTCCTTATTTGGTACCTCTATTCCCACTGCTTGTTTTCCTGGGATTGGTGCTTCAATTCTTATTGTTTCTGCTGCTAAATTTAACGCTATGTCATCTGCTAAATTAGCTATTTTGCTAACTCTTACTCCTTCTGCTGGTTTTAATTCATATCTTGTAATCGCTGGTCCTACTGATACATTTTCAACCTTTGCTGATACTCCAAAACTATATAATGTTTTTTGTAGTCTTGTTGCAGTATCTGTTAACGCTTTAGCTCCTCCTTTTAAAGTTTTTTTACTTGGTTTACTTAGAAGTTCTACTGGTGGATATTCATAATGTTCATCTTCTACTATTTGAGCATGTTCTAATTGTAATACTGCTTTTTTCTTTTCTTCTTTTTGTTCTTCTACATCTTTAAAAAGATTTGCATCTATAACATCTGGTTCTAATTGTTGACTAATTTGTTTTTGTTTCTTACTTTGTTTTGTCAAAGGTTCTAAATTTTCACCAGTATGATCATACTTCTTTAATCCCTTTTTTTCATCTGTTCCATCAACAATTCTTCCTCCGAAATTTATTTTTATTTGATTGTCCATAGGTGCTTTTTCGTCTATTTTTTCAAGTTGTGATTTTATTTTTCTTTCTTCTCTTAGTCTCTTTCTTCGTTGTCCCGGAGTCTCTTCTTGTTCTTCTTTTTTGCTTTCTTTTGCTAGTTGCTCTCTTCTTTCAAATCTTTCTTCTTTTTTCTCTTCTATTCTATCAAGCATTAGATTAATTATATCTGATAAATTGATTCCAAATGTAAATACTAATAATATAACTGCTGTTCCTATACAAAATATAACTGCTCCTACATCTCCTAAAAGTTTAGCGAGTGGTACAGCAGCAACAGCTCCTACAGCTCCTCCTCCTTTGCCCTGAGAACCAAAATAATAAGCATCTTTTACTAATTCTGATAGTTCTTTTGAAGATTGTAATTCTCCTGATGAAATTTGAAATACACTAAACACAATTGAAAGGCTAATAATAGCAATTCCATATTGTATTAATTTTGGTGCTATTCCTTCTCTTCCCTCTGAGGCTAGTTTTATAGCAACAGCAAAAGTTCCTATCGGAAGTACATATTGCATAATTCCCAATACTCCTCCGAATATTTCATTTAATTTGGCACCTATTACTCCTGATTTAGTATAAATTAAAACAGCTAAAAGTACACTAAGTACAATTAGTGTTATTACTGCTATGTCTAAGTTTGAAGTTGCTTTCTTTTTCTTTTTATATCTTCTCTTTTTTTTGGCCATTTTTATCATCCTTCCAAAGTATAACTATTTGTTTGAATCGTTGTTTTCTTTTCTTCTTTATTTTATTAATAAAAGCCAGATTCAAAAGTCTTAGTTTTTTGACTTCTGGCATCTGACTTTTGTTTTTTCTATTTCAATTCTTTTCTACTATTTTGAATTGTTTTAATTGTATCTTCTAATGATATTTGCATTAAATTTAATGCTTCTGTCATGTTAGTTCCTAATTTGTTTAATGTTTCATTTAAAACATCTTCTGTATTAGCTAATAAGCTATCTGCATATTCTTTTGTTCCTTTAGATATTTCTCTTGACATTTCATTTGCTGTTTCAATAATTTCTGTTTTTTGGTCATATGCTTTTCTTGTAATTTCATGTTCATCTATCATAGCTATAATTCTATTTTCTGCTTCTTTTACAATTCCATCTGCTTCTTTTTGGGCTTCAACCAATATTCTTTGTCTCTCCTCTTTTACCCATTTAGCTTGTTTTAATTCATCAGGAAGTTTTATTCTTATTTCTTTTATTAAATCTAACATTTCTTCTTTATCGACTAATCCCTTTGAAGAAAATGGCAGACTTCTGCTATTTTCTAATAAATCCTCTAATGTTTCTAATAATGTAAATATTTCCATGGTTTTACCCCTTTCTAATTTATCTTACTGTTCTCTCAAAAATATAAGATATGCTCGACCATATTTTCTTTGGTCAACTATGTTCACTTTTAAACTTTTAATTTGTTCTATAATTCTCTTTTCATCATCTGTTTCTATAATTATATATGAATCTTTTTTTAGCATTTTATTATCTATTAGTATTTTTAATGATTCATAAGCATAATCTGTTTTATATGGCGGATCAATATATACAATGTCAATTAAATCTTTTATTTGGTTGTTTAATAATATTTCAAATGGTAATTGATAATATTCTATTTTCTCTTCTAAGTGAGTTTTTTTTATGTTCTTCTCAATTATTTTTATAGCATCTTTTGATTTATCACACAAAATAGCCTTTTTAGCACCTCTACTGACAGCTTCTAAACCTATGGCTCCACTTCCAGAAAATAAGTCTAAGAATATGCTATTAGGTATTTCTGTTTGAATTATATTAAATAACGATTCTTTTACTCTATCTAATGTTGGTCTTGTGTTTTCTCCTTCTAATGTATATAATTTTGTTCCTCTAGCTTTTCCACCTATTATTCTCATATTTCACCCTTCTTGTGAGTTTTCATATCTTTCGATGATAGTAATATTTTATTCTTTTTTCCTCTAATGGTCAATAGTATTAATAGAAATGTAACATATATTTAACAGTTCTGTAATATTGTTGTCTTTTTGTAATATTTTTCTTTACTTTTATTTATTTATAGACACAAAAAGACTATCTATACAGATAGTCCTCTTTAGTAATTTTAAATTTTATGCATCTTCTTTATTGATATCTTTTATTAATTCTAATTGAGATATTAACAATGACTCCATCTTAGCTTTATATATATCAAATTGTTTTTTTACGTCTTCTAATTCTTTTTTCTTTACAATAATTTCATTATCTAATTCATTTGCTTGTTTTTGAGCTGTTCCTTTTGCTTGGTTTACTATTTGATCTGCTTGTTGTTTTGCTATGTTTTTTACATCATCTGCAGTTTTCTGCGCCATGACTAAAGTGTTTTGTAAAGTTGATTCTATGTTTTTGTAATGTTCTAAACTTTTAGTTAATTCTGCAACCTTAGCTTTTAATTCTGTCGCTTCTTTATAGTTTTTTGTGTAATCAACTGTTAAATCATCTAAAAAATCATCTACTTCTTCAACACTATATCCATTCATCATTTGCTTTGAAAACTTTTTATTTTCTATATCGAGTGGTGTTATCATTTTTCTTCCCCCTTGTTGATATTCAATTAGTTTACTCCATTATTTTTTAGCCATGAAACAGAAAGTTTGCTTTTCATTTCTTCCCTTGCCATTTCATTTGTGATTTCATAGTTAGATGGTGCTACTAAAAAGATAGAATTTGATACTTTTTGAATATATCCATCTAATGCATACACTCCTCCACTAATAAAATCAACAATTCTTCTTGCTACATCTTTATTAACATATTCTAAATTAACAATAACAGATTTCTTTTCTTTTAGAAACGCACAAATTTCATCTGATTGTTCAAAAGTAGTTGGTTGTGATATTACCATTTTAATAGCATTTGTTTGTGTTTGTGGCATATTTACAACTTTATTATTGTTTTTTCTTCCGAATAATTTTTTATCTTCTACTTCTTCCTCTTCATCATCATAATCATATACATTTTCTTCTTCATAACCTTCTGGTTCTGCTGAATCCATTCCAAACAAATCCCATACTTTGTTCATTAATGCTCCTGACATAAAAAAACCTCCTAAATTACTTCCTTTGTTTTATGTACTAAGTATCTACTTTTTTTGTCATATTGTCAATGTTTTTTAAGAATGTTATTAAATTTTAATATTTTTGTAACATTTTTGTAATATTTCTATTGGTTTTATTAGCTAAAAAATATTAATTTAATTCTTTTGTTTTATCTAAATTAGGATTAATTAATATTTCGTCATATAAAGATATTTTTCTATATGAATTAATTTCTTTTTCTGTAAAGCCTAATTCTTTTAATTCTTCAGTTTTATAAGCTTCAACTATAGAATATTTTTCTCCTTGTTTTTTTACCTTTACTAATATTTTGCTTAAATAACCAGCTCTATTTCTTATTACATAATTTAAATCATTTTCTTGTACAATTGCTTGGTTTGGAATTTTCAATCCTGAAGCATCCCACCAAATTAAATTAAATGTTATTTTTCTATAATTAATTAATTCTTCTACTTGTTTATTTAATTTTAATATAATAAGAATATCTTCATCTTCTTTTACAATATTAGAAATTTCTGCCGATACTTCAACGTTATTTGATAATCTTACTTTTATTTCATCTCCTACTTTTGCTTGTTTTGCTTCTTCAGAAGAAGTTATAGTTGCTATATAGCAAACAAAATTATTAATTACCTTTCCACACTCTTCATTTGTCGCTACTATTTTTCCTGTTTTCAAATTCAAACTTTCAAGATATTCTTTACTTAATGCACTAAAATTGTCTGGTGTCAATGTTTCTTCTAATCCATCTACTCTATATGATACAATTCCACTCATAGGAGCCTTTACATATTCAGCACCTGAATTTAATTGATTTTCATAATTTTTTCTTTCTTCTATTAATTGTCTTAAATAAGAACCTTTTGGACTTGATTCTCCTGCCATCTTAGCTTTTTTAGTTATAAGATTATCTATTTCTTTTTTATATTCAGTTAATTTTGTTACATCTGTAATTTTACTAATATCTTCTAGTTTTTCATCTATTTGATTTTCTAAAAGTTTTATATCTGCTGTTAATAAACTCTTGTCGTTTAGCATCACTTCTTGAATTTTTGCATCCAGCTCAGATATCTTTTGTTTTAACGATTCTTCATTTGCACTATAATATCTAAATATATTTTCATTATTTGAAGCTCTTTCTCCTTCTGCTATGATTTGCTCCATCCCATTTTTGTAATTTTCACCTTTTACAACTTTTTCATCTCTAATCACATAACCAATATCTGTTTCTTCTTGATATAATTTTCCCTCTTCTACTGTAACTATATTGGTTGGTTCTTTAATTAATAAATAAATAGTATAAAGCAAATAAATTACAATTGCCAAACCAACAATATATAAAATTATTTTCTTTTTATTTATTTTTTTATCGTTTACTTTTTCAGTCTCTTTTTCTTTTATCGTTTTATCTTGTTCTTTCAAATCTATCCCTCCAAAATAATTTTTATATTATTTTGTATTTTATCTTGTGCATCTAGCCATATAGTTTGTTTATTTTTTCTAAACCATGTCAATTGTCTTTTCGCATATCTACGTGTTTCTTGTTTTATTTTTTCTATCATATCATCTTTACTTATTTTTCCTTCAAGATATTCGACTACTTCTTTATACCCTAATCCTTGCATCGCAGTTGGAAAACTTTGATACTTTTGATAAATTTCTTTTACTTCGTCAATTAATCCTTGTTCAATCATTATATCGACTCTTTTATTAATTCTTTCATATAGCTCTTGCCTGTCCCATTTTAAAGCATAAATTTTATATTCATACTCTACTTCATTTTTTCTTGATTCTTTTTCTTGTTCTGTTTTGTTTTTTCCTGTAGCATGATAAATTTCTAGTATTCTTAATATTCTTTTTTTGTCGTTTTCACTTATTTTTTTTATTGCTTCTGGATCAATTTCTTTTGCTTTTTCATATAATACTTTTAATCCCTGTTCTTCAGCTATATTTTCTAATTTTTTTCTATATTTTTCATCAAACTCTATATTAGGATATTCTATTTCATAAATTAAGCTATCAATATATAATCCTGTACCACCAACTACTATAGGGACTTTTCCTTTTTTTAATATTTCTTTTATAGCTTTTTTAGCATCTTGTTTATAGTCTGCTACACTATATCTTTCATCAGGTGAGACAAAATCAATTAAGTAATGTTTAATGCCTTTCTGTTCTTCTTCAGTAGGTTTTGCTGTTCCAATATTCATATCTTTATAAATTTGCATAGAATCGCAAGAAACAATTTCTCCGTTAATTTGTTTTGCCAATTCAATTGATAATGCTGTTTTTCCAGATGCAGTTGGTCCACATATAACTATTACTTTATCTTTTTGCATTCTTTCCTCCCTATTTGTTTAAAATTATTTCTGTATTTTTTACTGTTGTTACTTTTTAGCTATATTTAATATTCCTTGTTGAATATCTTTCATATATCCACATTCTAAAAATATTCCTAATATTATTAGTATTATAATAAACACTAGTTTTTTCTTAATTTCTTGTGATTCTATTGTTCCCTCATATATTTTATTGTACATTTTAGCTGCGTATGGCAATATGGCAATTGAGTTTATACCTGTAAAAATAATTACTAGAATATTTTTTACATATTTTTCTGCAGAAATATCTGGATACTGTATTTGATTTTTAGAAATATTAAATAACAATAAAGTTATTAAATATACTAACAATATTCCAATTCCTGTTATTAATATTTTCTTTTTTCTTTCAATATCTCCTAAAGAGCTCCATGTCCATCCAATTATTACTGCATATAATACTGTTACTATTATTATAATTAATAAATTCATTTTTTTCCAACTACTTTCTTGCAAATTTTCTTTCTATATCATATTTTGTCATTTTTATAACTGTTGGTCTGCCATGTGGACATGTAAATGGATTTGGTAATTTCAATAATTGTTCCATTAATTTTTCTACTTCTTCTCTCGTAAGAGCCATATTCGCTTTTACTGCTGCTTTGCAAGCAACTGTTGCTATGAATTTTTCTTCTTTTTCTTGTTTAGCTGTTCTTGCTACAGTATTTATTTCATCTAAAGTTTCTAAAAACAGCTCTTTTGTATCTAAATCAATACATACTGTTGGCACTCCTGTTAATTTAATAGTATTTTCGCCAAATTCTTCAAAATAAAATCCTGCTTGTTCAAACATTTCCTTGTTTTCTTTAGCAACATCCATTTCTTTATGTGTTAAGGTTACAACATCTGGTAATAATAGCATTTGAGAATCTTTAGCTATGTCACTATAATAATTTTCTTTTACCTTTTCGTACATAATTCTTTCATGTGCAGCATGCTGATCTAATATATACATTTCATTTTCAATCTCTAATATAATATATGTTTTAAATACAATCCCGATAAATTTATATATTGGTTTTTTAAATTCTTCTTCTGTTTCAAACATTGAAACATTATCTTTTATTATATCTACAGCTTTTTGTTCTTCTTTTTTATCATCTTGATTTTCTATTATTGGTGCTGTTCCAAACATTTTTGTATACATTTCATTAAAATTTTGTGAAACAGCTTGTGTATTTTCATCTAAATTTTCTATCTTTTGTTTAACAGGTTCGAATTTTTCTTCTTTTATGTTCTCCCCTTGTTTAAAATCTTGCTGTTTGTTTTCTAATTTATATTCTTCTTGAACATCTTGTACTTTATTTGCAGTAAATTTGTCTGTTTTTAATTCATTTTGCATTTTATCTTTTAAATTTTTTAATTGTTCTAAAACATCTGAAGTATCAACTGGATCTCCTGTAGTTATTTTCTCTTTGTTTTCTAATTTTTCTAAAGTTGGTTGTTGTATAGTTTGTTCATTTTCTAGTTTTTGGTTATTATATACATCTTCCAATATATTGGTTTTTATTTTGCTTTCTTCATCTGTATATTTTTCAATTTGCTTTTCATTTTGTTTTCTAAAAGCAAATAGTCCTCCACTTTGATTTTCTTTTTTTGCTTCTCTTAAATTTTTTAATCTTTCTTCAAAACTAGCAGTTCTTCTATCTACAATACTATCTTTTTCTGTTTTCTCTGTTTTTGCCACTAATTCACTTTTTAGCAAAGTATCTTTAATTGCATGATATATCGCTTGAAAAACTGTATTTTCTTCTTGAAATCTAACTTCTAACTTAGCTGGATGAACATTTACATCCACTTTTGCTGGACTCATTTCTAAATTTAATACAACAAATCCAAATTTTCCAATTGGTATTAATCCTTTATATGCTTGCTCTGTTGCTGCTGTTAACGTTTTATCTTTAATATATCTCTTATTCACAAAAAATAATTGGTTTGAACGGTTTGATCTTGCAATTTCAGGCTTTCCGATTACCCCAGTTATTTTTATATCTTCATATTGATAAGACACTTCCATTATTCCATTTGAAATATCTTTTCCATATATGCTATATATTACACTTTTCAAATCTCCATTTCCATTAGTTTGTATTACTGTTTTTCCTGTATTTATTAACTTAATTGCAATATTAGGATTTACTAAAGCTATTCTTGTAATAACATCTTCAATATATCCTGATTCTGTATAATCTTTTTTTAAAAATTTATATCTAACTGGTGTATTAAAAAATAAATTTCTTACTATAATGGTTGTTCCTGTTCTACACCCTGCTTCTTCTTTTTCTAAAACATTTCCCGCTTCAACAACGATTTTGTATCCAATGTCTTGTTCTTTTGTTTTAGATGTTAATTCTACATTCGCAATAGCTGCAATACTTGCTAATGCTTCTCCTCTAAACCCCATAGATGTTACTGTATCCAAATCATCTGCTGATCTAATTTTGCTTGTAGCATGCCTTTCAAATGCTATTTCTAAGTCATCTTGGGCTATTCCTTTTCCATCATCTGTTATTTTTATATATGATATTCCTCCATTTTTTATTTCTACTGTTATATTAGTTGCTCCTGCATCAATTGAATTTTCTATCATTTCTTTTATTACTGATGCTGGTCTTTCAATTACTTCCCCTGCTGCTATTTTGTTTATTGTTAAATCATCTAATAAAACTATATTTCCCATTTTTTCCTCCTTGCTTTTTCATCTTCTTACTTTGGCTCTTATTATATCATTACTTCATAAAATTTGTATAGTTTTTTAGTAAAAAAATTATTTTCTAAAAGTTACGTTTGCAAAAAAGAAGTGGTAAACTGAATGCAGACATATCTGTTTTACCACTTCTTTTAAAAATTATTTTTTTTCTTCTTCTTTCTTTAATTTTAGTTTTTTCTCTAAACAGTTAGTAATTCCTAATAATGTACATACATATACAATAAGTACCATAGGTATTGTTAATCTTCCTACTGGAATTCTTGTTATTGCTATTAGACTAAACAATACAACTTGTCCTACAACAATAATTAATAGTGAATTAATCATTGTTTTTATACTTCCTAATTTTCTATATCTTATTGCTATATATACTAATATTAAAACAGTAGAAATTGCAAATGAAGTAACATATGGTTTTACTAAATCTCTTATTTTCATATTAGGAATATTTATAATTTCTGTACTATCCGCTTTTAATTCTGTTCCATATTTTTCATTTACTTTATCAATTATTGATTGTTTTTGTTCATCTGTAATGTCTTTTGCTGTAATACTTACAGAATCTTCAAATACTTCTACTTTTTGAATCATTATACTTTCATCTGGAATTACTTCTTTTACTATATTTTTTATATCTGATATTTCAAAATCTTTTTGTATATATAATTCAATCTTTTTTGTTTCTTGCATTTTCAATTCTAAATTAAAACCTATTGTAGAAATAACAGCTATTCCTGCTATAATAATTACTGCAAGAATTATAAAAATCATTTTCTGTTTTTTTGTTATATTTTTCATCTTCTAATTTCCTCCTATTTGTTATCTTGTATTTTTACTAAAGTACTAGTTATAATGTAATTGTAAATTGCAATAAGTACAATTCCCCAGAACATTATCATTCCAAAACTACTAATAGGATCCCATCCTGCAAAACAGAATACAATTGTAGCTATGCAAATTGGTATTATTTTTACAAAGAATTCCTTATAAACTTCTTTTATTTTTTGATTCGTTGTTTCTTTATTTGAGTCTTTTTTATTTATTCTACATATCAATTTATTTATAAATATGTAATTAAGTATACATACTAATGCTATTGCTAGTATTCCTTGAATTGATACATTAACATTTGCGTAACGAATTAATATTAAGAAAATAGAAATTAATCCTATATAAGATACAGCTCCAATTGCTCCATATAACTTATATCTTATAATAAAGATAATACTTAATATTGCTACTATTCCTATTAAAATATAAACTACTATATCTAATTCTTGATTTGTTATATCTGATAATACATATTGATTTTCATCAACATCATATTTAATTGGCATTTTTCCTGAATTTAAAACTACTGCAATATTAGAAGCTTGTGATACATATCCTTGTAATGTTTTACTATCTGTTGTAGCTTTACCTATTGACAACTGTATTTTACCTGTTTTTAATGTTTCATCAAAACTTGTAGACATTATTTCTTCATCATCTATTTTCATTGTTATTTTCTTTTCTGTTGAACTAGTTGTTGTATCACTACTATCTGTATTATCAGTTGTATTATCACTTGTTGATGTTTTTACATATTTACTACTAATATCTTCTAATTTTTTAGCTCCCTCTTTTGTAAATTCTATATTTAAATAAACTGTTGTTCCAGAGCTTGAAGATGTTGTACTACTATTAGAAGATCCATACATAACATTTGCTAGTTTTATATCATTATTATCCATTAAAACTTCTTTAGTTTCACTATCTATAATTTCAAATTTTCCAACTGTTCCTATATTACTTACAATAGAATCCGTATTATCATTTTCTGCTATTTCTAGTAAAATATCTCCAGTAGATTCATCTATTTTTATGTTGTAATCTGTTATTTTTAAAGATTTTAATCTTTCTTCTATAATTCTCTTTGATTCTTTATAGTTTTCTTCTTTTTGGCTTTCTTGTGAATTATATGGTATTTCTTCCTTTGTATACCCTTTTTCTTTTATTTTATCATCTGTTAAGTCTTCAGAACTTTCAACTTCTTTTCCTTCGCTATCCTTTATTACTGTTTTATTTTCCTGATTAACTTTTAATCTGATATTTCTTGCACCTTTTAAATCCATTGCATATGAATAGTTCTTAATTATATTTTCCATTCTATTTTGTTTTTGGATATATATTCCTCCAAAAGCTATCATTGTAATTAAGATAACTACTAATACAATTGTTAACATTTTTAATTTCTTCATGATTTTTCCTCCGTTATTTTATTTTTGTATTGACTTTATTATTTTGTCCATTTTTAGTCTTTTTAAATTTTATATTAAATCACAAAAAATATCAACTATTTTTAGAAATTATTTTGTATTATTTTTTCTTTATTTTTATTATTTGAAATATCTTGTATTATTCCTTCTGGTATTATTATTTTTACTTTTTCTTTTAATTGTATTCCGTTTAAGTTTTACTTCATATAAGATAAATTCTTCTCCTTCATATACCTTATTTAGCTCATATTCTTCATTTTCAATCTTCTTTTCTCCTATTCTAGCAACTATATTTTCTTTATTAAATTTATTTATTTTTATATTATTTTCAACTACCTTTATTTGAAAATTTACTTTATATTGTTCTTTTTCTGGTGTTTCTGTTATACTTATTAATTCTATTTCTGGAAAAATAGTATCTATATTTATTTCTGCTATTAAAATTGTTTGTTCTACTATGTATTTTGCATAATTTTCTTTACAAAATACTATAATAATTACACAAAAAAGAAATGCTATTTTTCTTTTCATTCTTTCACCTCTTCTTTATTTTTTTGTTCTGAATAAACTTTTATTTCTACATTTTGTAATATATCTTCTGATATTTTTTTATTTAATAGTATTTCTATCTTGTAATTATCTTGTTGTTTATTTTCCTTTGTTAGTAGAAATTTCTCTGTTTTGTTATTATTAATATTTAATTCTTTTTTTTCTTTATATATTTTAAAATTAATATCATCATTTTTTTTAGATATAATTTCAATATAATATTCTAATTCTACCTGTGTTATTTGTTCATTTTCATCATAATTTTTTACAGCTAGATTATATACCTTATTTTCCTGATTGTTGTTTATAATAAGTTTTTGCTCTCCTTCTAACTTTATAATAGGAATCGCTACACCTGAATTTACATTTATTTTAGTTTTATTAAAATACTTTCCTAAGCTTATTGTTGATAGTATTATTGTTAATACAAATGCTACTACTATTATTTTTATTATTTCTTTTTTCAATTTAACTCTCCAATTATATTTAAGTGAGGAAAAACCTTTTTCCTCACTTTGTATAAAGGTTTATATATTCATTTTCATATTCTATAATTTTTTTATAAGCTAACTATTTTTTATATTTGTTCTCCACTTACGTTAATTACAAATTTATAATCTTGAATTGTTTGTGCATCTTTTGTGTCTAATATATCATTGTTAGTGATTTCTTCGATTGTTGAACCACTTTCATAATCCCATTTCCATTCTATTTTTAAATTTACTACTTTTTCAGTATTATTAGCATAAATAATTCCTGACAATTTTTCTTCTAATTCTTTAAATGAATTATATTCTTTTTCCTGATATATAAACTTAAGATTATGGGGCTTGTTTTTTTCTTCTTCACATTTTATATAATACTTAATTCCTACCTCTGTATTAGTAGCATCTATTAAAATATCAAAACTGCCGTCTTGTTCCAGGGGCTATTTTATGATCAAGAACAGCTTTATTGTCTATTGTAGATACTAAATCAATTAACTGATTTTCCTCCTTTTTTTCGTTTATTATAAAATTCCATGTAGCTATTTCTGATACATTTTCTTCTTTCATTAAGGTAGTATATTTATTGAAAACTTGTCCGATCAAAAATGAAAAAATACTAATTATTATTATAATGGAAATCTTTAGAATTTTTTTCTCAAAAGCATACCTCCTTTTTTCTAGTTTATTTTAATTGGATTTTTTATTAGATAAAAAAATAATTGATTTAAATATTCCTATTTTAGGAATTTCTATAAAAATTATAGATCATATGAAAATGTATTTTGATTATAATTACAAAAAATGGAATTGTCAATTGTTTTTTGTGATTTATTTTTATTTTTCATCGCAAAATTCGACAATTCCTTTTTCATTACTTTATATTAACTCCTATAACTCCTCCTAATATTCCAAAAGTAGTTCCTACCAGTATCATAATAATACTTTGTATATTTAAATTAAATTTCCAATTTAAAATGCTGGAAATTGTATAAATAATTAATAAATATATTCCCCCAATTGCTCCTCCATTTAATATTCCATTTTTTCTAATTTTTCTATTTACAATTGAGCTTCCGAAACAATATGCTAATCGCTGTAATTACTATAATTACTGGTGTTATTGTATTTTCATTTACATTTGTATATGCTAATATAAGTGAAAATATGAATAATAATATTATTGTTAATATAAGTGATATTCCTACTCCTTTAAATATATTTTTTGTGCTTTCCATTTTTATATTCCTCCTCTTATTTTATATTTTTTCATTTTTATGTTTTTCTTTTATATTTATATTGATATAAAAAAAGAAATAGAACTTTTAGTTTTCTATTTCTTTTATAATATTTTTATTAATTAACTGTAAACTACGGGTCGAAATGCAAACAAGTTAATATATTTCAAGTAAAAATTTAAGACCTTCAATCTCTTGAAAGTCTTAATATTATTGGTTGGGATGGCTAGATTCGAACTAGCGCATGCCAGAGTCAAAGTCTCTATAAGTATTTGTTTTATACTATTTATTATTGTTTTTTAACAATACTTAAAACGTTGATTTTTAGACTGTTTTTACTATTTATGAACCAAAAGAAAGAAGAATTGTAAGCCAAAGCATGCAAGATAAAGTCATTAATCATTTAGTCGCAAGGTATATTCTCTACCCTGCTATTTTACCTTGTCTTTTAGATGTAAATGTTGCTAGTAGAAAAGGCTTAGGTACAAGTGAAGGAATTAGATTAGCTATGAATTTCCATAGAATTTGTAAAGTAAAATATAAAACCTATTATATTTTAAAGTGTGATATTAGTAAGTTTTTTGCAAGCATTGACCATGATATTTTAAAGAAAAAACTAGAAAGACGAATCAAAGATAAAGATGCTTTAAAAATTGTTTTTGATATCATTGATAGTGAAGAGAATGGATTAAGTATCGGTGCTATGACAAGTCAAGTGTTAGCCATCTTTTATTTAAATGACATGGATCATTTTATAAAAGAAACCTTGAAAATCAAGTATCTAATCAGGTATCAAGACGATTTTTTGTTATTCCACCCCTCCAAACAGTATCTAAAATACTGCTTAGAAGAATTAAAAAAATTTTTAGAAAAGGAAAAATTAGTATTGAATAAAAAAACTAGAATTTATAAAAGTACCAATAATTTTATCTTTCTAGGAAGAAAACCCAATGGCAATTATGCTAAATATAGAGATGTTAGAAGAAAGATTAAAAAAAGAATTCATTTATATCAGACAGGTGAGATAAAGCTTACTGGTGTAGTTAATAGTATAATCTGCTATCAAAATTTATGTAAAAAGGGTAGTAACTACTAGAATTACTACCTTAAAAACAGTCCTAAAATATACTCCCTTTCGAATATACAAAAATACCTACTAACAAATATATTTATCTATTTTTACTTTATAGCTAAAAATCTAAAACTTTTAGCTAAAGGACACAGTCTGTTTCTATATTATCTCTTATACAATCTATGATTGCATAACCACAGTTTATAGAAGCTACGGGGCGAACGTAATTGTTGTTGTTGTTCGTGTTAGAGTTCGAGTTGAACATATTGTTACCGTTAACGTTGCCGTTGTTCACATTGCGCAAGCCAAAATTAGCATAAGATGAGTTGTTGGTATTGACATAGCGAGACGCCAACCATACAACTATGCCCTACTGATTTATCGTTTTTTTCCAACCAGTCGTATATTTAATTATATCATCTATCCTATCTCCTAATTTAATATACTTTTTATTATTTATAATCATTTTATCATAGCATAAATTTAATAAAAAATCTAAGACTTTTATTTTTGCAATTATTTTTTCTAGTAAAGCTTCTTTGTTTTTTTCATTACTTGTAGTATTTGCTTCATAAGACAATTCAAGTAAATTATAACTAGTATTTCTAATTCTATTTTTTAATTCTATATCTTTTTTTGGAAAATTACTTAATTCTTTATCAATTTCCAATATTAGTTTTCTAATAAAATTAATGACTTGAAATTTCTCCTCTTTCATTTATGACATCTTCCATTTTTCTTATTATATCTTTAAAATCTTCTTTATCTATATTTTCTAACAAAAAATTATTTATATTATCAATTCTTGTTTTATAGCTGATATATTTTTTAGCTTTTTCAAAGTATTTTGTATAGTTATTTAGATTCTTATTATCCAATCTTTCATCTACTTCGTAGTTATTTCTTCTATCTACTATTAAATAATTTATTTTTTTATCTTCCAATATTGATATTATTTTATTAACACTACTTAATGGAAATCCACACACCATCACATTTTCTACTCTTTTTAGTTTATACCCAAACAAGTATGAAATAATATAGGCATCTTTTCCATATACTTGATAGAATTTTCCTATTTTAACTAGTATAATATCCAACTTATGAACTAATTTTATCGTTTGTATCATATTTATTATTCCCATATAATCTCTCCGTAAAATTGCTCGTCCGGCGGACACGAGGCCCGCTAGACGAGTTCTCTTCTTTTTGTTTCAACTATTTAAGTTCCATTTTCCTACACTTACATAATCTGTATTTAAGTCTATGACATTAGATGGTAGAGAAACTACGGGGCGAACGCAATCGTCGTTGCTGCGCGCGCCAGAGCTCGAGTCGAACACACTGCTACCGTCAACGCCGCCGTGGCGCACATAGCGCAAGCCAAAATTAGCAAAAGACGAGCTGTTGGTATTGACATAGCGAGACGCCAACCAATAATAAGAACTTCCATTATTACATAATAACTCATAATACATACTATTTGCTTTTGTAATATCTCTTGTATCTGCTGATTCAAAATTTGAACTCATATCACTTGAACCCAAATGCCAATATGTTTGTGTTACTGTCAAGTCTCCTGATGTTTCTTGAGCCTTGGCATTATCTTCAGATGCATAGGATATAATATCTGAGCTTTCTGGATTTTTAGGTTTGCTCTCCCCTTCTATTCCATTATCTTGTTTCCATTGTAATGGATACCATTTAATACTTGAATATGGATAAGTACCTGTTTTATAAACGGTTCCTGTTCCACTTGAATAACTTTCATATGCCTTTTTCCCTGTTGCTTCATTGACTCTCATTTTATCTTGTATATCTTCTATATTTAAACTTCTTGCAACTGCTTCTTTTGATTTATTACTATACATGGTTTTACAATAATCATTTAATAGTGCTACTCCATTATTATATCCTCTTGCTCCTTTAAAACGTACAGTAGTAGAAGTTGGCTTATCACTAATTAATTCTATCGTATCCTCATCTTCATTAATGTTTAATATTCTCCAACCCAAACTATCATCTTGTCCTATATTACCATTTGCATATCCTGAATAGGTTTCTCCAAATTTATCATATGCCGTCTCCACATCATCTGGATGATAATCTACATAGTCTCCAACTTTTAGTTTTGAATAGTCTATATTAGATTTTATTTTTACATCTCCATTTATATCTACATTAAATGTATAACCTTTATACTCTACCTTTAATTTTCCGTTGCCTTTATCTGCTACGGTTGCTTTTAGGTTATTTTCTAAATTCGTTTTTGCCAAACTAGAACTATAATTTCCATTATTATCAAAACTTCCCATTACCTCTAGTTGTACTTCTTCTAATGCTCCTTTTTCATCTGTCTCTGTTTTGGCTTTATTAGCTTGAGTTAAAATTCCGTTTTCTCCAGTTAAAGTCGCAATGCTTATTGCAGCTAAAATTAAAAGGACAATGATAGTAATGACAAGAGCTATTAATGTAATACCTTTACTATTTTTTAGTATTTTTCTCTGTTTCATGTTTTTTCTCCCTCTTTCTTTTGTTTATTATTAGCATTTTACAAAAATACTATTCTTTTTATATTTTAACTTTATATGACGTTAAATGTCAATACGAATTAGAATATTTTTATTTACGTGTGTTCTTAATGCACAGTATAGCATAAAAATTGTTATAAAATCAATAAAAATTGAAATTTTTTTTACTTTTATTTTTTATCTGCATATTTTTGTTGATTTTTGGAGGTTTTTAGCATGAAAAAATTTAATAATTGTCGCAATGTAATCGGTGATTTAATTAAAAAACATAGAGAAGAAAAACATTATACGAAGACAGAATTATCTCACAAATTAGAGTTACTTGGTATTGAACTGGATCGTTTTGAACTTTATAAAATTGAAACAGCTAAAACAAGTGTCAAGGATTTTGAATTAATTGGTTTATGTATTGTTTTAGATATCAATTTTGAAGAATTAAAAAAATTAGTAGAAGATTATTCATAAAACGCACAAAAACTTCTTTTGAATTTGTGCGTTTTATATATTTTATTAAATTTTCTATTTTATTATTGTTCATTAATCCATTTCATAAATTCTTCTTTTGTTATTTCTTTTAGCTTATAAGCATTTTTCTTGTCTTTTCCTTGGTTTTTAAATAAATTATATTCTATTTCAAAAGTTCCACCTTTTGACTTAGCTAATGCTTGTTTTTTCTTATATACTTTTCTATATAAATTATAAGCTTCGTCTTTTTCTAGATTTTTAGTAAATACTTTACTTGCCCCTATTTCTCTACAAGTTTTGTTATCTGCAAATACATTATCACAATATATTACTGCTGAATTTGTTGTAAGAAAATATTTGCCACAATTTTTACACTTTTTAAGATATGTTTTTCCTTGCAAGATAAAATATAATTCTAAAAATAGTAAATTATAAAAATTATCAATTTCATATATCTCTTGAATTCCATATCTGTTATTTTCTTTATCTTTTATAGTTTGTATTAGTTCCTTTTCTGTCATTTTTAAAGTAGATTTATTTAATTTTATCACTTTGCTAAATTCATTGTGTTTTAAAATTGGGTATTTTTCTACTTTATTTATATTGATAAATAAATGTAATTTTTCTAATGGATTCAAATCTTCTAATTCTTCTTTATCATTAAATAAACAGTATTCCAAAATATTAATTATTTGCCTTTTATAGCTTTTAAATTCTTTTTGGTACTTACTATATAACTTTTCCATTTTATTGTCTAATTCTTCCATTTCGTTTGGATTCATGGCTAATATTTCTTTTCTTTCCTTTTCTGTTAATAATGTTTGAAATCCATAAAATCTAAAAATAAAATAAGACATTTCTTTTATATCTTTTTGTATAAAGTCTAACACAATACTTCCTATTTTATTAGGTTGTTCATATACTTTGGTAGTATATTGATAATCCCCTTCTTCATTCATTTCAAAATCTAACATAGGCATTTTTATTTGTTCTTCTTTAAGATGTTCATTTATATACACTTCTATTCTATTTTTCTGTTCCATTCTTCCCCCTAAAAAACTTTTTATATTTTTTTAATAAAAGTTATTGACATTGCAGACAATAATATGATATAAATTAAATTGTCAATAGACAATATTGTTGTTTGTTGTTTATTGTCAATATTAGTATACATTATATAAACACTTTTTTCAAGTCTTTATATAAAGTTTTCTATATTTAAAAATTGTTAGCAAATTTTTGCATTATAATTTTAGGAGCTGATTTACCCTGAAAAAAATGGATTTAGAGCGAAATGAATTAATCTATAATTTGTATTTTAAAGATAAACTAACCGTATCAGAAATTAGTAAAAAAGTAAATTTATCTATTAGTCAGATTAGCCGTATTCTATCTAAGTCCTCCCTTTATCAGCAAGAAAAGTCTAACAAAAAGAAGAAAATCGTAAAAAACACCAAGAACAAGCAAAAGAAATTATGAGGAAAAAAAATAAACAACTTTCGAAAACTGAAAGTCGCTTATATGAATGGCTGGGCTGGCTAGATTCGAACTAGCGCATGCCAGAGTCAAAGTCTGGTGCCTTACCGCTTGGCTACAGCCCAATATTTAAAATTAAATGGGGTGGAAGATGGGACTCGAACCCACGGTCTCCAGTGCCACAAACTGGCGCGTTAACCAACTACGCTACATCCACCATTGTTTACGTGCACTTTAAACCTCGAGCACATTTATTATTATAAACAATTTCCACCCTATTTGTCAACTCTTTTTACAAATTTTTTAATATTTTATGTTAGCACTTTTTTTAAAACTTATTAATTATATATTATAAACCTTTTTTATTTATTATAACTCTTTTTATTCTATTGTTCTTTACTTAAACTACTTGGATCTATTCCATATTGTTTATATAGCCATGTAGAATAATTAAAAGGTGTTAATGTCTCTGGTAATCCATAGTCAACTCCATTTGTTTCTACTCTAATAGATGTAATTTTAACTGGATTTACTGGTGTGCTAACTTCTTGTTGTGAACTACTACTTTCTTTGCTATCTTCACTTGCTTTTACTTCTACTTGTTCTATGTTATGCACTACATCCATTCCTTCTATTACTTTACCAAAAGCTGTATAATATCCATTTAATGAAGTATTATTTTTGGTCATTATAAAGAATTGTGAACTTCCTGAATTATATGATTCTTCTTTTAATGATGATGATTGTTGTGTATAGTCATTTCTTGCCATTCCAACAACTCCTTCATCAAATTTTAATTTGTTATCTACCCCATTAGATATAAATTCACCTTTAATAGAATATTCTGTATCGCTTCCATCATCTTTTAAATCTGCAAGTGTAGCAGACCCGCTTCCAGTTCCTTGCTTATCTCCTCCTTGTATCATAAAGTCTTTTACTATTCTATGAAATGTTAAACCATCATAAAAGCCTCTATTAGCTAATGTAATAAAATTTGAAACTGTTTGTGGTGCTTTGTCTGGGTACAATTCTATTTTTACTGTGCCAAATCCCTCTACTTCCATTGTTGCAACAGGATTTTTAACTTCATTTGTTGCATTTTTATAATATCCAAATGCTATTGCTCCTATTAATATTATTACTAAAATTAAGGCAATTATCCATATTATATTTTTTGTTTTTTTCATCTTATTTTTTCCTTTCTTAAATTAAATTATCAAAAATAAATTGTTCTTGCATTCTTTTTAATGATTGTTTTATTGTTCTTGCTCTTACTTCTCCAATTCCATCTACTTCATCTAAGCTTTCGATGTCTGCTGCTAAAATATGTTGAAAAGATTTGAATGAATCTACTAAGTTTTCAACTATATTTGATGGCATTCTTGGAATTTTATTTAATATCCTATAACCTTTGGTATAAACAGCGACTTCATCATAATTATCAAAATTTCCATATCCTAATAATTTAGCAATTACTGTTTCTTTTGATAAATCTTCATAGCTTAATTCTTCTAAGCTTTCTATTATTTTTTCTACTGTTCTTTTTTTCTTTGTTGGTACTATGTAATCTTTTATTATTAGTTCTTCTTCTTTTTCAAGACCACCTATTAATTCCTCTAATTGCATTTTTACTAGTCTACCATCATCGCCTAATTCATATATTTGTCTTTGTATTTCTTCCACTATTTTCATAACCATTTCGGCTCTTTGTATAGCTACAATTACATTTTCTAGTGTAACTATATCATTAAATTCATATTCATTTAATATGTTTAATTTATTATCAAACACTTTCTTATATTTTTCTAATGTTTGTATAGCTTGATTTGCTTTATTTAATACTGCTTCTGTGTTTTCTAATATATATCTGTCATTTCCTTTAAAAATAGTTATAATGCTTCTTCTTTGAGATATGCTAATTACTAACTCTCCTGTTTGTTTTGCTGTTCTTTCTGCTGTTCTATGTCTTGTCCCTGTTTCTAATGTTGTAATTTCATGAGATGGTATTAGTTGTGCATTGGCATATAATATTCTTTTTAAATCTCCACTCAAGACAATTGCTCCATCCATTTTAGCAAGTTCATATAATTTAGATGATGTATATTCTTCATTAATTGTAAAACCACCATCAACAACTTCTTTTAATACTTCATTGTTATCAGTTATTAATAGTAATGCTCCTGTTCTTGCTCTTAATATATTTTCTAGTCCATCTCGTATAGGAGTTCCTGGTGCAATCAATTTTAAAATTTCTGTAATATTATCTTCTTTGCCTTTTCTCAATGATAACTTCTCCCTTCTTCACTTTTGAGCGATTTTCTACTTGATTCCAATCTTTTTCATTGCTTCATTAATATTTCTAACGCCTATTATATCTAATTTATATTTTTCTTTCAAGTCTTTTTTATTACTTTCTGGAATAATGCAACTTTTAAATCCTAATTTTTCTGCTTCTTTTAATCTTTTTTCTATTAAATTAATTCTTCTAATTTCTCCTGTTAAGCCTACTTCTCCTATTATTATCATATCTTTTGGAATTGCTATATTTTTAAAGCTTGATGCTGTAGCCATCATAATTCCTAAATCAATTGATGGTTCATTTATTTTTAATCCTCCTACTACATTTAAGTATACATCTTGTGAGCCAAGCATTAAACCTGCCTTTTTTTCTAATACTGCTATTAATAGAGATAATCTATTATAATCAATTCCATTTGCTGTTCTTTTTGGATATCCAAATACTGTTTGTGAAGTTAATGCTTGTATTTCTACTAAAATTGGTCTTGTTCCTTCTATACTTGATACTATACACGAACCAGCTGGATTATCATCTCTCTCAGATATTAATATGTCTGATGGATTTGTTATTTCGCACATTCCTTTTTCTTGCATTTCAAACATTCCGATCTCATTTGTTGAACCAAATCTATTTTTTACTCCTCTTAATATTCTATATGAAAAGTATCTTTCTCCTTCTAAATATAATACTGTATCTACCATATGTTCTAAAACTCTTGGTCCTGCAATATTTCCTTCTTTTGTAACATGCCCTATAATTATAGTTGTAATTGCTCTCGATTTACATACTCTCATAACTTGTCCGTGTAATTTCTCTTACTTGACTAACACTTCCGGCTGCTGCTGTTATTTCATCTGAATACATAGTTTGAATAGAATCAATAATAACTAATTTAGGATTAACATTAATAATTGCTTGGTTTACTATATCTATATCTGTTTCTCCTAAAAATAAAATATCTTCATTATTAATTCCTAGCCTATCAGCTCTTAGTTTGATTTGTTCTGCTGATTCTTCTCCTGAAACATATAAAACTTTTCCGTCTCCCTTAATTTTATCACATATTTGTAGGATTAGTGTTGATTTTCCTATTCCTGGTTCTCCTCCAAGTAAAATTAGAGAACCTTTTACTAACCCTCCTCCTAAGACTCTATCTAATTCATTAAAACCAGTATGTATTCTTAAAGTTTCTTTTGCTTCATAAGAATTTAATTTTTGAGGAGTACTTGCTTTTTTATCAACTATATCTTTGTTTTTAGTTTCTACTATTTTTTGTTCATAAAAACTATTCCAACTATTACATGCTGGACACTTGCCAAGCCATTTACTTGATTCATTTCCACATTCACTACAAACAAATACAGTTTTACTTTTTGCCATTTTCCCTTTTAGATGTTTTCTATTTTACTAAAAACATCCTTATTCCTCCTTTCTTTTTATGCTTATATTGTTTTTTATTTTTCCTAATATATAACAAAAAAAGTATAGCATACTTTTTTTCATTACGCTATACTTTTATTTTAATTCATAAAAAATTTACAATCACATATATTACAAAATTTACGAATTATTTTTTCTTTCCAAATCTTATTTCTTTAAATAAAAGATCGTGAACTTTTTCCCATGTTACTTCTTGGTGTAAAAATTCGTTTATTTCATCTTCTACTTTTTGTTGATATGGCGTTAATTCTACTTTAATTTCTTTGTTCCAGTCTATTTCTTGTAACCAAAAAGCTTTAAACTTATTCCAAAATCCAACTTTTACTGGTAAATTATTATTTCTTATTGTTCCTGCATTTTGAATGTTTTCTGCTGTATTCTCTACTGCATTTTCTACTTGATTATTAAATGCAACTCCTCCAAAAACTCCATCTATCTTTGTTTCTTGACCTAAATCTGCCATTTCTATTCCTCCTTTGTATTTATTTCATAATGTTAATTTATTTATACTATATTTTTAAATTATATTCAAGTATTTTTATGCTTTTTCATATTAAATCTTTATTACATAATTGTTACATTTTTGTTACATTTTACATTTCTACTAAAATGTGTTCTTTTGTGCCTTCTATACATTTTACTTTTATTATTTGATTTTCAATTTTTATATCTTTTACATTTTCTTCTGATAGGTATGCTAACAAATAATTTTTAGTATGTCCTTTATAATAGTTATCTTTCTTTTCTTCGAATAACACTTCTACTGTTTTTCCAACATATTTTTTATTATAACTTTTTTCATTTTCATCTGATAGCCCTATTAATTTATGGCTTCTTTCTTCTTTTTTTGCTCCATCAATTTGTTGTTTCATTTGTGCTGCTTTTGTTCCTTTTCTAGGAGAATATTTAAATATATGCATTTTATAAAATTTAATTTCTTTTAGAAACTCATATGTTTCGTTAAATTCTTCTTCTGTCTCTCCTGGAAATCCTACTATTATATCTGTTGTTAGTATAACATCTTCATAATATTTTCTTAAACATTCTACTATATTTCTAAATTGTTGTGTTGTATATCTTCTATTCATTCTTTTCAAAGTTTCATCACATCCACTTTGCAAAGAAAGGTGAAAATGATGACATACCTTTTCTAGTTTTATAAGTCTTTTCATAAACTCTTCATTTATTAGTAATGGTTCAATTGATCCTAATCTGATTCTTTCAATTCCTTCAATTTTGTTTATTTCTTCTAATAAATCAATTAATTTATATTCTGTTTTAAAATCTTTTCCATATGATGCTACATGTATTCCTGTTATTACAACTTCCTTTATTCCTTCTTCTGCAACTTTTCTAATTTCAGCTAAAACATTTTCTGGCTTTCTACTTCTTACTCTTCCTCGTGCATATGGAATAATACAATAAGAGCAAAATCTATCACATCCATCTTGTACTTTAATAACAGCTCTTGTTTTTTCTGTATATGTAACATTTCCAAAATCAACAAATTCTCTTTGTTGCATTACATCTTCTATGTTTATTTTTTCTTGATTTTTTATATAATCTTCTACATGTTCTACAATTTCGCCTTTTTCATTATTTCCTAAAATTAAATCTATTTCTTTTATCTTTTCTAATTCTTTTTTCGCCACTTGTGCATAACATCCACATGCTACTACAATTGATTTTGAATTTAATTCTTTAACTCTTCTAAGCATCTGTCTTGATTTTCTATCTGACATGTTTGTTACTGTACATGTATTGATAATATATATATCTGCTTTTTCATGATTTTCTACTATTTTATATCCATTTTCTATAAATTTTTGAATCATTGCATTTGTTTCATATTGATTTACTTTGCACCCGTAATGTAATAAACGCTACTTTTTCTTTTGATTGCTCTATTTTATTTTCCATTTTTTTCTCTCTTTCTTGAAATAAATTTATAAAATGTCGCATGAGTAAGTCTCTTGCGACATTTCTTTATCTTCTTGCTTTTCCTTCTAAAGCATCTAAATTATCTAGTGCTTTTCCTGTTCCTAATGCTACACATGATACTGTATCTTGGGCTATCATAACATTTATTCCTGTTTTTTCTTGTAATAATTTGTCTAGTCCATCTACTAAGCATCCTCCACCTGTCATATAAATTCCTTTGTCACTAATATCTGCTGCTAACTCTGGTGGTGTTCTTTCTAAAACTGAATGAACAGCTTCTACAATCATCATTGCAGGTTCTATTAATGCTTCTAACATTTCACTTGAACGTACTTTTAATGTACTTGGTAATCCTGTACCTAAGTCTCTTCCTCGTATTTCCATTTCTGTATCTTGTATTTTTGGAAATACACATCCAATATTAACTTTTAAATCTTCTGCTGTTCTTTCTCCTATTATAATGTTATATTTTTTCTTTATATATTTTACAATATATTCATCAAATTTATCTCCAGCAACTTTTAATGAAGTACTTACTACTGAACCTCCTAAAGAAATAACTGCTATGTCTGTTGTTCCTCCACCAATATCTACTACCATATTTCCACATGGTTTTGAAATATCTATTCCTGCTCCTATTGCTGCTGCTATTGGTTCTTCTATTAAATATACTTTTCTTGCTCCTGCTTGTGATGCTGCATCAATAACGGCCTTTTTTTCTACTTCTGTTACTTGTGAAGGAATACATATCATAATTCTTGGTGCAAATATAAATTTTCCACATATTTTATTAATAAAATATTTTAACATTTTTTCTGTTACTGTATAATCTGATATTACACCATCTCTTAAAGGTCTTGTTGCTATTATATTTCCAGGTGTTCTTCCGAAGCATTCTTCTTGCTTCTTGTCCTACTGCTAATACTTCTCCTGTGTTATTGTCTACTGCCACAACAGATGGTTCTCTTAATACTATTCCTTTACCTTTTACATAGGCAATTACCGTTGCAGTTCCTAAATCAATACCAATATCTTGTCCTAACCCCATTTTAAACATGCTTTTTTCCTCACAATCTTTTTTTGTTTCTTTTTCGTTACAAATATATTACGATTATATTACAATACCTTTAATTTATCAACCCTTTTCATTGAATTTTTTTATTTTTTATATTATAATGTTTAATGTCAAATATATTTATTGGAGGCAAATATGAAGCAATATGAATTTATATCAAAGAATGAAGCTGATACAAAACAATTAGCAAAAAAATTAGCAGCAAAATTAAAACCAAAAGATGTTGTTGTTTTAACTGGTGAACTAGGATCTGGAAAGACAAAATTTACAGAAGGTTTTTTGTCTTATTTTGGTTTAGAAAATGAAATATCTAGTCCTACATTCACTATAGTAAATGAATATAAAAAAAATGATCTTAATATTTATCATTTTGATGTATATAGATTAAGCGATTCTTCTGAATTTTACGAAATAGGTGGCGAAGAATATTTTGAAAATGGTATCTGTTTAATTGAATGGGGAGAATTAATTGAAGATGCTTTACCTAATGATTATATTCATATTACTTTTAAAAAAGATGATAAAAATGAAAATAATAGAATTTTAATAATTGAATCAAAGGAGGATTTATTTTGAAAATATTAAGTATTGATACGGCAAGTGATGTATGTGGAGTTTCTATTTTAGAAGATAAAAAATCTATTATAAGTCTTGATACTAATACAGGACGAACACATTCTGAAAATTTAATGCCTATGATTGAAAATGCTTTTAACCAAACTAATTTAAGTTTAAATGATATAGAGTTAATAACTTGTGATATAGGTCCAGGTTCTTTTACTGGTTTACGAATTGGTATTGCAACTACAAAAGCTTTTTGTGATTTTTCATCAATTCCATGTGTTGGAATCAGTTCTTTAACATCTCTAGCATATAATGTTTTAGAAAATATAAAAGACAATGATGTAGTATGCAGCATTATTGATTGTAAAAATAATAATTGCTATTTTGCATTATACGAAAAGAAAAATGAAACTTTCGAAATTCTTATAGAACCTCAAGCAGAAAGTGTTAATTCTTGTTTAGCTATCTTAAAAAGTTATTGTGAAGATACGTTAGCAAACTCTTCTATTTATTTTGTTGGAAATGGATCTGAAATTTATAAAGACGAAATTAAATCAACCTTTTCTGAAGCTGAATTTTTTTCTCATGAGTTTAATATTTTAAATTCTATTTCATTAGGTATTGCAGGATTTGAAAAATCAAAACTAGGAATTAATTCAGAAGAAATATTGCCATTATATTTAAAAAAACCTCAAGCTCAAAGGCAATTGGAAGAAAGAGAACATAAATAAAATAATTATTATTTTATATTTGAAAGGATATTTTATATGGCAATTAAAATAGAAAAAATGAATTTAAATCATTTAAATGAATTGCAGGAAATTCTTATTTCTGACTTTGATGACTTTTGGAGTTTTTCAACATTAAAAGAAGAAGTAGAAAATGAGAATTCTAGCTACATTATAGGAAAAATCAATAATGAAATTATTGGCTTTGCTGGACTAAAAAAAATTTTTGATCAAGCTGATATTATGAATATTGTAATAAAAAAAACTTATAGAAACCAAGGTATTGGCACTTTACTTTTAGAAAATTTAATTTTACTTGCTAAAGACTTAAATATATTCACCCTTTTTTTAGAAGTTAATGAACAAAACAAACCGGCAATTCACTTATACGAAAAATTTGGATTTGAAAAATTAGGTGTTAGAAAAAAATATTACAACAATAATAATGGAATTATAATGAAAAAAAATCTTAAATAACTTTCTTGTAATTAATTAATCAATTAATTAATTTTTAATAATAATAATTTAAGGTGTAATATATTACTTAATAAAAAAATATATTACACCTTTATACATTTCAATTTTGCTATATTTATTTTAATTCAATATTTATGTCTCTTTCTTGTTTTAATTTAATTTTGTTATATTGTACTCCACATTCATCAAATAATTTTCTAGAGGCAATGTTATTTTCTGAATTTGCATATTTATCTGATAAATAAATCACTTCTTTAATTCCAGATTGAATAATAATCTTCGCACATTCATTACATGGAAATAAATCAACATAAATTCTAGCATCTTCTAAATCTTTTTTACTTCCTCTATAATTCAAAATTGCATTTAGCTCTGCATGACAAACATATGGATATTTTGTATCTAGATTTTTTCCATCTCTTCCCCAAGGGAATTTTTCATCACTAAATCCATTTGGAGCTCCATTATATCCTATTGATAAAATTCTGTTGTCATTACTAACAATACATGCTCCAACTTGTGTAGATGGATCTTTACTTCTCATAGCAGACAATTTTGCAATTGCCATAAAATATTCATCCCATTCTAAATAATCTTTTCTTTTTTCTCCATTCATTTAAATTTCCAACTCCTTTTTATAAAACAACTTTTGAGACAAGGGGGACAGGTCTTAAATGTCTCATTCGTACCACTCAAGTTCCCAATCATCTAGTATTACTGTATCTCCTTCACACACTCCCATTTCTTTTAATTTTGCTTCTATTCCCATATTCTTTAGACACTTTTGTAAATAATACATTGACTCATTATCTTCAATATTCACTCTTCCCATTAGTCTTTGTACTGCCCTTCCTGTAACATAGAATATTCCATCTTGCTCTTTTATTTCCCATTCATCTTTCTTATCTTCTAAAGTATATATTTTTCTATCTTCTATTTCTACTAATTCCTCTTTTGGAAGTGTTTTTAACATTTTATCAACATAATCTATTAATTCTTGAACGCCTTCTTTTGTTACTGATGATATTTTGTATAATTCTAGTTTTTCTTTTTTAGCTAATTTTTCTACTTCTTTTAAAATTGAATCATCTTGCATAGCATCCAATTTAGTTGCTACTATTATTTGTTTTCTACTTGATAACTTTTCACTATATTTTTTCAATTCTTCATTAATTGCATAAAAATCTTTTACTGGATCTCTTCCTTCTTGTCCAGAAACATCTAAAAAATGTAATAACAATCTAGTTCTTTCAACATGTCTTAAAAACTGTATTCCTAGTCCTACACCTTCACTTGCCCCTTCAATAATTCCTGGAATATCTGCTATAACAAATCCATCTCCATTTTTGGTTTTTACTACTCCTAAATTAGGAACTATTGTTGTAAAATGATAATTTGCAATTTTAGGTTTAGCGTCAGTAACAACTGACAAAAATGTTGATTTTCCTACATTAGGGAATCCTAATAAACCTACATCTGCTAACAATTTTAGTTCTAATATAAGTTCTTTTTCCTCTCCTTTTTCTCCATCTTCTGAAAATCTAGGTGCTTGTCTTGTTGCTGTTGCAAAATGAGAATTTCCTCTTCCTCCGCGACCACCTTTTAATATTAATTCAGTTTGACCTGGCTTAGACAAATCGGCAACAACTTTACCTGTCTCAACATCTTTTACAACTGTACCGATTGGAACTTTAATATACAAATCCTCTCCATACTTTCCATTACAATGACTTCCGCTTCCATTTTCTCCATTTTTAGCTTTAAATTTTCTATTATATCTAAAATCAATCAAAGTATTTTTATCTTTATCCACTTGAAAATAAACGTTTCCGCCATTTCCACCATCTCCGCCATCAGGTCCTCCTGCAGCTACATATTTTTCTCTACGAAAAGTTGCTGCTCCATTTCCACCATCACCTGACTTAATTATAATCTTTGTATAATCTGTAAACATATTTTTCTCCTTTTGAGACATCAGGGACAGGTCTTAAATGTCTCATTTTTATATCGATTTTTATTTATTACATTTTTCGACTTTATTCTACTAAATTAATGAGACATTTAAGACCTGTCCCTGATGTCTCATTATTCAAAGTAATTCAATTTCATTGCTTGTTTTATTTTTTTCATTGTTTGTTTTGCTGTTTTTCTTGCTTTTTCTGTTCCTTCTATTAAAATTTTGTCTACTTCTTCTGGATGTTCTTCATAATATTTTCTTTTTTCTCTTATTGGTTTTAATTCTTCTATTATGTTTTTAGCTAATTGTCTTTTACAAGCTACACATCCACGTTTTCCTGCTTTACATTCTTCACATACTGTTTTTACTTCTTCTTTTGTGCTAAATAAGTTATGATAATATGCAACCATACATATATCAGGATTTCCTAAGTCATCTTTTTTTATTCTATTAGGATCTGTTACTGCACTCATTACTTTTTTAGTTATTTCTTCTTCACTGTCTGATAAATATATGGCATTTCCTAATGATTTTCCCATTTTTTCATTTCCATCTAAACCTTTTATTCTTTTTTCACTTGATAATACTGCTTCTGGTTCTTTTAAAACTTCTCCATATATACTATTAAATTTTCTAACTATTTCTCTACATTGCTCTATTAGAGGTAACTGATCTTCTCCTACTGGTACTAATTCTCCTTCAAATGCCGTTATGTCTGCTGCTTGACTAACTGGATATCCTAAAAATCCATATGTTACACTTTCTCCGAATAGATCTCTTTTTTGTGCAATTTCTGTTTTTACTGTTGGGTTTCTTTGAAGTCTTGCTATTGTTACTAAATTTGAATAGAATACTGTTAGTTCAGCAACTTCTGGTATCATTGATTGAATATAAATTGTTGTTTTTTTTGGGTCTATTCCAACTGATAAGTAATCCATTGCTACTTCTCTTATATTTTTTCTTACTTTTTCTGGATTATTAAAGTTATCTGTTAATGCTTGAACATCTGCTATTAGTATATATGGGTCATATTTTCCGCTTTCTTGCATTTCTAATCTCTTTTTTAATGAACCAAAATAATGTCCTATATGTAATTTTCCTGTTGGTCTATCTCCTGTTAATATTCTTTTTTTATCCATTTTATATTCTCTCCTTTACTTTACTTGCTAATTATACTATATTTTATAAATATTTACAATAGATATAGTTTTTTAAGTTTTAATATTTATCTATAAAAAATTTTTAATTAAAAAATGTAATTTGATTTTATTTTTATACAAGTAAAGAGAGACCATACTAATCTGGTCTCCCTTAGACATTACTTCAAGATCGCAATTCCACCAAATGGACCTAATTTTTCTTTCGTAGCATTTATTTTGAACTCATCTTTTGAACTTTCACTTTCAAATTCTTCTGGAATTTTTATGTTGATTTCTTGATTTGTTCTATTTACAGCTACCAAAACATCATTTTTTTCATTGCACATTTTAAACATTAATATGTTTTTATCTATGTGCAATACTTCAAACTTACTACCTGCTAATTTACAGTTTGCTCTGAACTTAAAAAGCTTTTTAAAAAATTCTAACAATTCCATGTCCATATTATCCCATGGAAAACACTTACGATTAAATGGATCTTTATATCCATGTAATCCTACTTCTGTTCCATAAAACATACAAGGACATCCTGGAAGTAAATACATTATCATTGCTGAAATTTTTAACTTTCTTTTTGCAGATTCATATTGTTCATCAGTTAACTTATCGTTTTCATATTCAAACCTTCTGAATCCTTCTGTGTCAAATATTCTTCCTGTCGGCGTATTATAGTGCCATGGAGAAGGATCTTCATCCATTTTCCATATATCTCTATAATCGTTTCTCATATATTGTCCGTTTAACATTGTTAATGCTCGAACAATATCATGTGTATCCAAAGAGTTTAGCATAGTGTCAATGGTGTTTTGAGGATATGATACCAATCTATCCTCTATTTGCAATTTAAATGGTTCATCTTCACCATATGCTACATATTTGAACACTGCATTTGTAAAAGAATAGTTAGTGATAGTATCTACTGACCTACCTAAAATATCGCAATTTACTTTATTCCAGTACTCGCCAATTATAATGTGTTTGCATTTTTCGTTGGCTTTGTTGCGAATTCCTTCTAAGAAAAACGGTTGTAGTTCTTCTGCTACATCTAATCTGAATCCATCAACATATTCAGATAGAAGTTCTACTACTCCATTTTCTCCATAAATGTACTTCTGAAATTCTTTATTATACTGGTTAAACAATGGCATATCTTTAAATTCGTTATACCAATATCTATAGTTTCCCTTTTCATCAAAGTAAAACCAATCTCGATATTTTGAATTTGGATTTGTCATAGCTTCTTGGAAAATTGGATTCTTATCACTACAATGATTGAATGCTACATCCAAAACAATATACATTCCCATCTTATGAGCCTTTTTACTAAGGCTTTTTAAGTCTTTAAATGTTCCTGCATTTGGATCTATTTGCATATGGTTTGTAGCAGCATACCTATCATATCTTAGTCCGCTTTCAGAGATTGGCGACATATATATAACACCAACATTTAAGCTTTTTAGATATTCTAGTTTTTCTTCAATTCCTTTGATGTTTCCTCCAAAAAAATCATTGTTATGATAATTTCCAGTCTCATCTTTTCTCCAATCAGGCATTTCTGCCCAATTACGATATTTCCTGCCTGGTATTTGCTTTTGATTTGCATTTTGACTTTTGTAGAATCTATCTACAAAAATCTGATAGTAAATTTTGTCTTTTGCCCAATTTGGTACTTCAAAATTGTCTTGAATAACAAGTACAATCCAATATGGTGATTCTTGCCATTCATCAATAATAAATGGCTTTCCTGTTTTTCTATTAATTTTTATAGCTTTTTTTCTATTTTCTCCATTTTCATCTTTCATTTCTAATGAAAAAAAGAAGTAATAATTTCCATAATTCTCAAATTTTACATTTGTAGAATATGTTATAAAATCATTATCTTCTTTCGTAATTTTCATTTCCTGAATAATGCTTGGAGATTCGCCATATCTATTAATCAAAACTTCTACTTTTTGTATACTTCCCACATTTTTTGGAATTGCAATTGTTATTTCCAACTTTTTACTGATTTCCACTTCTTGTTTATTAGAAATGTTAATCCGTATTTCACTACTTGCTACTCTTGATTTCATGCTGATCATCCTTTCTTAATTAAGAATAGCTAATATAAGATGTATTAATTTTAATTTACTATATTTTGATTTTTTTGTCAATAAATTTATTTAAGTTTTAATTATTTTATTTCATTCATTTCTTTTTCATCATTATATTCATTTACTAGATATAGTGGTCTATTTTTTGTCTCATTAAAAATTCTACCTAGATATTCTCCAACAATTCCAAATAGTAATATTTGAATTCCTGAGAAAAATAAAATTAATAATATAATTGCTTGAAATGCCTGAATTGCTTCATGAACTACAAAACATTTTGCAATTACATAAACAAAATAAACAAATAATACTATAAATGTAGGTATTGCAATAAATGTTGAAAGTCTAAGTGGTGATGTAGTAAAAGATGTAATTCCATCAATAGCTAAATCCACTAATTTTATATAGTTCCACTTTGTTTTTCCTGCTATTCTTGGATCTCTATCATACAATACTTCCTTTTTCTTGTAACCAATCCAGCTAAACATACTTTTAGTATTTCTTTGTGATTCTCTAAGTTTTTTTAGCGCATTTACACATCTTCGGTCTAACAATCTAAAATCTCCTGTATCTTGTTGTATTTCAACTTTTGTTAGATGTTGCAACACTTTGTAGTACATTTTAGATGTGAATTTTTTTAGCCAAGTTTCTCCTTTTCTTGAACGTCGCTTGGCATATACATCATCATACCCTTCTTCCCAATATTTTACTAGTTCTGGAATTAATTCTGGTGGATCTTGTAAATCTGCATCCATAAATATTACACAATCACCTGTTGCATAGTCAAGACCTGCTATCATTGCTATTTCTTTTCCAAAGTTTCTTGAAAAGTCAACATAGCTAATTCTATTGTCTTTTTCTCTCATATCTTTTATAATTTCAATTGTTTTGTCTTTGCTTCCATCATTTACAAAAAGTATTTCAAATTCATAATTTTCCATATTTTCCATTAATTTTTTCATTCTTTCGTATAAAATTGGTAAAGATTCTTCTTCGTTGTATGCTGGTATTATTACACTTATTTTTTTCATATTTATGCTTCCTTTCAAATAAAATTTATTTTTATCTATTTTTAAATATAATCCATTTGCTTAAAACATAATTTACAATGACTACCATTATTTGTGTTATTAATTTTGCTACCACGTCATTAATTCCAATTACTTTTACCATAACTGCAAAAGTTCCTACATCACATAATATTCCTGATAGCACCCTTGCAAGAAAAAATGAGATAATTTCCATTATAAATTCTTTTATTGTAGTTGTTTTGCTTTCAAATACAAATATTTTGTTTGTTATATAAGCAAATAAAACTGAAAAAAGCCATGATAGTCCACTACTTATTACTTCTTCTATTCCTAATACTTTTGCAAATAGATAATAACATACAAAATTAACAACAGTTGTTAAACATCCAAACACAAGATAATTAATTACTTCTTTATATTCTAAAAATAATCCCTTGATTGTTTTTAAATTTAGATTTTTTAAATTCACTTCTTTTATTTTTTCTATATCTTTCATTTCTTCGTTCCTTGCTTTTTAATCTATATTTATCTTTTTATTAATAATATATTGTGGTCTTGATTTACTTTCATCATAAATTCTTGCAATATATTCTCCTATCATCCATAACGATATTAATATTGTACCACTAAAAAATGTTATTGTCACCATCATTGATGTCCATCCGGCAGTTAAATTATTCCATTTGAATAAAAATGATAATATTGAATATATTAATATTATAAATGACGTTATTATTGCTAAAATTCCTAATCCTCCTACAAGCTTTAGTGGTTTTGTAGAAAAACCTATAATTCCATCTGATGCTAATTTTAACATCTTCCTCAATGGATATTTCGTTTTTCCTGCAAATCTTTCTTTTCTTTCATATTCAAATGCCTTTTGTTCAAATCCTACCCAGCTAAATAACCCTCTTAAAAACTTATTGTGTTCTGGCATACTATTTATAATATCTACTACTTTTCTATCAACTAGTCTAAAGTCTCCTGTATCTTTTGGTATTTCAACATCTGATAGTGCGTTTAATGTACTATAAAACATCTTTGCTGTTAAAAGTTTGAATTTTGATTCTCCTTCTCTAGTTTTTCTTTTACCATATATTACTTCATATCCTTCTTCCCATAATTTTAGCATATCTGGTATTAATTCTGGTGGATCTTGTAAATCTGCATCTATTATTACAATTGCATCTCCTGTTACATATTGCAAGCCAGCAGTTACCGCACATTGATGCCCAAAATTTCTTGAAAATGATAATACTTTTACTTTTTGATCTTTATTAGCAATTTCCTCTAATATTTCTAATGTTTTGTCTTTACTTCCATCATTTACACATATTATCTCATAATCATAGTTATTTAATTCTGATAAAATCTTTGTCATTCGTATATAACATTCTTGTGCAACTTCTTCCTCATAATACATTGGTATTATTACAGATATTTTTTTCATTTTTACTTTCTCCCTCTTTTAATAATTTCTTGTTATTTCTTTTATTTTTCCTTATTTTGATTTTTATCCATTCACTTAATTCACTCATTCCAACCACTGCTATTGGTATTAGTATTGCCACATATGGAATGATGTATCTTGATTTTGCTTCCCATAATATATGAAAACTGAATCCTCCTAGAAAAACTATTGCTAACAATAGTCTTTCATTGCTTATATTCTTTCTTTTTAAGATACAGCAAAGCAATGCACCTGTAAAGATGATACCATCAATTATTTTTTGAGATGATTTTAAAATTTCAAAATTTTGTCCTTCCATTAATAGCACAAACATTTTATTATCTGATGGTTCTATACCTCTTTGTGTATTGTAAATCTCGCTTGCCATTGTTGGTTCCGCCCACATAGATAAAATTTTATTTTTATAAAACTCCATTGTATATCTTGAATGTTCAAATAAATATTGAACTCTATTTTTTAACTTTTCCTTTGTTTGATTTTCTATTGTTTTATCATCTTTAGGATATAATTTCATTTCTCTGTTAATTCCAGCAATTTCGTCATTAAACCATCCATTTGCCATATTCCCTTCGCTCATTCCCATATATAAATATACAATTACTGATTTTTCTTTTTTGTCATTCATTTGATATTTGTTTGAAACATAGCTCATCAAAATTTTATTAGGCATAATTGCAATTAATATAAATATTGGTACTAGGACTAATTTTAGTATTTTTTCTTTTTTTGTTTTTTCTTCACTTATAGTCAAAATCAAATAAATTGCTATTGCTATTATGAAAATATTTGAGTTACTTCTTGACATAATAGCAAATGCCATACTAAGGGATGAAAAGATAAAATATCTTGTTTTTTTGCTTTGTTGATATTTTATTATAAAGGCAACTGCCCAAACAGATAAAGCTAATCCTATAAAGTCTCCATATACCCATGTACATAATAAACTCATTGGCAAAAATCCTAATGCTAAAATATAAAATAATATTTCATTTCTTTTATTTGTATCATTAGTAATCATATGATAAATCCAATATAGACCTAGTACTGTAAATACGTTACTTACAACATTAGCATATCTAAATAAGTTAATATTATCTGTTTGGAATAAATACATTAATTTTTCAAAAATAACTACAAGTCCTATATTTTGTTTATAATATGCAAAGTATTCTATTAATGCATCTGTTATTTCTTTATGATTAAATAAACGGCTAGCTGCACCGTATATCATTTCGGAGTCTGCTCCTGCATTTACCATACAATATTGCACCCATACTACTTGAAAAATTATATAAATTCCAAGTAATACTATTATAACAATTCTTTTTGCAATTTTATTAATCTTAAAACGACTAATCCAATTCGTAAGTACTACAATTCCTATACCTATTAGCATATCTATTAGTAGTTTTTTTAACCCCATATTTTGAATGTCTGTGTGTTCTTCAAATCTACGAATAGTAACTTCATATTTCGCATTCAAAAATACAATAAGTAAAAGAGTTAAAACTGCTATTATGTTAATTATCATTTTTACAATATTTACTGCTTTTAATTTTTCCTTCATTATAAAATTCCCCTATCCTAATTTTGCTTATCCCCTATATATAATGGATGAACATATTTAACAAAGATGGTACTTGACATAATGTCGTTATAATATAAATCCATTTTGCATCTAATTTACGTTTTGTTTCTATATATTTAATTGGTATAAGTACTGTCATTAATAAAGCAATTGGCGTAAAATATCTTCCTTGAACTCCTGTAATTTCTGTTCCTCCAATTTTAGTTGCTGAAGTCCATTCTAAATATAATGCTGTAATTACTCCAGCAATTATACTAACAAATAAAACCTTTCTTTTTTTCGTTTTAAAGCATTCTTTTGGAATTAATAGTACTAATCCGCAAATAGCAAAATAAACTAGTTTACTTACAGCTATACATGGAGTAAGTATTGCTAATATTGATATGTCTTTCTTTGTTAATAATTGTTTTTCCCCTTAATTTTATAAATGCACTACAATAATTTGTGATATTGTATAAATTTGTAATACAAGTGTGGAAATCGCTAAAAATTTATTTATATTTTCTTTTCTATAAGAAGTTTGTACTTTTATCATACTTCCTAACAATAACATTACAAGTGGTAAAATTGGTAAGAAATATCTACCTTGTACTCCTGATATACTTTCTTTTCCTACTGTCGTCCACTGTACATATAAACTTGTAAAAACTAATGCCACTACAGCAAGTACTACTAAAGCAATCCATACTAATTGATAAGTTTTAAATTTATTTTTTATTTCTTCATCTGTTACTGCTATGAACAAGTAAATTGCTAATATAGAGTACGGAACAACTGCATATAACTTAACAAGTTCTCCCCAACCAAGGTCTGATCCAAATAATTGCATCAAGTAGTTACTTCCATTTAAATTCATTGTATATAGAACAGTTTGTATATACTGAATAGGGTTTTTAAGGGCTAATAATACTTGTACTTTTGAATCTCCTTCTCTAAAATTCGCTAAATATCTACTTGCAATTCCAAGCCAAATTAAATTAATCACAACTGATATTACTGCAATTATACAGATATTTAGTATCTTATTTTTGTTAGTTTCTGTTTTAAATTTTTCTTTTGGTATAATTAATAATAATCCTACTAATGGTATATATACAATCTTACATAAAGCTATTATTACTGACATAACCAGTAATATTATTTTTTCTTTTATTCCTATTTTTTCTTTATTTCCAAATGCTAAGTATAATATATAGGCAATATATAAGAACGACATAGAAATTGTCATTGCATCTGGCGATAATGATGTAAATCCTTCTACTGCAATTGGTATCATAGCTGGTATTAATAGTAACTTTTTACCAAAAGGCATTATTTTTATTGCAAAATATAACAATAATATAGAAACTATCATATTCATAATTCTTCCAGCATAAGTAATTAAATATGTATTATCTGTTACCAATCTTGACAGAAAAATTCCTACTGCTTGTGGCACATATTGAGCAAATGAATATACTGCTGCTGTCTCTGGATTCAATATTGCCTGTTTTTCTTTCTCTAAAGGATGTTTTAATTTTTCTTTTACATCTGCATATGTCATTGTTGTCCAATCTGTTGGGCATACATTAGCTACAGATTCTGGCATAAGAGAACCTTGAACCCCATCTTTATTTGGTGTCATTAAATATCCCTCTGATACTTCATAAGCTTTTAACCAATGATAATATTCATCATGATTTTTAAAAGTAGGCATTGTAATTAAGAAAAATATACAAGTGAAAGGTACTATCATAAGAAATAGATTTTCTACTTTTATATTCTTTTTATAATAAATGATACTAGATATGATATAAATTCCTATTATCATTATTCCTAAAACAACTTCAAAAATTGCTGTCCTTACATTACTTTTATATAAATCTTGGAAGATTAAAGAAGTGCTTTTTTGTTCTTCTCCATTAATATATAATTTATTTTTTATAAACTCGTTTTTATCTGTTATCTTTATCGTATAAAATTTCTCTGCTTTTACTAAATCATCAAATTTTATATATATACTGTATTCTTTATCTTTTGAATTTTTTTGCTTTTTAAAAGTTAATGTGTATTTTGGCTTTTCTCTTATATAATTACGAGTTATTTCTTGCTCTTTTATTACATTTCCATCACTATCTTTGATACCAACAATTACTTTTCCACCACAATTGCTTTCATCTTTATAAGGTTCAAAATCTAGTATTACTTTCCCCAAATTATCATCAATAGCAATAAAGCTCTGTAAAATCTCTGTTCCCTGATTTACTTCTTGAACAACTCCTGTTGCTTCTTGTAACATTCCTTTCGTATATAATTTATTTTTTAGTGTTACTGTATATGTTGCTACTAATAATATCAATAAAATAGCAACTGTTATTGAACAAAAAAATCTCCAATCTTTTTTTATATTGATTTTCATATTAATTCCTCTTTCTATTTTATATTTAATAGCACAATCCCCATTATAATAAGTAGAATTCCACCTATAGTATAGGCATTAATTTGTTCTTTAAATATAAAAACTCCTGCTATAATAACTAGCACTTGCGTGATTCCTGTAATAATTGGAAATATATAACTCAAGTCAAAATTTTTAATAATATAAAAAGTATATATCAAAAAGCTCCCTATATAAGCAATAAACCCAAGCATTGCCTTTAATCCCATAGCAAAATTAAAAGTTCCATCTTGTATAGCAATGTTTACACTACTAGAACCAGATTTTACTAAAACTAAACCACCAACAGATAATATTAAATAAATAATTATACTAACACTTTTCATCTTTTTGATTCTCCTTATTTTTTTTCTCTAGTTTTTCTACCTTTGCAGCTAATATTGCATTTTCTTGTATTAAAGTTGTCACTTTTTCAAATAACTTTGAAAAAGCTAAGCTTATATAAAATATGATAACTATCATCAAAAATATATAAATTAAAAATAGTGCATTTGTTGGCTCTGCGACATGAATTGCTTTTGATATTTCCACTATGATACTAGGAAATACCGCACATAATAATGTAATAAATCCAAAAAGCAACCATAGTAAAGTATATTTATAAGATAATTTCTTTTTTTGTGTAACTACTAATATAAAAATACAAAATAAGAAAGTAACTCCAATTAATATAAATTGTAATATTTTATTCATTTTTATCCTCCCCTTTTTTAACTATGCATGCCAACATAACAGCTAGTCCTACTTTAACAGCATAATAAATTGATTTTATTGGAGTAATAGAAGATGCTCCGACTATCTCTTTCTTTCATTTCCATCGGTATTTCTATTATTTTAAAATTATTTTTTGCAATGAAAGCATTGGTTTCTGGTTCTGGATAATCCACTGGATAATTTTGAGCGAACATTTTTATAATTTTTTTACCTGCAGCTCTATATCCAGAAGTGGTATCTTTAATTTCTTTTTTAGTAAATACTTTTATAATCCATGAATATAAATTAATTCCCATTCTTCTTATAAAGGTAGATTGAAATCCCTCTTTTTCTAGGAATCTAGAACCTATTACGAAATCATTTCCTTCTTCTATTTTTGTAATTAACTGTGGTATATATTTAGGATTATGTTGACCATCCGCATCCATTTGAATCGCTACATCATATCCATTTTCATAAGCATATTTATATCCTGTTTGCACTGCTCCTCCAATTCCTAAATTTACTGGTAAATTAATTACGTTAAATTTATTTTTTCTGCATATTTCTAATGTTCTATCTTTTGAACAATCATTAATAATAACATAATCAACGTTTTCACAGCTTTTCTTTAGATTATTAATAGTTTCTACAATTGCTCCTTCTTCATTATAAGCTGGTATAATTACTAGTGCTTTCATTTTTCCTCCTCATATTTTATTTTTAAAATATACATAAATGCATTACATTATTTTCAAATATTACTTGTTCTTTACTAAAATAGTCCCAATTTTTTTGTGAAAATTCTTCCTTTTTATTTGTATCATTGTTTATTACTTTAAAATCTCGATTAGTATATAATTTTAATATTCTACTTACGCACCAATCAGCTGAATAAGCTTTAATATTCATATCTCCTGAAGCTTTTAGTCCTGGATACACATATTGTGGAATTGCATCTTTATAAATAGCTATGCTGTCTATTTTATTACCCGTTTCTTCTTCATATTCTTGTATCATACTGTTTATTTCTAAACTTATTGTTTTATCTATATAATTTCCAATATAATTGTGTATTGTATATATCATAAAATTTGAAAATTGAATTATAAAAAATATTATAAGTAATATAATTGTAATGTTTTTTTCTATATTACTTAAATCAAATTCCATAAATAAATACAATGTCAATATTCCTATTATAGCAGCCATTGGATATGAACTTCTTGCAACGAACCATATTGAGCTTGTATCTTGCAATATTTGTGGTGCCACTGTTGCAAATAAAGTTCCTGCTATTAAATAAAATGCTACTGCAATTTGTAAAGCTTTTTCTTTGTTACTACTTTTTTTCCTGATTGCTTTACAAACGATAATCCCTAATAAAATAATAATTGCTATTATGAATATGTATTTTGGTAATATATCATAAGTATTTACAATCATATTTTTTGTTCCATCTATCATTTTAAGAATAGATTCAGACAATATAATTTCACCATTGACTCTTGCATTACTAAATATAAATCTTACTAGTAAAAAGTTAATTAACGCTGGAATTCCATATGTCATTGCTACTATAATGTTATTTAATATAAATTCTTTTATATTTTTTGAATATTTTATAATATAGATTAAAGATATTGCTACAAACAAACCTACTGTACCTTGGTAACAGCAATTAGCTATAATCATAAATATTAATGCCCAAAGTATGGATTTTTTATTTCCATTAAAAAATTTATCTACCTGCTCTACTGCTAATACACATAATAAAACAGATAATAGCATAATTCCTTTTTCTATATACATAAATAGCTCTATTGAAAAAGGATTTATAATAATTAATGTTGACATTATAATACAAATAATGTCATTTTTAACATCTTTTTTAATTAAATTATTTAATCTATATAAACTAATAATTGTACAAATAATTGCCAAACCATAAGATAATGCATATGTTGCATTATTTTCTAATTTTAATATCCCCATCGTGAAATAACTGGCAACTCCTGTTACAAATCTACCACATGATAAAAAGTGTAATACTGTGTGTTTTAAATCATTTGTAAATACACTATATGTATCTGGAGCATATTGCAATATACAAAATTCGCCAAAAAATAGTATTGTTATTACTGAAAAAATATATAAATTTTTATCACAAAGTATTTTTTTTAGCTTATCTTTTATTTTCATATTTTCTCCTTTTTTCTATATTATAATTGTTCTGCAAATCCTTTTTGTAATTTATTAAATATTAAATACCCTATAACACATGCAACTATTGAACATAATATTAAAATTAATAATGGCTTTATATCTATCATTATTTGGTTATAAAAAATATCTCTATATCCATTAATAATATATGTCATTGGATTTAGATTTAAAATCCATTTAAAATTCTCTGGTATAGACTCTGGAGCATATACTACAGGTGCCGCATAAAATAATAATTGCAATGCTACTCCTATTAAGTGTTGTAAATCTCTTATATATACAGATATACTTGAAACTATAAAAGATATTGCTATTAATAATAGATATTGTGCAAGTAAAACTATTGGATAAAATATAATATATTTTGTAATTCCTAATCCTCCAAATATAACAAATCCTATTATAATAATTGTGGATATTAGAAAATTAACAGTTTCACTTGTAACAATTGATATAGGAAGTATTTCTCTTGGGAAATATACTTTTTTTAATATATTTCCATTTTCAATCATTGTAAATGCTGATCTTGATATCGCTGTTGAAGTAAATGTCCAAGGTATTAATCCACAGCATAAAAATATTACATAATTTTCTTGCGTATTTCTTAATATTAAAGGAAATACTATTGCATATACAGCTATTTGTAGCAATGGATTTAAGAAAGACCATAATACTCCTAAAAAAGAATTTTTATATTTTCCTCTTATTTCTTTTTTTACATTTGTTTTTAATAATTCTCTATAATTGTATAAATTTTTAAAAAACTTAAACATCTACGCTTCTCCTCTTTTTAGTATTTTCTTAATATAATCATAAATATGTAGCTTTGTCAAAACTACACAGATTGGATGCTTTATCTTATATTCTAATGTGTTTTCATAATATAGCATTTTATTTGCTTTTTTTTCTAATTTCCAATCTCTATCTACGTTTTCAATATTAAAATTTTGGGCTAACCATTCATATTCGGCTTGCTCAGTTATACAATTTTTTGTTATCAATTCTTTTGTAATATCAATACTGTTTTGCATATTTTTAGCTTGCTCGATTTTTTGGACATTTGGATTTTTATTAATTTCCTCAAAAACTTTATCCATATTTTCTACCATGTTATCAATTGTAAATCCATTTAAAATTCTATTTCTAGCATTTTTTTTGTAATAATCTAAATTATTTAATACCTTGTTTATTCCTTCTACATATGGATTTATTTCTTCATCTTTATAATTATAGTCAAAAATATCTTCTTCTTTTTGCATACAAGGAACAATTACTCCAACTTCTTCATTAATAAGCTCTTTTTGTCCTCCAACATCACAAGATACCACTGGTACTCCCATAGATAATGATTCATATGCTGTAAGTGCTAATCCTTCTTTTATAGAACAATTTATTGTTATATCACTAATTGCATATATTTTTTCTGTGTCTTTTACATTTCCTAAAAATACCATATTCTCATCTATTTTTAATTTTTTAGCCTCTTTTTTAATTTTTTCTAATAATGGTCCGTCTCCTGCAATTATAAACAAGAAATCATTTCTTGTTTCTTTTAATTTTTTAATTATTTTTAATAATAAATATGGTCTTTTTTGCTCTGCAATTCTACATATATAACTGATTACATATTTTCCTTTTGTATCAATATTTTTTTCTTTTAATATCTTTTCTCTATCAAATAATTCTGGATTATATATTTTTTCATCTACGCCAATATATATAGTCTTAACATCTTCTGGTTTTCTTTTAAAGTAATCTATTAATATTTTTTCGCTATTTGCGTTACATACATATGTCTTATCTATAACAGATGCTACTCTGCTTGAATCTCTTGAATAACCTCCATTTCTGTTATACCATTCTTCCATATGAATATAATCAATAATTGGTATTTCTGGATATTTGACTTTTAAATATGGAATAGCACTATATCCAAATATACTGTTTGTGTTAAAAATAATATTAATATTATTTTTTTCTATTATGTAATTTATGAAACTAATCCAATTTTTTTTGTCCAAAAATGTAGTTAAATCATATACCGTAGCATATTCTTCAAATTCTTGTCTCCATTGATTTTTTTCTGGTAATGTAGAAATTACTGTGAATTCATATTTTTCTTTATCACTTCTCTTTATAAGGTCTAAATTAAATTTATCTGCTCCGACCTACTGTCATCCAAGGAATAATTAATAGAATATTTATTTTATTATTTTTATTCTTCTTTGGGATAACTATATTTTCATTATTTTCTATAATTTCTTCCCAATTATAATCAGCTTTTGGATATTGTACACCATCTTTTATTTTACTTACATCAATTTGATTTTTTATTTTTTCTACATATGACATTGCTCTTTCTCTGTTACTTGCATGTGATTGTTTTAACTCACTTTCTTCTTTAGGTTTTTTTCTATACCAAAACCCAAAAAAGTTCATTCTAACTGGATACATTCCACTTTTTATCATTTTTAGCCATAAACACCAGTCTTCATAGACATTTTTATCTCTTATTTCAAAACCATTAACTGTAAAAAAAGCTTCTTTTTTAATCATTGCAGTCATTACCAATATATTTTCTTTCATTACTTTTCTTGGATTGTACCATTTTACCCAAGTAAATTCTTCTCCATCAAAATTTATTGTATCTGCATAAGCCCAAGAAGCTTTTGGATTTGTTTCTAATGTCCAATATGCACATTCAATATATGTTTCATTTATCAAGTCATCTGAATCTAAAAATAATAAATATTCGCTTGTTTTACTTATTTTACTAGCACCAAAATCTCTAGCTGCTGCCGGACCTTCATTTTCTTTGCGAAATACTTTTATTCTTTTGTCTAGTTTTTGTATTTCCTCTAATTTTTTGATATCCTCTTGATTTGTAGACCCATCATCAACAATTATCCATTCAAAGTATGGAAATGTTTGATTTAATACTGAATTTACTGTTGTATCTATGTATTTATTAGTATTGTAATATGGTGTTATTATTGAAACTTTTACATCTTTTTCTTCATAATCAATTTTTTCTTTTCTTTCTCTTCCTGGATACAAATTGTAATTTATTTTCATTGTTACATCCTTTCTATGTAGTTTCTTTTATATACTCATCTACAACTTCATCTGTAATTCCATCCATTTCTATTTTTCCATCTTTTAACCAAATAGTTCTATCACATAATTTTTTTACTGACCCCATGCTATGAGTTACAAAAACCATAGTTTTTCCTTGTTTTTTTAATTCCAACATTTTCTCAAAGCATTTGTTTTGGAAATGTTCATCACCAACTGATAAAATTTCATCAATTAATAATATATCTGCATCCACATTAATTGCAACTGAAAAAGCTAATCTCATATACATTCCAGATGAATATGTTCTTACTGGATTGTCTATAAAATCTCTTAATTCAGAAAACTCTATTATATCTTCTAGTCTTTCATCTATTTCTTTTTTAGTTAATCCAAATATTGATGCATTGAAATAAATATTTTCTCTACCTGAAAAGTCTGGATGAAATCCTGCACCTAATTCAAGTAATGATGTTAATTTGCCTTTTGTTTCTATTTTTCCTTTATTAGGATAGATTATTTGTGTTATTAGCTTTAATAAGGTGGATTTTCCACTTCCATTAGTTCCTATTAGAGCTACTACCTCTCCTTTTTTTATTTTTGCATTTATTCCTTTTAATACCTCTCTTTTTTCTTTTCTATTTCTTGAAAACAAGAAAAGTAGTTTTTCTTTTATTGTATTTGCTTTATCTAAATATACATTAAATGTTTTATAGACATCATCTATTATTATGCTGTATTCTTCCTCTGATTCTTTCATTTATGAACTCCTCTCTGTTTTATTCAATTAGCCTTTATCTTTTTGTTATATTATATCATAACTTGTTATATTGTAAAGTCAAAAACATCTAATTTATTCAAAATCGAATATTTTTTCAATATAAAATGCTGAAGGATTATACATTATCAAAACAATATCCGGATTATATTCTCTGATATAATCTATTTCTTTTCCTTCAAAATGCCTAAGATCTAATGTTCTTAATTCTTTTACTCTTAATGTCATCATAGATGAAAATGCTAGTCCATATGAATCTTGTATTACTAATATTTTTTTATCTGACAAAATATTGGTATTTTCTATCTTTATTTCTGGATAATCTCCACCAAAATAACATGCATATTTATTAGTTTGTATATCTTCATTTTCTAGCAAATCTTTTACAATTATTGTATCCTCAAATGTTCCCTGTGCTTCTATATCTCCTTTAGTTATTTTCATATTAGTTGCAAAATTAGGTAAGATATATTCAAAATCATCTACTCCATCATAATATTTTCCAACTCTTTTTCCTATTGAGCCTAAAAAGCTATTTTCTTTTTTTATACAATTATAATTATCTATATTAGTATAAAATTCATCTATATTAAATTCATACTTTTGGTTTAATATATCTGTAATATAATTGCTTGCTTCAAAGGCTGTTCTAATTTTCCAATGATGGTCTGTAATAAAATATTCTTCTCTGATATCTTTATTTTTGAATTTTTCTCTTAAATCTATGTTATTTACTCCTTGTTTTTCTAATTCTTCCAATAATATATCTGCATTTTCATTAGCATAATCTATTATACCAATTGGCAAATCTTCACTTTTTCTTACTTTGTATGGTGCTTGAACATACATTAATGGAATATTGTATTCTTCTAATATTCTATTTAAATTTGTTATTTTTTTTGCTCTTGTTATCATATCTTCTTTTTTCTGTATAAATGTTAGCATGTTCTCATTTGTTTTTATAACATCCCTTGTTCTGTCATTACTGTCCTGTATATAATTTTTTTGAATTGTTTTTTGAATTAGACCATAAATATCTATATATTGAGACTTTAATATAATATTATCATTAATAATATTATCACTCGTTTTCGTTAATTCTAAGATTTTTTCATATTTTGTTTTTTCACTATTTTGCAAAATATCTGAAATTTGTTTATGTATTTCATCATAATTTTTAATTAAAGTTACGATAAGCATAGAAAAAATTATAAACAGAAATATTACTGTTATAATTTTCTCTTCACTTATTTTGTTCAATTTTTTTATCATATTTTTCATAGTTTAAATTTCCTTTTAAAAATTAAAATATATAAATGGATTATATGTTCCTTTTATTATGTAAGACATACTTATAATAAATATTGATATAAATATTAATATTTTTATTAATTTTATCATAAAATTAGTTGATTTTAAAATTAATTTTTCTTTCAATGGTATACTAAATATGATTCCTAAAATAATATAAAAACCATATTCTTTTAAATATAGTATCGCTTGATTATCACATAATGAATTTCCTAAAATTCCAAACATACATTTTATATAATTTAAAGCTTGTGCTAAATTGTCGCTTCTAAAAATGACCCAACCTATCATAACAAAACTTATTGTATATAAGTGTTTCATTATATTTACTATAATATTTTCTGATTTATTTTTATCAAATTTCGTAAACTTCTCTATTATTAATAGAATGAAATAGAATATTCCCCAAACTATAAATGTCCAATTTGCCCCATGCCATAATCCTGTTAAAAACCATACAATAAAAATGTTTAATATTAATCTCTTTTTTCCAACACGATTTCCGCCTAATGGAATATATACATAATCTCTAAACCACGTTCCTAATGATATGTGCCATCTTCTCCAAAATTCTGTTATAGATTTTGATATATATGGATAATTAAAGTTTTCTTCTAATTCAAATCCAAACATTTTTGCTAATCCTATAGCCATATCTGAATATCCACTAAAGTCAAAATAAATTTGTAATGTATAACTAATAATTCCTAACCAAGCTAATACCACAGAAATCTCTGATGGCACCATTTTAAATGTCAAATCAGCTACTATTGCCAACGAATTTGATAATAGCACCTTTTTTGCTAATCCCTTTATAAACCTTTTTACACCTTCTGAAAATTTTTCAAAACTTTCTTTTCTATTTTCAATTTGCTCAGCTATCGTTTTATATCTTACAATAGGTCCTGCTATTAATTGCGGAAAAAATGAAATATATAAACCCATATTTAATAAATTTTTCTGAACTTTGGCATTATTTTTATATACATCAATTACATATGATATTGCTTGAAATGTGAAAAATGATATTCCTATTGGAAGCATTATATTTGGAACTGGCATATGTATATTAAATAAATTATTAATATTTTCCATAATAAATCCCAAATATTTGAAAATACCCAAGATTCCTAAATTAAATATTAACATTGTTATTATAATTATTTTAGACTTTATCTTTTCATTTCTATATTTATTTATCAATAATCCCAATAACCAATTCACTATAATTGATAATAGCATAATGATAACAAAATATGGTTCGCCCCATGCATAAAATATAATACTTGCTAACAATAAAAATACATTTTTTGCCATTTTTGTTTTTCTTAATAATCCATAATAAATAAATATGACTATTGGTAAAAATATTAAAATAAATGTTGTTGTTGAAAATAGCATATAGCTTCTCCTTGTCTAATTGTTTGCTATCCAATTATCTAAATTTAAAAATTGATTTTCTGCTTCTTTTGAAATTTTATTTAATTTACTTGCATTTACTCTTTTAAAGTAATACTTTCTTAAAACTGTTTCATATTTTAAATCTTTAATTTCTTGATATCTATCAAATAATCTTAATTCTTCTATTACATTATTCTGCTTTTTACTATATGTTAAATTATATATTTTTTGGTTAAACAGTATTGATAATATCATTGAATGGAATCTTCCACATACCATGTATTCCATTTTAGAATACTCCTCTAAATATGTGTCTATATTTTTATTAAATGTTACTACTTTCACATCATTTTTATATTGTTCTGGTAATAAATTTATTATATTATTTATTGCTTCTCCATCTTTTTCGAATTCTGAAAAAGAAAATAAACATACTTTATAGCATCTTTTTGCAAATTTAATAATTATTCTCTTTATAAAATCATTGTATACTGTTTCTAATTCTTTTAAATCTTCTCTTATTTGTAAATTTATTACTGAAATTCCTATACTTTTCTTTTCCTTTTTTAGCTCTTTATTAAACTTAAAAGAAAATGCCATATCTGGTGCATACATAACTTTATCAATATCACTAAAAAGTTCATATGACTTTTTATCTCTAAAACATATTCCGATTACATAAAGAAAAGTTTTCTCTTGCTAAATCTAAATATTCTTGAGTTGTATATGGTCCAAAATTACATGACATATAAAAAAATGCTTTGTTTTTTTCTTTACATCTTTTTATAAATTTATTAAATTCTTTCATTTCATGCATTCCATATTCAGATTCCATAAATATAGATCCGCCTACATATATGTAGGCGTCAAATTCTTCTATATTTATGACTTCTAAATTTCTATCTGTATAGATATAATGTAAATTTTGAAAGTCTTTATATACATCTTCATATTCTTTTTCTACTATATGTATATAAAAATCTATATCTTTATATTTTTTAAGTAACATATATATAAATAAGTTATCTCCTAAATTAACCTTTGTATATGCAAATAATAATATTTTCTTTTTCTCTTTCATTCTTTTTATATCCTTCCTGTCGTTATTTTTGATATCTTATTCTACTGTTACTTTTATTCTCTTTTCTACTGTTCCATCTATTGTTCTTACTATTACTTCTGCTGTTCCTGGTTTTAATGCTCTAAATCTATTTCCCCATACCCTTATTATTTCATCATTGGATGATGTCCAATAAAATTCTGCATTTGCAGCATTTACTGGTGCATATGTAAATGGTATATCAATTGCATCATTTACATTTACACTATATTCTGTTTTTTCAATATTAATCTTTTCTACTTTTCCTGGATCATTTACTGTAACTTCTATTCTCTTTTCTACTGTTCCATCTATTGTTCTTGCTATTACTTCTGCTGTTCCTGGTTTTAATGCTCTAAATCTATTTCCCCATACCCTTATTATTTCATCATTGGATGATGTCCAATAAAATTCTGCATTCACTGCATCTGTTGGTGCATATGTATAAGGGATATCCATTGCTTCATTTATATCTACAGTATATTCTTTTTGCTGGAAATCAATTGCTTCTACATAAGTTTTATTTGGGTCTCTTACTATAACTTCACAACTGATTTTTTTACCTCCTGCTCTAGATAAAGCAGTTATTACAGCTTTTCCTTCTTTTAATCCTCTAAAATGTCCATTCCATATTCGTACTACCTCTTGATCTGAAGATTCCCAATATAATGTTTTATCACTAGCATTACTTGGATTGAAATTAACTATAATATCTCCTGTTTCATCTATGTTTACTATTTGTTGTGTAGTATCTGTCGTAATATCTTTTAAAGCTACATCTGGTTTTGTTACTATTACTTTGCATTTAGCAATTCTTTGATTATTTCTACTAATTGCTGTTATTGTTGTCTCTCCTGGTGTTAATCCTCTAATTCTTTCTCCATATACCCTTGCAACATTTGGATTTGAAGACCAATAATCTACTTCTTTGTTGTAAGCATTAGATGGATTAAATATAGGATTTATAAAATTTAATGGTTGCGGATTATCTGTTGAAATTTCTAAATTTAGTTCTGTCTTATCTAATGACATTTTTCTTACTGGCTCTTTTCCACTACCTTTTAATTCTAATTTATAAGCATCTACTATTCCTCTTACATCTGCTAATGCTAGTCTTCTTATTGCATCATCAGAATTGATAAATTGTCTATCTGATGCATTATCGATATAACAATGCTCAACTAAAAGTGAACGCATTCCTACTCTTTGTGCATATCTTATAATTCCATAATAATCTTGTACAACTCCACTGTCATACCATTCATTTGGTTGTCCTGACCTTATTTGCACACCATTATTTCTAATTCCAAGAGAACTTATTTGATTTAATATCAGGCTTGCTACTTCAGCTGCCTTTTCCTTATATTCTACTTTAGTATTATCTTGTGTTATCCAAACAGCTGCTCCTTTTGCACTTCCGCCACCACCAGAATTTATATGCATGCTTACTAATAAATCTGCATTATATCTTTTTGCAATTTCAACTCTATTATATATAGTTGGGCAATTATTATATCTTGTTAAATATACTTTTACTCCTTCATATTTTTCTAATTCTTCCTTGGCATATTGTGCTAATTTAAAATTTACTTGATCTTCTCTAATTCCTCCTCCTATAGCTCCAGGATCATCTCCTGGTTTATCTTCCATATTGGGTCCATGACCAGGATCTAAAACAACTACAAAATTTCCTGCACTATCAGCAGCATTAGCTTTAGGTTGTATCAATATGATACAACCTAAAGCTAATACAATTAATGCTAAACTTTTATATATCTTTTTCATTTTTTCTATTCCTTTCTTTACTCCTTCTTATTTATTGTCTACATCTACTATTTTTATCTTCTTGGTCATTTATTATTGACTTTTCATCTTTATTTGTAGTTATTTATTCTGGATATAATACTACATTTTCCTCTTTACTTTTATTCTCTTTTCTACTGTTCCATCTATTGTTCTTACTATTACTTCCGCCGTTCCTGGTTTTAATGCTCTAAATCTATTTCCCCATACTCTTAGTATTTCATTATCTGATGATGTCCAATAAAATTCTGCATTTACTGCATCTGTTGGTGTATATGTGAATGGTATATCTATTGCTTCATCTACTTTTGCTGTATATTCCTCTTTTTCTGTTTTTATTTCTTTTACATATGATTGATTAGAATTTCTTACTACAACTGTTGCTCTAGTTTCAACAGTACCATCTAATGTTGTTGCTATAACTTCAGCAGTTCCTTCTTTTAGTCCTCTAATTCTGTTTCCCCATACTCTTAGTACTTCATCATTTGATGATGTCCAATAAAACTCTGCATTTGTTGCATTTGTTGGTGTATATGTAAATCCTATATCCAAAGCTTGATCTATTCCTATTATATAACTTTCTTTATCTAAATTAATTTTATCCACATATAACTTGTTTTTATCTCTTATTATTACTTTTGATTCCGCTCTGACTTTTCCATCATCTGTAACAGCTATTAATTTTGCAGTTCCTTCTTTTAATCCTCTATATCTATTGCCAAACACTCTTATTACTTCTGGATTATCTGTAATCCAATATAAATCTGTATTTGCCGAATCTAGTGGATAACAAGTATAAGCAATATCAAAAGCCTCATCAACATATGAAACATATTGTTCTTTTTCCATTTGTATACTTTGTACATAATTTTTATTTGGATTTCGCACTATCACTTTACAGCTAGCAGAATAACCACCATCTACTGTCGTTGCAGTTAATGTTACTATTCCTTCTTTCAATCCTCTAAAATGTCCATTCCATACTCTCACTACTTCTGGATTAGATACCCACCAAACTACATCTTTATTTGTTGCATCTGCTGGTGTTATTTTTAGTATTGCATCTCCTGTTTCATTTATATTTACTACAAAAGTGTCTTGATTAATACTTATTCCTTGTACTTTAATATCTTGTGGCATTGGATTTGAATCTGGCATATTGTTATATACTGGTATTATGAATGTAATTTCACTATTTAAGCTATTTGCATACAATTTTTTGTATGAATATGATTGTGAATTTGGATCTTGAATATTTGTCATATATTGATGCCAGAACATATCTGATGAGTTAACAGTTTGTGATTCGCCATCCTTTAAAATCCTTGTTCCTACTACATCCCATTTATTGAAATATGCTGTATTTTGTCCGTGAATTTATGTAATATGTTCCTATTAATTCTGCTCCGCCAACAATCGCTTTGTATTGGCTATCCCATCTTTTATTTTTAGCATAACTCAAACCATTTGCAATGTCATCACCATCATCATATGCTCCATAATTATAAAAATTATAATATCCCTCATAACCTGGATATGTACCTGTTACGGAACCACTTCCATGAACTCCTACTTCTTGAATTATTTTACTTTTTATATAAAATGCACTTATATTATTTCTTTTAGCAGCTTCTATAATCATTTCTGAATATGACATTGTTACCATATTGTTATTAAAATCTCTGCAAGTTATTGTTCTATCTAAAAACGTTCCTTTAACCGATTCTTGTATAGCACTTAATGTTTGTACTTTTTCATTATAAGATGTTTCTACAAATTGAAATATTTGTGTTTCATTTAGAAAATTTCTTGGATCCATATAATATTTTACTGCTGCATCTGATGCACAAGTCCATCCATCATCAACGAATTTGCAATGTTTCCAAGATTCTGGTGCGTTTATTGTAACTCTGTTTCTATAAACTTTTTCATCTCTTTCTTTCTCTATTAGCTCGTCCCAAGATATTCCTGTATAATATGCTTGAAATTTCCAATTTGGATATTTGTTAGCTAATTCTTTTAATCTTCCTTGATATGATGCAGGAAATGCATTAATTCCTGACTTTATATATTGATAATATGTATTAGCAGAATCCGAATAGCTTGGAATCAGCATAACTATTAACAAAATTATTGCTAAAATTATTAATAATAATCTTATATTTCTGCTCATTAATTCTACACTCCTTTTTGTCGAATTTTTTCATTTTTAGTATAACATTTTATTATTTATCAAGTCAATAATTAAGTTTAAATTTTATATTGTATTTTTTCCCATCTTTACAATTTGCAACTTATTACTATAGAGTAAATCAAGAAGGTTCATAAGGTATTATGAACCTTCTTGATTATACTAAATAAGATGCTATAAATTTATTATTTATCTTTTTTCTTTTTTATAATTATAAAAATTGATACACATATAATCAATAATATAATAATTATTATTACTATTGTATTATTATGTTTTTGTTCTTCTTGTTTTTTTAATTCTTCTTTTTGTTGCATTTCAGCTTCGATTGTTTCTAACTCATTTTGTTCATCAGGATTTTCTCCTGCTTTTCTAGCTATTATTTGATATGTTTTTACAGTAATACTATCTTCAGCTGTCACATTAATTTTAACAAGATGTACTGATCCAGTATCATAATTATCATTTCCTTCTATTTCTACTTTTGCATTTTCATTTTCTGGTATTGCTTTTATATTCAAATTATCTATTATCCCTTCATATTCAACATAATACTTGGTATCCTTACTATTAAATGTAGGATTCAGTGTTATTCCTTCAATTTCTAGTTCTTTTAAGTTAGCATTAGCTTTGTTTACATCTCCTCTAGTTATATGTAAGTAATATGACTGAGTTGTTTTTCTATCTTCTGCTGTTACCTTTATTTCAATCTCATTTTTTCCCTCTTTTAATTTTGTATTTCCTATAATTTCCACACTAGCATTTGGATCATCAGGCTCTGCTTTGATTTCTATGTTTTCTTTTTCAACTCCTATTACATAATCTGTTATAAATTGATCAAACTCTGGCTCTACTGCCTTTCCATCTATTAATATTTCTCTTAATAATGGATTGTTATTTCTCGTCTCTGCATTTACCCTTGTAGCTGGTATAATTGTTAGTATTAAAATTAATAATATACTTAATCCAATCTTAATATTTTTTTTCATATTTTCCTCCTATAAACTTTTTTATAATTTTGCTTTGTCTATCTTTTTTTATGTTTTTTTATTTCTAAAACTTATACTTTTTAATATTCCAGGAATTATCAATAAAAAATATACTATCTTATTGGTAACACCATTTATAATTTTAGAATTATACTTTTTAACCAAATAACTAAATAATATATAATGCTTTATTACATATAATCTCTTTTTAAAATTTACACCTTTCATATCTCTTTGTAGAATTTCTTTAAAATATTCATAATATCCATACGGATTTTCTTTAAATTGTTTTTCAATATTTTTAGTATATCCTTCTTCTTGATATTCGCAAATCATAACAGGTTTGTTTATACAAATAATCTTGTATTTTTCATCCATTTTATGATACATTCTAGCTTCTGTAACAAATCGTTCATTATGTTCTAATTCATGTTTATATTTCTTTCTTATATTTGAGAAAAACACTATTGCTTTTTCACCTGTTTCTCCTTCTTTAAAATATAAATCAAACATAGTTGTTTTTATGTTTTTAAATTCATTTCCCATATTATTATTGTTTTGGTCATATTTTAAGAAACATAACCCATAGATATTTTCTTCGTTTTTATACTTGTTATATTCTTCTTTAATAATTTCAAAAGCATTGTGTGTAAAATAATCATCTGAATCACAATCAATTATTAAGTCTCCTGTTGCTTCTGTTACTAATTTATTTATCGCTGACATCTTTCCTTGATTTTCTTGCTTATAATATTTTATTTTTATTTTGTTTTCTTTTATAAATTCTTTTACTATTTCCTTTGTATTATCTGTTGAACCGTCATCCATTATAAGCCATTCAATATCTACTTCATATTTAGAATTTTCTAATAAGCTAGTATATAATCTTTTTAATAATTTTTTTCTATTATAAGTTGGTGTTAGTATTGATATTTTCATACTACTTTCTCCCTATTTTTCTATTAATTCTATTACATTTTCTAATATTTTACTGTTGTCATATTCCATTGTTGATTTCTTAATATTTTTTTCTATTTTTTTATCCAATATAATTTTTTTTAAACCTTCATATATTTCTTCTTGTGTGTTTCCTAATATTTTACTGCTTTTATATCCTTCTACCGCTTCTCTTGCCGCTGTATTAGTTATAATTATTGGCTTGTCCAATATCTTGGCTTCTTCTAAAACCATTCCATAACCTTCAAATCTTGATAATAAGCAAAAATAATCTGCATTTTTTATATATGGATATGGATTTTCTTTCTTACCTAGCAAATGAAATGTCGCTTCTACTTTATTTTCTTTTATCATTTCTTGTATTTTTTCTTTTTCTGGTCCATCACCTATTACATAAAAATTATTATTCAAGCCTTCTTTTATAAGTTTACTATGTACATTTACTAATCTATCTATTCCCTTTTGGGATACTAATCTAGCTACTGTAACAAAATTAATTGTATTTTTTGCAAAAGATATTTCTTGCTCTCCTTCAGCTTTTTTTAGTATACTTTCTTTATCTATATAATTATATATAACCTTTTTATTAATTAACTTTAAATCACTATATATTTTCTCAAATTTTTCTAAATTATCTCTACTTACAAAAATTAAAGTTTCATATTTTGAATATACCTTTTTATCTATGTTCTTTTTTAATTTTGCTTTTATCCCATTTCCAAATACCAACGATACATCATTATGTACCCATGCTATCTTTTTTGTAGTAGTATTTTTACTGCTAAAAAGTCTTGTAATTGGTCCTTCCAAAAAAGCAATTTCTGTATCATAATCTTCTTTTATCTTTTTGTTATATATATATTTTTTTAATAATAGTACTTTTAAAGGCATACTAAAATGTTTCTCAAAACTTGATAGCTCTGAATATGAAACATTATATAATGATTTTAATTTTACTTTTCTAGATAATTGTTTTTCAAGCTCACCTTTTGCATAAATAGTAAAAATAGTAATATCATATTTATCACATAATGCATTTACTAAATCTACTAATACTCTTTCAGCTCCACCTAGTGTTAAACTTGTTATTCCAAATAAAAGCTTTTTTTTCATTTTCTACTCCTCTTTTAATTGATTAATTTTATTAATCAGTAATGTATTTAATACTATTATCATCATCATATTTGATGAATTAAAAAATGTATATCCTGCGAAAAATGACAGTACAAAAACAAATACACTTCCTATTAATATCATTAAATATTCTTCATCTATTTTCTTAATATTCTTAAAGCCTTGATACATACCATAAACAACTATTACTAAAAACGGAACAAAGTACAATAAAAATCCGATTATACCAAAACTAAATAAAAATGCCGGTATTTCCATCTCTAAAACTAATTCTCTAAAATTAGCTAAATATCCGTTTCCTATTAATAAATAAATTGGATTTTTTTGATTTTTTATTAATGCTATATTGTATATCAATTGTTGCATTCTTTGGTCATTATTTTTTATTTTCCATTTATTTGCTACTTCATATAAATCTATAATAGATTGCTTTTGTGCTTCATTCATATAACTGTCTTCCATTGTATTGTTATCTATTTTTTCTTTCATTTCCAATAAACTTCCTGTTATATGAGACACTTGATTACTACTTGCATCTAAAATATTATTATTGGTCGTATTATTGTAGATGTTGAAAAGTTTGTCTGAAATATATTTCTAAAACAAAAACTAACAATGTCTAATATTGGACAAAATATAATAAATATACATAGTATATTTTCTATACTAAAATATTTTTTAGTAAAAATCACCTTTATTTTTTTCATTTAAATTCCCCTAAATATTTTACTATATATTTTGTATGTGACTTTATTAACTGTTTTCATATATAAATTTTTGACATTATTGTTCTTCTTCAGAATTTTATTTTCTTTCCAATTTGGAAATTTTGCGTTTAATTTTTTCCATGTCACATCCAACAAGTTATTTCTTGTTTCTTTGTCCTTAATTTTAACAATTCTAAGTAATGAACTACATAATAGATACCTTGCATAAATATATTCTAGTTGTTGCTCATATTCATCATAAATATTTTTATCTTTATAATAATTAATCACATGTTCCAATACATCAAAGATTTCTTTTGTTCTTGCATTTTGTAAATTTGATATTGAATTTTCTCTTTGAATATAATGTATACATGGTTCTTTTAAGAAAGATACTTTCTCTAGATACGGTATCAATTTGTAAGTAAATTCTACATCTTCATATCTATAACCTTTGGGAAATTCTATTTTTGATTTTTCTAAGATTTCTCTTTTTATTAATTTATTCCATGCAACTACTCTTACTTTTTCTAACATTTCTTTTTTATTATGATAAATTTCGCCTGTATCTATCTTAGTCTTATTTGGATATTCCCAATAAAAATCACATTCTACCATATCACTTTTTTCTTTTTTGGCTAATTCATACATTCTTTTATATGTATCTTTTTCTACATAATCATCAGAATCTAAAAATGCTATATATTCTCCTTTAGCATAAGGAATTCCATAGTTTCTAGCATCTGATAATCCTCCATTCTCTTTTTCTAAATATACTATTTTTTTTTGATATCTTTGTATGAATTCTTCTATGATTTTTTTTGAATTATCTTTACTCCCATCATTTACAACTATAATTTCAATATCTTCTAATGTTTGATTTACAAGTGATGTTAAGCATTTTTCTATATATTTTTCTACATTGTAAACCGGAACAATAATACTTACTTTTGGCATATTTTTACCTCATCTTTAAATATAATTTAACATTTATTCTTAGTAAAATTTTCTTAATTAATTGTTTTAAATTTCTTACTTTAATATTGCTATACATTTTTCTTTTTTTGATTTCTTTTATATACTTGTCCTTGTCATTTTCATTTAAATCTTCTAATTTTAAAATAATAGCATTTGTAAAAAATATTTTCACATTTTCTTCTGTTTCTTTATTTAAGTTCATCTTTTTTATAGTATTTAACATATTATCATAATGGCCTAATAGATCTTCTATTTTTTTTATTGTTTTTGTATAATCTTCATTTCTTGTAATACTGTTAGATGATTGCACATATTGATATAGATAATATGGGGTTGAAACTACCGTTTTGGCTGCTAATATAATAAATGGCATTAGTCCAAAATCCTCATGATATGTTCTTTGAAATTTGAAATTATTATTGGTAAATAATTCTTTTTTCATTAAATACACGCACGGTGAATCAATTAATATATCTTCACAATACATCTTGTTAAAAGCTTCTTCTCCTGTTATTTCTTCAAAAACTGGTCCATCTACTTGTTCTAATATATTATTATTTTCATCAATTCTTTGAAGCTTAAACTTTATTATATCAATATTTTTTTCTATATATGGTTTTAATTTTTCTATAGTTTGTTCATCAATGTAATCATCTGAATCAACAAACATTATATATTCTGAAGTTGCTTTTTCAATCCCGAAATTTCTAGTTTTCGCAATTCCTTCATTTCCTTTTGCATAATATTTTATTATTTCTTGTTTATCATGCTCTTTCATATATCCCTTTATTATTTCTTCTGAATTATCTGTTGAACCATCATTTACTATAATAATTTCTAGTTCTTCTTTTACTGTTTGATTTATTAACGAATCCAAACACTTTTTTACATATTTTTCAGTATTATATACTGGGACAATTACGCTTATTTTTGGCATTTGCGCTCCTTTCAAAATATTTTTTCCAACTTTTTTACAATTTCTTTATTATATCTTTCACTGTCAAATTCTTCTTTTATTTTGAAACCTTTTTCAATAAATAATTTCATCTTTTCATATATATCTTCTACTTTTTTATCAGTAACATACCCATATTTTCCCTCTACTTGTTCATAATCTGATACTTTTGTAGTAATAATAGGTGTATTCAAAATAAAACTCTCTAAAAATACTACCGGATAGCCTTCGTATTCAGAAGTCAAAATGACGCAATCTGCAATCTTATAATAAGGATATGGATTCTGCTTTCTTCCTAAAAATACTATATTTTCTTGTAAACTATTTTTATTTACTTCTCTTTTGTATAATTCATTATCTGGTCCATCTCCTACAAATAATACCTTAAATTTATATCCTTCTTCTTTTAATCTCTTTGTAGCTTCTATAATTCTAGTAAGTTTTTTTTGTTTTTCGTCATGTCTTCCTACATTAATAAAAGTAGTTAATCCCTCATCTTTTTCTTCATCTATTTTTTCTTCTGCTAATTTCTTTATTTTTTCGCCATCAATTAAGTTGTTGCATACTAGTGTCTTTTCTTTCATTTCTGGGAAAACCTTTATAAAACTATCTCTTCCTTCTTTTGATACAAATATCACATGTTTGAATTTATTATAGTTTCTTTTCACAAAAAACTCTTTCATTTCTGTTTCACAATTATCGAACAAAGTAAGATAATCAGCATGGCCCCATAGACATGTGTTTTTTGAAGCAGTTCTACTAATAAAAGACGAAGAAATAGAATAAGTAGCAAAACTTGCCGAAAAATCAAATTTATTTTTATACTTGACTATAAATTTTAATCGGTTCCAAAGGTTTTTTATTTTTCTTTTCAATATATTTTTACTTTCATCTGGTTTATATTCAATTACTTTTATATTTTTGTTTAACTCTTTTAAAAATGTTCCTTGTTTTTTTTCTAATACAATTGTTACTTCATATTCCTTTTCTTGTAGATAATTGCTTAATGTAACTAATGATTTTTCAATTCCTCCAATATCTAATGAATAAGCAGCAAATAATAACTTTTTCATTTTTCCTCCTAATTCATCCTTTTTCTTTCCTTATTCTATCAACATTTGCTTTGTTAGTCAATTGTTTTAGGTTAAAACGCAAAAAAATTGCCATATACTACTCTAATTCGTATTGGCAATTTTCATTTTTATTATTTTTTATTAACTTTATCCCTCTACTGGATAAACACTAACTTGTTTTTTGTCTCTACCTTTTCTTTCAAATTTTACATTTCCATCTACTAATGCATATAAAGTATCATCACTACCCTTACCAACATTAGTTCCTGGATGTACTTTTGTTCCTCTTTGTCTTACTAGGATATTTCCTGCTAAAACAAATTGTCCATCAGCTCTTTTTACACCAAGTCTTTTAGACTCACTCTCTCTACCATTATGAGAGCTACCTTGACCTTTCTTATGAGCCATGTTTCTCAACTCCTTTCGGTTTTGTTTTATTTATGTTCTCTTTATTAAAATCTATGTTTTAATTAAAAACTAAGCTTCTACTTTTTCAGTAGCTTTTGTTGTTTCTGCTTTTTTAGCTGTTGCTCTTTTAGCAGCTGTTTTAATTCCTGTAATTTCTACTTTTGTATATGGTTGTCTATGACCTTGTTTTCTTCTATAGTTCTTTTTAGCTTTCATTTTGAAAACAATGATCTTTTTTGCTTTACCATGAGAAACTACTTTTCCTTCTACTTTTATACCTTTTACATAAGGATTTCCTACTTGTACTTTTCCTTCTTCAGATACTAAGATTACTTTATCAAAAGTAACTTTTTTCCCTTCCTCTGCATCTAATTTTTCAAAAAATACAACATCTCCTTCTGCTACTTTGTATTGTTTTCCACAGCTTTCGATTATTGCGTACATTTAAAATGCACCTCCCTTATTTGTATACTCGCTAATCCTTAAATTTCAGGCAATTAACTTATTGTTAATATTTAGGTGCCTTGACTAAGCGGATTACAGTTCCTAATTTTACCATACTTCTACTTAGTTGTCAATTGTTTTTTCAAATTTTCAAGTGCCTTTTTTCGGTGACTTATTAGATTTTTTTCTTCTTTTGTTAATTCTGCCATTGTTTTTCCATTTTCTAGTTCAAATATTGGATCAAATCCAAATCCATTTTCTCCTCTTGGTTTTTTAGTTATTTTTCCTTCTATTTCTCCTTTTCCTACAATTATTTCTCCATTATCATAGTATGTTATTACACATCTTACTCTTGCTTTTCTGTCTTCTTCTTTTAAATCTTTCATTTTTTCTAATATAGCTGTATTCCTTTGTTCTGGAGTAGAATTTTCTCCTAAAAATCTTGCTGTATATATTCCTGGCCATCCATCAAAAATATCTATACATAACCCACTATCATCTGCGATGCATGGCATATTTGTTATTTTTGATATTTCTTTTGCTTTTTTTAATGAGTTTCCTTCAAATGTGTCTGCATCTTCTTCTATTTCTATATTGCACCCTACTTCTTTTAGACTAAGTAATTCATAATTATTTAAAATTTCTTTTATTTCTTTTAATTTTCCTTGATTATTAGTTGCAACTATAATTTTTTTCATTTTTTTCGATCTCCCTTTTTTATTTATATTTATCATAATATTAATGTTTTTTCAATGTATAATAGAATAAAATCTGACATTAATAACATTCCTATAATATAAAAAAGAAGTTCTAATTTGAACCTCTTGTATATTTTACTAATAATTTTTCTACTTCATCAGAAGTGGCTAATTTTAAAACTTCATCAGCCAATTTCTGGCATTCTTTAAAATCTAATTTTCTTATCAATTTTCTTACATTTAAAACTTTATTAGCATTCATTGAAAACTCATCTAATCCTAAGCCTATTAATAAAGGGATAAATGTTGCATCTCCTGCCGCTTCTCCACACATTCCGCACAAGATGTGGTTTTTGTGAGCACCTTCAATTGCTTTTTTTATAAGTCGAATTACAGCTGGATGAAAATGTGTATATAAATTAGCAATTTTTTTATTTCCTCTTTCAACAGCTACTGTATATTGAATTAAATCATTTGTTCCAATACTAAAAAAGTCACATTCTTTTGCTAATTCATCTGCAATAAGTGCTGCTGCTGGTATTTCTATCATAATTCCAATTTTTATATTTTCATCAAATTTAATTTTCTTTTCTCTTAACTCTTCCTTTACTTCATTTATTATTTCTTTTGTTTTTCTTAACTCTTCTAATGATGAAATCATTGGTATCATAATAGCCATATTTCCAAAAGCACTTGCTTTTAAAATTGCCCTTAATTGTACTTTAAATAAATTAATGTCATCTAAACAAATCCTAATTGCTCTATAACCTAAAAATGGATTATCCTCTTTTGGCAATTTCATATATTTTAAATCTTTATCTCCACCTATATCTAATGTTCTAATAATTACTTCTTTATTCTTAAGTTTTAATACTACTTTTTTATATGCTTCAAATTGTTCATTTTCAGTTGGGAAATTTTCTGAGTTCATATAAAGAAATTCACTTCTAAATAATCCTACTCCTTCTGCTGTGTTTTGAATTACAATTTTAACATCATCTGGCATACCTATATTAGCTAAAACTTTAACTTCATGTCCATCTTTTGTTATTGAATCTTGATTTTTATAATTTTCTAATTCATCCTTTTCTTTTTTTATCTTTTCTTTTATCTCTTCAAAATTTTTATATTCTTTTTTAGAAGGATTCACAAAAATTTCACCTGTTTTTCCATTTATAGCAACAACATCATTTTGTTTTATATTTTGTGTTATTTTGTTAACTCCTACACTTGAAGGAATTTCATGAGTCCTTGCCATAATAGCCATATGAGAATTCATCCCACCTACTTCTGTAATAATTCCTTCTATATTTTTAAAATCTAATTTTGCAATATCAGATGTTGATAATTCTTTTGCAACTAAAATTGTATTTGAAGGTAATTTAGATAAATTTATTTCTTCTTTTCCTATTATTTTTGATATGATTTTTTTCTTCATATCTTCTATATCCTTACTTCTTTCAGAAATATAGGTGTCATCTACTTTTTCAAATTCTTTTATTATTTCATTAAAACCAATTTCTGTTGCATAAGCTGCATCCCATTTTTCTTTTTCAATTATTTCAATTGTTTTTTGAATCAAATTTGGATCTTGTAATATTAAAAGATATGCTTGCATAATTTCTTTTTCTGTTCCAGATATTTTTTCTAATAAGTCTTCTATTTCTTTTTCAACCTCTTTAATTGCTTTATAAAACTTTTCTTTTTCTAATGTAACATCTTTTATTTTATTTTTTTCTAATTTAATCTTTTGACTTTTAAAAATAATTGCTTTCCCTAATCCTATACCATCAGAAATTCCTGTTCCTTTTAGCATATTTTATCCTTCTTTCTATAGAAATCTATATTAATCAAGATTTTCTTTAATAATGTTTTTTAAATTTTCTAATGCTTCTTTTTCATCTTCCCCATTACATATAATTTCTATTTTTGTTTTTGATTTTATTCCTGCTGCCATAAGCATTAATGGAGATTTAGCATTAATTTTTTTATCATTTACAAGAAAAGTTATATCACTTTTGTATGACATCGCTGTTTTTGCAATTTCTGTTGCAGGTCTTGCATGAAGCCCTGTTTTATTGTTTAACATCACATCTTCTTTTACCATATTTTTATATTTTCCTTTCTTATTTTTATTTATACAGTATTTTCCCAAACATTTTTCTTAAATATAGCCATAATTCCTGCTGCTATTACAGAACCTACTACAAGAGCTAAAGTATACCATCCTGGATTTCCTATTAATGGTAATACAAAAATTCCTCCATGTGGAGCCATTAAACTACAATTGAACGCCATTGATAAAGCTCCAGACACCGCAGAACCAATAACGCAAGCTGGCAACACACGAATTGGGTCAGCTGAAGCAAATGGAATAGCTCCCTCTGAAATAAAAGATAATCCCATAACATAATTTAGTAGTCCTGCTTGTCTTTCTTTTTTTGGTAATTTTTTAGGGAAAAATGTTGCAAGAATAGCTATTGCAAGAGGGGCTACCATCCCGCCAATCATAACTGCTGCCATTATTTCGTAATGACCTTCTGCTAACATTCCTGTTCCAAATGTATATGCTGCTTTATTAACTGGTCCTCCTAAATCTACAGACATCATGCCTGCTAGTATAGCTCCTAAAATAACTTTATTAACTCCACTCATAGAGAAAAGAAAATTATTTAAACCTGTATTTATAGATGCTACAAATGGATTTATTAAAAGCATAATAATTCCTATTAGTAATATTCCAGCCACTGGATAAATTAAAATTGTCCTAATTCCTTCTAAACTTTTTGGTATGAATTTAAATAATCTTTTTAAAAACTTAATTATAAATCCACCTAAAAAACCAGCAATTAAAGCTCCTAAAAATCCTGAACTAATTAGTACTTCTTCTGAATTCATAAGAGATGAAAAAGTTGTACCTGCTTTTGCTATTGCTCCACCTACAATTCCTACTGCTAATCCAGGTCTATCTCCAATACTCATAGCAATGTACCCAGATAAAATAATTAGCATAAAGTCAAAAGCTATTCCACCAATTGTTTTGAAAAATGCTGCTATTGGTGTGTTCATTCCAAAATTTGAAGGATTTATAGAATAATCATCTAATAGAAAAGCAATAGCTATTAATATTCCTCCACCTACTACAAATGGTAGCATATGTGTAACCCCATTCATCAAATGTCTATACACATTTCCACCTAAATTCTCTTCTTTCTCAGAAATTTCATTTTTATGATAAATTGGTATTTCCGAATTTTCTTTTAATGCTTTTTCTATTAATTTTTTTGGGTTATGAATTCCTTCTGATACGCCTACTTTAAGTACTTTTTTTCCATTAAATCTAGATAAATCTACATTAACATCAGCTGCTACAATGATAGCTTTTGCATTTTTTATTTCTTCCTCTGTTAATATATTTTGTGCTCCAGATTGTCCTTGAGTTTCAACTTTTATAAAATGACCTAATTCTTCTCCCATTTTTTCTAAAGCTTCAGCAGCCATGTAAGTATGAGCAATTCCTGTTGGACAAGCTGTAATTCCTAATAATTCATAATTTGACTTTTTCTCTTCTTTGTTGTGTGCCTTTTTTTCTGCATTGTCTATAATCTCTAAAAATTCCTCTTTTGATTTTGCTTTTATTAATTCTTTTCTAAAGTTCTCATCCATTAATAAACTAGACAAACGGCTTAACACTTTTAAATGTACATTATCTTCTGTATTTGGTGCTGCAATTAAAAATAATAACTTAACTGGCTTTCCATCTAATGAATTAAAATCTGTTCCTTCTGGTATTACCATTGCTGCAACTCCTGGCGAAGAAATACTATCTCCTTTCCCATGTGGAATTGCTATTTCTTCGCCTATTCCTGTTGTACCTTTTTCTTCTCTTTCTAAAACTAATTTTAAATAATCTTCTTTATTAGTAATATTTTGATTTTTAGACATCAATTCGACTGCTTTTTCTATTATTTCTTTTTTTGTAGAAGCTTTTACATTTAAATCTATAGCTTCTTTTTTTATTAAATCTGTAATTTTCATATTTAAGTTGCATTGATTTACTAATCAATACATTCTCCTTTCCTTCTTACTTTGTGTCTTTTATATCATTATATATATTGTATATTTTTTCTTTTTTCCCTAAAAACATAGATGCAGTAGTTGCTGTTGCCGCTGCTATTCCCATATCTAGTGCTTCTTCATATTTTGAAGATAATTTATATCCTGCTATAAAACCTGCTATCATAGAATCTCCTGCTCCTACTGTATTTATTCTTTCTTTTACTACACATGCTTTTCTTTTAAATACTTCTCCATTTTCACTTAAGAATATTGCACCTTCACTTCCCATTGATACTAGTACATTTTTTGCTCCTTTTATTTGTAGTTCTTTTGCAAGCTGAATTACTTGTTCTTTGTTTGTAATTTTTGTATTAAAAATTTCTTCTAATTCTTCTCGATTTGGTTTTATTAAAAAAGGCTTAGATTCTAAAGTTTTTAATAAAAGATTTCTTCTTGCATCAACAATTATTTTAACTTCGTTTTTTTGTAACTCATGACAAATTTTTTGATAAATATCTTCTTCAACTCCTTCAGCCACACTTCCTGACAAAACTAAAATATCACCTTTTTTTATTTGCCTTATTTTTTCATATAATAAATCAATATATCTAGAACTTATATATGGTCCTTTTCCATTAATAGCTGTTTCTTCTGACTCTGTTTCTATTTTTACATTAATTCTAGAAATACCTTCATTTACATTTACAAAATCCGTCTTTACCCCATATTTCTGTACCTTATTCTCAATTTCTGTTCCTGTAAAACCTCCAATAAATCCTAACGCTGTTGAATCTATGCCTAATTCTTTTAAAACAATAGACACATTAATTCCTTTACCTCCTGGAAAGATATATTCTTTTTCACTACGATTAATATTACTTAATTTAAAATTTTGTATTTCTATTATATAATCCAAAGCTGGATTAATTGTTAATGTGTAAATCATTTTTTCTCCTTTTTAGTTCTTTATTAAGAATATTTCCCAAAAATTAATAATAATATTCATATAAGTTTTTTAGTCTTTTATTTGTTTGATTTTTATATTTTTCAGTTTTGTATACTAAATGTTGGATAATGTATAAAAAAAATGGTGTTTTTTGTTTCTTTATGATATATTACTTTTTTGGGAGGTGTAAAAATGAAAGATTTAGAAACAAAAAATTTAAAAATCAGAAAGTTCAAGATGGATGATGTAGAAGATGTTTATAAAAATTTAGCTACTATACAAGAGCTAAAAAATTGTTCAGAATATCATATTCATAAAAACATATATGAAACTTCTGCTATGGTTTCATCTTTTATTAGAGAATATGAAACTGGTGAACTTGCTTTAGCAGTTGAAGAAAAATCAACTTCTACTGTAATTGCTTACATTAGATCTTTAGAAGTTTCTCTTCCAGATAAACGTTGTGATATAAAATTTGGAATTACTTTTTCTAAATTTAACACTAATCTTATTGAAGAAGCTCTAAACGCTGTCTTAGACTATCTATTTAATCAATTAGATTTTAACATTGTAATTTCAAAATTTTATGATAGCAATAAAAAATTAACTGAAACAAAATGTGAAATGTTGGAAAATGTCGGAATGAAAAAAGATGCTGTATTAAGAAATCGTAAAATTAATGAAAAAACAGGAAAATCCGAAAATTTAATTGTCTATTCCATTATGAAAAATGAAAAAACTTACCAATAATAATGGCAAGTTTTTTCATTTATATTTGTGTATCATTTATTATATTAATTAATTTATTAGATAAATTATATGTAAAATTCAACATATAAAAATATTTTTCTATTAGTTCTTTATCTAATATTTCTTTTTTTAGATTTTCTATTTCAAACATTGCTCCTGAACGAAATCTTAAATACAATTCATCATTTTTTATATAAATATCGTACTTCATTTTTGTTTTATCTTCAAATTTTATTAGTTCTTCCATAACATCTGATGTTAATAATTGCATTGCTATAATCTTATTAGTTGTTTTCACATCAAAATATTTTTCAAACTCACTAGAGTCCATATTTAACTTATTTTTATCTAATAAAAATTTTCCATTTTGCATTATTCTTAATTCACTATTAATATTTTTATCCAGAATAATTTTAGCAAATAATCCATTAAATTCTATAATTTCCTCTTCTCTTTTTTCTCCATTTGCATCTTCATACTCTCTTTTTTTCTTGGTAAGTACTTCAGCCATTTGAATACTATATTTATTATTTATTTGAGCCTCAAAATAATCATCTGACGAATAACAATCATAATATTCATAACCTGCATTTTCATAAATATATTCAGGCATTGATTTATATGGGAAATACTCCAAATTATCGTAAAAATTATTTATAATCTTTTTTATTACTATATTTTTATATTGTGTATTTAATTCTTTATATTCTTTACTAAATCCTGATATTAGTGTTATTATAACATATATTACAGTATCTATTATAAAAATAAACATAATTGCAAACATACTAAAAAATACTGACTTTAAATTTGCACTAACTAAAAATAAAATTAATATATCTACTATTGCACATATTATTAGTGCTATTCTTTTCTGATTCTTGCTTTTCTTTTTAACACATTCATATAATTTATTTATTTCCTGCATATCTTCAGTTTTTAGTTCCTGATAAATTTCATCAAATGTTTTCATCATCTATTCCTCGATTTTTATATTTATATTTTCTCTTTTATAATCTTCTATTTCAAATAGTTGAGCATGTTCAAATCCAAATAAACTTGCAATTAAATTAGATGGCACAACATCTAGTTTAGTATTGTAATTTGTAACTTCTAAATTATATATTCTCCTTGCAGCTTGTAATTGACTCTCTATTTTAGTTAAATTTTTTTGTAAATTCAAATATTGCTCACTAGCTTTTAACTCTGGATAATTCTCTGCTACAGCTATAAGCTGATTCATTTTATTATTTAAAGTTTCAGCACTTTTTATATTTTTCGGCTGTTTCATATATGCTGATCTTAAATTTGCTATTTCTGTAAATATGCTTTTTTCATGTTTTGAATATCCTTTTACACATTCCACTAGATTTGGAATCAAATCAAATCTTTGATTTAAGTATATGTCTATACCTGATTTAGCTTGTCTTACATTATTTCTCGCCTTAACTAAATCATTATATAATTTTAATATAATTACTAATAAAACAGCTACTATAATTAATATTATCATATATTTCTCCTTTTCTATACATTTTCAATTATTACTTCATTTATAAAACCATCATCATCATATTCAAATGATACTTCATAATCAGTATATTTGTCTATATTTTGTTTTAAATTTTTAATCTCATCTACATTTTCTGTCTCTATTTCCATAAATTTTACTTTTATTTTATTTTCTTTTGTTTTATTGCTTGTAATTACAGTATCTAAAACTGATTTTACTCCTACTCCCATTTGAGTTCCATTATATATTTTTATTGGACCATTAAACTGACTTATCTCCATTTTCTTGTCCGTCCCATCTATTATATTTTTTGCTTCATTAAATATATTACTATTATTGTCTACTCCTTCTGTATTCATGCTATTTTCTTATTTTTCTATTGTTTTATCAAACATGCTAAAAAATTTATCAATAATACCTTCTTCAGTTTTTGCTGTTTTATTAAAGATATTTAATATACTACTTCCTGTAAAGACTCCAATCACTATTAGTAATATTACAACAATAAGTACTCCAATTACTATGGTTCTTACTGTTTTTTCTTTATTATTAGTTTTTTCTATTGGTTGGTCTTCAATTATAGGATTTGAATTTGAATCATTTTTTGTTTCTGATTCATTTATTAATTCATCAACACTTATATTAAATATTTTGCTAATTTCTATTAGTTTATCCATTTCTGGTGTTGTTTGACCTAATTCCCATTTAGATACTGTCTGTCTTGTAACATTTAATTTATATCCTAGTTCCTCTTGAGATAATCCTGCTTTCTTTCTTAAATTAATTAATTTCTCATTAAATTTCATTTTCTTTTTTCTCCTTTTATTTTATATTTTTTGAAATTCTTTTTTTTTGAAATTCTTTTTTTTGAAATTCTTTTTTTTGAAATTCCTGATTTTATTTTAGCAAAAAAGCAAAAAATTTTCTACCTATTTTGGCTTGAAGTTTGTCAACTAAACTTAACATCGTTTATTTTTTCTTGCTCCTGCAGTTGTTTTACTATTTTCAAATTATATATTTTAATTTTTTTCTAATATATGTATCTATTTTTTTATTTTTGTAATTTCATTAATTACCATTCCAAATTGCCTTTAAAAATTTTCCTATAACCTTTTCTTTTTACTAATTCACTTATTAACTTTTCATACTCATGCGGACATCTTTATTTATCTTTTAAACTTTCTAACGTTCCATCATATCTATTTTGCCATCTATATGTTATTCTCTTACATTCTCCAAATTTATATACTGCTTTTGTTACTCCATATTTTTTTGAAAATTTTATTACTGACTCTTTATATTTTAATCTATCTGTGATATTATTACCCATAAGAGAGCACCTCCGATATGTTTATTTTTTGTCATTTAAACAATATCATTTTTGCGGCTCTCATTTTCTACGGAATACAAATCAATTTTTCTAATGCTACTATTTATAAAAGTAGGAGTAACTTTAGAAAACTCACATATAAACTCTAGCCTTTGTTTTAGACATTCCTCAAATTCTAGCTTTTGCTTAATTATTTTCACTTCAAACACCATCCTTTTCAGAATGATATTTGTATTGTCTGTTCCATAAAAGTTTGAACAGATACGTCATTGATGCCAACGCCGTAGATATTTACAACTCGTTAGCTCTCTTGACGAATGACTAAATAGTCATTCAAATTATAAATATAATTACCGAATTATTTTATAAAAATCAAGTGAATTTCTAAAAAAGTTTTTACGAATATTTGTTTGTTTTTATTGCTTTATTGTAAAATGTATGTTATACTAACTGACATAGGAAATGAGAATAAGCAGATGTGGTTTTTGCCACCAATTTTACGAATCTTCGTAGGAAGGGTGGTGATGTTTATGGTTAAAGTAATACTATTTTTTATAATATCCTTAATGTTATCTTTAACATTAAACGTTGCCTTGATAGCAGTTCTATATAAGAACTGGGTTGATAAGCAACTACATAAATAAAAAAAGCTCACATCTGTACTTTGACGAGTAGATGTGAGTTTACACATTTTCTTGGCAAAACCACGTTTGTGGTTTCTCCATTTCCTATATTTATTATACACAGATTTTTTATAAATGTCAAATAAATATTTTTATATTTTTTTCAAATATTCTTCTAACTCTGATAATTTTATCTTTTTAGATAAGTTTGAAATATACACATCATTTGAATAATTGAAAACTAAAAAAGTAATACTTTTAATAATCACTTTATGTGGCTCAATATATGTAAGATTAGTTTTTTCTAATTTCCTAATGCTACCATTTATAAAAGTAGGGGTAACTTTCGCAAATTCACATATAAATTCAAGTCTCTGTTTTAGACATTCTTCAAATTGTAATTCTTGTTTAATTATTTTCAATTTATACACCATCCTTTTGTTTGGATGATTTTAATATTGTTTTTAGACAACAAAAAAAATCAACCAGATTTATTTTCTGATTGATTTTTGTATTTATCTGTTTTATTAGTTCGAACAGATACTTCATTGGTGCAGATGGCCGGAATCGAACCGGCACGGTTTATTCAACCGCAGGATTTTAAGTTATTCTATCATTTTAATGGTTAGTGATGAATAATACTTTTTAATCCCGTTATTTTTGTAGTCAAAACCTTATTATTTCAAACTTTTTTACTTGTTTTTATTGTAACATAAACGATTAAAAATTCATATAAATCTGACACAACTTTTTGAAGTTTTGTTAGAAATCTGTTAGAAAAATTTTAAGCAGTATAACATGAAATAGACACTATACCTTTTGGCATAGTGTCCAATTTCTTAGGGCTAATTAGTCAATAGAAGAAACGATAATGTTTTTCATTCCATGTTCGTTCTTTTTTCTGCCTTCTTTTGCTACCAATTTACCGTAGTTTCTGAAACTTCTCTGTCCATATTCAGTTGTGATAACACAGCTTCCAATTTCAGAGTGAATGTCCAATGTATTGAACATCATTTCAGTATATTCCCGCGATTCATTGGGTTTAAGGCTTCCACCTAAGATTTCAAGTGCGACTGATGTTTTGTTTGTTACTGTCATAACAGCACCTCCTAATTAATTTGTAATTATATTATACTACATTTTACATAAAACATCAAATCCTACTTTTAATCAAATTTTGCATATTTAAAATTCAAAACGAACAGGCATAGTTTATTACCTGTTCTAATTTTTCGCCATAGAATTAATTGTCGTGCGAAGGAAAGGAAAATTTATGCAAGATTTTAATTTTTATAAAGTTAATGAAACTTTAAACCATAAATATTATCAAATACCACAGGAATTATTCATAAATCTATTATATAAAAATACATTAAATTCTGATAGTAAATTGTTATATGGTTTTCTATTAGATAGGTTATCATTATCTATAAAGAATAATTGGCATGATGAAAATGGAAATGTATATTTGATATTTACTAGAAAAGAAGTACAAGATAAATTAAATCTATCTGATAAAACTGTTACTAAAGCATTTAAACAATTATCAGATGTTAATTTAATATATGAAAAGAAACAAGGTTTTAGCAAACCTAAACTTATATATGTTGCAAAAATACAACATCAAAATATATAAATTCGTAGAAAAATGTGTCTAAAAACTTGACCTAGATCCAAAAAAAGAAAAAAATTTAACCAGCATAGTGTTATTTGCCTTGCTAGAAAAGGAGGATTTTATATATGAGTTATGCAATAATTAGAAATGCAAAATACAAAAGAGAAAATTTAAAAGGAATATTTAGACACAATGAGAGAAGGAATAAAAACTATTCAAATAAAAATATAGATAAGGAATTATCTTACTTGAACTACTCAATAAAAGAGTGTAAACATACTTACGAAAAGGAATTTGATTTAATAAAAGAAAAATATAATTTGAAAGGACAAGTTAAATCTGTTAGCAATATAGTTTGTGAATATTTAATTACATCTGATAAAGGCTTTTTTGAAAAAGTAGGTGAACAAGAAGGAAGAAGATATTTTGAGACTGCCTATAAATTTGTATGCGAATACAAAAATTTAGGAGAACAATATATTTTGTCTGCAAAAGTACATATGGATGAAGAAAGTCCACATATGCATTTAGTATTTATTCCAGTAGTTCATACTACTGATAAAAAAGGAAATGCTATTGATAAAATTGCTTGTAGTGAATTTTGGAAAGCTAAAGATAGTTATAGGCAACTACAAAATGCTTTTCATTCTTATATAACTGCAAACGGATTTGATTTAGAAAGAGGAAATCCAAGTGAAAGAGTACATCTATCTATTGAAGATTATAAGAAAATTACAAATTTTGAAAATACTAAAACAGTACTTAAAGATATTAAATTAGAAATACCAGAAACGCCTGATGTTAAAAGTTTTGGTAAGTTAGTACGAAATAGAGATGAAAAAATACAAGAATTAGTTGTAGAGCCAAGAGATAAAATGATTAAGGAACAACAAGAACAAATATCTTTGCTTTATTTAACACTACAAAATCAAGTTAATACTGTTGAAAGAACTTCAAAGTATGAAAAAGAAAGAAAATCTATAATGTGCGAAAATAGAGAATTAAAAGAAAAATGCGAAAATATTGAAAAGGACTATTCTATTAAACTTAAAGAAGAAATACGAAAAGTTGAAAACAAATATGAAGATGAAATCTATCAGCTTGAAAAAGAAAATAGCTTTTTACGAAAAGTTATAAATACATTTCAAAAAACAGTAGATAAATTCATACATTGGGTTTGCAATAAATTTTCAGTATCTTCTGAAGAAGAATTCATTAGAGATTTTGAATTTGAAAATGATATTTATCTTGATCCAGAAAAGCAAATTGAATATGAGGAAGAACAGGAATATGAAGAATTTGAAATATAATTGGACAAATTATGTAAAATATTGTATAATTGAGCTAAGTATGAGTAATATCTCGTATTTAATGGTACTGTTTACTATATTTAATTTAAGGAGGATTTCATCATGAAAAAAGAAGTAATACTTGTACCGAAGGACAAATGTCCATTGGATGTACTGGCAGAAATGGGAGAACGGATAAGAAAATCCTGGATATTCCTTCATGAAAATGCTTATCAGTATTTACTGAAAAGTGACGGTGCTAACCACTCCACAGGAAATAGCATGAATGCTAATCAAACTACTTTGATTACGTGGGCAGCCACGAAAGATTATCCTAAAACGGTTGTCTTTTGTGAAGTGCCATCCGCAAGAGGATGGGGCAAAATAACCAGCATTGAAGCAGAAGACATTTCCTTTGGACTTTCCACTAATGACCCTGAAGACATCTATTTTTTGAAAATGGACGAATAATTTGTCCTAAAAAGGCAGGCTGTTTTACCGACAGTCTGCCAATTTTTTTAATAATTTTCTATATCTTTTATTCCAAACTCAGGAATAATGACATCATCATCGCAACTAATGATAAATTCAATTGCTTTAGCAACTTTTTCTGTTTCTAATCCTGTAGATGTATCATAGTCATTTCCGGCTTTTTTAAATATATTTGTCTGCATAAAACCTGGATAAAAACCTGTTACTTTTATTCCTTTTTTACTTAAATCTTTTTGAATAGAACGATTAAATCCCCTCATAGCCCATTTTGAAGCATTATATACTGTTGAAAAATCATCACTGTCAAAACTTGCTTGAGAACAAACATTAATAATCAACCCTTTTTTATTTTCATACATACTTGGTAATACTGCCTTTGTCATATATATGGGGCCTTTAGTGTTTACATCTATGCAATTACTAATAACATCATAGTTACATTCAGTCAAATCTCCTGCTAACCAAACACCAGCATTATTAATTAATACATCTATTTTTTTATATTTTTGAAGTATATTATTTATTGCCGTTTCAACACTTACGTGATTTGTCACATCACATACTTGATAATCTGAATTTGTTTCTATTGCAGCATCTGTCAATTTATCTTGTTGATTTGATAAAATAACTACTTCATTTTCTTCATTTTGAGCCAATTTTTCTGCTATTGATTTTCCTAAACCATCACTTCCACCTGTAATAACCATTACTTTTTTCATAATATTCACTCACTTTCTAAACTATTTTATAATATATTTTTGATTTCTACTTTTAGGTTTATCTGGTATTGTCATTTGTAACTTATCTTGTTCTATTAATTTATTTATATAATTATTTTTGAACTTATATACATCTTTATATCCAAAGTGTTGAGCAATTTCTTTCAATGATTTTTCTGTTTTGCATAATTGTAATATTTGTTCTTCACTTACTGCTAACTTACTGCTTTTCTTACTGCCTAACTTACTGCTTTTTGTTTTAGCAGTATCTTCATATTCAAATGGATTTTCTTTATAATTAAAAGAAACTCTCAAGAAATGTTCCATAAATTTGAAACAACTTTTATCATAGGCATCTAAAATTCTCAAAACTCCAGAGCCTATATTTTCAATTAAATCTACATCTTTAAATACTCTAATAAGTTCTTTGTTTCTTGGTGCAGTAACCCCTTCTAAAAATTCTTCTTGTGATAATTCTTGTGGCAAACCACCTGCAGATGTTATTTCAATTCTATCAGAATATAATTCTATTATTGGAGAATTCCCATAAGAATAATCATTATGTACAATTGCGTTTATAACCGCTTCTTTTAATGCTTTGCTATCAATTTTTTCTTGTTCTTTTCTTCCAAAGTATTCTATTTTTGCATATGTAGTATTTTCAACATCAAGTCTATCTAATATTCTCTGTGTAGCAGTAATTAAACAACGATTTCCAAACTCTAAATTTTCTAATAATTCAAGTTTATTTGTTCCAACATATTTTACTAATTTTATAGAAACATTGTTTTCATCAGCCAATAGAAAAGCATTATAATTATATTTTCCTTCACTTGTTAGTAAATCTAAATTTTGTAAATAATTATCATTTAATTTTAATCCATGTTCTTCATAGTAAATTTTTAATTGATTAAATGTTAACTCTTGTCTAGGAGAATCAATTTCTTTTAAAGTATTTTTTATTCTTTTGGCATACATATCATCAATCATTCTTTCTGTCATTCGTTCCTTGCTACTACCAACTCTAATATAACATCCCTCTGGAGTTCTTCCTTTTTTTCTTAAATAATAAGGTTTTTCTGTTCCACTTGATATTATAACTTTTATTACTTCTTTATTATCTATTGTTTCCACAGTTACATCAAATAATCCTAAAGTAGAAGGTTGTATATTATTTTTTATTCTATCTTTTATTTGTAGTTGTGTTAAATCAACATCTTCAACTCCAACAACTTGTCCATTCTTATTTATTCCCACATAAATTATTCCACCTTCTTTGTAATTAAGAAAGGCAATAACTTCTTGCTCAAAATCTTCATTAAGTTGTTCTTTGTTTTCAATTCTGTTTGTTTCCGTATTTTGCATAAAATCACACTCCTTTTTTCCAATTAATATTTTCTTCTATATTCTTTATGCATTTTTGCAAATTATCAATTTCTATAGTTTGATTTATATCTTTCAACATAAAAACTCTAAATAGTAATTTTATTTTTAATAACATATACAAATTGCTATCTCCATAAAATCTTTTTTTCTTTTCATTTAAATGTGCAAAATAATTTCTATGATTAGTAAGTTTAGTGTATATTTTCAACGATTGTCTGTCTTGGCTTGAAAATATCATTTTTCCTTCATTAGTATTAAGATATTCTGTCATTATTTCTTTAAATTCTTTATTTACTTTTTTAGAATTTTCCTTTTTGTCTATAATGATCTTTTTCAAAGTAGTTTTATGTATGCATTTATAATATCCTTCCATACAATTTGTAATAGTACTTAATGCAATTTCTATAAAATATTTTACAGAAAATACATTTATAAATATATCATAAATATTGTGAGTATTTTTTCTTAATTCTAACCAATTCTTATAAATCTCTTTAATTTCTTTTTTGTTTATTTTTCCTAATACACAGTTATAATTATTATAATTATTAATTCCTGAATATTTACTAGAAAATGGATAAGAATATTCACAAACCTTTTCATAATCAAATAGTTTTATTTCGTTAATTTCTAAATAATAACCCAAATTAAGTATTAAAAATTCATAAAATTGCAAAAATTTATGTATAAATTTTTCTGTTTCCAATTCTTTGCTATTTTCCAATGTAATTTTATAATATCTTTCTCCAAATATAAGCTCTATACAATAGTTCATATTACCTATAGAAAATTTTAGTAATTTCCCTATGCTTTCTTCAATTTGAACTATATTCAAGTTTTTATGCTCTAATCTAACTTCCATTTTATTAATTTTATAATTTTTAATATCATTAATTTGAAAATCAGTTACATATGCATTAAATTTTATTATAGTATCTATTTTATTATTTTCCATATAGTGTTTTCCAATATAACATTTATAAAAAGTATAAATATTACCATTATCATCTTTTAAATAAACTAGTTCATCAATAAATTTTTCTAATAGAATATGTCTAAATAAAAAACTATATGTTTTAGATGAAATATCATTTTCTATAATATGAATTTCATTATTATTAAAATCTATTGATAAATCTTTTACGTATATTGTTTCTCCATTAATAGTTATTGTACTCATTTCTATACTCCATTATTTATTCTTTACTAACCACTCATATACTTCATCTTCTGTTAAAATTTTATGTTTTAATTTATTAACTCTATCTTTAGCATCTTTTTTCCACTTGTCAAAATCTTTTTTCATTTGTTTATTATCTTTATTTCTACCAACAGCCATAGACTTTAATTGGTATAATCTTCTGTATTCTGCTAATGCTTTATTTTGTTTTAGTCTTTCGTTATAAGCTTGTACTGCACCTTGTTCTTTGCAAGTTTTGCCATTTGCCTTTGGATAATCACAATAAATTTCATCAAGTCTTGAGTTTGGAATAAAGTACATTCCACAGTTTTGACATTTCTTAATTGGATTATTTGTTGTTTTTACTAACTCTTCTAATACTGCATAGCATATAGCAGATAAGTCATTGCTTTGATGTGTATCTATCATAGAAACAAGCATTGTATTATTCTTAAAGCTATCCAGTAATTGCCTATCATTCAAATGTGATAATTCCAAATTCTTATTTGAATAGCTATCTTGAATAATATTGTCATTTCTATTATAAGTATATGCTTGTCCTTTATGCTTGATTAAATATACTGCAAATCTTTGACTAGGCGTATATTCTTTTAATTCTTCTTGTTCATCAAGGTTAAATACATAGTTTACAAATACTTTCATTTCTTCTTGTATTTCTTGTATTTTATATTGTAGGTCATTATATATTTTTTTCATTTGCTTTAAATATACTTCATCATTTTCATATTTTCCTTTTAATTCAAAAGTATAATCTTCATCTATATCTTTTAATATTTCAAAACCATAGGCAAAGAAAAAAGTTTCATAGGCTGATCCATATGTTTCTAAATTAGCATTTAAAAATCTTAATAAAAACATTCCAAACCTTTCAACATAAGGAAAGTACATATTTCCTGGATATTTTAATCCTTGTTCTTCTTTAGTTCTTCCTTTAACTTCGTTTTTATCAAAATATAATGTTAATAATCTATTTTCAAAATCATCTTTTCTATTTACACTATAAAGATACAAAGGTGTTGAATAATATTCTTCTCTTTTTTCTTTATTAAACCAAATATAAAAACTATCAAAAAAATTTTTTTCTGGTAAATTTGTTTTCATTTCAATACTTCCTCCAAATTTATAGTTAACAATTTTTATTTTTTTATAATTTGTTATTGGCAATCTATAATTATTATACTATAACGTCATCATAATTACAATAGTTTTGCAACGAAAAATTGTAAAACTATAAAAGCACATTGAAAAATACACTAAAATTTAGTGTCATAACACCAGTATTATAGAACATTATAATGATACTTCGGCTTGGCTTAACATGATGTTGAGGAGTCGCTCGGCTGATAGCGGAGAGGTAAAATTCCTATGCAAGTAAAACTATCTATAATATTCCCTTAAGTAGATGGGATGGTTAAAAAAATCTACTAAACTATATGCAAAATTTTGATTTTACAAGAAATGGAGGAACATAAGTGAAAGACAACAATTACACACAAGAAATGTTTGCTAATTATCCTGATGTTGTTGATGTATCTGGACTACGATCAATGCTAGGAAATATTGGTAAACAAACAGCATACGAATTAGTACGAAAAGGTACTATAAAAGCAATTAAAGTTGGAAAGCTATACAGAATACCTAAGATAAATGTTATCGCTTTTTTAACTAAAAATACTGTTTAAAAATAAGAAAGGAGATTTTTATGTATGACATTACAGCATATTTAACAATTAAGAATAAGACTTTTTATACAGTATTAACTTACTATGTAGATGGCATTAGAAAAATGAAATGGGTATCTACAGGATTTAAAGAAAACGAAAGTAAGAAAAAAGCTGAAAAGAAACTTATTCAAATAAGAGATGAATTTAAAAATAAACTAGAAACAATTACAACTACCAAAACAGAAGATAAAAAAGTACAAATATCATTTTCAGATTTTATGATTAAATGGCTTGATATGATAAAACATCAAGTTGAAGAATCTACATATACAGGTTATAAAAGACAAATTGAAGGCAGAACAAAAGAATATTTTACTAAAAATCCAGTAATGCTAGAAGATTTAAAACCAGTACATATTTTAGATTTTTATAATTGGTTATATTCACAAGGGCTTAAAGGAAATACAGTTGTAAAATATCATGCTAATATTAGAAAGGCATTAGATTATGCAGTACAAACAGACTTAATACAAAGTAATCCAGCTATAAAAGTTGGTAGACCACAACAAGAACAATTTATTGCTGACTATTATAATGAAGATGAATTAAACAATTTATTCAAAGTAGTAAAAGACACGCCTTTAGAATTAATTGTTTATTTAACTGCTTTCTATGGATTACGAAGAAGTGAAGTTTTAGGCATTAGGTGGTCTGCAATAGATTTTGAAAATAAAACAATTACAATAAATCATAAAGTAGTAACAGTTACAGATGAAAACGAAAATAGTAAAACAAAAACCAAAATTATTACTAAAAGAAAGACAAAAAATAAATCTAGTTATAGAACATTGCCTTTATTTAAAGAAATTGAGGAACTTTTACTCTATACTAGAAAAATGCAAGAATACTATATGTCTATATTTAAAGATAGTTACAATAAAAAATACAAAGATTATGTTTGTTTAGATGAGTTAGGAAATTTAAGAAAGCCTGACTATGTTAGTCATAAATTTAAACAAATATTAAGAAATAATAATTTAAGAGAAATAAGATTCCACGATTTAAGGCATAGTTGTCGGAACATTGCTTGTAAAGAAAGGTATATCACTAAGAGAAATACAGGATTGGCTTGGTCATTCAAGTTCAAGAACTACTGAAAGATATACACACTTGGATTCGAGTACAAAAATCAAATCTGCATCTGCTATTGAAAATGCACTTAGTTTTTATAGCAATAAGAATATTGAAACAAATAAAAAAGATATATTAGATCTGGACTCTAATATACCTAAATAATTAAGTAAATCTTCTTGTGACATATCTATTTTAAACCTATATTAAATTATTTTATTCAATGTATAAATACTTACATTGTAGTTTTATTTTATCACTTTAAAGTTTTTATGTCAATCAAAATCACTGACTATAATTCAAATTTTTCCTTTATCATTTTTGCAACTTTTTCTGCTGATATATTTGTATTATCAATTTTATAAAAGTTTTTAAATATTTTTTCTCCTTCTCCTGGTTTAGAATTTAATCTATATTTTTCAAGAGATCTATATATATCTTTCTCACTCCATTCTAAATCTCTTTTTGACTCTTTATGTTCTAATCTATTGGCAGTTTTATTTCTTTTCAATCTTTCTTCTAATGTCGTTTCCAGTTCAACTGTATAATTTTCTTCAAATAAACTCATCCATTTATCAGTTTCTGCTTTTTCTTTTTCAAAGTTATTTCCGAAATCGAAACATCCTGTAAAGATAATACCTTTTTCATTGCTTTTAGAAAATTCTTTAAAGATTTCATATCTAATTATACTATTCATCTTTCTAAAAGCTTCTTTATCATAGTCAAATATCAATCTAACCATTTCTATTGTCATGTGATTATATAACAGTTTATATCCTGTTATTTTTGCAAGTTCTTGACCTACAGTCATCTTTCCAACTGCTTGTGGTCCAATTATTTGTATGAATTTTGGCATATTCATTCCAGCTCCTTTCTATAAAAAAACTTGCAAAAGAATCTTCTTAAGACTCCTTTGCAAGATTTTAAAAATCTGTACATCGTGTAAATAACCATTGTATTATAAGGTTATCCTATATCGCTCGAAATACATTATTTCTTAGATATACTCTTAATTATATTTTATATCTTAACATGATAGTTTATATTTGTCAAATTTCCATATTCAATTCTTTCTAATCGCACGTATTATTTAAAATAGAATCATTAATCCTAAATTTCACTTACATATTTTTCTATTATTTCGTCTTTAATTTTTACATTAACATTTAATACAACAGCATATATTAAATAATATTCCCACAATATTAATTCTTTCTCCGTTCGATTTTTTATCAGAGAATATTTGCTTAAATAGTTTTTTAAAGCATAGGCTTTATTTAATAAAATTTTTCCTTTTATTGTTCTAGTGTAATTTTTATTAAAATGAATTATTTGTTCAATTATAACATATAATCCTATTAAAACAAAAACAAGAATAAATCCTAGACTGAAAGATACAATTATACTTAAGAAAAATGCTTTTCTTACGACACCATATTCTAGCTTATCTGCTCTAATTTTAGAATAATCATATGATATATATCCATCATGTTTATAATCATTCTCATCTTTAACTTCTTTATAAAGTTGTTCTATATCCTTTTCTTTTTCTAAATATATATATGCATGTCCATCATTTTCTGGATAAACATGATAATTTTGAAAGTGATAATCATCTAGCCATAGTGAAAAACAAAACACAAGAATTGGTACAAATATTGCAATTATTATTTTTATAATTCTAGATATTTTTCCTCCATGATTTTTTGTTATATATTTATTTTCTAATGTTTCTTTTTCAATTACTTTTTTATACATACTTGTATCAAATTCATTATATCTAATTAAATTTAAAATCATTTTTTCACTTTCAAGTAAATTAGATTCATCTTTATTCGTATATATGTATGTTCCATTATTTTCTTCTATATAACCTGTCTGTTTTAATTTTAAAATAGTAGCAGAAACGCTTTTTTTAATATCTACTTCAAATGTTGAAGTAAACATTATTATACTAGGAGAAACTTTATCAAGATCTCCTCTGTAATATATATATTCTTCATCTTTTTTTATCATTGCATTTTTTCTAACTCTAATTGAATAGAAAATCATTTTTAAAAAATGAAATAATACAATCCACATAAAAGGTGTAAACATAAATATTATTCCAGAATATAATATGTATTCTCCATTATAAAACATATATTCTGTTGAATAATGGTCTTTAAAATTGAAAGGCTCCGCTCTTATTATTAAGCATAAAATAATATATAGTATTGAAATTAAAATAAGTAATATATTTAATATTATCTTATCCCTCTTTTTGGTTGTAATTGAATTTGATTTTATTATTATGAAAATTATTATTGGTATTAATACCAATCCAATTATTAATGGCATTTTTATTTCTCCTTTTTTATTCATATACTTCAAAAGTATATATTTGATTTAATTTTTCAAAATAATAAACCTTAAAATTATTATCTTGTTCTAATATTTTAGCAATATTTTCTCTATCTTTATCTCCTCTAATCAATATTGATTTATATTCATGAGCTAATGTATTACCAGTTAAGAAATATTTTATATGACTATATTTTCCTCCTGTTCTTTTGGATTCTATTCGTGCATCACATATTATTATTTCTTTTGGTCCATTAATTAGATCAAAAAATGCTGAATAACAGTATAATATTTGGAAAATTAAAAGGATTGACATCCATATCGTACTCAAAATTATACTGCTTTTTTGTTTTTTATTTCTTTTTGTTTTTTTAGTTTTTATTATACTTTTTATATCCTTGATTAAACATATTTCACCAAATAAAGTTAAACAAGCAAATGGCATTAACATTAAAATCATTCCAAGTGGAACTGAAATTATTGTCCTAGTAGCATTAGCAATAAAACTTCCTAAGCAAAATAGCAAAACAGTAACTATTATTAAAATTACATACTTATTTTTCAAAATGCACCTCTTATTAATTACGTATAACGTATTCAATTTTCTCTATAAATAAAGGTATTGGGAAATCCCAATACCTTATAATATCATTTTAGAATCTACCAGTAGTGAATGTACATTTTCCTGTTCGAACGCTAAATGTTGCGAATAAATAACCACCTTCTGTATTGTCCCACTCATATTTTAAACTTGAACTATTTTTGCTTTTCAATGTTCCTTCAACACCACCAACCAACTCGACAAATTGATCATATGTCAATGATTCCTTAGTATTTAATGCTTTCTTTATTTCACTAAATCTAGAAAAATCAACTTTGTCATTAGCGATTAATTTACTTGGAAATGAAATCTCTATCTTTCCTTCATTACTTTTTGAATATTGAACTTCTACATTTGTATCATCTGTTAACTCCCAAACATAAACTTTATTTTCTTCGTTAGTACATTTTCCTTCAAATCCAATAATTTCATTTATTTCTTCAACTGAATTTTTAGGATCTATTAATTTTATACACTCAAAAACATCATGATTTCCTTTTGTATTTTTGCTCACTTCTGAACTAGAACTTTCTGTTGTAGTATCTTCCTTACTTTTTCCCGTTACAAATATTGTTACAACTATAGCTACTATAATAGTAACTATAATAGCTGCTACAACAATTCCTATTATACTTTTCTTTTTCATTTTTATTTCCCCTTTTTAATTATTATTTTTAATTTGACTAAATTGTTTATTTCATTGTTTTAATTTTTTTACTTTTCATATTTACTTGCAAATTTAGCAAAATTTTCCTTATGATATGGTATTGTACTTTCCTCTAGATTTGCAAATAATTGATGTGTCTTTTTATCATTAGTTTTTATTGTTATACTTTTTAATTTGCTAGTAAGTATACTGTATTTTTTTACTTTAATTTCTTTAATGTTTTCATTAGGAATAAAGAAATATGAATTTTCAGTTATTCTTAACTTAGAAACATCTATTTTGAAAAAAATATCAGAAGCCTTTTCTGGATTAAGATAAAATATTCCTAATCCTTTTTCTGTTGCATTTATCAATAGTCCACTATATGGATATTCCATTCCTCCTACAACACCGCTTTTAGCCTTTTTATAATCTTTTAAAGCTACAAAATAACAATTTTCGTTTCCTTCACAACCAACACTATTAAATAATTCTTTTACTTTTTCTAAAGTATTAAAACTTTCCATATTTAGTTTCTCACCTTCCTTTCCACTTCAACTTGCAGTAGAAAACTATATAATCTAAATGCTTTAAGCAATCCATAATATACCATAAAATAATTTTCTTGTCAAACAATTATTATTTATTAATCAATAATTTTCTCAATATCAGCGGTACTCAACCTAACTATAAAATGTTTTACATCGTATTTTTCTCTTTTCTCCAATGTCAATCATATTTTTAAATTCTTCAAAAGTCACATATTTAGCATCAGACACCTCACTATCTATAAATTCTAAGTGGTTAATTTGAATATCTTTATTTATAACATAAACATCTCTAAATACATTCACATTTCCTTTTTCTGTATTTGTTTTTAATAATATTAAATCATTATCATCAACTGAGATGCCTATTTCTTCTTTTAATTCTCTTTTTGCACCGTCCATACTATTTTCTCCTGATTGCACAAGTCCACCTGTTGGTTCCCACATATTTCCGTCTTTTTTGGTTGTTTTTCTTTTAGTTAGTAATATTTCATTATTTGAATTTATTATCCAACATTGTATTGCTAATATGTATTCATCGGAAGATAATATTTCTCCTTCTTTTCTTTCTATTATTCTTCCTGTTTTATTTCTATTCTCATCATAAACATCTAATTTTTCATACATAATCATTTTCTCCTATACATCAATAATTTCTTTCATCATATGTTGTTCAAACTTATAATGTTTGTTGCATAATGCTTTTATTCTAGGTCTATGTGTAACTATTACATAAGTTTTATCTTTTAAATATTTCTCTATCATATTTGTTATTTTTTCTTCAGATAATGCATCTAAATTTGATGTAGGCTCATCAAAAAAATATAATTCTTTATCTATCAATATTCCTCTAATTAAATTCAATCTTTGTTTCTGACCTGCAGATAATTTTATTCCTTTTTCTCCTACTAATGTTTCTAATCCATTTGGAAGCTCTTTATACCATCCCATTAATCCTGCTTCATCTAGCAGTTGCATAATCTTTTCATCTGGTATATCTTTTTCTAAACATAAATTATCTCTTATACTTAAATCAAATCTCTATCTATCTCTCGCAGAAATTGTAATTTGTATAAATCTTTTAGCGTCCTGCATTTAAGCCTATTAAAACATATATGCCTAATATGTAAAAGGATAAAACTCCTACAATTATTGATATTATCAATGCTACTAATATTTTTATAACTAATTTCCAATGTTTTTTATCTTTTTTTTGAATATCATTATATACTATTTTGTTTTTTCTTATTATGAAAAAAAGTTGTATCAAAAAAATTCCCACACAAACAATAAACGGATATATTATTAATTGCATACATATTCCTCCTCTACAAATTATAATTTGTATTAATAATTTCTTTTCTAGTCCTTTTCCTCTTTTACTATTTTTATATTAATCATTTAATTTTAATTTTTTTTCCTATATATTGTGTTACAATTCTATTTTCCGGATTTACATCAAATATATATAGAACTAATAAAAAAATCCATTCCAAAGGTTTCATTAATATATATGTAATATCTGCTTGAAGTGCAGTATTTATATGTTTTGAAAGTGGATAGCCATATTTATCATATATATATCTTATAAAATGATGAAATCTAGGCATTCTCTCTTGTACTAAATCTTCAAACGCATTTGCAACACATAATTGTCTATTAACTACAATTTTTTCTCCTCTTCTAATTCCCATTCTTATAGGTTTGACAATATTCTTATGTCCTTTCAAAGAAACAGTACACAAATAATGTCCGTCATAAGTGATTGATGGTGGAGAAATTTTTGTTGATAAAGTCCAATCACTTGTTTCTAGAAATGCTTTTATTGCTTCATCTGGTCTTTGACCAAACAACACTAATATACATACAAGAACAACTATGAGTGGTATTGAAAAAATAATTGCAATTATAGGCCAATTATCTATGTTATAAAGTAATTTACTACATTTATTTAAAAACTTGTTGTTATATTCTTTTGATTTTATATTTTGTTCTTTATATTTTTTCATAATTTCTATTTCAGCTCTTATACTACATAAAATATAGTTAATAGGAAATATTATTAAATATGGTATTCCGAAAATTGCTAACTCTAGAATATTTTTGCTTAATTGTATTATAAAAATTATCATATATATTGAACATATAAAAATTCCTGACATTGCCCCTACAATTACTAACGGTGGTAGCTTTAATTTTTTTATTCTTATTAAACCATAAGATATAATTCCTAATAAAAATATTGCTAAAACTGTTGGATAGCTCCAAGAGGCTATAGGGCTATGAACATCTATTTCTCCTCCACCTAATCTTAATGCTACATTATAATCTTCAAATCCACAAATAAAATACAGTAATAT
>FR888067.1:0-53846 GCA_000431335.1 Clostridium sp. CAG:343 | reverse complement strand
TAAATTTTCCTTTATCTTCTTTTTCTTAAATAGATTTATTATGTTTAGTAGTGTTAAAATCAATGGGACTATTAAACATATAAATGCAATTACTACATATAATATTGCCATCTTCTATCCCTTTCTTTCTATTAATCACTAGAAGCTCCTGCTCCTATAATCTCTCCATTTATGGCATCAACATAGATATATAAACTTGTTAATGGATCATTTTTATCAAATAACCTTATTTTCCACATTATTTTTCCTTCGTATTCTTCGTTCTGCCACTCTGCTCTCCAATGATAAAGTCTACTAATGTCATCTAGTCCTAAAATTAACTCTCCTGAAATTGAGTTATCTATGCTTTCTCCACGATAAAATTCAGATTTCCAACTTTGATATTGATATTTGGTTTTTTTAGTTTCTTTTTCTGCTATATCAGTTGCTGTTTCTATCGATAGTATTTCTGTTTTTTTATTATTTATATTTGCATAACATTTACCATTTTGAACATAATATTCAACACCATTTTCTTTATTATTTGTAGAAAATGTACTTACATTTGTCTTATCTGAATCTATGTTAAAATATATACATTTTGAATTAACTACTTTACTTATTATATAAATATTAACGTTATATTCATCAAGATAATTTCCTAATTTATATTTTATATTTCCAATATTTTTCTTTATATCTTTGATTTCATATCTTGATACTGTTACAATAACAGTTTGTTTATTAAAATCTACTTTAGGCATTTCTTCATTTGTTTTAAAATTCAATTTATTTAATATAGAATTATACTCATCTTCACTATATTCTATAACCTTTTGATATACTCCTGTTACTTTTGTTTGTAATAAGTTTAAATTAGTTTCGACCTTTGATAGCTTATTTTCTGAATTTAAATTATATTCTGTATCAAAATCATATTTCGTTGAAATATCTTTTGCTACGGTATCAATTTTTTTTACTAGTTTATCTTTGTCAGGTAGAGAAGTTTGTATTACTTGACCACTATCTGAAAAGCGTTTTATAATACCTATTTCTTTTTCGTTTAGCATAAATACATAATTTTTGCTTTTGCTATTATAATCAAATTCTATAAAACTACCTTTATTCTGCATTTGACTTATTTCATCTTCTAAATATACTTTCCCTTCAATAGTGTTTGTGATCCTATTATATAATTCAGAATATATTTGGGTATATGCATGGGTATATGCACTTGTACCTGAATTAATAATTATGTATTCGTTATTGATATTTTTATATATTATTCTATCTGGAGTAGGAAGTATAGTATTTTCATCAACTAGACCTACTTTATTTTTTTCTAGTTTTTCATTTGATATTTCAATTTTAAATATCAAAAATATAATACTAAATACTGCTATTAATACTAAAACATATAATATCACTCTTATATTATTTTTATTCTGTACTTCCATTACTCTCTTCCCTTTCACTCTTACATTTAAAAAATCACTTTATCAAACCATATTAATTTTTTTCTAAATATAGCAGGTTTACAAAGTACCAAAAATAGAACTACATTTTCTGATGTAACACTATTTTAACTTATTTTTTTTTATCAAACACTAAATTGTAATTTCTTGTTATGATTTATTTTTATTTACATACATATAAATAAGTAAATATATTAGAATTATGCTAGAAACTCCTATTGAAATAAAACCTATATTGTCTAAATTATATCCATTCTCTCTAATATATTTTTCTAATTCTCCTAAATTAAACATTCCCTCTGTAATATATAATGTTTCTGTCTTTCCTAAAGAATGATATATGGTTAATTCTCCTGAGTGCCACCCTTGACCTAATATAATTTTAGTAACATCATCCGTATTTTCTATTTCTCCATTTAATGATTTACTAACTAAATCTTTATTTTTTGAATTCACATTTATTGCAATACCTTCCTTACTAAAAAGAGAAAATGCAAATACAATTCCTAATACTGCAACTATTATCAATATACAATTTATTTTTTTCATTATTTGCCTAACCTCCAAATTACTATTTTTCTAACTAATTACTAAATTGTAATTTGTCTTATTGTATGGCATTCCAAAAAAATAAAAATATAAATATGCAACCCCAAGCATTATTTGTTTTTTCTTTAACTATTAACATACCATAAATTATTATAAAAGTAGTCAATGCTTCAAAAATTGTATATAAATCAAAACCCACCATACCATGAATTAGTACACAAACTATACCACAAACAATAGCACCATAATTTAACCACTTATTTTTGCTTATATATCTCTCGTTTATTTTTTTAGATATTACAACATAATTAAAACCTTCTACAATTCCCCAGACAAATGCTATTAAGATATATCCTAATATATTAGTCGGATAATTTGAATTTAAAAATAAACTTGTAAAAAAGCAACCTTTTAATGGTAAGTATGAATTTATTTCATTATTCACTAACAGAAAAATCATAGATGGAATACATACAACTAATGATAATATTATTGTTTTAAAAAAGTTGTTTTTTACTAATCCATATTCTTTTAATTCTTCTCTTCTATAACAAATAACAATTAAACTTCCTAACCCAGCTAAACTAAATTGAATCAACATAACAGGTATAAATCTTAGCCATATATTCATTTCACTTGTTTTAGCAAAATTCATTATATCATTACCAAAAATCAAATAAATAATTAGCGGTATTAAGGTAGCATATATAATAATATTTAAGTCTTTATCTGCTTTTTTTTGTTCTATGCTAAGTTCTTTTTTTCTCATATTCACTTACTCCTTTTTTTACCATACAAATCACTATCTTGCGTTTTGATTATATCTCAATGGGCAGATAATTTTCAACTGAATTACTTGCCCCACTTATTGTAATTTGCCTCTAGCAATCAATTAATATTTTTTTGTTAAAATATATTCCTTATCTTCATTTTGAATTTTCTTTCCATCTAGATAATCAAATCCAAATTTACGGTAAAATTCACAAGCGTAAACAGAAGAAGGTATTACTAGCTCCTTACACCCAACATTTACTGCAATTTTTTCTATACTTTCAATTAATTCTTTTCCTATTCCTTGTCGATGATTTTTTATTTTTACAAATACTGTTAATACAATGTACTTTTTTCCTGTTTTATCACCTTTATATCGATCAATACTTGCTGTACCAACAACCTTCTTATTTTTTAATGCTACTAAGCATTTAATTCTTTGTGGAAAATTTTTCTTTATTTCATCTTCCGTAAAATACTTTGAAATTCTATCTATTATATCTTTTCCATGCTCTTTAATATTAATTTTATACATATTATCTAGTATTATTTCTGACAAATCTTTTGCATATTCATTCTTATATTCTACTATTTCAATCACTTATTTTTCAACCTTTCTTTATATAATTAGAAATCTAACCTCAACAACAACTTACTATTTCTCTTGCACCTTATTATATCAATCTTATGATTTTTTTACAATAAATTAACAAAAAATATAAGCTGTAAAGAATATTTATTCAATACAGCTCATTATTTTACATTCTAAACAATTCAATTACATCTGCAAAACCATTTCTATAATATTTCTCACACCAATAATCTAAATATTCCATATAATTTCTATCAAGTACATCTAATTGTTGCCTTACATATTTTTGATTTTGTTTAGGAACATTTTTTAATATTTTTTCAGTTATTTCATCATATCTTATTTCATGTTTTTTATCTTCTTCATTCATAATTGCAAATATTGTTTCTTCTCTATATTCAATCCATTCTTTTAATAAATCATCTTTTACTTCTCTTAAATTATTCATATTACATTCCTACTACACATATATTAATTCGTTAAACACTATCTCTTCAGCTTGATTCTTAATAGCATTCATTGTGCCAACCCAATAAAGAATATCTGTATCTTTCATTTCTTCAGTTAAATCGCTTTCTGCTTTTAGTTTGTTTATTATCTGTTCAACTCTATTTTGAGCTGTTTCTTGAATTTCTTTCAAATGTGCGTTTAATGTACCATCTAATAACATAATTGAATATTCAGCTTTTTTATGTTCTTTCAAATAGTTTAATCTCATTCTTCCATATTTATTAAGAATGATTGTTTCTTGTTTTGGTAAAGTTAGCTTAGGAATATAATAATCTCCTTCTAATCTGTATTCAATTCCTGTTCTTTCGTCTATCTTTGTTTTTGGTAATTCATTTTTCATAATACTTTCCTCCTATAAAGTTCCACATATTTCTTCAAATTTATCAGCAGTTTCACTTTCCATTTTTTGCGTTACTCTTACATATATGTTATAAGTAAAATCGATATTTCTATGTCCTAATCTTTTAGAAACAGCTTTTATATCTGCTCCTGATTCAATTAATTTCGTTGCGTGAGTATCTCTAAAATCGTGAAATCTGCAAGGAATACCTAATTCATAGTGTATAACCTTAAATGGGTATTTACAGCTATCTGTCCCCTCATATACTCCGTTTTTCTTTACAAATACAAAATCTACTTCATCTAATGGTATTTGTAATTCTGCATAAGCATTTAATATTTTAATCTCTTGCTTATTATTGTATGGATTTATAACGCTTTTCTTATATTGTTTTATTCCTAAAATCTATATCATTCCAAGTAAGTGCAAATACTTCTGCAATTCGAAGTCCTGTGCAATAAGCAGTTAAAAATGCATAATATACACAATGATTATTCTTAAACCTATTAAGTATCATATTTATTTCTTCATTTGTAAAAATATGTGCTGGATCATCTGGAGGAATATCATATTTAGGTAATTTAATTCCAATGGACGGATTTACCTTTACAAAATCATTTTCATAAGCAAAAGTGAATGAGCCTTTTATAACTTTCTTTATATTATTAAGAAAATTCTTACTAAATGATTTATCTATGTACATTTTATTTATAAAGTCTTGTAAGGTTGATCTAGTAATTTGAGAAATTCGAAAATGACCTATATTGGGCTTTATATGATTTTTTATAATACTGCTATATGCTTCTATTGTGTGATATTTTAGATTAATATAACAATGCTTTTCTAACCAATAATCTAATAAATCAGAATAACTCATATCACTTGGTGTAAAATCATGCCCAGTATTCATATATTCGTTATAGGCTTTTATCCCCTCCTTTTCTGCTTCAGCTTTAGTCCTAAATCCAGACTTGCTTGAAAATTTTCTTTTACCATCAATCTTTGCAGTTTCAAACTTATATTGATAGTACTTTCCTCTTTTTTGAATTGTTACATTCGACATTTCACATTTATACCTCCTTCCACGAAGGTAAACAAAAAAAGCGTTACCAAGAATGATAACACTTTTTATATTTGTTTTTAGTTTGTTTGCAACCCGCAAAGTCTTTATTTTAGATAGTTTCAGAGTTTTTACTTACTTGTATGAAAACAATTTGCAAACAAAATGCAAACAATTTGGGTTGTTTTCATATTTATGTAAATTACTCTAATCTCTGAAAGTATTGATTTTATGCGTTTTTACCACAGCAGTTTTTATATTTCTTACCACTTCCACATGGACATGGATCATTTCTACCAACTTTTGGTCCTTCATTTCTAACTGTTCTATCTACATCTGTTCCTATTTTTGAGCCACCATCCACACTATGAATTGCCTCTAATGCTTCACCTGTAATCTTAACAGTTTCTTGTCTTTTTACTTCTCCTTGTTGTCTAATATGCATTAAAATTTTAGTTACATCAAACTTAATATCATTTATCATTTCGTCAAACATGTCAAATCCTTCTAGACGATATTGAACAACTGGATCTTTTTGACCATATGCACGAAGTCCTATACCATTTTTCAATTCATCCATGCTGTCAATATGATTCATCCATTTTTCATCAACTACTTTTAGCATAACAACTCTTTCAAGTTCTCTCATTTGTTCTGATGTAATTTCTTCTTCTTTTTTACTGTATATTTCTAAAGCTAACTTTTTCAATTGTTCAGATATTTTTTCAGCATCATTTTTATTTTGTTTTATATAGTCTAACATATCAATTCCAAATACATTTATTATTTCTGTATTTAGAGATTCTATATTCAATTCTCCTGTTTGGCCTTCAACAAACATAGTTGGAATATTATCTGCTACAAATTCTATCATATTTATGATACTGTCATGAATATTTTCTCCATCTAGCACTTCTCTTCTTTGTTTATATATTATTTCTCTTTGTGCATTCATAACATCATCATATTTTAATACATTTTTACGAATGCTGAAGTTTCTACCTTCTACTTTCTTTTGAGCATTTTCAACCGCATTTGAAATAATTCTTGATTCGATTGGCATGTTTTCATCTGCACCTAATGTATTATAAACTTTAGTAATTGTATCTCCACCAAATATTTTCATCAAGTCATCATCTAAACCAATATAAAATTTAGACTCTCCGACATCTCCTTGACGTCCAGAACGACCTCTTAATTGGTTGTCAATTCTTCTAGACTCGTGTCTTTCTGTTCCTATGATTTTTAGTCCTCCTGCATCAATTACTTTTTGTTTTTCTTCTTTAATTTGTTCATCATATTTTTTAACTAATTTTTTAAATTGCTCTCTGGCTTCTAAAATTTCTTTGTTATCTGTTTCATAATATGTATTAGCTTCTTCAATTAAATCTGCTGAAACTTTATTTTTTCTCATTTCTTCTTTTGCTAAAAATTCACTGTTTCCACCAAGCATAATATCTGTACCACGTCCAGCCATATTTGTTGCAATTGTTACAGCTTTAAACTTTCCTGCTTGAGCAATGATTTCTGCTTCTTTTTCATGGTATTTTGCATTTAATACTTCATGAGTAATTCCTTCTTTTTTCAATAATTTAGAAAGTTTCTCAGATTTTTCAATAGATACTGTACCAACTAATACAGGTTGTCCTTTTTCGTGGCTTTCTTTTATGCTTTCTACAATTGCTTTATATTTAGCATTTTCGTTTTTATAAATTACATCATTTTCATCTTTACGAACCATTGGTTTATTTGTAGGAATAGCAACAACGTCTAAATTATAAATTTCCTCAAATTCTGCTTCTTCTGTCATTGCAGTACCTGTCATTCCTGATAATTTATCATACATTCTAAATAAGTTTTGGAATGTAATAGTAGCTAGTGTTTTTGATTCGTCTGCTATTTTTACATGCTCTTTTGCTTCAATTGCTTGATGTAGTCCATTGTTATATCTTCTTCCATACATAATACGACCTGTAAATTCATCTACAATTAAAACTTCTCCATCTTTTACAATGTAATCTATGTCTTTTTTCATTATTCCATGTGCACGTAAAGCCTGATTTACATGATGTACTAAAGTAGAGTTTTCTAAATCATTAAAATTCTCTAATCCAAAGGCATCTTCAGCTTTCTTTATACCTTTTTGTGTTAAAGATGCTGATTTTGCTTTTAAATCAACAATATAATCGTATTTTTCATTATCTTCTGCTTGATCAAAGTCTTTTACATCTTCTTCTACTATAACTTTGGGTGTTAATCTTGATACAAAATTTTCAGCCTTTTTATATAGGTCAGATGATTCATTAGCTCTTCCTGATATAATTAATGGTGTACGCGCTTCATCAATTAAAATACTATCAATTTCATCTATAATTGCATAATGTAATCCTCTTTGAACTAATTGATCTTTATATATAACCATATTATCTCTTAGGTAATCGAATCCAAATTCATTGTTTGTTCCATAAGTTATATCTGCATTGTATGCTTCTTGCTTTTCTTTTGGTTCCATTCCTGCAATTACAAGTCCAACAGAAAGTCCTAAGAATTTATATAATTTTCCCATCCATTCACTATCTCTTTTTGCTAAATAATCATTAACAGTAATAACATGAACACCTTTTCCTTCTAAAGCATTTAAATAAACAGGTAATGTTGCTACTAATGTTTTTCCTTCACCAGTTTTCATTTCTGCAATTCTACCTTGGTGTAGGATGATACCACCTATTAATTGAACATCGAAATGTCTCATACCTAGTACTCTTTTCGATGCTTCTCTAACAACTGCAAATGCTTCAGGTAATATGTCATCTAATGTTTTTCCTTCTTTTAATTGTCCTTTAAAATATTCTGTTTTAGCTCTTAATTCATTATCTGTTAATTTTGTCATTTCTTCTTCTAAGCCATTAATTTTATTAACAATGGGTTTAACTCTTTTTACTTCTTTTTCACTGTAAGATTTAAATATTTTGTTTAAAACGCTCATTTTGAACTCAATCCTTCCTTAGTTAATTTTATACTTTGTAACTATATCACTAAAATCTTTTTTTCGCAAGGTATTTGTAAAAAAAAGTATTTCTAATTGTTGTAATGTAGTTTTTATAGCAAAAGAGCAAAGTTTTATTCATATTTTTAATTTTTTAACATAAAGTTTAGTAAAGTTTATATTTTTAGAAATGAGGAAATTGATTATGTTTGTGTATAATGTAAAAATTAATGGTAGTAAAACATTTAAATTTATTTTTGCCTTAATGATTATTTTTTTAATTTGTATTCTAGGTGTTGTAATTTTTAAAGTTTTTAATGGAGCTATGAATTCAGAAAATACTTCTTCGTGTATTCCTCAAAATAGAGTTAATAAAATAACTGCAAATAATTATTCCAATGTATTAAAGGCTGTTCATGAAAATATAGATGATTATGTTGGAACGAAAATAAATTTTACAGGTTATGTTTATAGAGTATTAGATTTGAAAGAAAATCAATTTATTCTAGCTAGAGATATGATTATCTCTTCAGATTTTCAAAGTGTTATTGTAGGATTTTTATGTGAGTATGATAAAGCACTAGAATATGAAGATAATTCTTGGGTTGAAATTACTGGTGAAATTATAAAAGGTGATTATCACGGTGATATGCCTATTGTAAAAATAACTAGTATAAATAAAACTAATAAACCAAACGATGAATATGTTTATCCTCCGGATGAAAACTATATTCCAACAGCAGGTATTTTATAAAAGCTTGTTATTTTTATTATAAAGTGATAATATAATATTCAATTAAACTATAAAAAAGGAGATTGAATATTATGATTGATTTACATATGCATACAACTTACTCAGATGGTACTGAAAATTGTGAAACAGTTTTAAAAAAATGCCAACAAAAAAATTTAGATTATATATCAATTACAGATCATAATACTGCATTGGTATATAAAGAATTAGAAAATAAAAATGTTAAAGATTTTTATAATGGTAAAATTATTCCTGGTATCGAACTTAATACAAAAGTTTTAAATATTCCAATTGAAATATTAGGCTATGGAATTGACTACGCAAAAATGAACAATCTTGTTAAGAAAGTTTATATTCCAGCTGCTGAAAGAAATTTTATTGAAGTTAAAAGATTATATAAAAAATGCATTAACTATGGAATTAAACTTTCTAATAATTGTTTAGATACATTTTCTTCAGATACATTCGCTTCTGTTTTTTTTCATAAAGAAATTACAAAACTTCCAGAAAATAGAAAACTAATTTCTGATGAAGCTTGGGAATCAAGTAAAATATTTTACAGGCAGTATATGTCTGACCCAAAAACACCTCTTTATGTTGAGATGGATGATTTTGTTCCAGATTTTGAAACTGCAAGCAACTTAATAAAACAATGCGGTGGATTGGTTTTTATACCTCATATTTATGAATATAAGAATAACGCTAATAATATTTTAAACTTTATCCTTAATAATTATTCAATTGATGGTATTGAATGTTATTATACAACTTTTTCAAATGAACAGCATTTTAATCTTCTTAATATTTGTAAAAAAAACAAATTATTTATTTCAGGTGGTTCTGACTTTCATGGCAAATATAAGCCTGATGTAGATATTGGGGTTGGATATGGAGATTTACAAATTCCTACTGATATTTTAAGCAATTGGATAAATAAAGTAAAAGTATTTTAATTTGACATAATGTCAAAAATATTGTATAATTAGATTAAGTTTTTTATTAATAATTCCTATTTTTATTTAAATAGGACAATTACATCTTAGGGAGGACATAATTTTATGAAAAATAAAAAAACTTTATGGGTTGCCATCTCAGGATTGGATGGTTCTGGCAAAACAACTTTAGTTGATTCTTTAAAAACCTGGTTTGAAGAAAAAGGTTTGAAAGTTAAGCGAGATCGTTTACCTCATGATCGTTATATTGTATCTGACCTATTAGATAAGTCTACAGATTCATATACCGATCGTCTACTGTTTGCAGTTGACAATCGTATTTTTGGAACAGAATTGAAAGAAGTTCTGAAATCCGGTGAATTTGACATTGTTTTAACTCAACGATGTTTTTTGGACTCTTTTGTCCACGGTGCAGTTCAGGGATTTAGCTATTCTTGGATTGAGGATTTAAACCGCACAACTGAGCTTCCACAAGCTGATGTTATCATTCATATGGTAGCAGAGGCTAAAACCGCATATTCCAGGATTTCCAACGATCCAGACGCGGACAAATTTGAATATCCAGCTTATATACGTAAGCAGGAAGTTGAGACTAGAAGAGCTTATGCAGAATGTATAGCTGGAAACAATACAGATTTAGCACCATTTAATAATGCTAAACATCTGTATATTGATTCAACTAAACTTAATCAAAAAGAGGTTTTTCAAGCGGCAAAAGATCAGCTTGAATCATTAAATATCTTTTAGGTAATCCATAAAAACTCGGCTCTTAGTAGAGTCGAGTTTTCTTTTATGTATATTGACTATCAATTTCCTTTAAAATAACATCATGTGCACTACCTTCTGAAATACTAACATCAGACACAAGGGTCAATCTTGCTTTTTCATGCAATTCTGGAATAGTAATGCTTCCACAATTACACATAGTTGATTTTATTTTTGCTACTGTAATTGCCAAATTATCTTTTAATCTTCCAGCATATGGAATATAAGAATCAACTCCCTCTTCAAACGAAAGCTTCTTATCTCCTCCCATATCATATCTTTGCCAATTTCTAGCTCTGTTTGAGCCTTCTCCCCAATATTCTTTTACATAGCCATTCCCTTTTTTAACAACTCTTGTTGGGCTTTCATCAAATCTTGCAAAATATCTTCCCATCATTACAAAATCTGCTCCTAATGCTAATGCAATTGTTATATGATGATCATGTACTATTCCACCGTCTGAGCAAATTGGAATATATACTCCTGTTTTTTCAAAATATTCATCACGAGCTTTTACAACATCAATTAATGCTGAAGCTTGTCCTCTTCCTATTCCTTTTGTTTCACGAGTAATGCAGATAGAGCCTCCACCTACTCCTACTTTTATAAAGTCTGCACCAGCTTCTGCTAAATATAAAAATCCTTCTTTATCTACAACATTTCCAGCGCCTATTTTTACAGAATCTCCATATTTTTCTCTTACAAAATCAATTGTATTTTTTTGCCATACTGAATATCCATCTGAAGAATCCATACAAATCATATCAACTCCTGCTTCTACTAAAGCTGGTATTCTTTCTTCATAATCTCTAGTATTAATTCCAGCACCAACAATATATCTTTTATTTTCATCTAATAAAGAATTTGGATTATTTTTTCTTTCTTCATAATCTTTACGAAATACTAAATATTTTAGTTTTTCTTCTTCATCTAAAATTGGTAAACATGCAATCTTATTTTTCCAGATAATATCATTTGCCTCTGATAAATTAATTCCTTCTTTAGCCCATACTACTTTTTCTTTTGGTGTCATAAAATTATCAATTGGTGATTCAAAATCATCTCTTGATATTCTGTAATCTTTATCTGTAACTAAACCTACAAATTTTCCTCTTGCTGTTCCATCTTCTGTAATGATTACTGTTGAATGTCCCGTTTTTTTAACTAATTCTACTACATCTTTTAATGGTGTTCCTGATTTTACATTTGAATCACTAACAACAAATCCTGCTTTATGTTTCTTTACATGTCTAACCATTTTAGCTTGTGATTCAATTGATTGTGAACCATATATAAATGCAACTCCTCCTTCTCTTGCTAATGCAATTCCCATTTCTTCTCCTGATACTGATTGCATTATTGCAGATACCATAGGAACATTTGCATAATATTTTGCTTCTTCTCCTTTTTTAAATTTAACAAGTGGTGTTTTTAAAGATACCTTACTTGGGATACATCTTTCATCTGTTAAATTTGGTAATAATAGAAATTCATTAAATGTTCTTGATATATCTTCTAAAACTTTTGACATATTAATAATCCCCCTCTTATTTTTATATTAAACATAAAAATATTTTAACATATTTCTTTTTATTTGCATAGTTATTGTCTAATATATTTAAAAAAAGCTAAAAATCGTTTAATTAAAACAATTTTTAGCTTTTTTATGTTTTCTTACTTATTTACAACTTCTACATCTATATTAAGCGTTTCACCATTAATATTAGTTTCAGTATATTCTTTTCTGTCTTGGTTATAGATAATATTTATTGCTAATGTATCATGTTTTATTAATTCAGCATTTTGTTTAATTACTTCTTCAAGCATTGCATTTCCTGATATATATAAATTAATATTATCTAGTACTTCAAATCCTTTATCTTTTCTCATATTTTGAACTTTTGATAGAATTTCTCTTACATATCCTTCTTTTTTCAATTCATCTGTAATATGAGTATCTAAAACAACTCCTATTTCTCCTTCTCCACTAAATGCAAATCCTTCTTTTCCTTGCATTGTTATAAGTAAATTATCCGAATTTAATGGGATTTGTTTATCTTCTATTTCAATATATTCTGCTTCTCCATTTTTCACTTTGTTTGCTAAATCCATTTGATTTTTATTTGCAATTTCCTGTTTTATTTTTGGAATTAACTTACCATATTCTTTACCTAATACTGGTAAATTTGGCTTAATTTCAAAATTTACATATTCGGACATTTCTGCTCCAAATTCAATTTTCTTTACATTCAATTCATCTTTTACAATATCTTCATAATATTTAGGTAATGTATCTACCGAAATTAACATTTCTGATAATGGTTGTCTATTCTTAATATTAGCTGCATTTCTTGCACTTCTTCCTAGTTTTACTATTTTATATGCTAAGTCCATTTCTTTTTCAAGTTCTGGGTTGATATCTTCATTATTAACTTCTGGCCATAAGCATAAGTGAACACTTTCTGGTGCTTCTTTGTCTAATCCTACTACTAAATTTTGGTATATTTCATCTGTTATAAATGGTACAAATGGTGCTGATATTTTTATTAATGTAGTTAATACTTTATATAATGTGCAGTATGCACCTATTTTTTCTTCTGTTAATTCTTGTGACCAAAATCTTTCTCTATTTCTACGTACGTACCAGTTAGAAAGTTCATCTGTAAAGCTTTCTATTTGTAATGCTGCTGATGTAATGTCATAACTTGCTAATTTTTCATCCACTTCTTTTGTTAATGTGTTTAATTTAGAAATTATCCATTTATCCATTATATTTGTTGGTTTAAACTCTTTATATTCTAGTGGATTAAATTGATCAATTTCTGCATATAAAACATAGAATGAATATACATTCCAAAGTGTACTTAAAAATCCTCTTTGTGTTTCTTGTACATTGCTTAATCCCAATCTTGTTGGAAGCCATGGTGCTGATACAGTATAGAAATGCCATCTAGTTGCATCTGCTCCTACCTGTTCTAATAAAATCATAGGGTCTACTCCATTGCCTTTAGATTTTGACATTTTTTGTCCTTTTTCATCAAGTATATGTCCTAAAACAATACAATTTTCATATGGAGTTTTATCAAAAATACATGTTGATATTGCAAGTAAAGTATAGAACCATCCTCTTGTTTGATCAACTGCTTCTGAAATAAATTGTGCTGGGAAATGTTTTTCAAACTCTTCTTTGTTTTCAAATGGATAATGTAATTGAGCAAATGGCATTGAACCTGAATCAAACCATACATCTATTACTTCTTTGAATCTTGTCATTTTTTTACCACATTCTGGGCATTTTAAATGTACTTCATCAATATAAGGTTTATGAAGTTCAATATCATCTGGACAATCAACTGCTTTTTGCTTTAATTCTTCTATGCTTCCTATACATTCTTGATGACCACATTCACAATGCCAAATTGGTAATGGTGTTCCCCAATATCTATCTCTTGAAATTCCCCAATCAATAACATTCTCTAAGAATTTTCCAAATCTTCCTGTTTTTATTGTTTCTGGATACCAATTTATTTTATCGTTATTTGCAAGTAAGTTGTCTCTTAACTTAGTCATTGCAACAAACCAACTTTCTTTTGGATAATATAAAAGTGGTGTATCACATCTCCAGCAATGAGGATAAGAGTGCATATGTTTTTCTTTACTAAATAATTTTCCTTTTTCTTTAAGCCATTTGCAAATATCTTCATTACAATCTCTTACAAATCTTCCTTGCCATGGTTCTACTTCTTTAACAAATTTTCCCTCTTTATCAACCAAATTTACAAATGCTATTCCATTTTGTTTAGATACTAAACTATCATCTTCACCATAAGCAGGTGCAATATGAACAATTCCTGTACCATCTTCTAAATTAACATAATCTCCATGAATTACTACAAAAGCTTTTCCTTCTACTTTTGCAAATGGCATTAGTTGTTCATATTTAATTCCTAATAATTCTTCTCCTTTAAATGTTTTTTGAATTTCATATGGTATATCTTTTAATACTTTCTCAGTCAAGTCTTTTGCTAAAATATAAGTTTCAAATTTAGGATCCTCACTTGTTCCAACATTTGCTTTTACTTCTACATAATCATATGATTTATTAACACATAAAGCTAAATTAGATGGAAGTGTCCATGGAGTTGTTGTCCATGCCAAAATATATTTATCTTCATCTACTATTTTAAATTTAGCAATACAAGTTAAGTCTTTAACATCTTTATATCCTTGAGCTACTTCATGAGAAGAAAGAGCTGTACCACATCTTGGACAATATGGCATAACTTTATGTCCTTCGTATAAAAGACCCTTTTTCCACATTTGAGAAATTCCCCACCATACTGATTCAATATATTTGTTTTCATATGTTATATATGGATGTTCCATGTCTACCCAATATCCAACTTTGTTAGTCATATCTTCCCACATATTTACATATGTAAAAACACTTTCTTTACATTCTTTTACAAATTTCTCTACTCCATATTCTTCAATTTGTTGTTTTCCAGATATTCCTAGTTTTTTTTCAATTTCCAATTCTACTGGTAAACCTTGTGTGTCCCATCCAGCTTTTCTGTCTACATGATATCCTTTCATAACTTTATATCTTGGAATAATGTCTTTCATAACTCTTGTCTCGATGTGTCCAACATGTGGTTTTCCATTGGCTGTTGGTGGTCCATCATAAAAAGTGAAATATCTTTTTCCTTCATTCATTGCAAAATTCTTTTTTATAATGTCTTTTTCCTTCCATTTTTTAGCTACTTCCTGTTCCATGCCAACAAATCCATTTTTCAATTCTACTTTTTTATACATAAAACTCCTCCTTCTCCCTGTTTGGGCTATTTGTTTTTTGACACTTATCTTTTAAAAGATTTCTAAAGAATATAAAAAATCTCTTCATCCTATTTTTTTATTAGGACGAAAAGATTTTTCTATTCCGCGGTACCACCTAAGTTAGTAAATATATATTTTTTACAATACAATCCACTCTCTCTTTTCCCTTTAACGCAGGTATACGACTAGCTTACTTTATCTTTTCAACTAGTAACAAACTAAGGTGATAATAAATAATTTTTACTTACCAAATCGCACCAACCTTTGGCTCTCTTTAAGATACTTAATTATTTACCGTGTCCTTGTTATAGTTTTTTCATTTATGTTAAATATTATATCACATTTTTTATGTTTTGCAATACTTTAATTATTTATTTTTTATTATTTTTTATACTTCTTATATTATTACTTATTATTTACTTTTATTAATATTTTTTAGTGAGCTAATATTATATCATTATCCTCTAATCCATTTTTCCAATCTTCTAAATGTACTATTCTAGAGTTTTGTAAATTCATTCTAATTCCATATGCTTGAAGTAACTGCTTGAATTCAGTATGTTCTATGTTATTTACTGCGTTTATTGCATCAAACTTTTCAAATTGAGCATTCATATAATTGTGCATATTTTTAAATTGTTTATCAATGCTTTTTTGCATTGTATCTAAAACATCTAAAATTTCTTTTCTGTCTCTTTTTCTTTCTTCCTCTAAATTTGATACTACTTTTTCTATAGAATCTAGCCTACTGTCTGCCAAATCTAATCTGCTGTCCATTAATTCTAATATTTTTTCATTTTGTATCCAACGTTTTTCATTCTGAGCCCATCGCTTATCGTTTTCCTCCCAGCGTTTATTGTTTTCTTCCCAGCGTTTATCATTTTCTTCCCAGCACTTATTGTTTTCCTCCCAGCGTCTATCATTTTCTTCCCAACGCTTGTTATTTTCGTTTCTAAATTCTCTAAGTTCCTGTAATACAGTCATAATTGTAACATTTTCTTCCATAAATTCACCTCCCTTCGTAGTAATTAATAAGTAAAACTTGTCTTTTTGCTTATGGTTGATATTTAATCATATATTCTAGTTGTTGTCAATATAAAAAAGATAAAAAATTAATTTTTTTATCTTTTTTATTATAGTAATTATGCAGTTAAACTTTCATAATATGCATTATATAATTTATTATAATATCCATTTGGAATATTTATCAGCTCCTTATGACTTCCTTCTTCAATAATCCTTCCATTATCCAATACTATAATTTTGTTTACATTAATAATAGTAGAAAGCCTATGAGCAATAAAGATAGATGTTTTCTCCTTTGATATTTTATCAATTGACTTTTGAATTAGTTCTTCTGTTTGAGTATCAATATTTGCTGTTGCTTCATCTAATATAAATATAGATGGATTATGAGCAAATATTCTTGCAAAAGCTAATAATTGTTTTTGTCCAGCTGAGAATGAACTTCCCCTTTCTTGCGCTATTTCATATATACCATTTGGAAGAGATTCTATGAATTTTTCTGCTGATGATAGTCTTATTGTTTCCATGATTGCCTGTTCTGATAAATTTTCATTTAATTCTATATTTTCTTTAATTGTTTTGGCAAAAATAAATGGATCTTGAAGAATAACTCCTACTTTTTTTCTAAGCAAACGTAAATTAATTTGTTTTATATTTATACCATCTAATAAAATTTCTCCTTTTTGCACTTCATAAAATCTATTAATTAAATTAATAATTGTTGTTTTTCCTGAACCAGTTTTGCCAACCAAAGCTATACTCTGTCCAGGTTCAATTGTAAAACTTACATCTTTTAAAATCCAATTCTCTCCCTCATAAGCAAACCACACATTTTTAAATTCAATTTTTCCTTTTATTTCTTTTAATTTGATTCCATCTTCAAAATCTTCTAGATATTCTTTATGTTCTAAAATGTCATATATTTTATTAACTGAAACTAATGCTTCTTGTATCGTTTCAAAATTTTCTACAATACGATTAATCGGTTCAAATATTTGCTTTATATAAGTAATAAATATATAAATAACACCTACTTCTAAACTAATTCCAAATAAATGATTTATAGTAGCCCATATAATAATTGATACTCCTAAATTTTCAAATATCAACATAAACGCAACTAAAAAGCCCTCTGTAAATGCTGTTGGAACTCTTGATTTCCAAAACTTATTGCATAGCTTTTCACATTCCTTTTCCTTCTCTTTTTGTCTATTAAATATTTTTATTAATTTTACACCATAAATTGATTCTGCTAAAAATATATTTAACTTTGTTTTTACTTTTTTAGAATATTCTTGTACTTGATTACTAATTTTAGTAATCAAAATTGATGTAAAAATAACAAATGGAACAAGTAAAAAACATAAGCATGCTAGTCTATAATCAAGTACTAGCATCATTGTTGCAAATACAATAATCAATACTATATCTTTTACAAATGTTGTAATAACATCTTTAAAAAGAGTTGTAATATCTTCTACATCACTTGTAATTCTAACAAACAACGTTCCAGATGGCGTCTTATCATGAAAAGGAATATTAGTATATTGAATATATTTGTATAATTTATTTCTGATTGAGTAAATAACGTTTTCTCCCATCATGCTTGTTGAAGTAGTTACTATAAAATCTAAAATATTTCCTATTAATACAATAGCAATATAAATAGATCCTATAATTCCTATTGATATAATTCCTTTTTGCCATAATCCACTACTCAAATAGTCATCCATAACAATCTTAATCAAATATGGTTTTATTACTTCTCCAATATTAATAATAATTGATAAAATTGATATGATAATTATTGCCTTTGTTTGTGGTTTTAACATTTTATAAACTCTTTGTAATGTTTTATTTTTCATTTGTTTCTCCTTCACTATAATATTATACCAAAAAAATAGGTTCTGCTTTTGTTGATTGTTGATTGTAAAATCCACTATAAATTCCTTCATTTTGTATCAACTGTTCATGTGTACCTTCTTCAACTATGTTTCCTTTATCCAATACAATAATTTTATCACTATATTTTACATCTGATACCTTGTTTGAAATAATAATACAAGTTTTTTCAGAAGATAATTCTTTAATATTTTCTATCAATTTTTCGGATGTTCTGTTATCTAACGCAGAAAAAGTATCGTCAAAAATTAATATCCTACTTTCTTTTAAGAATGCTCTAGAAATAGATACTCTCTGTTTCTGTCCTCCTGATAAATCTCCTCCTCTTTCTCCTATTACTGTTTCAATTCCTTTTGGCATCTTTTTTATATCTTCATACACAATAGCTTTTTTAGTACTTTCTTTGATTTCTTCATCATCATATTCATCTCTAAATAAACTAATATTTTCCTTCAATGTAGATGAAAATAAGAAATTATCCTGAGTAATATAACATATATTGTTTCTTAGAGTTTCTATAGGTATTTGATTAATATCTTTACCATCAATTTTTATTTTTCCATCTGGTACACTATATAGTCTTTCTAACAAATTCATTAAAGTGGTTTTTCCACTGCCTATTGTACCTATAATTCCTAATGTTTGTCCTTTTTTTATTTCTATATTAATATTTTCTAACGCCTTATCAATCATTCCTGGATAATTAAAACTCAAGTTTTGTATTTTTATATTTCCTTCTAATCTTTCTTTTGGCAAACTTTTTTCATTTAACTTTTCTGGTTCTAATTCATACATTTTTTCTAATCTATGATATGATATCTGTGCTCTTTTAAATCTTGAGATCAATTGTGGAAGCCAAATAACTGGATTTACAAATAAAGCAATATAACCATTAAATGTAACCAATTCTCCTATTGTTATCGTTCCATCTATTACTAACCTAGAACCATATAACAAAGAAATTGCATAACATATTCCAAAACACATATTTAAACACATAGTTAATAAATTAGAATAAATATCAACTGTATTATCACTTTGTCGTACTTTTCTATTTTTTCTAATAAATTCTTTTAATTGTTCTCCTTCACAAGAATAAGCTTTTGTTGTTCTTATACTATCTGTACTTTCTTGAATGTATTCTGACATTTCAGTAAATCTGTCTTGTGCTTTTTTAAAACTAATTTCTACATATTTTTTAATGACAACAACTAAATAACATCCTATAATAATAGGAATCATAATAGCAATTGTTAATTGTAGATTTACTCCTTGTATCATTTGAAATGTTGCAATAACAAATATAAAAATTATTCTTGTCCCATGAGATAAAATTCTACGCATAGTCGTTCTGATTTCGTTTATATCTTTCATAAAATAAGACATAATCTCTCCATTTTTTATATTTTGTATATCTTTTAATTTTAATTTTAAAAATCTCTGAAATAATTTTATCTTTATATCTTTTTCAAATTTTCTAGAAATGCTTGTTTCAAAATATTTCCAAGGTATTCTTACAATTAACAAGACAATACATATTCCTAAAAGGTAATATGTATTGTTTATAATATTTTGTTTATTTGCTTCTATATCATATAGCATATCCACTATATTACCAATAATTTTGGCTGGATATGTTAATAAATATATATTTATTCCGAAGCAATATAACCTGTAATAATATTTCCCATTTGTATTTCTTTAGTATATCTATTATAACTTTTTTCATAACATCCTCTTCCTATGTAACATATATTTGTCTATTTATTTTCGTCTTTATTTGCTAGGTTATATAATGCATCCATATTAAATCCTATACTCTGATTTCTTGTAAATTGATTTTCTTGCATCTTCCTTTGAAGATTCATTAATTCTATTTCATTTTTAAAATCTAATTCATCTTCATCAAATTCAAATTTCATGTTGAATTCCTCCATTTATTATATAATATTTACAAGCCTTTGTGTTTCTTTTGCTATCATTAGTTCTTCATTTGTAGGTATTACATACACCTTAACTTTTGAATCTGGTTTAGAAATCACTTTTTCTTCGCCTCTCATATTGTTTGCATCCGCATCTACGTCTACTCCCATAAAAGTTAATTTTTCGCAAATTCCTTTTCTAATATTAATTTGATTTTCTCCTATTCCTCCTGTAAATACTATATAATCAATTCCATTCATAGCTACTGCATATTTAGCAATATAACTTGCAACTGCATATTTAAAACTTTCCATAGCAATTTTTGCTCTTTCATTGTCCTCATATGATTCTAATTCAATAACTCTAAAATCTGGAGCTAATCCTGATATTCCAGCAACTCCTGATTTTTTATTTAATATATTTTCCATTTCAGCAGCTGATATATTTTCTTTTTTCATAAGATATGTTAAAACAGATGGGTCTAAATCTCCACTTCTTGTTACCATTGGAATTCCACCTAATGGTGTTAGTCCCATACTTGTATCGATTGACTTTCCGCCATCTACTGCACAAATACTAGAACCTTGACCCAAATGACAAGTTACAATTTTTAAATCTTCTATATTTTTATTTTCAATTTCAGCAAGTCTTTGTGAAACATACATATGTGAAGTTCCATGAGCACCATATTTTCTTACTCCATATTTTTTATAATACTCATATGGTATTGGGTAAACATATTTTTCTTTAGGCATAGTTTGATGGAATGTTGTATCAAATACTGCTACCATTGGTTTTCCAGGCATAACTTTCTTACAAGCTTCCATTCCAAGAATAGCTGCTGGATTGTGTAATGGTGCAAACTCTGAGCATTCATCAATTTGTTCTATTACTTTATCATCAATTACTGCTGATTCTTTAAATATTTCTCCTCCGTGAACAACTCTATGTCCAATAGCTTCTACTTCATCCAAACTATCAATTACTTTGTATTCTGGATTAGTAAGTTGAGCTAATGTAAACTCAATAGCTTCTTTATGATCATATGCTGGCTTTTTAATCTCTACTTTCTTTCCTTGTGCTTTGTGTGTAATAAAAGCTTCTTTTTCTCCAATTCTTTCATATTTTCCAGAAGCTAGGACCTCCTCTGTTTCCATATCAATTAATTGATACTTTAGTGATGAACTACCACAATTTAATACTAAAATCTTCATTTTTTACTCTTCCTTTCTTTGAGACACTTGAGGGACAGGTCTTAAATGTCTCATTTAATAAATATAAATATACTTTACATAGTTTCTACATTGGCAATGAGACATTTAAGACCTGTCCCTCAAGTGTCTCATTGTTTCTCTTGCTATCATTAATTCTTCATTTGTAGGTATTGTATAAACTTTTATTTTTGAATCTTTAGATGATATTTCTGCTTCTTCTCCTCTTGTTTTATTCTTTTCTTCATCAATTTTCACTCCAAAAAATTCCAATTTTTCGCAGATTGCCTTTCTTGATAATGGTCCTTTTTCACCTACACCTGCTGTAAATGTTATTACATCTACTCCATTCATAGCTACCATACATTTTGCTATATAACTTGCAACTGTATCATGAAATATATCTAAAGCTAGTTTTGCATGATGTCCTCCTGATTCAGCATCTACTTCTATATCTCTAAAATCTACTGATACCATTGATACACCATATGCTCCTGATTCTTTGTTTAAAATTTCTTCTGCTTCTTTATATGACAATCCCTCTTTTTGCATTATATAAGTTACAACAGATGGATCTAAATCTCCGCTTCTTGTTCCCATAACTATTCCGCCAAGAGGTGTAAGTCCCATACTTGTTTCAACTGACTTACCATCTTGAATTGCACATACACTTGCACCTTGGCCTAAATGACAATTTATTATTTTTATTTTTTTTATGTCCTTTTGCATTAACTCTGCAACTCTTTGAGATACATATTGATGAGAAGTTCCATGAAATCCATATTTTCTTACTTTATATTTTTCATAATATTCATATGGTATTGGAAATATATATCTTTCCTTTGGCAAAGTTTGGTGGAATGCTGTATCAAATACTGCTACCATCTTCACATTTGGTACTACCTTTCTACAAGCTTCCATTCCAAGGATAGCTGCTGGATTATGTAATGGTGCTAATTCACTGCATCTTTTTATTTCTTCAATTACATTATCATCAATTATAACTGCATCTGAAAATTTTTCTCCACCATGTACTACTCTGTGTCCAATTCCTGCTAATTCATTTAAATCTTTTATTACTCCATAATGATCATTTGTAAGCCTGCTTAATACAAACTTAATTGCTTGTTCATGGTTTTGGGCTTGATGTTCAAATTTATGTTTTACTCCTTTTACTTTATGTGTTAAAAAAGAATTTGGTTGACCTATTCTCTCAAAATAACCTTTTACTAGCATTTCCTCTGTTTCCATATCTATCACTTGATATTTTAAAGAAGAACTACCAGAATTTAGAACTAAAACTTTCATACTCTCTCCTTAATGATCAAAATCTATATTTTAAAATAGATTGACCTTTTTTATTTTTATTAGTTTCATATCTATTATGAATCAACTATTTTTCTTGTGCTTGTACTGCTGTTATTGCAATAACTCCTGCTATATCATTGCTAGTACATCCTCTTGATAAGTCATTTACTGGTCTTGCTATTCCTTGGCAAAGTGGTCCATATGCTTCTGCTTTTCCTAATCTTTGTACTAATTTATATCCAATATTTCCTGCATTCAAATCTGGGAATATTAATACATTGGCATTTCCCTCAATAGGACTTCCTGGTGCTTTAAAGTTAGCTACTTCTGGTATAATAGCACTATCTAATTGAAGTTCTCCATCTACTAATAAATTTTTGTCTTTTTCTCTAACTTTTTCAGTTGCTCTTATTACCTTTTCTGTAGATTCTGATTTAGCACTACCATAAGTAGAATATGAAAGCATTGCAACTTTTGGTTCTTTTCCTACTAATTGTCTAAAACTTTTACTTGATGATATTGCAATCTCAGACAATGCTTCATCATCTGGGTTTTCATTTAATCCACAATCTCCAAATATAAAAGTTCCATTTTCGCCATACTCACAATCTGGTACAGTCATAAGAAAAAATGCTGAAACTAACTTTGTATCTGGAGCTGTTTTTAATATTTGTAATGCTGGTCTTAATGTATCTGCTGTCGAGTGAATTGCTCCTGATACCAAACCATCCGCTTCACTTTTTTCATCTTTAAGCATTAACATTCCAAAATATACAGGATCTTTTACTAACCCCTTTGCTTTTTCTAATGACATTCCTTTTTGCTTTCTTAATTCAAATAATAAATTTACATATTCTTCATATTTTTCAGAGTTTGTTGGTTCTATTATTTGTGCTCCTGATATATCAATTTTATTTTCAAGTGCTTTTTCTTCAATTTCTTCTTTATTTCCTACTAAAATAATTTTTGCATATCCTTCTTTTAATACCTGCTCTGTTGCTTTTAATGTTCTAATGTCTTGTGCTTCTGGAAGTATTATAGTTTTTATATCTTGTTTTGCTCTTTGTTTTATTTCTTCTATAAATGACATTTTTTCCTCCTTATTCTATTTTACATACATTATATAAGTAAAATATAAAAAGCACAAGTATTTTTTTAAATCTTGTGCTTTAAATTGTTGTTTTAAATATCCAATCTGTTTATCTACATCAAACTCTTTATCTCTTCATCCTGTTGTAATTCATGAGAAATAAAATGATATGCTTGTTTATTTTGTTTTACTGCAATTATTGCAAGTTCCTTATCATTTCTTAATCTTTCACTTGCATATTTTATTATTATACCTTTATTTTCTACTGCTAATTTTACTATTTCTCTATCATCTCTTATTTCCTTGCTTGCAAAATATAAAGCTTGTCCATAACTTTTACAAGCTTGTTTAATAACATCTTTATCTTCTCTCAACGTCTCAGAAGCATAGCATACTGTCCAAGGAGCTCCTTCTACTCCTTTCATAATAACTTCTTTATCATTTTTTAAATTAAGACTAGCAAATTCCAAAGCCTCTGCATCTTGTCCTAAAGCTGTCATTACAACTTCTTTATCATCTTGCAATTCCGGAGATACTAGATCTAAAAATTTTCCATTTTCACTTACTGCCTTTAATACAAAATCCTTATTATTTTTATTCTCTATGACTTCTTTTTCATTCATTATCTCATCTTCCTTATTTTAATTTCGCAATTAAAGCTTTAATTTTTATTCCTTGCTCTGAAAACATCTTCTCATGCTCAGTTTCAATATTCTTTTCAAATATTGGTTCACTGTGTAAATCATATGTCTTTTTTAATATTTCAAATCCACTTTCTTTAAAATATATTAAGCTTGATTCAAATAAGCTGTCATCATCTGTTTTAAAATATATTTCAGATTCAGGTTTCAAAAATTCTTTATATTTTTCTAACTGTCTACTATGTGTTAGCCTTTTCTTTCTATGTTTTCCTTTTGGCCAAGGATTGCAGAAGTTAATATATATTCTTTCAACTTTATCTGCTTTTTCTAGTATTAAATTTATTCTTTCTATGTCAAATCTAGTAAGTAAAATGTTTTCAGGCTCTTTATTCGTTTCTTTATATACTTCTTCAACATTTCTTTTGGCTAATCCTAACATTGCATCTACTAAATCAATAGCTAAATAATTTATATTTTGATTTTCTATTGCTAAGTTAGATATAAACTGTCCTTTGCCACATCCCAGTTCTATCATAAATGGATTTTCTGGATTTTTAAAATGTTCTTTCCATTTTCCTTTCCATTCTTCTGGATTATCTTCGTAAAAATTGCTTGCTTCTAATTCTGGTCTTGCCCATTTTTTATATCTAATTCTCATTTTTGCCTCCTTTTTGCTCTATATAATGCTTCTTTTGTTTTTAGCTATTTTATCAGATTTCTACTTTTGATTCAAGTGATATTTTATTTTTTAAGTTTAGATTTTTTTTACAAGAGGGGATATATCCATAATTTAAATAATAAATAGCTTGATTGAAGAGAAAAATAGAAAATATTATATAAAAAAATGAGGGATGTTCACGGGAAAATGTATATATGTATATGTTTTTATAATTTTTTTGATTTCAATGCGCAACATAAAAATTTCTAAAATAATTTAATGGCACCCTTTCACTTAGTCCGAGCTAAAGCTCGACGCGAACATTTTCCATTAATTTATTTAAGAAATTCTAATATTGCTCCATTCATATTCAAAAATTATAAAAACATATACATATATACATTTTAGCCTGAGTGAAAGCGGCACATTTTTTTATATTAGATTTTCTTTTTGAACGTAATGAATAATATTTATTATTTAAATTATGGATTTATCACCTATTACCCCAAAAATCCAAACTTAAAAATAAAATTATGTTGACAAAATATTAGAATAAAAGTATAATCAATCTAATTTTCATGAAAGGAGAATTAGATTGATTAAAATAATAACATTTATTTCAATATTCTTTATAACAAAAAGAATTATAATTTATAAATTATCTGAAAAAATTATTAAAGAATATAGCATAAAATAGATTTTATCTATGATAAGTCTCACCTTTTTGAATCTTAAAAGCTCTAAAAATTTGTTCTAATAAAAAAATTCTTATTAATTGATGAGGAAAAGTCATTTTAGAAAAGCTAATTTTAAAATCACAAATATTTAAAAGCTCTGTAGTTAGTCCTAAAGAACCACCAATGATAAAAGTTATATTACTATTTTCCATAGATAAGTTTTCTATTTTTTTAGAAAATTCTTCTGATGTAAATTGTTTTCCTGTTAAATCTAAAGCAATTATGTATGAATCTTTTTTTATATGATTTATAATATTATTACTTTCTTTTGTTTTTATATCTATTTCTAAATTGGGATTTAATTTGTCTGGAATTTTTTCATCAGGTAATTCTGTAATAGTTAATTTGCAATATCTTGATAATCTTTTAATATATTCATTCAAAGCATCTTTTAAATACTTTTCTTTTAATTTCCCAACACAAATAATATTAATATTTAGCATAAACTTGTCCTTTCTTTTTAAAAAACCAATTTGGCAAATATAATCCAAATTGGTAATTATAATTCTATTAATTTACTATGAGTATCTCTTGAGGCAACGCCAAGAGATAAGCTATTTTCGTTGTAGTCATTTCTAATTAATTCATCTAAAACCGTTTGATAAGCTAACTCAGGGAAATTACTTTCTTTACTTAAATGTCCTAACATGGCATTTTTTAAACCTGATTTTAGAAGATAAGAAATTGTTTTTCCGGCCGTTTCATTTGGGAGATGTCCTGTTGGACCTGCAATTCTCGATTTTAATGAAAATGGATAAGAAGAACAACGAAGTACTTCTGGGTCATAATTTGCTTCTAACATAAGAAATAAACTTCCTTCTAGACCTTTTAATATATTGTTTGTCATATGTCCAATGTCAGTAGCTATGCTTATTTTTTTATCATCTTTGTAAATATTAAAACCACATGGATTAGCAGCGTCATGAGGAATAGAAAAAGGATCAATTAGTAAGTCCCCAATTTCAAATTTATCTGATATTTTAAAAGTTTTAATATTTTTATCTGGAATTTTATCTTTTTGTTTAGGCATTGCATCTAGAGTTTCTTGATTAACAAATACAGGTAAATCAAATTTTCTAGAAAGGGTGCCTAGACCTTGTACGTGATCTGTATGTTCGTGTGTAATTAAAATGCCATCAATAGAAGAAGGGTCAACTTTAATATCTTGAAGAGCATTTTCAATTTTTTTACAGCTAACACCAGCGTCTACCAATAATTTTGTATTTTGAGTTTCAACAAAAAGGCTATTACCACTACTACCGCTATATAAACTACAAAAATTTAACATATATTTCATCCTTCTTTTGTTTTGAATTAGCAAAAAATATTATTCTGTAACTCTTTTTATTTTAGCACCAATTTTTCTGAATTTTTCTTCTATATTTTCATAACCTCTATCTATATGTTGTAGGTTATAAATTTCTGATATACCTTCAGCAGCTGTTCCAGCAATTACTAAAGCAGCACCAGCTCTTAAATCAGTTGAATATACAGGAGCTCCTGATAGTTTTTTTACGCCTTCAAAGAAAGCATTTTTTCCATGTGCAGTTATTTTAGCTCCCATTTTGTTTAATTCTTCTGTATATTGAAATCTAGATTCCCAAATACTTTCATTAATAGTACTGGTTCCATTTGCTAAAGATAATACAACACCCATTTGTGGTTGTAAATCAGTAGGAAATCCTGGATAAGGTAAAGTTTTTATATTCGCTTTGTTAGGTCTTTTGTTGCACCATACACGAATACTATCTCCATGATCTTCAACATTTCCACCTACTTCTATTATTTTAGCTGTAATAGATTCTAGATGTTTTGTAATACAATTTTTTAAAAGTAAATCTCCTTTTGTTGCAACTGCTGCAAGCATAAATGTACCTGCTTCAATTTGATCTGGTACAACAGAATAAGTAGCGTTCCCATGTAATTTTTCTACTCCATTTATTTTAATAACATCTGTTCCAGCACCTCTGATGTCAGCACCCATTGTATTTAAAAAGTTTGCAACATCTACAATATGAGGCTCTTTGGCAGCGTTATCAATAATAGTGGTTCCTTTAGCTAATACACTTGCTAACATAACATTAATTGTAGCTCCTACAGAAACAATATCCATATAAATTGGAGCGCCTTTTAACTTTTTACATTTTGCGTAAATAGTACCTTTTTCTAGAGATACATTAGCTCCTAATAATTCAAAACCTTTAATGTGTTGATCAATAGGTCTTGCACCTAATTTGCAACCACCAGGCATACCAACTTCTATTTCACCCATTCTTCCAAGCATAGCTCCAATAATATAGTAAGAAGCTCTAAATTTACTGGTTAAGTCTAAAGGCGCTTTTGTTGTTGTAATATTACTAGTATCTATTGTTATACTATGTTTATTGTTCCAAGTAATTTTAGCTCCTAATTTTTCTAGTATTTCACAAGAGATTTTTATATCACTTATATTAGGTAAGTTTTCGATAGTACAAATACCATCAATTAAAAGAGTTGCTGGTAAAAGTGCTACTGCTGCATTTTTTGCTCCACTTATGGTAACCTCGCCTTTTAAAGGAGTAGGACCTGTCACTACTAATTTTTCCAATTATATTACCCCCATTTATGTTTTATAAAAGTATTTAAAATATAACTATATATTTTAAATATATTTGATTTCTTATACTATAAATATTTTTATAAAATATTTATTCAAATAAAATAGAGTGTATCTAATGTTAACACTCTATCTACTAATTTAATATAACATAAAGTCAAAAGGATTGCAACTATTTTTTTGCAGTAATCATACCATTTTGATTAAAAAATTCCAATAATTTAAATTTAAATTGAATTTCTGTATTATTATCATTTTCTGATATTAAGGCGAATTCTTCTTCAGATAGGTTGCTTTCTAGCAATTCCTTTGATTCATCTGGAACTACACCAGAAGAAATATCTACAAAACATAGTGGAGGAAACATTACGCACCACCAGTTATGACCTTTTGCTTCTCCTATTTCTACTCTTAAAGCATCATAATATCCAGCAGGTAAAGAAATATCTCCATAATCTTTAGTTGGAAATTCAAAATTACCAATATTAATATTAACATCGTAAGAATAGCCTTCACTTCTAATAGTATCTAATGCAATTTGTTTAAAATTTTCTTTGTTCTTTTCTACTAAAGAAATGGCTTCTTGTTTATTTTTGCAATTTCCGCAGATTTCTCTCATATATTTTAATAAGCTATCACGTACTTTATATTTTAAATTTTGATCTTCTTCACTATCACTATTAGCAAGAACATGTAATCTAAAAACATTATTTGCAATGTCAGTTGATATATTTTGTGCATAAGAAAATGCGCAAACTGTTATATAAATAAAAAGTAAAAAGCTTAAAATAATTACCATTTTTACCTTTGAATTTTTCAATAAATTTATTATAATTTTCATTTATTACCTCCAAAAAACTTTTTTTGAAAAATATTCTTTAAATTAATTATTACCAAATCAGAGAAAATTTATACAATTTGCAAAAAATGTCGATGAATTTATTTGAAATATTATTGACATATTTCAAAACTAATGGTAAAATTTACCAGTAAGCCAAAATGAAGAAAATAGTAGTTTCCGTATGGTTTAAAAAAGTTAAAGGGGCGGATTTTTAATGAATAAAAATCAGAAAACAAAAGAAAAAACATGTGCATTTTATGCAAGTGATTATCATTTTGAAATGATAAGTTTACCATATATAAATAAAAAATTGGATGAAAGTAAAGAAGTTATTGTATTAACAGAAAATAATTTAAAAGAAACAATAAAAACATTAGTATCTAAAATAAATTTAAACGAAGATAAAAAAGTGGATATATTAAAAATAGATTGGGAAAATAACGATTTAAATAAATTTAAAAAGATAAATGAAGATATAAAAAGTAAAAAAGATATGGTGATCTTTGTAAAAGGAAAAGAAAATTATATAAAAAATATAAATGAAAATATAGAAAAATGGACTGAAAAAAGCAAAAATGTAGAGATTATTGACTGTTATGATATGGAAGAAATATCACAAGATATGGATAATATTATGGATCAGTATAAGTTTACGCTGAAAACTACGGGAAAAAATATAATAAAATAATAAAATATATGTTGCTTTTTTTTAAAAAATAGTATATAAGTAAAAATATTAAATATAGTAAGAAAAGGAGTTTTTTGTATGGATGCTAGATTAGAAGAAATAAAAGGAATTTTAAAAAAATATGGGCAAGAGCACTTGTTAAATCATTATGATAAGTTAGATGATGTCCATAAACAAAAACTATTAGAAGAAATTGAAAATATAGATTTTGAACTTGTAGATAGTTTATATAGGAGTACAGAGAAAAAAGAGAAGTCTACTAAGGACGAAATAACACCAATTGATTATTTAGATAAATATAAATTAAATGAAAAATATAAATATTATGAAAACATAGGGAAAAAAGCTATTAAAGAAGGAAAATTGGCAGCTGTAACAATGGCAGGAGGACAAGGAACAAGATTAGGACATAATGGGCCAAAAGGTACTTATGATATAGGTTTAAATTCTCATAAATCTTTATTTGAATTATTATGTGATAGATTAAAAGAAGAGGGAAAAAAATATGGAGTTACTATTCCATGGTTTATTATGACAAGTAAAGAAAATAATAAAGCTACTGTTGAATTCTTTGAAAAACATAAATATTTTGGATATGAAAAAGATAAAAATATTTTCTTCTTTATTCAAGGTGAATTACCAATGATGGATACAGAAGGAAAAATATTAATTGGAGAAGATGGATTGATTAAATTGGCAGCAGATGGACATGGTGGCATTTATGAATCTTTAGTTAAAAATGGAATGACAAAAAAGATGAGAGAAATGGGCGTTGAATGGGTATTTATTGGAGGAGTAGACAACTGTTTAGTAAAAATGGTTGACCCTGTACTTATGGGGGTTGCAATAGATAAACAAGTAACTGTAGCATGTAAATCTGTAGTTAAAGCAAATCCAAAAGAAAAAGTAGGAGTTTTTTGTAAAAGAAATGGAAAACCAAATGTTATTGAATATACAGAAATAACAGATGAAATGGCAGAGTCTACAGATGAAAATGGTGAATTATTATATGGAGAATCTCATATTTTATGTAATTTATTTAGTGTAGGAGCTATAGAAAGAATGGGGGCAAATCCACTTCCTTATCATGTAGCATATAAAAAAGCAAAATATATAGATAAAAAAGGTGATTTAGTTGAACCAGAATCACCTAATGCATATAAATTTGAAGCATTTTTGTTTGATGCATTTGGAGAAGTTGATGAAATGGCAGTATTAAGAGTAAAAAGAGAAGAAGAATTTGCACCTGTAAAAAATGCTGATTCAGCTGGTGTGGATTGTCCAAGAACGGCAAGAGAATTATATAAAAAATTTTATAACCTAGATTAGTAAAAAAGGAGATAAAATATGAATTATTTAGATGAATATAAAAAATGGTGTGAAAGTCCAGAATTTGATGAAGAAACAAAAAAAGAATTGTTAGAAATAAAGGATAATGAAAAAGAAATAGAGGATAGGTTTTATAAAGAATTAGAATTTGGGACTGCTGGTCTTCGTGGTGTTATTGGAGCAGGTACAAATCGTATGAACAAATATACAGTAGGAAAAGCAACACAAGGACTAGCAAACTATATAGTAGAACAAGGAACAGAAAAACAAGGTGTAGCTATTAGTTATGATTCAAGAAAAATGTCAAAAGAATTTAGCATGCAAACAGCATTAATATTAAATGCTAATGGAATAAAGACGTATTTATTTGAAAATTTAAGACCAGTTCCTGAATTGTCTTATGCTGTAAGAGAATTAGGATGTACAGCTGGAGTTATGATAACAGCAAGTCATAATCCACCTCAATATAATGGTTATAAAGTATATTGGGATGATGGGGCACAAATTGTAGCACCAAGAGATAAAGATATAATTTCAAAAGTAAGAGAAATAAAAAGCTATAGTCAAATTAAAGAAATAGGAAGAAATGAAGCAGAAAAAGCTGGATTATTTAATATTATTGGGACTGAAATGGATGATAAATATTTAAATGTATTAAAAAGTCAAATTTTAAATCCTGAAGCTATAAAGGAAGAAGGAAAAAAATTAAAAATTGTTTATACTCCATTACATGGAACAGGAAATACAGTAACAGAAAGACTATTAAAAGAATTAGGATTTGAAAATGTATATGTTGTTCCAGAGCAAAAAGAACCAGATGGCAATTTCCCAACAGTAAGTTATCCAAACCCAGAAGATAAAAAGGCATTTAAGTTAGCATTAGAACTAGGAGAGAAGGTAGATGCTGATTTAGTATTAGCAACAGATCCAGATGCTGACAGATTAGGAATCTTTGCAAAAGATAATGTAACAGGAAAATATATGGAATATACAGGAAATATGTCTGCATTATTAATTGCTGAATATAGAATTTCTCAAATGAAAGAAAAAGGAATATTACCAAAAGATGGTATGCTTATTACAACAATTGTATCTTCAAATTTAGCAAAAGCAATTGCGAAAGAGTACGGATTAGAGTGTATAGAAGTATTAACAGGATTTAAGAATATTGGTGCTGTTATGAAAAAAGCAGAAGAAGAAAAAAATAAGACATATATATTTGGATTTGAAGAAAGTTATGGTTGTTTAATTGGAGATTATGCTAGAGATAAAGATGCTATAGCAGCTGTAATGGCACTTTGTGAAGCTGCTTGTTATTATAAAACACAAGGTAAAACATTGTGGGATCAAATGCAAGAAATTTATAAGAAATATGGATATTATAAAGAGACTCAAGTATCAATTGTTTTAGAAGGAAGCGAAGGTGCTGAAAAAATAAAACAAATTATGAATGATATGAGAAGTGCATCACCTGAAAAAATAGGATCAGCTAAAGTATTAAAATTTAAAGATTTTGATAGAGATGTACAAAAAGATTTAGTAACAGGAGAAACTACAACAACAGGTTTATCGAAATCAAATGTTTTGTATTATGAACTTGAAGATGATGGATGGTGTTGTATACGTCCTTCTGGAACAGAGCCTAAAATAAAATTATATATAGGTGTAAAAGATGAATCAGAGGAAAAAGCAATAAACAAGATGGAAGAATTAAAAGAAGAATTAAGTAAAATAATTAAATAAAATAAAAAATAAGATTTTTGAACTGAAACTATAAAAAGTAAACAGTTCAAAAATCTTATTTTTCTACTATAAATGCATTAGGCAGATATCTTTCTCCAACGGGAGTAGAAGGCTTATTAACTAATTTTCCATTATAATACATTGTAGCAGATGACCCACCATCTAAATTAGTAGCATTATATGCATCGTATTTATTAAAAATATTTTGTAATTCTAATAAATTAGTTCCTATACTATATCCTACTTGTCTGCCATCAATTACAACAAATATAAAAGTACCATCTTTAGTTTGGCCAATAGCGCTTCTAGGTTGGATTCCGTCCAGAATTTGAATTACTTATTTGATTTTTTCCATTTACAATTAAATAAGGGCCAAATTCAATTGCAGATTCTATTTTGTGATTAAGTGCTTCTTGATATGTATATTTTCCAAGTACTAATTTTGAATCAGAAGATAATCCGATAAAACTATATCTAGAAGTTTTATTACCATATTGGAGAGTTTTGTTCATAATTGTAGCGGTATTTAATAAATTACCGGCACCTACACCTCCATCATCAGAAAAGCCACCTGCATTTATTCCAGCTATAGCATTATTAGATGTAACTATTTCACTTAGTTTAGACCCTCTAGAAGATTTTCTTCCATCAACTAATTTTACTTTGGAAGCATCTGGGATTGTCATTACAAAACCGACACAGTTTTTCCCAGTAATTTTTTCTAATGATATTTCTTTTTTATTTTTTTCTTTTTCATTTGATATTGTAACATTATCAGAGTTTGAATTTTCATTATTTTGAACTTCAGATTTTTTTAATATTTTGTTAATCTCATCTTCAGATAAGAACCATGTAGCTAGAAATTGATGATTCATTGTTGACATAGCTGTTTCAACCCATAGTTCTTTATATTTTTGGAAAAGAGAGGTTTTAAAAAATAAAAAAATAAATATTACAAACAATAAAATTAGAAAAAATAATATTTTTAAAATTAGTAATATTTTTTTCTTTTTTGTTTTTTTCTTCTTTTTAATATTTTTATATTCTATTTCTTCATCAACTTCATCATTATCATTTAGGCTATATTCATTATTTAGTAATAGATTTGTTGTTTCGTCTAAATTGTTTTTTTGCATTTTAATTCCTCGCATTTTATTAATAATAAAATTAATTATTTATTTTCCAATCATCTAAATTTCTTTTAATAGCACCAAATAAATTTGCACGAATCATAGGTATATTTTTAGATAATGAAAAAATTAATTGTTTCATATCTTCTCTTTTTGAAGTTCCGGTCCATAGGACAAACTTTAGGCATAACCGTTAAATTATTTTTTCTAACAAATCGTTTAGTGTCTTTTTCAGGAGTATATATTAGAGGTCTAATTAAAGTTATTTTAGTCCTATCCATATAACTTAATGGAGAAAAAGTTCCGATACTTCCTGTATAAAATAAATTAAGTAGAAATGTTTCTAAAACATCATCTTGATTATGTCCTAGAGCAATTTTATTGCATCCTTCTTGTATGGCAATTGAATTAATAATGCCTCTACGCAAGTTTGCACATAGTGAACAAGGATTTTTTTCTTTTCTTATGTCAAAAACAATTTCTTTTGCATTGCTTTTTTCTATAAATAATGGAATCTCTAAATTATCACATGTATTTTGCAAAAGTTGAGTATCAAAGAATTCAAATCCTGGATCTATGCTAATTGCAATTATTTCAAATTTTTTAGGATAGAATCTCTGTAAAGATTTAAAGGCATATAACATTGTGATGGAGTCTTTTCCACCTGATAAACATATAGCAATTTTATCTCCTTCTTCTATCATTTTATATTCTTCTATTGCTTTTCTCATATGACTTAATATTCTTTGCATTTTTATCACCTATAATATTATAACAAAGGTTGTCAATAGAAACAATAGAATTAAATATTTAAGTTTCTATTTTTTCATATGAATTGTAACTATGAAATAGATGGTACAAGTTGAGAAATACTTAAATTTAAAACAAGGACGTAATTGACAATATTATAAAATAATAGTATAGTATTAATAGTAAAAATTATATGTGCTTATAGCTCAGCAGGATAGAGCAGTCGCCTCCTAAGCGACCGATGGTGGTTCGAGTCCGCCTAGGCACACCACTTTAAAAAGAGGATATAATATGATAAAAAACGAGCAAGAACATTTTATGAAAGAAGCTTTAAAAGAAGCAAAAAAAGCATATGAAAAATTAGAAGTTCCAGTAGGAGCTGTTATAGTAAAAGATGGAAAAATAATTGCAAGAGCACATAATTTAAAAGAGACAAAATATGATACAACTAAACATGCAGAAATATTAGCAATTCAAAAAGCAAGTAAAAAGCTAAAAAGTTGGAGATTAACAGATTGCGAAATGTATATAACATTAGAGCCATGTTCTATGTGTGCAGGAGCGTTAATTAATTCTAGAATAAAAAAGATTTATATAGGGGCATTAGACAATAAGACAGGAGCGGCAGGTTCTGTCTTAAATTTATTTGACGATTATACTTTTAATCATAAAGTTGAAGTAGAAAAAGGAATTATGGTAGAACAATGTGAAACAATTTTGAAAGATTTTTTTAAAATGTTAAGAAAGTTGAAAAAGTAGAATTATAAATTCTTTAGGAGGATAAAATGAAGGAAAAAATAAAATATTTAATCAATAAAAAATCCTTTCATATTTGTATGGTAATTGTAATAGTGGCTGTTATTTTATTTGGATTAGGTCTTATTATTTTAAAATATAATGTAGAAGGCGAAACGAATATGCCTTTTAAACTAGGAAAAGTTAGGATTGTTAGTTCTTCAGAAGGAGTAGATAAAGCCCCTGGAGAAAACAAATGGTCTTTTGATATTAATCAAAATAATGACTTTTATATTTATATAGAAAGAAATAATAAATATAATAAACAAGAAGCAATAAAAAGCATAGTTATTGATAATATAAATGTTCAAAAAAATCAAGAAAAAGGAGTAATAAATTTTTATAGGCCGAATATTGCTGAACAAGGAGGAATTTTTAGTAATACCGAAGAAAATTTAATTCAGAGTATAGAATATACAGGTGCAATGGAAACAGACCAAAAAAGTTTGAAAATTTCTAATCAAGGTGGACTTATAATTTTTAGATATGCAAATGATAAAATCGCTGAATATACTTCAAATGATGAAGAAATTAATCATATGGATTTACTAAAAAAGTCTGGGGTATCAGAAGATGAATTAAAAGCGACAATAACATTTGATTTAACAATTAAAACAGAATCAGGAAAAGAATATAAATCAAATTTATCATTTGATATGCCAGTTGAAGGTGTTATAGAAAATGGAACAGCAGCTAAAGAAATAACCGATTTAAGCAATATTATCTTTAAAAGAACTAAAAATTAAAAATTTTACTTGATAAAATGTAGAATTCATTATATAATACAAATGGTATGTACTTAATCTTTGTATGGAGAGTATACCAATAAAGACCTATGAATCTTGTCAGGTCCGGGAGGAAGCAGCAATAAGTAGTTTATCTTTATGTGGGATGCTTTCCATAGAGAGATTTAAGTATTTACCATTTTTTATAATATAAAGGATGTGAAATATATGGGGTACACAGCTCTTTATAGAAAATTTAGACCAATTACTTTTTCAGAAATTGTTGGTCAAGAACATATAACAAGGACTTTAAGAAATCAAATTATAGCTGGCAGAGTAGGGCATGCATATTTGTTTAATGGAGGAAGAGGAACTGGAAAAACATCAGCTGCAAAGATTTTAGCAAGAGCAATTAATTGCTTGAATCCAAAAGACGGAGAACCATGTAATGAATGTGAAATTTGCAAAGGGGCTATAAACGGATCTCTTACAGATATAGTCGAAATGGATGCAGCATCTAATAATAGTGTAGAAGATATTAGAAGTATTCGTGAAGAAGTTAACTTTTTACCAACGAAAGCTAAATATAGAGTATATATTATTGATGAGGTTCATATGTTGTCAACAGGAGCTTTTAATGCACTTTTAAAGACATTAGAAGAACCACCTGAACATGTTAAATTTATATTAGCAACAACAGAACCACAAAAATTACCGGCAACTATTTTATCAAGGTGTCAAAGATTTGATTTTAAAAAAATCTCAAATGAAAATATTATAAAAAGATTAAATATTGTTTGTGAAAAAAGTAATATAGAAATAACTAAAGAAGCGTTAAATATTATAGCAGTTCTTTCAGAAGGAGCAATGAGGGATGCTCTATCTATATTAGAAAGATGTATCCAAGATGGCGAAAACAAAATTGATGAAGATAAAATTAAAGATTTAGTAGGAATTCCTAAAATAACATATATACATCAATTAACAGAAAGTATTCTTGAATATGATGTAGATAAAGCATTGGCAAATATTGATGAAGTTTTAGAAGATGGAAAAGATATAAATAATTTATTATGGGAATTAATAAAATATGTAAAAGATATATTGGTGTATAAAGCTTCGAATAAATTAGAATTATATAGTGAAGAAGAATTGAACAAAATAAAAATTATATCAGAAAAGGTTTCAAAAGAAAAATTAGTTGATATAATTTACCAATTATCAAATTTAGAAAATGATATAAAATGGTCAACTCAAAAAACAATTATGTTCCAAGCTGGTATTATTAAATTGTGTAGCAAACAAGCAGAAACAAGTTCAAATTTGGAAGAAAGACTTGATAAAATAGAAAAATATTTAAGAACATCAAAAGTAACAAGCAATATGACTATGCCAGTTCAACAGGTACAATCAAATGAACCAAGAATGACATTTGGGGTATCTTCAAAAAATAGCACAGAATTTAAGAATACAAATATACCCAAAAGTAATAAAGAAAAGAAATTTTCAAATAAATCAGAAGAATATTGGCCACAGATTGTTAATGATTTAAAACAAAGTGGAAAAATAGTATTATATACTAATTTAATGAATACAAAAGCAAAAGAGATTAATGATATGACAGTTGGAATTGAATTTCCTAATGGTATGACATCTTTTGGAAAAACTGTTTTAGAAAAACCAGAAAATATTAGAGAAATATCAAACTTAGTTTCTATTGCGTGTGGCAAAGAAATGCAAATAAAATATATTACACAAAACAATCAAGTACATCAAATGACTCAAGAAGAAAATTTGCAAAATTTAGCAAATCAATCAGATATACCATTTAATGTAATTGAATAAAATAATTATAAATACCTATAAAAATAGGAAAGTTAAGTATAAGGAGGAAATAAAATGTCAAAAAGAGGTGGATTCCCAGGAGGAATGGGAGGATTCGGAGGAATGAATATTAATAATTTAATGAAAGAGGCTAAAAAAATGCAAGCAGATATGGAAAAATCTCAAGCAGAATTAGCTACAAAAGAATTTGATGCATCTGCAGGTGGAGGAGCAGTTACTGTTAAAGTTTCTGGAGAAAAATTATTAAAAGAAATTAAAATTAAACCAGAAGTAGTTGATCCAGATGATGTTGAAATGATAGAAGATTTAATTTTAACATGTGTAAATGAAGCATTAAGAAAGGTTGACTCAGCACAAGCTGCAGAACTAGGGAAATTTAATATACCAGGATTAATGTAATAAATAAAAAGTGATAAAAAATAATATTTTTGTCACTTTGATTTTTTGAACGGAGGAACTATAAAGTGTCATTATATTCACCATCAATTGAGAAATTAATAGAAAGTTTTGAAAGATTACCAAGTATAGGACATAAAACAGCAGCAAGATTAGCTTTTTATATGTTGAATTGCTCAGAAGAAGAAACAAATGAATTTGTTTCTTCTATTGTAAATGCTAAAAAGAACTTAAAATATTGTAGTAAATGTTATAATATATCAGATACAGATCCTTGTAATATTTGTGGCAATCCAAAAAGGGATCAAAGTATTATTTGTGTTGTAGAGGATGTAAGAGATATTATTGCAATGGAGAAAACACATGAATTTAAAGGTGTTTATCATGTTCTGCATGGTTCTATTTCACCAATGAATGGAATTGGTCCAGATGATATAAAAATAAAAGAATTATTATCTAGATTAATGGATGGACAAGTAAAAGAAGTTATTTTAGCTACAAATCCTAGGGTAGAGGGTGAAGCAACAGCTATGTATTTGTCAAAATTAATAAAACCATTGGGGGTAAAAGTGACAAGAATAGCACACGGAATTCCTGTGGGAGGAGATTTAGAGTATACAGATGAAATTACTTTAACTAAAGCATTAGAAGGTAGAAGAGAAATATAGAAAGTAAAAAATCCAACTTTTATAAAGTTGGATTTTTTAATAAAATATCACAAATATTTTTTGTTGAATTTGGTTTAGCTAAAATTTCAGTATTTTTTCTCATATTTTCAAGTTCTTCTTGATTAGATAATAAATAATTAATTATTTTACTACTGTCATCTTTTTTTCTAATCCACACAGCAATTCCTTTTTCCTCTAAGAATTCTGCATTTTCTTCTTCTTGACCAGGGATAGGATTAATTACAACCATAGGTAAATGTGAAGCAAGGCTTTCTGAAGTTGTTAATCCGCCAGGTTTTGTAACGACTAGATCAGATATACTCATTAATTCAGGGACTTTATTAGTGAATCCTAAAAGACAAGTATAATTATTTGCATTGTGTTTGTTTATTATCTCTTCAAAGCCATCTTTCATTTTTTGATTTTTTCCTGAAATAGCTATAATTTGTATATCTTTTTTTGCAGTAATAAAATCTTCAAATATTTTTAAGGTTTTAGATTTACCTAATCCAAATTCGCCACCACCAAAAAATAAAATAGTTTTTTTATTTTTTGATAAATTAAATTCTTTTAATATTTCATCTTTATTGTAATGTTTTAAAAATCTATTTGATATAGGAATTCCACTTACATATATTTTATTTTCTGGAATACTTGCATTTATTAAATAGTTTTTCATTTTATTATTTGCTACAAAGAAATAATCAGTAAAATAGCTTCCAACAAGCCATTGGTCATGTGGAGCAAAATCTGTCATTATAGTAGCAATTTTTGAATTTATTTTTCCTTTTCTTTTTAAATAGCTACACATTTGACTACTAAAAGGGTGTGTTGAAATTATTAAATCTGCATTTTTTTCACGTAAAAGTTTTAAAAGTTTAATAGCCATTATTTTATTAGATCTAGAAGAAAGATGAGCTAAAGGTCCTTTTTGAGAATCAGAATAAATTCTTCCCCAAGCCCAAGGAGCTTTTTTTGCCATTTCTCTGTAAGCTGCAGTTGTTAATTTTTCAACTGTTTTATTAACATATTTCATGCAATCTATTAACTCAACAGTTGCTTCTGGATAATTTTCATTAATACATTCATTAATTGATTTTGCAGCATTTAAGTGCCCTCCACCATAAGAGGCATAAAAAATAATAATTTTCATATTTTTCTCCTAAAATATTAAAAATAAAAAGATATATTCTATTATATATTTTTGGAATATATCTAGTTCGGATTATATCATAAAAATAAAAAAAATTCAAAAATGGAATATTTTTTAAAATTTTATACAAAATAAAATTAAATATGAAAAAGAAATGGGTGATTATTTGAAAAATATATTAAAAGTAATATTTTTATTTTTAGTTTTAATTGTTACTGTATTTGGAATTATGTTATTAAATGATAATAATAATGATTATAATATAAGTTATGCTGCAAGTTCAAATACTTCAGATATTCAATTAATGGCAAGAGCAATTAATGGTGAAGCAAGAGGAGAACCATATGAAGGACAAGTAGCTGTTGGTGCTGTAATATTAAATAGAGTAAAAAGCTCACAATTTCCTAATACAATAGCAGGAGTTATTTATCAATCAGGTGCATTTACTGCAGTATCAGATGGGCAAATTAATCAACCTATAGCAGAAGGGTCTGCTGTATACAAAGCGGCACAAGATGCTAAAAATGGATGGGATCCTACAGGAGGATGTATATATTATTTTAATCCAGCAACTGCAACTAATAAGTGGATATGGTCAAGGCCATTAGTAAAAACAATAGGAAAACATAGATTTTGTAAATAGATAAAATTTAAAATTGATTTTTTGAAAAGGAGATTTTATGAACAAGTTAATTGATTGGAAAAATAGGTTAAAAAAAGGACATATGCTAAGTGTAATATGTGTGCTATTAATAATAGTAGCAGTTTTAGGAGTTATACTATATAAGAAACAAACAGAATATAGACAAGCGTCTGAAAATAGTTATAATGCAGCTTTTTATGAAGTTGTAAATTATGTTCAAAATGTAGAAACATATTTAGCAAAGTCTATGATATCTTCTACACCAGAGCATGGGGCAGAAACATTAACGAATTTATGGAGAGAAGCTAATTTAGCACAAAGCTATTTGAGCATGTTGCCTATAGAAAGTCAAGAATTAGAGAATACTGAAAAGTTTTTAAATCAAGTGAGTGATTATAGTTATACTTTATCAAGAAAAAATATTTATAAAGAAGGATTATCAACTGAGGATTTAGGAAATTTAAAAGATCTACATGGATATAGTGTAGAATTAGAAAATACCTTAAATCAACTTGCTGAAGATTTAAATAATGGTAGGTTAGAATGGGGAGAATTAACCAAAAAGGGAAATATTGCTTTTGCACAACAAGTCGACAATATATCTAAAGAAAGTTTTAGTAATTTAGAGGAAAATTTTCATGAATATTCAGGCTTGATATATGATGGTGCTTTTTCAGAACATTTAACAAGTGAAGAAAAGAAAGGCTTAACAGGAGAAGACATTGAAGAAGAACAAGCTAAACAAAAAGCAGAAGAATTTATAGGAAAGAACAATATAAAAGAAATTACAAATATGGGATATTCAGAAAATGCAACTATTCCGGTTTATGATTTTTCTGTAAAGAATAATAATGAAGAAACAATTAATATATCTATTTCTAAAAAAGGTGGACATATAGTATTTATGAATTCAAACCGTGATGTTAATTCAGAAATTATATCACAAGAAGAAGCGGATAAAAAAGGAAAAGAGTTTTTAGAGAGTAAAGGCTTTAATAATATGAAGGAAACTTATTATTTAAAACAAGAGGGAATAGTTACAATTAATTATGCATATTCACAAAATAATACTGTTGTGTATCCTGATTTAATAAAAGTTAAAGTGGCTTTAGACAATGGAGAAGTTCTAGGAATTGAAACAACAGGATATTTAAATAATCATACAGAGAGAAATATTAGTAATATTAAAATAACAAAAGAAGAAGCAAAGAAAAACCTGAATAAAGATTTACAAATAGAGAGTGAAGGAATGGCTATTATTCCAACAGAATGGAAAACAGAAATACTTTGTTATGAATTCAAGGGAAAAGTTGATGATAGAGAATTTTTAGTTTATATAAATGCTGAAAATGGAAGAGAAGAGGATATTTTAATAATTACAAATACACCAAATGGAACTTTGACAATGTAAAATATAAAAGCCCACCATATATATTATATGGTGGGCAAGTTTTTTAATGTCTTTTATAAGTATCTTTAGATAATAATTCTGAGCTAACAACTTTACCGTCTTGCTTAAGAATTTTATAAGCTTCAGAATATATAGCTGTTTGTGTTCTACCAGTTACATAAGCAGAAATTTCAACATCATAATCATTTTCTTGTTTTAATCCAAAAATTTGGAAGTTTGCGACTCCTCCTGATACAGAACATACAATTTTTATTGGATAATTTCTATTGTTTTTAAATTGAAAATCAATAGAACCATAAACAACAGTAGCATCTCTGCTAGCTGGTGCGTAAGAAGGAACAAATTGATGATTAGTTCTTTGTACAATTTCTAAATTAGCATAAACCACAGCATTATATAGAGTTGTTGTGATTTGACAAATACCACCACCAACACCATCTACTACTTCTCCACTAACATAAATTGGAGCTTCTTTATATCCAGCTGCAATGGTTCTAGCACCAACAACTTTATTGTAAGAAAAAGTTTCACCAGGCATTAAAACAGTTCCATTTATTTTATTTGCAGCTAATATTAAATTTGTTGTCCTGTTTTTATTGCTTGCAGCATAGTTAGTAGAATATGTAGATAACAAATCAGGAAAAGCTTCTGTTCCTATCATATTAGTTGTTACTTTTGGGTATAATATGTTTAAAGGTATAGTGTATTCTTCAGCAGTTTGATCACCTAAAATAGCTTTTGCTTCTTCTATTGAAACTTTAAAATCAACGCCATTTTCAGAAGGATAAACAGTAAATGGATCTTGAGTATAATAAGCATCTACTGGTTCTTTATAAATTTCATTATGAATTTTTTCAATATCTATAGAATTAGGTTTCTCTGATTTTACGACCATTTCAATTGGCTCTTCAATATTTGAAAGATTTGAAATAGCATTTTTTATAACTTCAATAGTAGCATCAGTATCTATAACATTACCTTCTTTTCCAGAAGTAATAATTAAATTAGAATTTTCAATATAATAACTACTTTCTGTTACTTTATCAGGCAATTGAGTAGAAATATCTTCTAGATTTTTTGTTAATTGTTCTTTATCAATTTTTAATATAGGTTCAATATTTACATTTCCAAACATTGTTGATAATACATACATATTATTTTGAAAAATATTTCCTTGTCTTCCAACATTGTAGGCACTGTTTATGGCTGACTTAGTATCAAAAGTAGCTCCAATTTGTGAAAGTGAAATAGTTGTTTCAAAATCTCCATGTTTTACTTTTATTTCTTCAGGTAATAAATTATTTAAATAATTATCTAATTGATATTTTGCATCAGACATGCTCATATTTGAGACATCTAATCCTTTTATGTGTACACCAGAAATAATGTTGCTATTTAATGTATTATATGCAGTAAATATTAAAAAGCAAATAATTAAAATGCTAAGTACAATTATAATTAATAAATTAAAAATTGATAATGTCTTCTTCTCTTCTTTAACTGGTATAAAATTTGAATCTTGAGAAGGAATTAAATTTAAATTTTCTTCTTTATTCTCTTTTTTATTCTCGACATTATCTTGATAAGATAAATTTTCTAGATTTTCATTTTTTTCTAATTCTTTTTCTTTAACGTCCATAAAATTCTCCCTTTGTAAATCATCTTATTTATTATAGCATATTCTCTTGTCAAAAAAAATAATATTTTATAAAAAAATGTCAAAATAAAATTAAAGTAGTTGGAAATAATATTATTGTAAAACTTAAATTAAAGTTTTATTGGTATTTAATTATATGATGCTAAATTAAAAAAATTTACAAGGAGGATGTCATGTCTAAAAATAGTAAATTAATTTCTGAAAATTTAAGAGAAGAAATTGCAAAAGAATTAGGAGTATATGAACAAGTAAAACAAGATGGTGGTAGTTGGGCTAATGTTTCATCAAGGGATTGTGGTAATATTGTATCAAAAGCAATAGAGATTGCTAATAGAAGTATAGAAAATAAATAGTTTGGAAAAGAGCAGTACTTAATGACTGCTCTTTTGTAAGTTTTAAATATTTTGAATGTTGCAAATTTAAAAAAATAGACATATAATCTAGCAAAGAAAAATTAAAATTTACAAATGTATTTTTAAAAAATTAAATTAATTGAGAGGAAAATGAAAAGTGGAAAATTTAACAGTAGAAGATATTGTGAGAGAATCAAATGGGAAATTAATATTAGGAGATAAAAAATTCATATGCAGAAAGTTTTCTAAAGATACAAGAATAATAGAAGAAGGAGATATTTATATAGCAATAAAAGGAGAAAAATTTGATGGAAATAAATTTTGGAGGGAAGCTTTAAAAAAAGGAGCAGCTGGAGTAATTATAGAGAAAAATAATTGTACAGACGATGATAAAAGAAAATTTGAAAATAAAATTATTATAGAAGTTGAAGATACATTAGAGGCATTATATTGTATAGCAAAATATAAAAGAAGCTTATATAATATACCAGTTATAGCTATTACAGGAAGTGTGGGAAAAACTAGTACAAAAGATATTGTAGCAAATGTAGTTAATAAAAAATATACAACATTAAAAACATTAGGAAATAATAATAATAATATAGGATTGCCATTTACTATTTTAAAAATGCAAAATGAGGAAGCTATGGTATTAGAAATGGGAATGAATCACTTTGGAGAAATTAGTTTACTTACATCTATTGCAAAGCCAACAATTTGTGTTATTACAAATATAGGAACTTCTCATATAGGAAATTTAGGGTCTCGAGAGAATATTTTAAAAGCTAAACTAGAAATTTTAGAGGGATGTGAAAATCCAGTTGTTATAATTAATAATGATAATGATTTATTACATAATTGGTATGAAGAGAATAAAGATAAATTAAATATAAAAACATATGGAATAAAAGAAAAAAGTGATTTAAATGCAAAAAATATTAAATTAGAAAGTTCAAATAGTAAATTTGATTTGAAATTAAATGAAAAAGAAGAAACTATTAATGTACCAGTTGGAGGAGAACATTTTATTTTAAATAGCTTATGTGCTGCAATGGTGGGAAAAGTTTTGAAAATTGATAATCAAAAGATAAAAGAGGGAATTGAAAGCTTTGAACTTACTAAAAAGAGAATGGATATAACTGAACTAGAAAATGGTGTTAAAGTAATTAATGATGCATATAATGCGAGTTTAGAATCAATGAAAGCATCATTAGGAGTTTTATCAGAATTTAAAGAAAATAGAAAAATTGCTATATTAGGGGATATGTTTGAATTAGGAAAATATTCTAAGGAATTACATAAAAAAGTTGGAGAAGAAGTAATTAAAAATAAAATTGATATATTAATATGTAGTGGAACTAATTCAAAATATATTATAGAAAAAGCAAGAGAAAAAATGAAAGATGAAAACGTGTATTATTTAGAAAATAAAGAAGAAATTTTAGAAGTATTAAAAGAAGTAATAAAACCAGGAGATGTGGTTTTATTGAAAGCCTCTAATGGAATGAAATTCTATGAATTAGCAGAAAGGATGATAAGTTTATGGAAAAAGAAAGATTAGGAGTGATATTTGGAGGGATGTCAACAGAAAATGAGGTTTCTGTTGTATCAGCAAATTCAGTGATAAAGAATTTGGACAGAGAAAAATATGAGATATATCCTATTTATATTGATAAAAATGGAATTTGGTATGAATATAGTGACTTACAAGAAGAAAGAAAATTAGGAGAAAAGGTTGATAAGAAAAATAAAATATCAGATATTATAGGTTATTTAAAAAAATTGGATATTTTATTTCCTATATTACATGGATTATATGGAGAAGATGGAACAATACAAGGGTTGTTTGAATTGTTAAAAAAACCATATGTAGGATGTGGAGTTTTAGCTTCTAGCGTAGGAATGGATAAGGTTTATACAAAAGTTATTTTTGAAAAAGCTGGATTAAATCAAGCAAAATACGAATATGTCAGAAAATACAATGAGAAATATATTTATATGGATAGTAAATTTAATGAACAAGTAATGACTTTAGATGGGGTGGTAGAAAAGATTTTTAAAAATTTAAAATTTCCAATGTTTATTAAACCATCTAATTCAGGATCTAGTGTTGGAATAAATAAAGCAAAAAGTAAAGGAGAGTTAAAACAGGCAATAGAGTATGCTTCAAAGTTTGATAATAAGATATTAATAGAAGAAGGTATTATAGGAAGAGAAGTAGAATGTGCTGTGCTTGGAAATGAAGAGGTAACGGCTTCTTGTGTTGGAGAAGTAAAATCTGCAGAAGAATTTTATAGTTATGATGCAAAATATAATAATGAAGAATCTAAAACAGAAATACCAGCCAATATTTCAGAAGAGTTGTCAGTTGAAATTAGAAACCAAGCAATAAAGGCTTTTAAAGCAATAGATGGAAAAGGATTGTCAAGGGTAGATTTTTTTATTGAAAATGGAAAAAATAAAATTTATATTAATGAAATTAATACTTTACCGGGGTTTACTAGTATTAGTATGTATCCAAAGTTATTTGAGGCTAGTGGAGTTAGTTATAAAGAGTTGCTAAATAAGTTGATAGAGTTGAGCAAAGAAAAATATGTTACAGTTCAGTAAGAAATGATTATAATATCCAAACTCTGGCTCAAAATTATTATTATATGAATTTAGACTTTTCTCAGTTCAATACATAATCTAAGAATTTCTAAAATAAATTAATGGCACCCTTTCACTTAGTCCGAGCTAAAGCTCGACGCGAACATTTTCCATTAATTTATTTAAGAAATTCTAAGATTATTCCAATCATATTCAAAAATTATAAAACCATATACATATAATCTGAGAAAAGTTTAAATTCATATAATAATAATTTTGCCCGTGAACATTACTCATTTTCTTGTAAAAGATTTTCTATTTTTCATTCCAATCAAACGTCATTAAATAAAATTTAAGTGTTATAGTTGGAGCCAGAGTTTGGACATTATAATTTTTTTTTATGAACTGTGACAGAAATATTGAAACTTAAGCATAAAAACTATGGATTTTTTTTATTTTTATGATATAATAAGCATACCTGATTTTAGGGAGGATGTTAAAAATGGTTTTTAAAAATTACTATAAAATATTAGATTTAGAAACAAGCCACGTTTCAATTGAAAAAATAAAACAAGCTTATAGACAAGCAGCTAAGAAATATCACCCAGATTTAAATGTCGGGGATACATTAGCAGAAGAAAAAATAAAAGATATAAATGAAGCATATAAAACATTATCAGTTCCATCATCTAAAAGAAAATATGATAGAATTTGGAATTCTAAATTTGCGAAAGGAAAAAAAGCTTTTTCAAGTAAAGAGGAAAAAGGAGCAATTTTTAATATTTTTTTAGGAAATGTTGATAACATAGAAAAAAAAGATAAACTTTCTAAAAGTAAGAACCCAGTAAAAGGTGAAAATGTAGAAACAGAAATTAACATTAGTATATATGAAGCTTTTTATGGTTTGGACAAGCAAATATCTTTAAAAAATATGGAAGGACAACCTAAAAATTTAACTTTGAAAATACCTCAAGGAATTAGAGATGGAGAGAAAATCAGATTAATTGGACAAGGAAAACCAGGGAGAGATGGTGGAAAAAGCGGGGATTTATTGATAAAAGTTAAAGTAAAAGATGATAATAAATTTAAACTAAAAGGATGCGATTTATATACAGATTTACTTTTGACACCTTGGGAAGCTGCTTTAGGAACAAGAGCAATAGTACAATCAATTGATGATGAAACAAAAGTATATATACCACAAGGAATACAAAGCGGAGAAAAAATAAGAATACCAAATAAAGGATATCAATCTAGTAAAACAACAAGAGGAGACTTAGTGGCAGAAATTAAAATTGTAGTACCAAAACAATTGACACAACAAGAAGAAAAAATATTTAAAAAATTAAATGAAATATCAAATTTTAATCCAAGAAAATAAAACTTTACATAAATGTTGACAAAAGTAGCTTTTTTAGCTATAATTGTAATTAGTAGTGTAACAAAAGACAAACTATGGATTAAAACATAGAAACGGGGTGTAAGTATAAATGGAAACTATGCAAGGAAAACATTTTAGCATAACAGATCCAGATGGAGTAAAAACAGTAATATATCAAGTAAATAAAACAAAAAAAGAATATCTAAATCAGTATCCTAAATATACAGTAGAAAGGTTAGACCACACTGAAGAGATTGTAGGAAATTATAATAAAAAGACTTTTTACGTAGATGAGCCACAAAAAGATGGTAATCAGCTTATTATTTTGTCTTTTGCAAAAGATAAGGTGGTTATTAATAATGGTATTTTGCTTGGAGATGAAGTTAAAATTACTAAAAAACCTACACCTTTTAAATTTAATACATTATACTCTGAACAAGAAACAGAATATAAAGACTTTCAATATACACCAAACTTTAAAAGACCTATATCTATTATAGATCCAGAAACTACAGAAGAGGTAAAGCCTGTGCTTTATTTTGATGAAAAAACAAATGAAGTTAAAGGAAAATGTAAGTTAAAACCATATAAATCTTATTTCGCATTCGAAATAAGAGATGAAGGATAGGGAGGAAATGTTATGACTGCAAATAAAAAACAAAGGGATACACAAATACCGGTAGAAGCTATAGAAGGAGCAGCTGGAAAAGATGATAAAGGAATAACAATTGTTGCAATAAATCCAGTAGTATTAGGATTACTAAATGAAAAAATGTCAAACAAGAAAAAGACACAAGTAACAAATTCTGTAAAAAGACCAGTAGACCCTATAAGTACAGAGCTAGGAATTAGTTGTATGAGTATATCAGCAGAAAATAATACAAGAATAGAAAAAGAGGAAAGACAATAAAAGATAAATAATTTACAAAAGAGTAGGTGAATTTTATGAACTACAAAGTAGAGGGAGCTATTAAAAGAAATAGAAAGAATTTTATAATATTTGCAATACTATGGATATTTATAGCCATAGTATTTGTTTCGCCTATTGCATATAGTTATCATATGTCAATAGCAAATGGAACATTTGATTTGCAAATATTTATAGAGATGTTAATAAAGTCAATAACTAATCCATTTGCGACATTTGGTAGTATCTTTACAGAAGGAGCAGTTGGAAATTATTTTTCAACATTATTAATTGTAACTATATTTTATTCATTATTCTTTTTTATAGGATTTGTAAAATCAGCTCCTAAAAATGAATATTCAGATATTGAACATGGTTCTAGTGATTGGAGTCAAAGAGGAGAACAATATAAAATATTAGATAAAAATAAGGGAATTGTTCTTGCAGAAAATAATTATTTGCCAGTAGATAAACGAGGAAATGTAAATGTACTAGTTGTTGGACGGATCAGGTTCTGGTAAATCAGCATCATATTCAATTCCAAATGCATATCAATGTTTAGGCTCGTATGTTTTTACAGATCCAAAGGGAGAATTATATGATAGAACAGCAGGATATTTAAAGTCAAAAGGATATGAAATTAAAGTATTAAACTTAGTAAGGCCACAATATAGTGATGGTTATAATCCATTAATGCATATTTCATCAGAACTTGATGTAGATGTTATTGCTAATACAATAGTAAAAGGACAACAAGCAGAAGGTGGAAAATCAGATCCATATTGGGATGATATGGCAGAAATGTTATTAAAAGCATTAATATATTATTTAATTGCGACTAGACCAGAAGAAGAACAGAATCTAGCAAGCTGTGCTGAATTAGTTAGAGCTGCTAATAGCAATGGAGGAGGCAATTTACTTACAGAATTAATTAGTAAATTACCATATGATCATCCTGCTAGGATGTATTATAAATCAATTGAAATAGCACCTGAAAAGACATATGGCTCTATATTAAGTACATTGCAATCAAAATTAGGTAAGTTTGATTCAAAGGAAATTGCAGAACTAACATCAACAGATACAATAGATTTTGAAGAAATAGGAAATAGAAAAACAGCTGTATATGTAATATCATCAGATACGCATACAGCATATGATTTCTTACTTACAATATTTTTCTCACAGATGATACAACAATTGTATGATTATGCAGATCAAAATGGAGGAAAATTAAAAGAGCAAACATTCTTTATTTTAGATGAGTTTGCTAATATAGGAAAAATACCTGATTTTGATAAAAAAATATCAACATCAAGAAGTAGAAAAATATCATTTAGTGTTATTTTACAAAACATAGATCAATTAGAGGCGGTTTATGAAAAATCTTATGAAACTATAATGGGAAACTGTGATACACATGTATTTTTAGGAAGTAACTCTTATAAAACAGTTGAATATTTTTCAAAAGCCTTAGGAGAAAAGACTATTGAGAGAGATAGTATATCTGTTAATAGAGATAGGCAAAATTGGAAAACAGGAAAATCAGTTTCAGATCAAGTTATGGCAAGAGCATTAATGACACCAGATGAATTACGTAGATTAGATAATGATTTATGTATTATTTTTGAAAAAGGAATAAAACCGGTAAAGGCTAATAAATTTTATTATTTTAAACATCCAATGGCTAAAAAAATGGCTGAATTAGAAATAAGTCATAATGATATTGGAGAGATTGATAGAGGAACTTGGAGAAAATACAATCCTTATAATCCATATGTAGAAGATAAAACGGAAGAGAAAGTGCAAAATTTAAAAGTGGAGTCTTTAGATGATTTGTTTGAAGATGAAAATAATGCACCACAACCAGAAAAAAAGAATGAAGAATTAAAACCACAGAATTTGGATTTAAATAGTTTTGAAGATGAGGCACCAGTTTTACCACAAGAATCAGAAGATGATGATACTTATGATTTGCAAAAAGAATTGGAAGCTAAGTTTGATGAATTATTTGGACCAATTGAAGATGATGACGAATAAAATATATGTAAGCGCATAAGAATTTAATTTCTTATGCGTTTTTTTTCAATTTTGTTTGAATTTTAAGTGGTTTAAGCTTGATTTTTCTAAATATTCCACAATAAAATACCGAAATAAAATTCGCAAATTCTATTGAAAAAGTAAAAAATATATAGTAGAATAAGCACAAGAAAATAATCATAATTTAAATGATTATTTTTTGTATATTAAGAAAAATAAGGAGAAAAAATGAAATTTGTACATATTGCAGACATGCATTTTGATAGTCCATTTGTAAAGTTATCAGATAAAGATATATTAGGAGATTTAAGGAGATTAGAACAAAGAAAAGTGTTCAAAAAAATAATAGAATATATAAAAAATAATAATATAAAATATTTTTTTATTTCAGGAGATTTATATGAGCATAAATATGTAAGGCAATCTACAATAGAATATATTAATAAATTATTTAAGGAAATCCCAGAAACTAAAATTTTTATAGCTCCGGGAAATCATGATCCATATCTTAAAAATTCTTATTATAATAAATTTAATTGGAATGAAAATGTAAAAATATTTAATTCAGAAATAGAAAAAATAGAATTACCAGAAGCAGATATATATGGATTTGGATTTGATGATTTTTATTGTAATAATTCAAACATAGAAAATATAGAAATAGAAAATAAAGAAAAAATAAATATATTAATTACACATGCTACATTAGATGCAGGAAATAATGTAGAAAAGAATTATAATATATTATCATCAAAAAAATTAAAAGAAAAAAATTTTGATTATATAGCATTAGGACATATTCATAAATTAGATTTTAATACAGAGGAGCAACAAAGAATAGCATATCCAGGTTCTACTGTTTCATTAGGCTTTGATGAGCCAGGAAAACATGGAATGATAGTAGGAGAATTAGAAAAAGAAAATATAAATCTTACTTTTGTACCATTAGATGAAGAACAATTTGTAAAAGAAAGTATAGATGTAACAAATATGTTTTCAAAAGAAGAATTAATAGAAAATATAAATGAATTAGAAATAAAAGAAGATGAATATGTAGAACTTTTATTAATAGGAAATAGAAATTTTGAGATAGATAAATACACTATATTAAAGTATATTGATAATCAAAGAATAATAAAAATTAAAGATCAAACTGAAATAGCATATGATTTAGAAAAATTATCAAATACAACTACATTAAAAGGATTATTTGTAAAAAAAATGCTTGAGAAATCACAAAATAAAAATATATCAAAAGACGAAAAAAATATAATAGAAAAGGCAATAGAGATTGGATTAGAAGCATTAGAATAGGAGAAAAAATTGAAAATTAATAAAATAAAAATTAATTCTTATGGAAAATTAAAAGAAAAAGAAATTGAATTAAAAGATGGAATTAATATTATATATGGAAAAAATGAATCTGGAAAATCTACTTTATTAAATTTTATTGTAAATTCATTTTATGGAATTTCAAAAAATAAAAAAGGAAAAGAATATTCAGACGTGGAGAAATATACACCTTGGTTAGGAGAAGAATTTTCTGGAAAATTAGAATATGAATTAAATAATAAAAATAAATATGAAATTTATAGAGATTTTAAGAAAAAAAATCCTAAAATATTTAATGAAAATATGGAGGATATTTCAAAAGAATTTAATATTGATAAATCAAAAGGAAATGAATTTTTTTATGAACAAACTAAAGTAGATGAAGAATTATTTTTATCTACCGTTGTTGTTGGCCAACAAGAGGTAAAGTTAGGTAAGCAGGAACAAAATATACTAGTTCAAAAAATAGCAAATTTGGTGGGAACAGGAGACGATAATGTTTCATATAAAAGAGCTATTGATAGAATAAATAGAAGGTTATTAGATGAAATAGGAACACAAAGATCTAGGGAAAAACCAATAAATATAATTAATAAAAAAATAGAAGATTTAGAACAGAAAAAACAAGAATTAGAAAAATATGAAGATATTAAATATGAAATAGAAGAAAATAAAAATAAATTAGAAGAAGAAATTTCAGATTTAAATAATAAAAATAATTTATTAAAAGAAATAAAAATAATAAATGAAAAAGAAAAAATAGAAAAAGAAAAAATAAAAATAAAAGAAAATATAAAAAAAGAAAATA
>FR888066.1 GCA_000431335.1 Clostridium sp. CAG:343 | reverse complement strand
ACAGGAAACACAACAAGAGCATATTATGCAACAGAAGTAGAAAAAGAAAAAGATATACTAACAATGGCATTAACAGAAGGACAAACAGGATTAATAGTAGACACAAAAGGAAATGTATATACAGTAGGATATAATGGACAAGGACAAATAGGAAATGGAACATATGAAAACACAACAGAAAAAGTATTTATAAGCCAAGTAAAATTAAACACAACACCAAAAGTAATAAACTACAAAAAAGCAGGAGACACAGGAGAAAAAATAGAATACACAGTAACAGCAGGATTCAATTTATTATATGAAGAAGTAGAAAAGGGAGAATGTGAATACAAAACACAAGATGACCAAATAGCAACAGTAGATGACAAAGGAGTAGTAACAGCAACAGGAACAGGAACAACATACATAAAAGTGTATAACAAACAAAATGACTGCTATGCAGCAGTAAAAGTCCAAGTAAATGGGGAACAAGGACGCACAGCTGCCAAAATAGTAGGAGGGGGAAATCATTTTGTAGCACTAAAAGCAAATGGAGAAGTATGGACATGGGGATATAATGGCTATGGTCAGCTAGGAATAGGAAATACAGAAACCAAAAATAGACCAACAAAAACAAACATCTATAACTCAAAAGACGAAACACAATCAACATATGCAATAGATGTAGCAGCAGGATATAGTCATACATTGGTATTAAAATCAGATGGAACAGTGTGGGCAGCAGGATATAATGAATATGGACAACTAGGAGATTCAAGCACAACAAATACAAGTGAATTTGTCCAAGTAACAGGAATACCAGAAAAAGTAATAGCAATAACAGCAGGAGGACATTCATCATATGCATTAACAGAAAGTGGAAAAGTATATGGATGGGGTTATAACTATGAAGGACAATTAGGAAGAGGAAGTACAAGTCAAAATAATCCAAATGCAACACCACAAAAAATGCAAAAAGTATCAAACATAATACAAATGTCAGCAGGAGATAACCATATAGTAATGTTAGATGCAGATGGAACAGTATGGAGCACAGGACATAACTATTATGGACAATTAGGAACAAATAACAAAGCAAATTACAGCATACCACAACAAATGAGAACAGGAACAACAACAGTATTAAATAATATCAAAAAGGTATCAGCAGGAAGTCTACATACGCTAGCACTAGCAGAAAATGGAACAGTATATTCATTAGGATATAACTATTATGGACAATTAGGAACAAGAAATACAACAAACTACATGTTACCAGTAACAATGGTAGACTCAAAAGGAAACACTGTAACAGGAGTAAAAGATATAGAAGCAAATGGATACACAAGTATATTATCAATAAAACCAACAACAACAGGAACAGAAGGAAATCTAAGCCAAACAGCAGGAATATATGTTACAGGATACAACAATTATGGACAATTATTTAATCAAGACACAAAAACACTAACATCATTAACAAAAGTACAAGAAGACAAAAACATAATAACAATGGCAAGCACACAAAATATATCAAGCCAAACAGCACAATTATTTAATCAAGACACAAAAACACTAACATCATTAACAAAAGTACAGGAAGACAAAAACATAATAACAATGGCAAGCACACAAAGTATATCAAGCCAAACATCTGCAATAGTAGATGATTCAGGTTTAGTATACACAGTAGGATATAATGGATATGGAGCAATGGGAAATAAAACAACAACAAGTACAACAGAACCAGCAAACATCTCAGAAGCAAGCCTAGAAGTAAACACAAGAAAAATAGTATTAAACTTAGAAACAAACAATCTAAGCAAACAAATAGAAGCAAAAACAGACTTAGGATTTAATCTATTAATAGACCAAGTAGAAAATGAAGAAATAACATACAAAACATTAGACGAAAACATTGCAACAGTAACAGATGCAGGGCTAGTAACAGGACAAAAATATGGAACAACAAAAATAGAAGTATCAACAAATAAATTACCAAATAAAGTATTAATAGATGTACAAGTACTAAGAAAAAATGACAAAACAATAGCAAAAACAGTAAGTGGCACAGACTTTACATTAGCATTAAAAGCAGATGGAACAGTATGGTCATGGGGATATAATGGCTATGGACAACTAGGATTAGGAGACAATTCAAACAGATATAGGCCAACACAAATAAACATAGAAAATGTAGTAGATATAGCAGCAGGAAACAACCATGCCCTACTTGTAACAGAAGACGGAAAAATATATTCATTTGGATCAAACAGTTATGGACAATTAGGAAGAACAGGAAATGCATACACACCAGAAGAAATACCAAACCTAGAAAACATAGAAAAAGTAGCAGCAGGAAACTATCATTCTATGGCAATAGATCAAATAAACATAGAAAATGTAGTAGATATAGCAGCAGGAAACAACCATGCTCTACTTGTAACAGCAGATGGAAAAGTATATTCATTTGGATCAAATAGTTATGGACAATTAGGAAGAACAGGAAATACATACACACCACAAGAAATACCAAACTTAGAAAACATAGAAAAAGTATCAGCAGGAAATTATCATTCTATGGCAATAGACAAAGAAGGAAATGTATATACATGGGGCTATAACCAAAACGGACAACTAGGAGATGGAACAAGAATAAGCAATAGTATACCAACAAAAATAAAACTAACAAATATAACAAAAATAGCAACAAAAAATAATACATCAGCAGCAATAGATGGAGATGGCAACTTATATACATGGGGATATAATAGCTATGGACAACAAGGAATTTCAATAGACAACATATATACACCAAGAAAAGTACCAACACTAGAACAAATAATAGATATAGCAGTAGAAAACAACACAATAATAGTATTAGACAAAAAAGGAGAGGTATTATCAAGTGGATATAACACATATGGAAACTTAGGAAACAATGGGAATTTCAATAGACAACATATATACACCAAGAAAAGTATCAATATTAGAAAAAATAATAGACGTTGCAGTAGAAAATAACACAATAATTGTACTAGATCAAAATGGAGAAGTATTAGCAAGCGGATATAACACATATGGAAACTTAGGAAATAATACAACACAAACAAGAAAATCATTTGACAAAGTAATAGAAAAATACGAAACAATAACAACAGGAGAAGGGGAAGAAACCCAAACAACTACAACGCCAATTTATCTATCAGGAGTAAAATCAATACAAGCAGGAAATGAATTTGCAGTAGCAATAAAAGAAGATGGAACAGCTATTTCATGGGGGTATAATGGTTATTCACAATCTTCAAATGGAACAACTACAAACAATTTATTACCAGTAGACTTAAAATATGGAAAAGACAAAGAAAACATAGATAAAATAATAAATGTATCAGCAGGAGAAGGAACAATAGTAGTAGTAAGAGAAGATGGAAAAGTATGGACTATTGGAAAAAATTATTCTGGACAATTAGGAAATAGTTCAGCAGTAAATTCAAATGAATTTGTATGTATAAGCAAACCTGTATTACTATTTGAAGAAACACCAATAAGAATAAAAGGAATAGGACAAAACAAAAATGCAAAAGTAAATATGTCACAAGGATTTAACCTATTATATACAACAATAGAAGACACAGACTTAACATATCAAATAAAAAATGAAAAAATAGCAACAGTAGAAGAAACAACAGGAAAAATAACAGCAGTAAAAAAAGGAAAAACAGCAGTAACAGTAACAGACAAAAAATCAGGAGAAACAACATCAGCAGATGTATATGTATTAGGAGAAGAAGATGTAACATTCCCACAAATCGAAACCCAAAATTATTCAACAGTAACTCTAAAATCAAATGGGGAGATATGGAGTTATGGATATAATGGATATGGACAATTGGGAACAGGAGACACAACATACAAAGTATTACCAACATATACAGGAATAAATAATATTACACAAATATCACTAGGAGGAACACACACACTAGCACTAGACACAGAAGGACATGTATGGTCTTGGGGATATAATGGCTATGGAGAACTAGGAAATGGAACAACAACAAGCTCAACAGAAAAAGTACAAGTAAAATCACCAGACGGAGAAGGAGTACTAGAAAACATAGTAGCAATATCAGCAGGAAATTATCATTCAATAGCATTAGATAAAGACGGAAATGTATATACATGGGAATATAACGGATATGGCCAATTAGGCTTAGGAAACACAACAAATACAGTACTTCCAGTAAAAGTAGACGACTTAGAAGGAATAATAAAAATAGAAGCAGGAAACTATACATCATATGTAATAGACAACAATAATCATCTATGGTCAACAGGATACAATTATTATGGAGAATTAGGAAATGGATCAACATCAAACAGAAGTAAATTTACACAAATTCAAACATTAGAAAATGTATCAGACGTATCTGCAAGTGAAACAAATAGTACAATAGTATTATTATCAGATGGAACAGTATGGGGATTTGGAAACAATACAAATAACCAATTAACAACTGTAGGAGGAGCAACACCACAACAATTAAAAGGACCAGACGGAATGTTAAAAGATATAACATCAATATCAGTTGGATATTATACAGGATATGCAATAACATCAGAAGAAAAAGTATTAGCATGGGGATTAAACAACTACTCACAATTAGCATCAGGAACAACAGAAACAAAATCATGTTAAAAGATATAACATCAATATCAGTTGGATATTATACAGGATATGCCATAACATCAGAAGAAAAAGTAGTTGCATGGGGATTAGACAACTACTCACAACTAGCATCAACAAAAACAGGAACAACAAAAGAAACACCTGTATATATGAAAGAAAAAGACGGAAATGACTTCACAGATGCAATGATAGTATCAGGAGGAAGATACAGTGCAGAATTAGCAAAAAGCGATGGAACAGTATGGGGAGTAGGATATAATGGATATGGAAATATAGGAGATGGAACAACAAATTCTAAAAATCAGATAACATGTATATCAACACCACATATAAAATTAGAAGAAAGAGAAGTAACACTAAAACTATCAAATCCAAACTATCAAATAAATCCAAAAACTGTATATGGCTTCAACATATTATTTGAAGAAACAGAAAATGCAGGATTTACATACAAAACATCAGATGAAACAATAGCAAAAATAGATGAGGCAACAGGAAAAGTTACAGCAACAGGATTAGGAAAAGCATATATAACAGTAACAGCAAAAGGAACAGAAGAAGAAACAAGAGTAGTAATAAACGTAATAGGAGAAAACAAAAAAGTAGAAGAAAAGGTTCAAGTAGGAAGTTCACATTCACTAGCACTAAAACAAGATGGAACAATCTGGAGTTGGGGAAATAACACAAGTGCAATAAATACAACAGAACCAATACAAATAGAAAAAGGAAAATACAAAGAAACAAAAGAAATAGAAACACCAGAAGGAACAACACAAACAACAACAACAGAAAAAGAAATAGACTTAAACAACATAAAAGACATAGCTGTAGGATATAATCATAACCTAGCATTAGACAGCGAAGGTCATGTATATTCATGGGGATACAATGGCTATGGACAATTAGGAGATGATTCAACATCAACAAAAGAAATACCAACAAGAATAGAAAGCTTAGAAGAAATTGAAAAAGTATATTGCTATAAAGATGTAAGTATGGCAATAAATAAACAAGGAGAAATTTATATATGGGGATATAAATATAATAAAACTCCAACAAAAATCAATTTCTATGGAAAAGCAATAAGTCTAAACGAAAAACTAATATTAGCAGAAGATGGAAGTGTATGGAACTTATCAGATAACCCATCAAAAATAGACGGATTAAAAAATATAGTAGAAGTAACATCAGGAGAAAACCACTATGCAGCACTAGATTCAAAAGGAAAAGTATGGGTATGGGGATATAACAGATATGGACAATTATCACAAGGAAACACAACAAATGTAGGAACACCAACAACAGTAAAAACACAAGATACAGAAGGAACATCATATCAAGACCTAGAAAATATTGTAGAAATACAAGCAGGAGAAAACACTTTACAAATGCTATCAAGTACAGGAGAAATCTATATTTCAGGATATAATGGCTATGGACAATTAGGAGAAGGAGAAAGCACAAGTAATATAACAATAGCAAAAAAAGCAAAAAATATGGACCAAGTAAAAAATATAGACACAAACACAAACCATAGTATAGCATCAGACAGAAGTGGATTTGTATATACAACAGGATACAACGGAAATGGACAATTAGGAATAGGATCAAATGTATCAACAAATGAATACACAGTAATAGGAGACACATATGTACATGTAAGTGAAAACAAAATAATACTAGAAGAAGGAAAAGACAAACAAGTAACAGCAACACTAGACAACAAATTTAACTTAATAAATGACGTAGTAGACCAAAACAACATCACAGGATTTGTATATACAACAGGATACAACGGAAATGGACAATTAGGAATAGGTTCAAATGTATCAACAAATGAATATACAGTAATAGGAGACACATATGTACATGTAAGTGAAAACAGAATATCAATAGAAGAAGGAAAAGACAAACAAGTAACAGCAACACTAGACAATAAGTTCAACTTAATAAATGACCTAGTAGACCAAAACAACATCACCTACGAAACACTAAATAATGAAATAGCAATAGTAGACCAAGATGGAACAATCCATGCAAATAAAATGGGAACAGTAGAAATAATAGCAACACACACAATAACACATAAATCAACAACAATATTTGTACAGGTAGTACCAGTAGGAAAAGTAACAGTACCAAAATTAGAAATAGGAGCTACACATACAGCAGCATTAAAAACAGATGGAACTGTATGGACATGGGGAAGTAACTCATATGGACAATTAGGAACAGGAGACAATATAAATAAAGCAATGCCAGCAAAAGTAATGGATATAGAAAACGCAATAGATATATCAGTAGGAAGCTATAACACAGTAGTAGTAAAAGATGATGGAACAGTATGGAGCTTTGGATATAATGGATATGGTCAATTAGGAGATGGAACATCTTCAAGTAGAAATACACCAGTTCAAGTAATAAAACAAGACGGAAAACCACTAGAAAAAATAGTAAAAATATCAGCAGGAACAAACAAAACAATAGCATTAGATGAAAATGGAAATGTATGGGTTTGGGGAAATACATACAAATCAACAGCAACAAAATTAACAACAATAAATAATGCTATAGACATCTCACCAAGCTATGTGGTAACACAAACAGGAAAAGTGTATACATTAGAAGGAGAAAAACTAGAAATAGATAATATCCTAAGAGTATCAGAAGGTACAAATCATGCACTATTCCTAACAAAAGAAGGAACAGGATATAGCATAGGAGCAAATTCAAATGGTCAATTAGGAGATGGAACAACAGCAAGCAAAAACTCACCTACAGTGATAAAAACAGAAAAAAGTAATCTAACAGACATCAAAGAACTAAAAGCAGGATCAGGAAGTTCAATGGCAATAATGAAAAATGGAGACACATATACATGGGGAAGCAACAACAACAATAAATTAGGAACAACTGCAACAAAAAACCAAATATATCCAACTAAATTAGAAAATGTAAACACATCTATTTCAGGAGATATTGGAACAGATAATGGAGGCATTATAGATATCCAAGGATTTGTATACATGTGGGGATTAGGAACATATGGAAACCTAGGAAACAGTTTATATAATACATCTGTAGAACCAGTATTAGTAGGAGCAGAAGAAGCGGGATTAGACGAATATGACATTATATTACACCTAGGAGAAACACATCAAATAACAGTAACAAACAAAACATTTAATGTATTAAAAGAAATACAAGAAACAGGAACAATAAACTACAACATTGGAAACAGCAATATAGCAAGTATTTCAAACACAGGACTTGTAACAGGACAAAAAGAAGGAAAAACTACAGCAATAGTAACAAAAGCTGATACAGGAGCAACAAGTATAGCAAATGTAACAGTATTACCAGAAGGTGTAGAAATAGAACCAATGGCATTAACATGTATGTCACACACAGTAGTATTAAAAGCAAATGGAACAGTATGGGCATATGGACTAAATTCAAGTTATGAATTAGGAAATGGAACATCAATAAGTAGTGATAGACCTATCCAAGTATCATTCCCAAGCAACATAAAAATAACACAAATAGCAGTAGGAAACACACATAACTTAGCATTAGACACAGAAGGTAATGTATGGGTATGGGGAGTAAATTCAAATAATGCATTAGGAACAAAACTAAAAACTATACCATCACGTTTAGGAATAAGTAATGTAAAGAAAATAGCAGCAAACAATGACCAAAGCATGATATTAACAAAAGACGGATATGTATATGTATGGGGACTAAACTCAAATGGGGAATTGGGAGTAGGAACATACAAAGAAGTAAAAACACCAACATTACTAAACTATGTAAATAACATATTAGACATATCAATAGGAAAAAATCACACAATGTTATTAACAACAAAAGGTAAAGTTCTAACAAGTGGTCTAAATAGTTATGGACAAACTGGAAAAACAGAAGGAAAAACAAATATCTTTACACAAATAGAAGTACCAGCAACAGTAGGAAAAATATCAGCAGGAGATAACCACAGTGTATTACTAACAACAAATGGAGAAGTATATACATTTGGATATAATGAAAATGGACAATTAGGATTAGGAACAAAAACAAATGTAACAATACCAACCAAAACAAATATGACAAACATCATGGAAATATCAGCAGGAAGAAACCACACAGTAGTATTAGGAGCAAATAGAGTATTATACTCTACAGGTTCAAACAGTAATGGACAACTAGGAATAGGAACAAAAGATGATAAATTGTTATTCACGGAAATAACAAAAGTACAAGACATGATGTCAATATCATCTGGAAATACATACAATGTAGCAATAAAATATGATGGAAATGTATATGGATGGGGAGACTACTATCATGGAACAGCATCAGTAAAAACAAAAACAAACAGCAGAGTACCAGTAAAAATAGGAAATGACTCATCATATGCAGAAGAGCCAGAAATAACTGTTAATGTAAATGGAGCAAAACAAATACAAATAACTCCAAAATACAGCTTTAATGTATTTAAAGAAGACAACGAAGAAGATAGCGATTTCCAATATGAATCACTAAATGAGGATATAGCGACAGTAGGAGAAAATGGTTTAGTAACAGGAGTAAAAGTAGGAACAACTTGGATAAAAGTAAAAGAAGTTGCAACAGGAAAAGAAAACATAGTAATAGTAAGAGTAATAGAATCAGATTCAAAATATGCTTCAAAAATAGCAGGAGGAGATGGATATGCAGCAGTATTAAAAGCAGATGGAAGTATATGGGGATTTGGATATAACTCAGATGGACAATTAGGAAATGACAAATTAGCACCAATAAATGTGCCAAGTCAAACAAACATACTAGCCACATACAAACAAATCGAAGCAGGAAAGAAATTCACAATAGCATTAAGAGAAGATGGAACAGTATGGGCATGGGGAGATAACACATATGGACAACTAGGCCAAGGAAATAGGGTATCAGCTAAAAAACCAGTACAAGTACAAAACCTAACAAATATAGTATCAGTTGCAGCAGGAGATAATCATGCAATAGCAATAGATAAATTAGGAAATGTATATACATGGGGATTAAACAGTAAGGGACAACTAGGAAATAGAACAACAGAAACAGTAAGTATACCAGAAAAAATAACAGGACTAGATAACCAAGTGGTTAAAGTAGCAGCAGGTGGAAATCTAAGTGCAATAATAGATTCAACAGGAGATGTATATGTATTTGGAGACAATAGCAAAGAACAAATCGAAGAATTTAAATATAATTATGATGAATTTGGACAAAAAATATTGCCAGCATTAAATACATATGTATCGCAACCGATAAAAGTTCAAACAGTTGAAAATGCTGTAAAAGTACAATGTTTGCAAACTGGAATAGTAGTGTTAAAAACAGATGGAAGTGTAGAAAGAACAACAAAATATGCAAAACAAGCTAATGCCCAAAAAACAACAGTAATAAACTCAGGAATGGTAGACATATCAGGTAAAAACGAAAGTGTAGTATTACTAGATAAATATGGTGCAAGCTATACATATGGGGATAATAGCAAAGGCCAAGCTGGAATAGGCGGAACAAGTGCAAGTGTAATATTACAAAAAATACGAATAGCAGAAGAAAAAACATATTTGACAGTAGGAGCAGGCTATAAAGATAATTATGTAATAGATACAGAAGGATTTGTATATGGAGCAGGAGCAAATGAATATGGTCAATTAGGAAACAGCACTTATGATGAAAGTTATGACTTTACATTAGTAGGAGACAGAAATTTTGAAATTGTACCAGATGCAAGAACTATGAAACAACCAGAACAAGAAACAGTAAAAATAGTAGCTAATATATTCAATGTATTTAACCATAATGAAAGAGCACTAACAGATTATGATTGGAAATCAAGTAATACAGATGTAGTAACAGTAGATAATGGTGTATTAGCATCTCAAGACATGGGAACAGCTACAATAACAGCTACAGATAAAGCAACAGGAGTAAAAGCAACAGCACTAAGAGTAGTACAACCATTAGATGAGCAAAGAATACAAAGTATTACTGTAAATAATAAAGAGGCAAAAGTATCAGGTGAAAACAAATATGAAGTGTCTGTAGAAAAAAATCTAGATGGAACAGGAACTTTAAAAATAACAACAAAAGATTCAGCAGATGAAATAAGTATTGATGGAGGAACAACATATGTAATAGGAGGAACATTAACACAAGATATACCATTAGACACAAATCCAACAGTACAAAAAATTAAAGTAAAAGCAAGTAATGGAAAAACAGTAGACTACATATTAACAATAAACATATTGTCAAATGATGCAAGCCTAGAAAGTCTAACAATAGACAATGTACAAGCAACATCAATAAGTTCAACAGAATACGAAATAATTGTAAAAGATACTGTAACAAAGCCAGAGGTACATGCAGTAGCAAGTGATTCAAAAGCAACAGTAAGTATAGATGCAAGTATAGAAGAAACAAAAGAAACAACAAAGACAGTTGATATGACAACTGTTATAAAGAAAACAATACCAGTTCAAGTAACATCAGAAAATGGTGACAAAGTAACATATACATTAACAATATATAAAGAAGATGCACTAACACAATTAGAAACAATAACAGTAGATGGAAAAGAAGCAACAAAAATAGGAAATACATCATATAAAGCAACAATACCAGCAGATGCAGATTATAGCACAATAATGGCTAAAACTTTATATAGTAAAGCAAGAGCAGAAATAAATGAATTGGGAGAAGAAACACAAGTTACAACAAAAGTAGTAGCAACGACCCAAGAACAAACAATAGTAAAAATCTACGTAAGAGCAGGAGAAGGAGAAAACGAAAGAGAAAAAGAATACACATTAACATTAGACAAACAAGGAACAGAGTTAATACAAGGTATATTCTCACTAACAGTAAATGGACAAGAAATAGAGCCAATAGGAAATATATATAATGCATACATAAGTGAAAATGCTGAAACAGTAGCAGTAACTGCTATCACTATTAATGATAATGACTTAGTAAAAATTGGGGAAACAGAAGCTAAAGTTCATATATCAACAGAAGAATTAGAAATAGCAGAAGAAGAAACAACATATAGAATAACTGTAACTGATCCAGAAGACAGCACAAAAACAAAAGAATATATATTGAAAATAAGAAAACCATCAGCAGACAATTCACTATTATCAGTAACAGTAGGAAACGAAGAATTTTCTAAAGTAGCAACAAGAGAAGCAGGAACAAACAACTTTAAAGTAAATATCTCAGACAAATATAGTGAAGTAGATGTAATAGGAACAGTAGGTTATGACCAAGCAAAAGTAAGTGTAAATGGAGAAAAATACGAAACTAAGATATCCACAAGATTGGTAGAAATTGGGAAAAATGAACCAACAAAAGTAGAAATTTTAGTAAAAGCACTAAATGGAGAAGTAGCAACATACACACTAGAAATTTACACAGAAAATAGTAATACAAATTTAAAGAAAGTAACTGTAGATGGAAAAGAAGCAACAATAAGTAGTGTATCAGAAGACACATATGAATATACTTTAGACAAAAAAGCAGACAAAATAACAATAGGAGCAATAGCAGAAGAACTAACAACAAAAGTAGGAATAAACACAAATGAACAAGAATTAGGAGCAACCTACAGAGAAATAAAAATGGAAGGAAGAACATTAACAGTAAATATACCAGTAACAGCAGAAGATGGAACAACAAAAGTATATAAACTAATAATAAATGCACTTCCAGACAATGTAAACTTATTAAATGTAAAAGTCAATGGAAAAGCAGCAAATGCAGTACCTGTAAACAAATATGAAACACGAGTAAACAAAAATGACACATTATTTGAACTATATGTAATACCAGAAGACGAAAAAGCAAAAGTCCAAATAGAAAACAATATAGAAGTTACAGGAACAGCCAGTGCAACAATAGCAAAAGACACAGAAGAAGTACAAGTAAAAATAAAAGTAACAGCACAAGACGGAACAACACAAGAATACACACTAATAGTTACAAATCAATCAGATGATTGCAAATTAGCAATTTTAAAAGTAGATGGAGAAACACTTGAAACAGATGCAGATGGAAAATATCATATAACAAAGAAATACTTAACATCATCTGTAAATATAGACGCAATAGCAAATAATAGTTATGCAACAGTAAGTATAAATGGAACAACACCAACACAAGAAGAACAAAAAGCAAGTGTTACAACATTAGACTTAGAAAACACAATCACAATAACAATAAAAGCAGAAGATGGAACAAGTAAAGATTACACATTAATAGTAGACAAACTACCAAATGAAACTGGAGCAACAATAACAATCAACTATGAAGAAAATGGAGAAACAAAAGAAAAAGTAATAGAATTAGACAGGAATAACAAAGGAACAATAAGAATAGGAAATCAAGAAAGTGTAAATCTAAAAGTAGTTGCAAAAGACGAATTAGCCCAAATCTCAATAGATGGAAGTATAGCAGAACCAAAAGAATCAACAAAAGAAATAATAACAACAGAAGAAACAACAAGTGTACCAGTACAAGTAACAGGACAAGATGGAACAATAGGAAACTATGAAATAACAATAATAAGAGCATCAAATAATGCAGAACTAAAATCAATAGATGTAAAAGGAATAGAAAATGGGGATATTCTAAAAACATCTGACAACACATATCTAGTAAAAGTACCAGACACAATGGAAAATGTTGATATAACAGCAATAGCAGAAAGCAGCTATGCAACCGTAAAAATAGCAGATGGAGACTATTCAGAAAACAACACACAAAATGCAACAATAACAATGGATGAAGGAACAAAAGAAATAACAATAACTATAAAAGCAGAAAACGGAGAAACAAAAGAATATAAAGTAACAATACAAAAAGTAACAGACTTAGGATTAGAAAGTGTAAAAATAGATGACAATGAATGTACAATAAAAAACGGAAGTTACGAAATATTTATAGATAGAAATGTAACACAATCAGCACTAAAAGTAAAACCAAAAAATCCAAAAGCATTAATATCAATAAAACAAGGAGTAGAAGGAACTTATGGAGAAGAAAAAACAGCAGAAGAACACATAGAACAAATACAAATAACAGGAGAAGAAACAACAGTAATAATCCAAGCAAAAGATCCAAATGACCCAACAAGAATAAAAGAATATTCTGTAACAATCAAATACAAATCAAATAATGCAGACTTAGAACTAATCCAAGTTGATGGAAAAGACGCAATAGAAACAGAAGAAGGATATTATGCAGTAACAACAGAAACCGCTACAACAGCAAGAATATATGTAAAAGCAACAAACGAATATGCCAAAGTAACAATAGGAGACAATGAAGCTGAACAAGGAG
>FR888065.1 GCA_000431335.1 Clostridium sp. CAG:343 | reverse complement strand
TTATATCTACAACTATAATATATATAAGGTTTTAATCCATATATGCTTTCCCCATTCTTATAACTTGCATTTTCGTCAAATTTATCTTCTGCATCTAATGTATTATCATAAGCGGAGTAAATATAATATCCATCATAAAGAGTATATACGATTGCTGGAACATAATTTTGTAATACATCTTTTCCATATCCAACCATATTAAAATGACTTGCTAATGAGTTATAAAAAGTATTAACTGATGCTTTTATGTCACGCATCTTAGAATTTGCCAAGTCTGATGTGCTACTATTAGACATATTCAATTGAAATGCTTTAATTGCATCATATGTAGCATTTTGCAATTTAGAATCATACTGTGTTTGTAATTGTAATGTTTTTATTTGGCTTTGTGAATATGAACTCAATATAATAGTCATTGGTAATATGATAATAATTGCTATAACAGCTAACCCTTGTAATTTCATATTTTATACCTTTCTTTATTATATTAGTTTAAATAGCTTGCAATATTACAATTACAAGCTATCCCCTTTTATATCTTTTATTTATTATTTTCCATTGGCTGTAACTACTCCTGCATGTTCAGCGGCAATTGTATATGAATCATTTCCAGTTACTGTGTAAAAAAAGTTCTTTAACTGTTGTGAAATTGTCTGATTTGTGTTTTTTACACTTGCAGAAACAATGTCTCCTTCTTTACAAAAATATGCAGCATTTTTGCTATTAATAGCCTCTTCAATTTGTGAAGTATAAACAGAATAATATACATTTTCACCTATTTTATCGGCAGTCGCTTGTGAAACTTTTTTACCTAGGTTATCATCTTTTACTTGAACTTCCATATCTACATTATAAGTATTCCCTGTTGAGGTTATTGTTTCTATAAATTTATCATAATTAGCTTTTGTAATTTTACCTGTTGATCTTGCTGTATCAACAAATTCTGTTGTAGCTGTTTCCACTGTTAATTGTGCTACATCATCTGTTCTATCAGACATTGTCATTAGTGGAAATACAAACATTAATACTGCTGCTAGTGCTATTGCAATTATTGTTATTAAAGTATCACTCATTTTTATTCCTCCTTTATTTATCTAATACTTATAACATAAATTTTAAATATATTATACTTACTTATCGATTCACAAATTCATAAGTTATTACTCTTTTTTCTGTTTTGTTTACAGCATTTACTTCACTTGTTCCATTAACATCTTCTATATAATAAGTACCTAAATATTCTTTAATCTTATATGTACTTTCTTTTTCTGTAAGATATTGATACAAACTAATATCGTTTGGGGTAATTTTAAATTTATTTATATAATCATTTTTAGATTTTTCATTTTCATATTCAAAATCTCCATAGATAATTCCATTTAAAAATTGCCTACTTGCTAAATCACTTGAAAGTGATTGATTAGCTAAATCTAAAGTGCTTATTTTTTTTTCTTTGTTTAAACCTTTAGCATTCTTTACTTCTTGTTTAAATAAATAATAATCATCTGGAAATTTAAATACAATTTTATAATTTTCTTTATATGCTCTATATATAGCTGGAATGATTGTTTCTTTTCCCACATACCTGCTTGTGTCATTATCTTTAGAAAGATAATAAAATCTTGGATTTCCTTCTATTGATAATGATTCTCTATCAGAATATGATAGAACAATATCCATTGATTCTCTAGCTTGTGAAAAGGCTAGAATAGCTATAGAAAGTCCCATAACAAATAATAAAACTGAGCCTGCCATTTTTAATGCATCTGCTATGTTTTCTTCCATAGTATCCCTCCTTACTATTTAGTACTATAAGTAATATTAGCAACACGACCATTCGAATTATATTCTAATGCAACCGTATAAGTAGCTGTAGTATCAATGTCAGATGTTGTTATGCCTCCACCAGCTCCGTTTACTTTAACTACTGGATTACTAGAATCAGCATTGCTTGCTATAACTTCATTTACTAATGACTTTACAACTGACCCTTTTTGTGTTCCCTCATATTTCAAGAACTTATTATTAAACGTTGTTATTTCAGCTTGTGTCATTCCGCTGTTGTTTACTGTATCTTGTGCTTGATTGAATATCATTATTCCTAATGATATTAATAGTATAGCTAATAATATAGCTCCTGCAATAATTAATGCTTTTGATGCATTCTCCATAAAAATTCCTCCTTTCTTTTTTCTTATATATTTTTATACTAGTTTCTTTCCTAGTAATATTAATAACTAATTTTTATTGTGTAATTTGTTCAAACAACATATATTTAATCTTTTGTGTTTTATCATGATATTGAACATCTACACATTTAAACTTTATATCTCTATAATATGTCAAGAACTTGTCCATTCCATTATTATAAATTTTTTCTATATTATAAGTAACATCATCATCTATAAATTTAATATCTATATTTATTGAATTAGTTTCATTATCTATATATCTACCTTTTTTATCTTTTTCTATCTCATTTTGTTGATTTGAATTAATTGCTTTATTAATTAAAGTAGTTACTTCAGCTCCAGTTATTTCTTCATCTTTATATATTTCAAATTTTATATTTTCTTTTTGAGCTATCCTTTGATTATTAATACTATTTAAATATAAATAAGAAATAGTTGATACTATACCTATTATTATTAATAAAAATATTGCTATTTTTTTCATCATAAATCCTTTTTATTATATCATTTATACTTTTATTCTTCAAGTTTTTTTAAGATTTTTGTCACAAAATAAATATATGAATTTTATATTTCAAATTTCACTAATCTTACTCTTCCTCCAGAATCATGGTACTCAATGGTCTTACATTTAAATTTTGTTATCAAGTTGCCATTATTATCTACTGCATTATATAAATTAATTAAATTTTGCTTTTCATTTGATGATTCGTCTTGTAAATTTTGATATCTCGGAAAGAATACTTGTACTTTATATACATCTTCATAATCAGTATAATATTTATAATAATCATTATTTTCTTTCGCTAAATTAGCTAAAGAAATAATTTCATATATCGTAATATCATTCCTTCCACTATATACTGTATATTGTGCATTGTACTGTGTTACTTGTTGACTTTCCATTTGGCTATATATACTTTCAGAAGTTGCACCAAAATCTAGAAATAAAAATACAGCTAAGGATAAAATTAACACTCCTATTAGCACTCCTGCTGCCATAATTAAAGCTTTTGATGCATTTTCCATTGCTCTACCTCCTAATCTCTTTTAACTCTAACCCAGCTATTTACCTCCTGGGTAGTATCTTTAAATACTATTTTGCTAATTCTTCCATCAACACCTTTGTATTCTATATTTATACAGCTAAATGTACTATTCATTTTTTCTGCCTCTTCTATTGCTGTAAAATTACTTTTGAAATTTTCTTTTAAATTTCCATCTTCGTGATTAGAATTAAATTCATAAATCATCTCTATTTTATATTCTGGATTTTTAGTATTGTTGCTATTTACTTTATTATAAACACTGTGTAACTCCATAAGTGTAAGATCATCTTTATTATATGGTTCAAATTGATTATTGAACTCTGCTATTTGTGTACTTTTAGTTGATGTGTCATTTTGGTTTTGATAACTTGATAAATTGTTAAACATAAGAAACAATGCTCCTAAAATCATTAATGCTATTAATATTCCTCCTGCCATAGTTAGAGCTCGTGTTGCATTTTCCATTTTTATGTCCTCCTTGTCTATTTAGTAGTTGTTGCTGTCATAGAACTAAAAGAACTTGACATACTAGTTAATCCAATAAATACTAATGGTATAATTAAATATCCTACAAACAAACATACCATTGGTGCAAAACCTATTGCTTTACCTATCATACCTTTTCTTTTAATTAATCTTTCATTTGATTCTTTTCTTTTTTCTTGATAGTAATCTCTTTCAGAATCTAATTCGTCAAAAGCATCTGTTATTGGTATTTTCTCAACTGCTGCTTGCAAACTTTCAATTATTCTTATCATTGGTACATAGTTAACCTCTTCTTTCATTGCTTCCAAAGATTCCCATGCTCCTGCTTCATAGTTATTAACACATTTTGTAATTGGTGCTTTAAAAATGTTAGAATACCTTTCTAGCCATTCAAGAATTATTTCAACATTAACCCTTTCAATTCTCATAAGCATAAGTATAATTGTTTGGAATTGCATAACTTCATCTTCCATTTCTAATTGTCTCATCTTTGCTTGGAATACTAATATCCAAAGTGGTGCCATATATCCTATTACTGCAAAAACAAATGCTAATAGTAATTCAAACCATTGAACGTATTCAGTATTAATAACATGCAATTTATTATAAATTCTTTCAGCAGCTTTATCTATTTCAGTTGATTCTGCTCCTTCGTAATATTTTAATTTTTGTACAGATGTTTTTATTTGTTCTTGTGTTGTTTTTGGTTTTCCTCTATATTGATCTAATATAATATTATCTTGTTTTGTTATTTCCATAGCCTTTTTTTCATCTTTTTCAGATAATCCGCCTATAATATTATAATCTGTTGTCGGCTCTGTATATATGTAATTGATCGCCACTACATGTAATTGCGTAAATATAATTATAGAAGCACAAAATGTAACAATTGCAATTGCAATTCTATTCATGAATAACCATTCCATTTTTTGTGGAGATGCTGCATCTTTTAGTAATTGCACTACTTTTCTATATTCTTTAGTACCTTTTTTAGGTATAAACAAGTCTACTATTTTTTTTATAGGTTTCTTTTTATACAATTTTTCTTGCCAAGGATTTTCTGTTCTTGTATCTATGGCTGTTGAACCATTGTCTTTTAATTTTCTAACTAAAACATAAGATACAAAAGTAATTAATAATATAAGCATTTGTACAATCATTCCTGCTTTTCCTTGATACCAACTAGCAGTAAATGAGAAATTAGAAATCGCCCAATTCTTCAAAGGCTCTAATAATAATACTGGTGCTATTGCAATAACAGATAAACTTTGAAAAACATAATTTAATTTGTCTCTTTTTAATATCTCTAATTGCATTTCTTGTGTAATATTATTAACATTTTTTAAATATAATGATGCTCCATCTACTTTTCTGTCTCCAAATTCTTTTGTTAAATATGACACTCCTGCAAATTCTTTTAAAAAGCTATTTGGAGCTATATCGTAATACTTTTCTAATTCCATTTCTGGATCATCAGAAATTAATATTTCATATATTTTTTCTCCTTGTCTTGATACATCTTTTTCATCATCTTGCGATACTTGATATATTGCTTCTTCTACCATGTTGTATTCATGGTATGCATGTCTTATTTCAGAGAAAAAATCAATTTGTTCTTTTAATATTTTATTATCAATTTTATCAACAGAACCATCTATTAATGTATCTATCATAAATAATTCAAACAATAATAATATAAACATTAATAAAAAGTTTTTTGATGAAATCATAATTGTTAATATCATAACAGGCACTACTATAGCAAGTGTTCTTGTTAAAATTTTAGCTGTTCCTTTTCTTGTATTATACTCATCATCTATATTAATAATTTCCAATCTTCTTCTAATTTTTAATGCATATCTTTTTATAAATGGAATTTTTATATATGTTAAATATAATTTTTGAAATAGTACTTCTGTTGAAAAGCTCTTTTGTTTTGTTCCTTGTTGTAATTTTTGAATTTTTCTATATTCAGATCCTTGCATTTTTTTAGATAATATAAAATAGATAAGTACTATTATAACTAAAGTTACAGCTGATCCACCCATAATATATAATATCATTTGGTTACTCACTTATATTAGCACCTCCTTTTTGTTGTTTTATTCTACATTATTTTAGTTCAATTACATAATTTTTTCATATTATGCTTGGGTTGTTTTTGGTTTTCTACCTCTTCTTTTTGGTTTATTTTCTACTGTTGCAGATACTTCTACAGTTTCCTTCTCAGATAATTTATTTCCCCAATGTTTTTCTACAAACTTATCAAATTCTTCTACGTCAGCTTCACTCATATTATTTCTCATTTCTCTTAAGTTTGTCTGAGTTATTGGATTTGTTATAACATATTCCCCATCTATATATTCTAAAATGTTTCTATATGTATATAATTTTTTATCTGTTGTTTTTTCAAAAAATCTTGTAGCATTATCAAAGAATTTATCAAATTTTCCTTCTAATGTTTTTTCTTTTCTATGATCAAATGTATATTCACTTTTGCTTTCAATTGGAATACATTCTGTAATTCTTTCTATGTATCTTTTTCCTCTAAAGTCTTTTACTTGATGTACATCAAAGTTTAGAACTTGTACAACTTGTTCTTCCGCTGTTTTTTCGTCTGTAAATACCCCAGTTCTAAGCATCGAGTTTCTTAGTGCTGTAACTAAGTTAGGAAATGTTTTTGCGTGGTGAGTAAATAATGTAAACTTAGATGCAACTTGAGCTGCTTGAATCATCCAAGATGCTACGGGGTCTGTTGCAACCTCACCAATGATATTAACAGAACCATCTGTCTTCTTTTGAACATCCAATCCCTCTTGTCCTGAAATAGTATCTGTTTCTCTGAATGTTAAAATGTTACGCGTTGGATATATTTTTCTTAAGTGTAACTCAAATGCTGTTTCCTGAACACGTATATTCATTGTTTCATATATATTTTCAATCATTCCCATAAGTAATGTTGTTTTACCAGAACCTTGTTCACCTGTAATGGCTGTAATTCTAGCTCCTTTTACTAAGAATTTTAATAATTCTATAGTATCTTCTTTTCCTTTGTCTCTTACTAATTGTTCTAATGTAGCTCTTTTTACGTCAAATTTTCTTACAAAGAATGCCCATGTTTCAGAGAAACTTGGTCTTACAACAACAACACGAGAACCATCTTTCATTTCATTTATTTTATAACCATTTGTGTCAGATAATTGTCCTGGATTGTTATATTTGTAAATGTTTTGACATACTCTTTTTAATTCTGCTTCTGTTCCAAAAGATAAAAATGCTAACCTAATTGATTTACCTTGGAAAAATATCCAAATACTATCACATGCTCTTGGTACCTTGTGCTCTGATACCTGGTTTAAGTAATCGCTATCAGTTTGTGCTACTTGGCTCAAAAAACTTTCTGGAAGTCCAGATACACCACCAGAAACACCATCTATATTCATATCTCTTACTTCATCAATGCTACTGTATCCTTTGTAATGTTGATATATTCTTTGTACAACAACACTTAATTTGTCTGAAAAAGATAATACTATATTTTCTTTTTCATATATATCTTCAATTTCATCACTTGTAATTACATAAGAAGGCTTTGTTTCTCCTTCTATATATTTTAATTCTGCTAAATCATATTTTTTGATTAATTCTGTTAATGCTTCATATGCAAATTCTTTTTTGTATGCATAAATTAAAATATCGAATTTGTCTTGTGCTGTTAAAAGTGATGGGATATCAAAAGGTATAGCTTTTGATATATTTGTTTCTGTTACTCCATATTCTTTTTGTAATAAATCGAATATTAATTCCTTTATGTATCTTTTGTCGTTAACATCTCCATATGTACATCCTTTTAAAGCTTTCTTTAATTCATATTTCTTGTTTTTTCTTCTCTTTAATTCTTCTTCAGAGAGACCTATATCATATAAGTTGATTTTAGTTATTTCATCTAATCTCTTTTTTACGAATTCTGTCATTACATCTATAGTATATGTTTTATCATCTACATCTACTGCTGTTTCTACTTTAGCAGTTTTCTTTTTCTTTATTATATAATACATTGCATATCCTGCAACTAATAAAACTACTAATGTTAACACAATGTTCGTTATAGTCATTTAGGTTTCCCTCCTTACCTTTTTATTGCTAAATCTTGTAATCTATACATAATATTTTCTGACGTTCTTTTTACTTCTGATAAAAAGAATCCATTTATATCTTCTTCATCTATTTTTCTAAGATTAAAAATTAAATCTGGTAATTTTGCTTCCTCGCAAGCTTCAAAAAATAGTGTATTATATGGTATTGTTGATACTTTATTTTTTTCTCCCATATAACGAGTAATATTTTTTATGCTATATTTTGAAAACTTATCATATTTTCCTATTAATAACAATGTTTTTTTAGAATTTAATATAGGTGTGTTTTCTCTTGTTTCCATAAATCTATCAATGCTTGTTAATCTTTGACTAATGTTAGCAACTATTAAATCAGAATTGGCTAATATCATTTCTCTAATGCTAGGATTCATTTCATTGTCTAAATCTATAAAAACTAAATCATAATAACTGTTAGCTAAGTTTATAATATCTGGATATGTTTTTTCTAGCTCGTCATAATCACTTGTTTCCCCTCTAAATCCTTGTAATACTTCTAATCTATCTTTAAATATTATTTTTGTATAATTTGTAATGTTTTCTGGAGAAAGTTTGTTACTTTTTACTACTTTAGCTAAACCAACAATTCCTTCTTCTAATATTTCATTTGTATTTGGACCAAATAGCCCGAAATTTCTTTTAACTTTCTTTTCTTTCCAAAAGCACTGATTTAGTGTGTCATCTCTATAACCTGTTGATATGATTAATATTCTATAGTTATGTTCTACCGCCATATATGTACTAATAGCTGCTATAGATAGCGTTTTACCTGTTTGTTCTCTTCCATCACTCCAAAATGTTACAACTGACATTTTTATACTCCTTTTTCTATCAATTTAATAGCTCTTCTTATTGTCATTTCGCTAACATCTCCTAATATTTCTTCTGACATATAAGCTAATCCATCTTTGTATTGTATGCTTAATTTTTTAAATTTTATTTTAGCAACTCTTTGGTTTTCATATATTACACTTAAATCTCCATTTTCTATTGGAAAATATATTCTATATTCATTCCAAATTATTTTATATCCTAGTGAAAGAAAATTAAGATAATCATCTTCTTCTTTTAACATTTCTTCAGCAAAAAGTACTTTTGTTAAACTTACAACAGTTTTTAATTCACTTAAAATTTCTAGTCCTTTTTTTAGTGAATATGCATCAAATGATGTTACAAAGTAATTTTTAAATGACTCTTCTAGTTTGAATATACTAAATCCTTCTATACTGTCTGTGTCTATTAAAACTATGTCATAATCCAAATCCTGTTCTTCTGAATATCCCAAATATCTTTTTATATCTTCTATATTTGGAAATCCAACAGCTATATCAATTTCTTCATATTCAGTTACATACATTTTTGTAGGATTTATAACTGGAACCACATATCTTGCTTTTTGTTTTGTAGTTGCATCTATTACCAACACTTTCTTTTTTAGTGTTGTTAGTATTTTAGCTATATATATTATTAAATCTGTTTTGTCATAAGCCCCTATAAATCCTATTTTCTTCATGTATGTATTTTCTCCTTTTCTATATTATTCTGTTGTAGTTCCAGATAATGAATCTAAATATTCTTTTCTTGAATTTTTAGAATTTGTTACACTTTCTTCCATTTTTGTTTCTAAGTTTGATTGTGCTTGTTCTCCTTGATTGTTGATTGAACTATTAATATAATTGTTTCTAATTTCTGCACTATTTCCATTTCCATATCTTGTTCTGATTTCTGTCATTGCTTTTTCTAGAATGTTAGGATCACTTTGTAATAGTTTTGAAGTACTTTCATTTATTGGATAAGTTGGTGTTGCTGCTTTTTGCATTCCTGCTTCTGTATATTTAGTAGCATAAATTTTAGCACCTTTTACTTGTGCACTATCAACAATTGCACAGCTCATATGTAATATTTCATCTTCTGATAAATTCATCCATATTGTATCTTCTGAATCAGCTGTACCAATAGTTGGTATTTCAACTTCTTTTTTTGCTACTACAATAAAATCTTGTCCATTTGGAAACATTACTCTTATATCAACATAGTCTCCTGTTACTAAATCTATTGGTAAAACTATCATATTGTATTCTTGTTTTCTAACATCATCTTGTACTTGATTATCACCTTTGCTTAATAATTCTGTTGTTAAAAGTGTATTTTTCTTCATTGTTACTTTAGCTATAAGTGGTACACTATTTAGTTCTAAATATTCCTTTGAATTATTTGAACCTATTATATAATAATTATCTGTTTCATCTTCTTTTTGTACTTCATATTCTTTATTATTTTTATTAATATATAGTTTAGGATTATTGTTTTTATCATATTTTGTATATATGTCATTTCCCTCTTTATCTTGTAATGCATAATTTTGAATCATTGTAATATCACTTGTTGCATTACTTGGAACTAAATTTTTATTAACAGTTTGTAGACTTAACATATCTGTGGTGATAACTTGTCCCGAGCTTACATCTTTATTCAAAACATAAGCTTTTACACTTGCTTTTAATTCTTCTTGCTCTTTTTTATTTTTATTCATCAATTGAATAAATAAAAATGCTATTACTACTCCTGAAATCAGTACCATTACTAACATTCCTAATAAAAATGAATTTCTTGCTTTTCTTTGCATTGGATTTGTTGCCATGACAAATTCCTCCCTTAAAATTTATTTGTATATATTTTTTTACAATCTTTTATTTAATTTTACCTCAAATATTACCTAAAATCAATCTAATCTCTTAACTGTAATTAAAAGTTAATATTCTTGTAATATTTTTGTAATATTTTAGCTACGCCTTCATCATTATTACTATCTGTAATATAATCTGCAACTTCTGTTACTACTGGTGTACTTCCCTGCATTACTACTCCTAGACCTGCATTTTCTATCATTTTTTTATCATTTATATTATCTCCAATTGCTATGACTTCTTCTGGTTTTATTTCTAGTTTTGTTATCAAAAATTTTATAGCATCCCATTTATCTACATTTGATAAAGAAATTTCTGTATAATAATATTCTATAGGAATATCTTCAGTCCCTTGCCTTATAACTTTTCTTGACATATGTGATACATCTAAAACTTCAATTCCATTTATTTTTTTTAATTTTTTCATTATATAATTAAATACTGTTTTATTATCGTCACATACTGTAATTTTTAAAAATTTATCTTCTTTCATTTCTTTTACATATTCATACATGTCTTTAACTATATTAATGTTTGTTTTTTTATTTTCTTCTTTTTTTAAATTTTCTTTGTAATAATATAAAACATTATATTTTAATGATGTTGCTAATATTGTTTTGTCAGTATATACATTGTAACTTATACTGTTTTCTTCACATATTTTTATTATTTCCAATACTTTTTGTTTTGTAATATATTTTTCGTATATTGTTTTTTCATTTTTGATATCATAAATAAGAGCACCATTTCCTGCAATAAAATAATTATTACTTCCTATTTCTTTTGCAATTGTTTTTATAGAATCTATTGGTCTTCCAGATGCTATAATTACTTCTGTTCCTTGTTCAATAACTTTTTTTATTACATTTTTTGTGTTCTCTGTTACAATTCCATAACTATTTAACATTGTACCATCTAAATCAACTGCTACTAATTTGTACATATTTTTCACTCCTCTTTTGATCGTATCTTATTATATATATAAAAATTCTAATTTGCAATATTTTAAATTATTATTTTTTCTAAAAATTTCCTGTTTATTTTTCTCTTTTTTGCAAATGATAGTATTAGAAAAAGCAGTAGTTTTTTCTAGTGTAATATTACAGGAGGTGAAAAAACAATGGCAAACTCAAGTAACAAGAAATTAGTACCAGAAGCTATGACTGCTTTAGACAAATTCAAATACGAAGTAGCTAGTGAAGTTGGTGTTAACTTAAAAGACGGATATAACGGAGACATCTCAGCTAAAGATGCTGGTAAAATCGGTGGACAAATGGTTAAAAAAATGATAGAACAAGCTGAAAGAAATATGAAATAGTTAAGTTTTATTATAACTTAATCTAAGATTATGCATTTGGTAGGAATTTAAATTTTTGTTTTATTTATGTTTTATATTTAAGCATACATAAAGGCAGGATTTGATTTCCTGCCTTTTTTATATATAAATTATGCTTCTGGTTCTACTAATCCGTAGTTTTTACCATCTTTTAATTTATGTACAACATTTACTTTTCCTGTTTCAACATTTATAAATGCTAAAAAGTTATGTGTTGGTTTTGATTGTAATTCTAAAACTGCATCTTCTGGTGTAATTGGTTTTATTTCATAATATGATGTTTTTACTATTTCATCTTTTATTTCAGAAACTTTATCTGTTACAACTTCCATTGTTTTTAATGATGCATCTTTCATCATTTTTTCTTTTTTCGTTTTTGCTTTTCTAATTTGTCCTTCTAATATATCAATATCTTTATCAATAGAAGCATACATATCTTTATCTTCTGTTACTGCTCTATATTTTTCTCCGTTTGCTGTTACATATATTTCAGCTATTTGTTCTGTTTTTTCAGTTCTTAAAGTAACTTCTGCTTCTGATTCTTCAAAATATTTATCAATTCTGTCTAATTTTTTTTCTACATAGTCGTTTATTGCTTCTGTTATCTTTAGTTCCTTTCCTGTTATTTTTATTTTCATAAAAATCGCTCCCTTCTCTTTTTTGTTCATTTTTTATAGTTATATTTTCATTATATATGTTATTTCTATTTTTTTCAACCCCTTTTTTGTTTTAAGTTTTGTGATTATACTTTTATTCTAATATTTTGTCAACATAATTTTATTTTTAAGTTTGGATTTTTGGGGTAATAGGTGATAAATCCATAATTTAAATAATAAATATTATTCATTACGTTCAAAAAGAAAATCTAATATAAAAAAATGTGCCGCTTTCACTCAGGCTAAAATGTTTATATGTATATGGTTTTATAATTTTTGAATATGATTGGAACAATATTAGAATTTCTTAAATAAATTAATGGAAAATGTTCACGTCGAGCTTTAGCTCGGACTAAGTGAAAGAGTGCCATTAATTTATTTTAGAAATTTTTATGTTGTGTATTAAAATTGAAAAAATTATAAAACCATATACATATAAACATTTTCCCGTGAACATCCCTCATTTTTTTATATAATATTTTCTATTTTTCTCTTCAATCAAGCTATTTATTATTTAAATTGTGGATTTACCGCCTTCTAACCTTACTTATGCAATAAAAAACATGTTTAACAATTTACCTATATTTAAAAACCTTCTATTTTATATTCTTTTTCTAATTTCTCATCAAAATACAATTTAGTAACTAACTTAAATTCTTCCAATGCATCATCTTTTAATTCAAAAGAATATAATTTCTTGGCTGGTGCCGATATTGTATATTTTATAGCATTTTGAGTACTTTTGCTTATATTTATAGCTGAAGTATCTTGTCTACTACATGCTTCACATTTAAATCCATTATCCTTTAAGCTAAATGTTTTTATATTTTCTTTTTCCTTACAATTAACACAATCTTTTATATTTGGAACAAATCCTGTTAAAGATAATAATCTTAATTTAAATATACTTAAAATCAAATCCAAGTCTTTGTCTGTTTCAGATATTATATACAATGTATTTAACAGTAATTGCAAAATATAAAAACAATTTTGATTTTCATGTGTTACATCCTGAATAATTTTATTTATATGCACAGAATATCTCAACTTATCCAAATCTGTTCTTATATTATAAAATACTTCAATTGGTTCTACTGAACTTATATGGTATGTACTTGTTCCTTTATATAATAAATACTCCCCAAAGCAGAACATCTGCGTGCCTGCTAAAAGAGCGCTCTTAGGTCTTCTCGCTCCTTTAGCGACACAAGAGATTTTTCCTACTCCTGGTGTAAGCATTGTTAGCATTTTATCAAAATCTCCCATATTGTGTTCAGACAATATTATTCCATTCATTTTTATATTTGCCATTTTCCTTATTACCCTTTTCTTTGTTCATTTCATTTTCTATATTTTCAATTTGTTTTAATTCTAAAAATGCATTAATATCACCTGTATTTTTAAAGGTATCCCATGCTATTTTCCTTATCATAAGCTTCACTTCCTTTTTCTTAAAGTTTTACCTTTAATTTTATCTTTTGCTATTTTTTCATTTTTATACTTGTTATTTTAATTTAAATTTACTTACTATTGAATTATTATCTTGCCAATCTTCTTTTACTTTAACCCAAGTTTTCAAATTTACTTTTACTCCAAAATTCTCCTCCATATCAATTCTAGCAGATCTTCCAATTCTTTTTAGCATTTCTCCATTTTTTCCAATAATAATTCCTTTATGAGAATTTTTTAAACAGTATATAGTTGCTTCTATATCATATATATCTTCATTATTTTTATTTTTTCTTTGTTTCATCTTTTCTACTTCCACAAAAATCCCATGTGGTACTTCATCTTGTAACATTTTTAAAGCTTTTTCTCTAATTGTTTCTTCTGCAAGTTGCCTTAATGTTTGATCAGTATATTCCTCTATATCATAATATGCAGGCCCTGGTTTTAAGTTCTTCTCTATTTCTTCCAAAATTACTTCTTTATATTTTATATTTGTTGCTGAAATAGGAATTACAGCTTCAAATTTATATTCTTTACTATAAATATCTATTAAATTTAAAAGTTTTTCTCTTTTTACTAAATCTATTTTATTAATAATTAAAATTGTTTTTCTTTTAGATTCTTTTATTTTATCTAAAATTATCCTATCTCCTCTTCCTATATCTTCACTTGTTGCTTCAATTAAAAATAAAACAATATCACTGTCTGTTAAACTTGTAAAAGATGTTTCTACCATGGTTTCGTTCAACTTAGTTTTTGGTTTATGTATTCCTGGTGTATCAACAAATATAATTTGAGAATTTTGTCTATTGACTATTCCTTTAATTGCTGTTCTTGTAGTTTGTACTTTGTTTGCAATTGCAGCAACTTTTTCTCCAACTAATAAATTTAACAATGTAGATTTTCCTACGTTTGTTCTTCCTATTAAAGTTACAAATCCTGATTTAAATTCTTCTCCCATTTTTGTTCCTCCATGTCTTACTTGTATATTCTTCTAATAATTTTTTATTTATATTTCTTTATTGGCTACTTTTATATTATACATTATTTTTTTGCTAAATTTGTAGAATTTACAAACTAACTTAATATTATTTTTCTTTTTCATTTTATCAGTATTTTTTTATTTTTTCAACATTTTTTTAGTTTAGGTAATATAAAAGAATTATTTATACTAAGATAAATAATTCTCTCTATTTTACGCATATGCTTGACGTTTTTTGAAATTAAGTAAGTTTGTAATTTCATTCTCTGTATTTTTAGCTTTTTTGGCTTTTTTAGCTCTTTCTTGTTCCAATTCTCTTTTTTGTTTTTCTGCCATTGATTGACATATTGCTTTTTGATATGTAAAATGTGTATCTTGTGCAATTTTACTCCAATTGTATTCATTTCTTACTTTATTTTTTGCCTTTCTTGTTATGTCTGCACATAATTTATGATCATATAACAATTCTAAAATAGAATCTGCAATAGAATTAGGATTTCCACAATATGCTTTCATTCCGTTTACTCTATGTTCTACAATTTCATTTAATCCTCCAATATCTGAAACAACAATTGGATTTTCTGAAAGCATTGCTTCTAAAGCCACAATACCAAAAGGTTCATATGTACTAGGAAATACTGCTATATCTGCTGCTTTATACATTTTTTGAACATCTTTTCCTTTCATATATCCTGCAAAATATACTTTGTTTCCAATTCCCATTGCATTTACTTGTTCTTGTAATTCATCTTGCATTCCACCTTTACCGCATATCACAAGTTTAGCATCATGATATCCTTCTAATATTTTTGGCATTGCAGAAATTAAATGTTGTATTCCTTTTTCATAAACAAGTCTTCCCATAAACAATATGACTTTTTCATTGTCCATGGCATATTTTCTTCTAAAATTATAATCTCTCTCTATTCCATTAAATAAATTTAAATTAACTCCATTTGGTATTACATTAATTTTTTCATATGGTAAACCAAATAATCTTTGTAATTCATTTTTCATATAATTACTATTAACAATTACCTCAGCAGATTCATATGTTAACATCCATTCTGTATCATTAATATATCTTTGTGTTTCATCATGTATGCCACTGTTTCTTCCTGCTTCTGTTGCATGTATAGTTGATACAATTGGTATATTGTAAGAATTTTTTAATGTTTTTGCTGCATATGCTACTAGCCAATCATGTGCATGTATTACATCAAATTCTCCTTGTTCTTTCATTATTTCATTTACTTTTGCTACCATATTAAAGTTTAACTGCATAATCCAATCAATAAAATTGTTTGGGTTTATCATGTAATTATCAACTCTATATACTTTTACTCCTTTATCATCTTCAAAATATGGTGTATCTCCTTCTCTATAAGTTACAACAGTTACATCATGTCCATCCTTTAATAAAGTTCTTGATATATCATATACTACTCTAGCTATCCCTCCAACTACCCTTGGTGGATATTCCCATGTCAACATTAGTATTTTCATTGATATACTTCCTTTCTCTTTTTACATTTTCTTTTGTTAAAATAATCATAATATTATTTTTCTAATATTTTCGACATTTTCTCTCTTATATTTTATACAACTTTTTAAAAAAAGTAAATGCTTTTTTTAAAAAACATTTACTTTTTTATAATATTAAAAATTTTTAAGAATTCTCATCATTTTCTTGTTCCTGATTGTCTTGTTGCTCACTTGTTTCTTGACTTTCATTATTTGCACCATTATCATTATTTGTTTCATTAGAATCTTTTGAATTGTTGTTTGTTGTATTATTTGCTTTATTTGATGACGTAGAATTATTTGAAGATACTCCTTTTTTATCCAAGAACTCTGTTGCATCCATTCTTTGGTCATTTACAGCTATCCAATAATGTTTTTCTCCTCCATCAATTGTCATGTAAATATCATCTGCTATTGGTGCAAATAATTCTTCTCCCGCTGAATTTAGTAATGTGTATTTTTTCTCTTTGCAAGCTACTATTACATTGTAGTCTGGTATTACCAATAAATTTAAAGCATCTTTATTTGTTGAAGCAACATATCCAAAACTGTCGTAATTAAAATCAACTATTTTTCTTCCATTTTTGTCATATAATCCCCATAATTTATCTTTTCTTATAGGAATTAAATTCTCTGCTAATAAATATCTATTTTTTATGTTGTTTTGTTCAAATTTAGAAGCATCAATACCTATTTCATCATTTTCAGTAAATATTTTTGTTTTTCCTTGTAGATCTAAAACTCCGTATTTATTATCTTTTTTCACAACATATAATCCTGCATCACTATCCATTAATTCTATAGAATCATATATAATTTGAATTTTAGTTTCTCCATTTTTAGACAACACTCCAACTTTTTTATTGCTTTCGACTAAAAAGTCTCCTACATTAGGAAGATATGTTATATTATCATATTTAGCTTCTAAAATAGTTTTTCCCTGTGTATCAATTACGCCATATATATTTTTATTTTCGCCTTTTTTAACTACTAACATATTTTGTAATATTGCCTTTTTATTAGCAAATACATCACTTATTTCACTATATCCGCTATCTAAAACTTTGCCCGAGTAGCTTTGAACTAAATAAGGCAATGTGTATATTATTATTCTATTTTTATCTTGATCATATTGGAAACTTACATTAAATGCTTTTTCAATTGCTTCTGAAGTAGCATATAAAATTCCCTCTTTTGCTTTTACTGGTTTTTTAGTATATGAATATTCGTAGTTATCGTTTGAATTCGTTAAGTCTAATTTATAAATTTTGTTAGAACCTAATGAAAAATTTGCAACTTCGTTTTCATTCTGAATGTAACATTTGCTTGCATTTTCAGATTTGTCTTTATATTCTCCGTTATAACTTTCATATCCAAAATAACTTGCTACTTCTTTTATTGGGAAATATACTGTTCCGTCATCTTCTATTTGTATTAATTGTTTTACTTTTGAATTTTCTTTTCCATCTAATAAAACTTTTAATGTTGAATTTTGTAAGTACATTAAATATCCAACTGTAGCAATTATTGCTATAAATACAAAAATAATTGCCACTAATATAATTGTTGTTGTTCTTTTTTTCTTTTTTTCTTCTTTATTTTGAAATTCTTCTTCTATTAAATTCATTTGTACCATCTCCTTCTATTTGGTGTACCCATACTTTTTGTAAAATTCTTCTTTAAAATTGCCTAAATTATCATTCTCTATTTCTATTCTAACCCTTTCCATTAAATTAGTCAAGAATTTTAAATTATGAATTGATAATAATCTTACTCCTAAAATTTCATTTGCTTTTATAAGATGTCTGATATAGGCTCTGGTATAATTTCTGCAAGTATAGCAATCACATTCTGGGTCTAAAGGAGTCCAATCTCTTTCATATGTTGCATTTCTTACTACAACTTTTCCATGTGATGTCATAGCTGTTCCATTTCTAGCAATTCTTGTTGGTAAAACACAATCACACATATCTATTCCAGCCATTGCAGCTTCTATTAGATAATCTGGTGTTCCTACTCCCATCAAATATCTTGGTTTGTCTTTTGGCATAAGAGGCGTTGTATATTTTAAAATATCTAGAAATTCTTCTTTTGGTTCTCCAACACTAATTCCTCCTATAGCATACCCTGGCAAATCTAATTCAATTAATTCTTTTGCACTTTGAGTTCTTAAATCTTTATAAAATCCTCCTTGAATAATTCCAAATAAAGCTTGTTTGTCTACAGTTTTATGTGCTTCTTTGCATCTTTTTGCCCATCTCGTTGTTCTTTCCATTGAATTTTTAGTATATTCATATGTAGATGGGTATGGACAGCATTCATCAAATGCCATTATTATATCCGCACCTAAATCTTCTTCAATTTCCATAACAGATTCTGGTGAAAAGAAGTGTTTGCTACCATCTAAGTGAGATTTAAATTCCACTCCTTCTTCATGAATTGTTCTTAAATCTCCTAAACTAAATACCTGAAATCCTCCACTGTCTGTTAATATTGGTCTATCCCAATTCATAAATTTGTGTAATCCACCTGCTTCTTTTACTATTTTATTTCCTGGTCTTAAATATAAATGATATGTGTTTGATAGTATTATTTGAGCATTTACTTCTTGTTTTAGTTCTTCTGGAGTCATTGATTTTACAGTTGCTTGTGTTCCAACTGGCATAAATATTGGTGTTTGTATGTCTCCATGTGGTGTGTGTATTATTCCTCTTCTTGCTCCTGTTTGTTTGCATTCGTGTAATAGTTCATATGTTACTGCTGGTTTCATTTTTTTCTCCTTTATCATTTTTATTGTATACAACTTCGTTTCACTCAGTTGCATAAGTTATCCGTAGCTTGCTCCGCATCGCACGGCTAACTTATAAACATTGCGTCTCCGAACGAAAAGAATCTATATTTTTCTTTTACTGCTTCTTTGTATGCTTTCATTATGTATTCTTTTCCTGCTAATGCAGATACTAACATTAGTAGTGTTGATTGTGGCAAGTGAAAGTTGGTTATTAGTCCATCTAAACATTTAAATTTATACCCTGGATAAATAAATATTTTTGTATCTCCTTCTGTCTCTTTTACTATACCGTTTTCATCTGCTATTGTCTCTAATACTCTACAAGATGTAGTTCCTACTGCAATTACTCTTCTTCCTTCTTTTTTAGCATTATTAATCTTTTCTGCATCTTCTTGCTTTATATAATAATGTTCAGAATGCATTTCATGATTTTCTACTGTATCTTCTTTTACTGGTCTAAATGTTCCTATTCCAACATGTAAAGTTACATTTGCAATAATAACACCTTTATCTTCTAATCTTTTTAATAATTCTGGTGTAAAGTGCAACCCTGCTGTAGGTGCTGCTGCTGATCCATCATATTTTGCATAAACAGTCTGATATCTATCTTTTTGTTTTAATTCTTCATGTATGTAAGGTGGAAGTGGCATCATTCCTATTTTATCTAAAATTTCATTAAAAATTCCTTTATAACTAAATTCGACTTTTCTAGTTCCACCAGGCATAATTTCTAATATTTTTGCTTTTAATAGTCCTTCTCCAAAAATCACATTTGTTCCAACATGTAATTTATTTCCTGGTCTTACGATACATTCCCATTTATCTCCTTCTATGTTATTTAATAATAAAAATTCGACATTTGCTCCAGTTTCTTTTTTTCCATATAATCTGGCTGGAATTACTTTTGTATTATTTCTTACTAATACATCTCCTGGTTTTAAGTATTCTATTATGTTTTTGAAAGTATTATGTTCTATTGTTTTTTCTTGTCTATTTAATATCATTAATCTTGATTCATCTCTTTTTTCTAATGGAGTTTGTGCTATTAATTCTTCTGGTAAATCATAATTAAATTCTGTTACTTTCACTTTTTTTCCTCTTTTCTAATCCTTTTTATTTTAATTCATTATTTTTTGACGTTTTTTTACATTATTAGACTTTTTCGTGAGACATTTAAGACCTGTCCCTACTGTGTCAAAATTTTTACTTTGCTTATTAAGTTTTCTATTATTTCTCTTATTTCTTCTATTATATTTTCTGGTTGTTTAAACACTTGCATTTCATATGAATAATTAAATTCATTGTTTTTAGCTGGTTTTAGCGTATATATTTCTTTTGGTAATCCAATGTTTCCAGAGGTTGTTTTTATTTCTTTATTCATGTAGTCTGTATACCACTTTTTTTGCCCTATTAATTTTTCATTTTTGTATCCATATTCTTGATAAGCATGTAACTCTGGTCTATCATATCCATATTCTTGTGCATTTCTTTCTAAAGAATGTAAAAATTCATGTAAAAATACTTCTTCTGGAAATGCATTTATACGAGAATCATATTTATAAATATAGCTTTTTGAGTCATTAGGAAGTCTTATGTTAGAAAAACCTATTCCATAGTAATCCATTGAACCGAAGTCCTATCCAATCATTTACTTCAATATCATTTTCGTGTTCTTCATCCCCGTAACCTTACAATTACAAATATGTGATCATAGTCACTATTGGTAATTGTTTCTTTTATTTGCGCTTCTACATTTTCTGGTGCTACATAATATCCAAATTGTTCATCATAGGATAATTCATTTAAAGGTGTATTTATTTCATATATGTCACATTTTGCATTCATTTTATTTTTAGATAATGTATAACAAGATGTTTCAAACCTGTTTATTGTATTTTTTATATCATTTTCATCACTATTATTAATTTGTAATTTTATTTCTTTTCCATTTAAGTTTACATCTGTTGTTTTTAAAATAAAACAAGCAAATTTCCATTCATTGTTTGAATTTGTTGTTCCTTCTTCTAATTTAAAATCAGAAAACCATGCTTTTCCTTTTGCTAACCCTAAATTTCCTCCTAATCTAAATCCTATATTAATACTATCTCTGTTTTTTGAATTAAAAATTAATTCTATCTTTTGCCATTCATTTGTTCCTTGAATCGCTATCGATCTTTCTGTTGACCCCTCTATAGAAATTTGAGCTCCTATTCCTGCCTGTTGTTCTTGTGGTATTACATTTTCTGTTTTTACCATACATGTTATTTTATATGGTTGATTTTTTTCTACTTGCACTTCTTTATAAAACATTGCATCATTAAATTCATCAGAAGATATTTTATAACTACTTTTTTGTGAATATTTTGTTTCTTTATCTCTTTTAAATTTTGATGTATATAAGTTTTTCTCGCTACGTATAAAATCATTAAAATTGTTGCTTTGATAATACTCATATGCAAAATATAATATTACTAATAAAAATAGTAATGTTATAACATAGATGACTTTTCCCAATATTTTTTTATTATTGTTCATTAGCTTTTCTCCTTAATATTTACCAAGATTTAAAAAGATGAAGGTTTTAAATTCTTTTTTATTCCTTCATCTTTCTCTCTCTTGTATAAATTTTATTCTTCTGTTTCTTCAACTTTATCAGTTAAGTCTTTCATTGAAAGATTTATTCTTCCTTGATCATCAATTTCAATTACTTTAACTGTAACTTTATCGCCTACATGAAGTACATCTTCTACATTTTTTATTCTTTCTTTTGAAATCTTTGAAATATGAAGTAACCCTTCTTTTCCTCCGCATCCTAAATCAACAAATGCTCCAAAGTTCATTATCCTTACAACTTCTCCGTAATATATTCCTCCAACTTCAACTTCTCTTACTATATCTTCTATCATTTCTAGTGCTTGTTCTGCTTTTTGATTATCTGTTGAATAAATAAATACTTGTCCATCTTCTTCAATATCAATTTTTACTCCTGTTTCTTCAATGATTTTATTTATCATCTTTCCTCCAGGTCCAATTACGTCTTTTATTTTATCTACTTTAATTGTTGTACTTACAATTCTTGGTGCATATTCTGAAACTTCTTTTCTTGGTTCTGAAATAACTGGCAACATAACATCTTCTAGTATATGTTTCCTTGCTTTTCTTGTTCTTTCAAATGCTTCTGCTATTATTTCATAAGTTAATCCGTCACATTTAATATCTACTTGAATAGCTGTAATTCCCTTTTCAGTTCCACCTACTTTAAAGTCCATATCGCCAAAAAAGTCTTCCAACCCTTGTATATCTACTAACATTACATAATCTTCATCATTGTCTGGATTTGTAACTAATCCTGTTGAAATTCCTGCAACAGGTCTCTTAATTGGTACTCCCGCATCCATTAAAGATAATGTACTACCACAAATACTTGCTTGTGATGTAGATCCATTTGAAGATAATACTTCTGATACAACTCTTATTGCATATGGAAATTCTTCTTTAGAAGGTAAAACTGGTACTAATGCTTTTTCTGCTAAAGCTCCATGTCCTATTTCTCTTCTTCCTGGTCCTCTAGATGGTCTTGCTTCTCCTACTGAATAACTTGGGAAGTTATAATGATGCATATATCTTTTTGATTCTTCTGTATCAATTCCATCTAATACTTGTTCTTCACTTATCATTCCTAAAGTTGCTATTGACATTACTTGAGTTTGTCCTCTTGTAAATAATGCACTTCCATGTACTCTTGGTAGTAATCCAACCTCACAAGATAATGGTCTTATTTCATCTAAAGCTCTTCCATCTACTCTTTTATGTTCAACAAAAATCATTTCTCTTACACATTTTTTTTCTAGTTTATAAATTGCTTCCCCTAAATCTCCTTTATGTTCTTCATACAATTCTTCTCCAAATTTTTCTTTATAAGCTTCTTCAATTTTATTTGTTAGTTCATCTATATTGTTGTCTCTTGTTTCTTTATCTGCTTCTTGAACTTTTTCTTTCATTTCTACTTTAAAGTTTTCCTCAATATATTCATATACATCATGATCCACTTCAAAAGATTTATATTCAAATTTTGGTTTTCCGATTTCTTTTTGAATATCAGAAATAAATTTACATATTTTTTTAATTTCTTTATGTGCTTCTTTAATTGCTTCTAACATTGTATCATCTGGAACTTCATTAGCTCCTGCTTCTATCATAGTAATTTTATTTAAAGTTCCAGCAACAGTTAATGTTAAGTCACTTTTTTCTCTTTGTTTTTCTGTTGGATTTATAATTATATTTCCGTCTACCAATCCTACATTTACAGCTGCTGTTGGTCCATTAAATGGAATATCTGAAATAGCTAAAGCACAAGCAGCTCCTATCATAGCTGCAACTTCTGGTGAATTGTCTTGCTCTACACAAAGTACTGTAGCAACAACTACTACATCATTTCTAAAGTCTTTTGGAAATAGTGGTCTTAATGGTCTATCTATTGCTCTTGATGTTAAAATTGCTTTATCACTTGGTTTTCCTTCTCTTTTTAAGAACCCCCCTGGTATTTTTCCTACTGAATATAATTTTTCTTCAAAGTCTACTGATAATGGAAAAAAGTCAATTCCTTCTCTTGGTTCTTTTGAAGCTGTTACATTAACTAATACACATGTATCTCCATAACGTACTAATACGCTTCCATTGGCAAGTCCTGCCATTTTTCCTGTTTCTATTACAAGTTTTCTTCCTGCTAATTCTGTTTCATAAGTTCTAAACATATTTTCCTCCTTTTTACTAATATTGATACAATTTTATTTTTATTTCAATATTAATTTTTCCATAAAATAATTTTTATGGCTCATATATTTTTTGCACCTATATTCTGTCAAGTTTATTTAGATTGTAACCTCTATAATATATTAGTATTAATAATACATTATACAAGCTACTTACCTAAATTTCTTACTTGACATTTTTAATAAGATTTTTCTTGATAAAAGCCCGTGCTAAAATAAGCATAGGCTTTTACCAGTCAATTTATTTTCTTAATCCTAATTTTTCAACGATTTCTCTATATCTGTTAACGTCTTTTTTAGCTAAATAGTTTAATAAATTTCTTCTTTTTCCAACCATTTTTAAAAGACCACGTCTTGAGTGATTGTCTTTTTTATGTACTTTTAAGTGTTCTGTTAATTCGTTGATTCTTTCTGTTAAAAGAGCTATTTGAACTTCTGGTGAACCAGTATCTTTTTCTTCTCTTTTATATGTGTTTATTACTTCTTGTTTTCTTTCCTTTGTCATGTGTTTACACCTCCTAAATATTTTTTCTTTTCCTTAAACTGAGCTCAAAGTTTAGGTGCTAATCTTAAAGCTAAGTAAAAGGTCTGTTTTTTTGACATACCTATTGTACTATATTTAGTAATAAATTGCAAGTATTTTTTCTTTTATTTGAATAAAAAACTTCTCAAATTGTGCCATACTAGCAACTCCTTCTTCTTCATTAACTTTTTTACTCCACACTTTTCAAACTTTCTATCATATCAATTTTCTTCAAAGCAAAATAAGTCACAATATTCACAATTATCGTAAATCCAATCGTTATCAATGTAGCATACACATAACTTATTGGTTGTATTATTTTAGCAAATCGTAACATATTAATTTCACAAGTTCCGTATAATAAAGTAATTTAAAAAATATCCGCCGATTAGCCCTAATACAATTCCAATGGCAGTTAATATAACAGTTTCTCTTGTCACGTAAGAATATACTTCTTTATCATAAAATCCTAGTACTTTAATTGTTGCAAGTTCTCTTATTCTCTCACTAATATTAACATTAGATAAATTATATAATACCACAAACGCAAGTAATCCAGCTGATACAATTAGGATAATTACCACATAATTTAAAGATTTCATTGTATCATCTAATAAATTCATAATAGAAGAATTTCTGCTAATACTTGCAACTTCACTTTGGTTCATAATCTCAGTTGCTAAATTTGTTTCTTGTTCTTCACTTAAATTATTATTTTTAGTAAATAACATATTTGTATTATAATTTTCTCCATACAAATTTTCATAAGTAATTCTTGACATATAAACATAATGATATACGTAATTTTCTACTATATTAGAAATTTTTACTTGCCTTTCCTTATCTTTGCTGTCTTTTAAAGTAATCGTATCACCTTGCTTAACATTTAATAATTCAGCTACCTTATCTGTTAAACATATTGCATTTTCTTCTAATTGTACCTTTTCTCCTGTTTTTACATCTGTTAAATTTATTACTTCATCCAAATCTTTTGGTTCTTTTGGTACAATGATTTGTACGTCTTCTTCGTTTTCTTGATTTTTCGCTATATTAGAAGTCATATAAGTTTCCACTACTTTTTCTAATTCTGTTTTTTCTTGTAAACTTATAATATATTTTTGTTTTTGCTCATCCTCTAATCCGTTTTTTAGCCCTATTTGCATGTCATAGTTAAACACCTTTTCAAATTGGTTTGGCATAATACATCGAATTGAATCTCTAACTCCGAAACCTACCACAATTAGTGCTGTACATCCTAAAATTCCGATAATTGTCATTAAAAATCTTTTTTTATATCGAAAAATATTTCTTACTGTTACCTTTTGAGAAAAACTTAATCTTTTCCAAATAAATGGTATTTTCTCTAGTAATACTCTTTTTCCCATTTTAGGTGCTTTTGGTCTCATTAAAGTAGATGGTGTTTGAACTAATTCTTTTAAAACTGCATATATAGTTGCACCAATAATGCATACGCAAATCAATAAAAGCCCCATTCCACCAATTATTATATTAAAACTAATATGTATGTTGTCTGTCATTTGATACATCATTTGATACATCGTCCAGATAATTTGAGGTAATAAAACAAATCCCACACTCATTCCTAGTACTCCACCTATAACACAAGCTAACCCAGCATAGATAACATATTTACTAGCAATCTGGAGTTTATTGTATCCAAGTGCTTTAAGTGTTCCTATTTGAGTTCTTTGTTCTTCTACCATCCTTGTCATAGAAGTTAGTGAAATTAGCAATGCTACCATAAAAAATACAATTGGAAATACTTTTGATATATTTTCAATACTTTCAGTGTCTTGTATAAAGCTATTATAACCTGTATTACTATATCGATCTAAAACATACCATGTTGGATTTTCTATATTGGCAATTTTTTCTCTACTATCAATTAATTTTGACTCTGCATCTGCTATTTTATCTTTAAATTCTTCTTGTTTTTCTTCTAGCTCTTTTTCTCCTTTTTCTAACTCTGTTTTTGATTTTTCAATCTCTATTTTTGCATTTTCTAAACTACTATAAGTAGCAGTTTTCGTTGCTTCATATTGTTTTTCTTTTTTTGTTAACTCATTTTTTGCATTTTGTAATTGTGTCTTTGCATTTTCTATTTCTTGTTTACCTGTTGTTATTCCATTATTAATTTGTTCAATTCCTGCTTTTATTGTTTGTTTCGATTGTTTTAACATTTGTATTTTGTTTTCCAACATTTGTTTCTGTTCTTCTGAAATATTCGGATTATCTTTAATTTGATTATATTGTGTTTCAAGTTGTGTCAAGTTATTTTCAATAGTATCAAATTGTGTTTGTAATTCTTGTTTTTTTATTTCTAATTCAGTTATTTGTTGACCTGCTTCTTGTTCTTTTTGGTTTAGTTGAGTTTCATTCTGAAATATAGATTCTTTAGCCATCTGTATTTGATTATAAGCACTTTTAAATTTTGTATCAGCCTCTTTTTTACTACTATTCAACTTAACCTCTGCTTTTTCAATTTTATTCTTTCCATTTTCTATTTCTTGCTTAGCTTCTTCTATTTGTTGTTGTGCATTTTGCTTATTCTCATTTAATTTTTCTTCTGCTTCTTTTACTTTTCTTGTCGCAATATCTACCAATTTATCATGTCTTGCTTTTTCTCTTTCTTCTTTAATAGCCTCTATTTTTTCTTTCACTTCTGCAATATATTCTTCATATTTTTCACTAGAAGTTGTATAATTCTCACTATTTTTTAATTTTATGTATATATTAGTATAAATTTCATTTGCTTTAATATTTTCTTTAGGTACATAAATATAATAATCAATTTTTCCAGAACCTAAACTACTAGTTCCTCTATCTCTTGAAATATATAAAGGACTTTTTACCGTTCCTACAATTTTTAAAATATTTTTATTTAAATATTCAACCTCTTCTCCTTCGTCATTTTTTGTTTTCTCTGCTTCAACTTCAATAGTATCTCCAATAGATTTATGGTTAGCGGTCAAAAAACTATCTTCTACAACACACTCGTTCTGTGTCTTAGGAAGATTTCCTTGCAATAAAATTGGTTTATTCAATTTTTCTACGCTCATAATTTTAGTAATAATTTCTTTATTATCAATTTCTATTTTACCTTCAGTTTCATATGTTCCCACTGTGTTTTCTATTTCATCTATTTCAGAAAGAGCATCTATATCATCATTTGTTAATCCTAAAGTAGATAATATTTTAATGTCATATACCTGACTTTCTTTATAATACTGATCAATAGTATCTACCATATCTGGTGAAGCTGCTCTCATCCCAGCAAAAAAACCAACACCTAAAAAAGCCATTACTAATATAGACAAAAATCGCTTATATGTATTTTTTATTTCTTTTATACTATCTTTTAATAAAGCACTCTTCATTTTTTCTCCTCTCATGAGACAAGAGGGACAGGTCTTTTTTGTCTCATTATTTATTGTTTCTTATTATTTTTTCATTTTTCTGCTCAATTATGAGACAAAAAAGACCTGTCCCTCTTGTCTCACCACTCTATTTGTTCAACTGATATTGGATTTTTATTTATTTCTATTTTTTCTGCTGTTCCATTTTTAAAATGAATTACTTTATCTGCCATTGGTGCTATGGCACCATTATGAGTAATTATTAAAACTGTCATATTTTCTTTCTTAGCTGTATCTTGTAATAATTGTAAAATTTGCTTTCCAGTTTTGTAGTCTAATGCTCCTGTTGGTTCGTCACATAATAATAACTTAGGATTTTTCGCAATTGCTCTAGCTATTGCTACTCTTTGTTGTTCTCCTCCAGATAACTGAGATGGAAAATTGTTCTTTCTATTCTTCAATCCTACTTTTTCTATTACTTCATCAGGATTTAATGAATCCTTACAAATCTGCGTCGCTAATTCGACATTTTCTTTTGCTGTTAAGTTTTGTACTAAATTATAAAATTGAAATACAAATCCTATATCTTCTCTTCTATATTGAATTAATTTTTTATTATTTAAATTAGTAATATCTTTTCCATCAACTATTACTTTTCCAGATGTAGCATTATCCATTCCTCCTAATATATTAAGAGTAGTTGTTTTTCCAGCTCCTGATGGTCCTACTATTACTACTAATTCTCCTTTTTCTATTTCAAAATTTGTATTATCTAGTGCTTTTATAATTATTTCTCCCATTTTGTATTCTTTACAAACATTTTTAAATTCTATATATGACATCTAAATCTCTTCCTTTTTTTATTTTATGTGTATATTATATCATACATTAAACAAATTGAAAAGCCATATAATTTATACTAATCTTATATTTTTCATTTTTATTTTTTAATATAAAAAAACTCCAAACACTTAATAATAAAATGTTTGGAGACCAGCATTGAATTATGTGTTTGATATGGATATGTTTTTGCTGGTTTTACACAAAATGCTTTTTAATGCATATTGTATTTTTATTATACAATTTTTAATCAATTATGTCAAGCTTTTTTGAAAAAAATTCCATTTTTTGTATTTTTTATACTATATACTCAATTGTATTATTTGAAAAATACTTATTCATTTGTTCTCGTAAAAAATTTTCGCCTTCTTTTCTTATATCATTTTTATACCTATACTTTCCTCTTCCTCGTCCTGTCATAATTTTTTCATTGTATAGATTTATTGCATTTGGAAAAGCTTCTTCATTTATCTTTGTATGAACATAACTATATGTCATAAAAATAATTTCAAAAAACACATCACTTTTTACTTTTTCTGATAATTCTTCATTTAATCTTTTAATTAATTCTGAGTATAATTGTTTCCAATTATCTACTAAAATAACTGGTGCAATTAATATTCCTATTTTATATCCCGCTTCTTTTAGTTTATTAATTGCTTCAATTCTTCCTTTTAATCTAGAAGTACCAAATTCAACTTTATTAATTATTTCTTCTGGATTAACACTCATTCTAATAATTACTCTTCCTTGATGATCCAATGTTAGCAAATCATCTATCATATCAAATTTTGTAGGAAATGTTAGATATCCTTTAGAAGCATTTTTAAAATTTTCAATAGTCCATGGCAAATTTCCTGTAATTGTATTTTCTAATACTAAATCACTATTACTACCAATTTCAAAAGTCAAATCTCTATCTGCTTTTTCTGATGTTTTAATTATTTCTTCTAACATTTGTTCTCTATTAACAAATAGTCTTAAATAAGCACATTTATTATAATTACACACTAAATAGCAATACATACATGAAGCTGTACAACCAGAAGAAGTATATGGCACCAAATAATCTGATGTTTTGTGATTTTCTACGAATTTATGTGTTTTCCTAATACCAATAATTAGATTTCTTTTCATATTTGGAAATTCTTTATTTTCCTTTTTCCTCATTTCTTCTATATTATTGTGATTTTCAATTTCTATTTTTGGAATTTCTTTATATTTTTCCATTAATTTTTTTCCTAATGGATATTCTAAAATTTTATTTTCAAAATAAATAGCTTTTGGTTTAAACATATTAATCTCCTTTTTAACATTTTTAGTTTAACCAAAAGCTTATAAAATATTTATTATATTATTAAATTCTCTCATAAGTAACAAATTCATAATCTAAAGGATTTTCTTCATCTTTTATTCCTTTTTCTCTGCTTGTCTCTTTCCATGTATTTTCACTAATTTTAGGAAAAAATGCATCTCCCTCAAACTCTTCTTTAATTTCTGTTACATACATTTTCTTTACATATGGCATTAGAAAATTATAAATCATAGCTCCTCCAATTATGAAAGCCTCTTCTTCTCCTTCAATTAAATCTTGAATTTGTAACAAAGAATGAACAATTTCTACATTATTATCATTTACTTTAAAATCCGGATTTTGAGTAAAAACAATGTGCTTTCTATCTGGTAATACTTTGCCTAATGACTCAAAAGTTTTTCTTCCCATTATAATTGCATGTCCAGTTGTTAACTCTTTAAAATGCTTTAAATCCTCTGGTAAATGCCATATCATTTTATTATCTTTTCCTATTATATTATTTTTTGCTTTTGCTACTATTATACTTAACATCTTTTTTCTCCTTTAATTTCTATATTTTTCTTTTCATTGCATCTTTTGCTCCAAACACACATGGTGCTGTGCATTTCCACCCTGGAAATGTGCATCTTGCTCCTTTTGAATATGGTAACAATTCATTATAAATTTCAGGAGCACTTTCTTTTGTTTTTTCTAAATATTTTTGCATTATAATTTTAGTTTGATCCATAATTTCAAGTTGAGCTGCTCCACATAAACGTTCTTCACATTTTAATATAAAATTTTCAAATGTTCCTCTTTCATTTACTTGAATTAACATTCCCTGTGGATAGTAATCTTCTAATGAAGATATATCTTTTAGCCATTCTTTTTCTAATTCTGTTCCTCTTATAATTGGTGGCACATAGTATTTTGCATTTTCTAACAATGACATCTCATAACTAAGTGTTCTATGTCTTTGTGCTTGTGCTAATTGTGCAAAACTTGCTAAATATGTTGTACAATAATTTTCTCCAAACTCTTCTTTTCTTTCTTTTCTTTTAGCAAATAGTGATATCGTACGCTTTTTTACATCTGAATTTAATTCTTCAACAGTCAAATCCTTCACCTGTTCTATAAATTCTTGTAGTACAGGTTTTAATTTTTTTGAAAAAGTATTATCTTCCTCTTTTTTAATATAATCTTCAAACCAATGAACAATATAATTTAATTGACAAAAATTCACTGTATACCCCATTATTGTTGCTGGCGTAAATATGCTAATTAAATATCTTGCATTTTCTTGTGCTAATTTTTCTACCCTTTTTTCATCTATTTTTGGATATTCTACTGATATCTTTTCTTTATAAATATTAATCCATTTTTCGTATAATTCCTTTTCTTCTTTTGATGGGTTCATTTTAGTATATCTTGCTGATTTTTCAGAAGTATTGTATACTTTTTCATTATTTAATATCATAGCTAGTATTTTTGGAATTCCTTCTAATGTCAAATTATATGTTGGATGTCCAAATACACTATGATGACCAGATTTCAATGTTCTTTGTGCTCTTTTTAATGTTTTTTCTTTATCTTCTCCAAATAATTTTTCCAAATCATCTGGTAAATAGCAAATTCCAGCTTCTTTACCTGAAAAATCTATAGCTTCTTCTTTTGGCATTTTATATCCTACTTTTGTTGAGGCAATTACTTTTATTTTCATTTTTATACTCCTTACTTTTTTTGAATTATATCATAATAAAATTTACTTTTCAAACTAAAATAATTAATTTATATATCCCATTTAGGCACATATTCTTCTTCATGTTCTCCAAGTTCCTGCATATATCCATTTTCTATTTCAAGCTTTTCTATATAATTTTCTATTTTCTTCCATTCTTCTTTTGTCAACTTTCTATTTATTTTTTCATATTCTTTTGCTTTGTATGTCGGAAAATATTGTGCCATAATACTAACATATATTTTATCATCTAGATTGTCTTTAATCCATTTTAATACCTTTTTACTGTTTTCAATATAACTTGGCAATACTAAATGTCTTATCATTACTCCTTTTTGCATTATGCCTTTTTTATTTAATTCTGGAATTCCTACCTGCCTAATCATCTCTTGGATTGCTTTTGTTGCTATTTCAAAATAATTATCTATTTTTGAATATTCTTTGGCCACATCATTTTCTGCATATTTTAAATCTGGTAAATAAATATCTATATATCCTTCCAACATTTTTAGAGTTTCTACTTTTTCATAAGCATTTGTATTGTATATAATTGGTAATTTGAATCCATTACTTTTCGCAATCTTTATTGCTTCTATAATCTGTGGAATATAGCTTGTTGGCGTCACTAAATTAATATTTTCGACATTTTTTTCCTGTTGTTTCAAAAATATATTAGCCAATTCTTCTATAGAAATATCCTTTCCTTTTCCTAATTGACTAATTTCATAATTTTGACAAAAAACACAATTTAAATTGCAATTTGAAAAAAATATTGTTCCAGAACCTTTTTCTCCACTAATACAGGGTTCTTCAAAATTATGTGTTGAATAAAGTGCTATTTTAATTTTTTCAGTTGCTTTACAACGACCTATCTTTCCTTGGTTCCTATTAACTTTACATTGATGTGGACATATATTGCATTTGTCTAATTTTTCTAACATTTTTACTCCTTATTTACTTTCTCTATTACTAAATTATCTTTTTCTTTTTTTATCTCTATATTTTTCTGACTAAATCTTTCTTTATTGTTTTTTACTATTTCTTTTATTTTTGTTTCACTATCACTTGTGCTTACCCTTCCTATTTCTTCTTCCTGTAAGTTTCTTATTATTACTTTATTTTCTTCTGAATAATCTTCTATATATTCTATAATTTTTACTTTATATTTTTCTCCCTCTTTCTCTATATCTTTTAATAAAAAACTATCCTCTTCTTCATCCAAAACAATTTCTGTTGCTAAATATTTATTGCTTTCTTTGTCATAATAAAAGCTATCATTTCCTTCTTTCGGAATCTGTTTTTCAAATTTTTCTCCAAATAATTCTTTTCCTTTTTGTTGAATTTCTTCATATGTTGTTTCATATGTCTCCAAATTTTTCTTTATTACTTCCCAGAGCCATAATTCATTAGCATTATTTATGTTTTCAAATGTAGGTAAAGCTTCTTTGGTTATTTCTTTCCACATATATATTTTTGAAATATATTCTTCTATTTGTTCTACTTCCTGTACATTTACACTTTTATTTTTATTAATTGCTATATTTTTATAAATTATCATGCTTACTAATATCATTGCTAAAATTACTATTATGACTAACATTTTTTTCATTTGCATTCCCCCATTTTAGCATCCTCTCTTTTACCGATTTTTATTCTATCATATCCTATTTTTGCTTTCAAGATTTTATTTAAATTATTTTTTAATATGCAAATTGCAAACCCTTAGTTACTCCCTTACACCTTCAATTTGAATAAATCTAACCTTTTGAAATGTATACTCTGCAATTGACTTACCATAATTATCAAATGTATGAGAAGCAATTTTAATTCCTTCTAAGCTTTTATTTTCTACATTTATGATTATCAATGTGTGCACAAATTTTTGTCCATCAAAAGATAATTGTGCAACATCACCTAATTTTACATCACTTTGATTTATTTCTTTTCCATATGGACCAATTCCTCTATTATTTACTAAAAATTTATGTAAAAACTCTACTCCTGTCCATGATGGAGATTTATTATTTCCATTTATATAATACCATCCTATATCTTTTGTATAATTCATTATATTGCTTCCTGCAAATATACACTGAGAAACAAAACTAGTACAGTCTCCTCCTATTAAATCAAAATTATAATACTTTGGATTTCTAGAATATGCCCATTTTCCAGCATATTCAACTGCTTTATTTCTAGCATATTTTCTTTCTCTCATATTTTATATTCTCCTTTCTACAAAATCAAAAAAAATGAGACAGTTTTGACCTGTCCCCCTTGTCCCTTGTAACCCCTTATAAAACATATGAAAACCAAGGATGTCTTTATAACAAAAAAACTTTCAAATATTTTTAATTTGAAAGTTTTTTGTTTAATTATTAAATTATGCTATCTTTATTTTTTATTTTAGATTCAATTTAAGCTGTTTCTTTTTCACTAGTTTTTGGCATTTGCCTTTTTTTCTTCGCAACTGGTTTTAATCTTTCTTTATTTTCATTTATTACTATTTCAGGTTCTGCATTATCTGATACAGTTGCTTTTGTAATAATACATTTTTCTATATTAGGGTTAGATGGAATTTCAAACATAATATCCCTCATAATTTCTTCAATGATTGAACGAAGTCCTCTAGCTCCTGTTTTTCTTTCTATTGCTTTATCTACTATTGCTTCTAATGCTTCTTGTTCAAAGACTAATTCTACGCCATCAATTTCAAATAGTTTTTGATATTGTTTTACTAGTGAATTTTTAGGTTCTACTAAAATTTTAATTAATGCTTCTTTGTCTAAGTCTTTTAAAGTAGCTATTATAGGAAGCCTTCCTATAAACTCCGGAATCAATCCGAATTTTAATAAATCTTGAGGTAATAGCTCTTTAAATATTTCATATTGATTTACATCTTTTTGACTTTTTACTTGCTTTCCAAATCCAATTGTTTTTTCTCCTGTTCTGTCTCTTATAATATTTTCTAAGCCTTCAAATGCTCCTCCACATATTATTAATATATTTTCAGTATTTATTTGTATTAATTCTTGGTTTGGATGTTTTCTTCCTCCTTGTGGTGGTACAGAAGCAACTGTTCCTTCTATAATTTTTAATAATGCTTGTTGTACTCCTTCGCCACTAACATCTCTAGTAATAGAAGGATTTTCAGATTTTCTTGTTATTTTATCTATTTCATCAATGTAAATAATACCTTTTTCAGCTTTTTCAATATCTCCATCTGCCGCTTGAATTAATTTTAGTAAGATATTTTCAACATCTTCTCCTACATATCCTGCTTCTGTTAATGTCGTAGCATCAGCAATTGCAAATGGAACATTTAAAATTTTTGCTAGTGTTCTTGCTAATAATGTTTTTCCACAACCTGTTGGACCTAAAAGTAGTATGTTACTTTTTTGGATTTCGACTTCATCTTGTTTAGCAACTTCTTCATGTGCAATTCTTTTATAATGATTATATACCGCTACAGATAAAGTTCTTTTAGCATCATCTTGACCTATTACATAGTCATCTAATACTTTTTTTATTTCTTTTGGACTTGGAATATCATTTAATTCATTTAATGTATATCCTGCTTTTTCATCGTCATATAATTCTGCCTCTATTATGCTAGTACAAAGCTCCACACATTCATCACAAATATATACACCTGGTCCTGCTACTATTTTTCTTACATTTTCTTGTGCTTTTCCACAAAATGAACATCTTATACTTTTTGGGGTATCATTTTTTGCCATAAATCTTTTCTCTCCTTTTTATTTTCTTTTGTCCATTATTCCATCTATTAATCCATATTCTAAAGCTTCTTGTGCTGTCATGTAATGATCTCTTTCTGTGTCTCTTTCAATTGTTTCAATTGATTGACCTGTTCTGTCACTTAAAAATTTATTTAATTTTTCTCTTGTACGTACTAAATGATCTGCATGAATTTTAATCTCTGTAGCTTGACCAGAAAGTCCGCCACCTCCGATTAGTGGTTGATGAATTAATATTTCTGCATTTGGTGTTGCAAATCTTTTTCCTTTTTCTCCTGCACATAATAATGCTGATCCCATACTTGCTGCCATTCCTATACATATAGTTGAAACTGGACAAGTAATATAATTCATTGTGTCAATAATTCCCATTCCATCTGTAATTGATCCCCCTGGAGAATTAATATATAAGCTAATTTCTTTATCAGGATCTTCTGATTCTAAGAATAATAATTGTGCTATAACTAAACTAGATGTAGTTGGATTTACATCTTCTCCTAAAAATATAATTCTGTCTTTCAATAATCTTGAGAAAATATCATAAGACCTTTCTCCTTTACTTGTTTGTTCAACAACATATGGTACTAAACTATTTTTTTCTAACATACTTTTTCCTCCTTTATGACAAAAAGCTAGAGTTAATTTTTATCCCCCAGCTTTTTATTTTTCATTATTTTATTTTTGCATTTTTCACTAAGAAATCTATTGCTTTTTCTGATTCAATTCCTTGTTTTATATAGTTTTTTACATTTTCATTGTTTAGGAATTCTTTATCATTTTCTTTTCCATAATTCTTAGCCATTTCTTTTATTTTTTCTTCAATTTCTTTGTCTGTTGCTTCTATTTTTTCTGCTTTAATAACTGCTTCTAATGCTAATCTTGATTTTATTCCTTCAATTGCTTGAGGTTCATATTCTTTTCTTATATCTTCCATAGTTTTACCCATCATTTGAAGATATTGTTCTAATTTTAATCCTTGGTATGATAAACGTTGTTCTATATCTTTTATCATATTGTCAATTTCCATTTCAATCATTCCTGATGGAATATCTACTTTTACATCTTTACACAATTCTTTTATTACAGCGTCTTGTGTTTCATATTTTGCTTTTTCTTCATTTTGTTTTTCTTGTTTTGATTTTATATCTGCTTTTAATTCTTTTAGTGTGTCAAATTCGCTTACATCTTTTGCAAATTCATCATCTAATTCTGGCAATTCTTTTTTCTTTATTTCATGAACTTTTACTTTGAACATAGCTTCTTTTCCAGCTAGGTCTTTTGAAAAATATTCATCTGGGAATTTTACTTTAATTTCTTTTTCTTCATCAATGTTCATTCCTATTACTTGATCTTCAAATCCTGGAATAAATGTATTGCTTCCTATTTCTAATTCATGTCCTTCGGCTTTTCCACCTTCAAAAGCTTTTCCATCAACAAATCCTTCGAAATCGATTGTTGCTATATCTCCAGTTTCTACTGGTCTATCTTCAATTGAAATTAATCTTGCATTATGTTCTTGCATATGTCCTAATTCATGCTCTATGTCTTTGTCTGATACATTATACTCAATTTTTTTAATTTCTATACCTTTATATTTTCCAAGGTTAGCTTCTGGTTTTGTTTGCATTACAGCTGTAAATATTAAATCTTTTCCTTTTTCTATTTGTGTTACTTCAATATCAGGTCTACTTACTACTTCTAGTTTATTTTCTTTAATAGCTTCTTCTAAAGCTTCTTGTGCTACTTCATTAAAAGCATCTTCATAGAAAATTTCTTTTCCATAGTATTTTTCTACTATTTGCATTGGTGCTTTTCCTTTTCTAAAACCTGGTATATTAAAATATTTTGCACTTTTAAAATATACTTTTTTAATTGCTTCATCAAATCTTGTTGATTCAACTGTTATTTCTAGTTTAATTTCATTTGCATTTTTTGTTTTTTCTACTTTACAATTCATTTTTTTCAACCCTTTCGTTTTTATTAGCTTACTTATTATACCACATTTTTCCTATTTTGCAAGGAATTTTTTATAATTTTAAAAAAATACTTGTTTTTTTTTTCTTTTTGTGTTAAACTTATCAATAGTCAGTTTATTAAGAAATTTAGGAGGTGCAATTTAGATATGGCAAAATGTGCAATTTGTGAAAAAACAGCTAGTCATGGAAATAAACTTAGCATTACTCGTTCTCATATAAGTAAAAGATCACCACGTACTTGGAAACCAAATTTAAGAAGTGTTAAAGCTGAAGTTGATGGTGAAGTAAAAAGAATTTCTGTATGTGCTAAATGTTTAAGAGATGGAAAAGTAAAAAGAGCGTAAGCTCTTTTTTTGTTTTAATCTTTAATTCCAAATATCAATTTAACAAATCCCCTTAAAAACTTAGGTACTTTTTTTACAACTACTGTCATATGTATCTCCCTCCTTTTTATTAACATGCAAGCCACATAAACCCAACGCAAACAATGGTAACCCCAATAATGAATAACCATCCTGTTAAAGGAAGTAATAAAACAAGTAATATTCCTAGACCTAATCCAATTAGACATACTGCTAAAGTTTTTCTAAATATATGTTTCATTTTTCTATTACCTCCATCGTTTTTGTATATTATATTATCTTTTTTATTTATTTGTTCCTTTTTATGTATAATTAACTTTATCTCTTTACTCTCACTTAGTTTTCAGATTTTAACTTTAATACTTTTCAAATTTCAAAAAAGAGTAAAATATTGACGAAAATATAATTATTTTATAAAATAATATTTAGAGGTGACTAAATTGAAAAATTCTGAAATAATTCAAATTATAAATTCATTAAAAAAAGCTTATCCTGATGCTACTTGTAGTTTAGATTTCTCTACTCCTTTTGAATTAGTTGTAGCAGTTATGCTATCAGCTCAATGTACAGATGAAAGAGTAAACAAAACAACCCCAACCTTGTTTTCTAAATGCAAATCAATTCAAGATTATGCAAATATTGATATTAACGAACTAGAAAATATAATACATCCTTGTGGTTTTTATAAAAATAAAGCAAGAAATATTAAATTATGTGCAAACCAAATTTTAGAAAAATTTAATGGTGAAGTTCCTCACACTATGGAGGAATTAATTTCACTATCTGGAATTGGAAGAAAAAGTGCTAATGTTATTTTACTAGAAGTTTTTGGAATTGCAGAAGGAATCGCTGTTGATACTCATGCAAAAAGAATTTCTAATTTAGTAGGATTATCTACTCAAAAAGAACCTGAAAAGATAGAACAAGATTTAATTAGAATATTTCCAAAAGAATCACTAAAAGATATTAATCACTTACTAGTGTGGCATGGTAGAAATACTTGTGTATCAAGAAGTCCTAAATGTCAAACATGCTGTATAAATAAATTCTGCAAACATTATTTAGAAAACTCTAAACTTTAAATGAAACAGGGGGGACAGGTCTTAAATGTCTCATATATC
>FR888064.1 GCA_000431335.1 Clostridium sp. CAG:343 | reverse complement strand
CATCTTCTTTTTTTAATGCATATACATCAGAATCGTCCAAATACTTATGTATCATATCTTTTGAAGGATCTGCTTCTAAAAGTAAATCAATATAATCATCTTTATTTTCTATTTTTTTTACCTGCAATCTAGGTTCTCTCGGTATCTTGTAACCATTGGGGATACTAGGTTTTGTGGCATTGCGGTTATAATATCTCATCTCCTCCGAAAAAATACAACCACAATATTTTTGCATATAAAGTCCTAATTCTCTTGCTTTATCATGTCCAACCCAAAATCCATCTCTAAAATCTCTATACAAAAATTCTATCCCATATTCTTTAGCTAACTTTTCACAATAAGCTTTTATAAAATCATGTTTTTGATAAATACTATATAAAAGTGTTGTTGAAACCGAATCAAATCCATTTTGTTTTGCATACTCGAAAGTTTTTCTTAACCTTACTGGATAGCAATAATTAACACATCTTGTATTTAATGCATTTGATACATTTTTACAGAATTCATCTAATCCATAATCTTCTTCAAATATTGCATTTATTTCTATTGATTTTGTATATTCTTTTAAACAATCTCTTCTTGCTTTATATTCCATATATGGATGAATATTTGGATTATACCAATATACTGTTGGTTCTATATTTTCTTTTCTTAAAGAATCTATACAATATACACTACATGGCGCACAACAAGTATGTAATAATAAGTTCATTTTTTATTTTTCCCTTCTATAAATTAATCTATATATTCTCTTCTGTTAATTTATATATATATATATTATCAAATGTTTTTATTTTCTCACATTTTACATTTTTCCCATAGTGTTCCTTTATAAATTGTATTACATGTTCTTTATAATTTTCATAATATACTCCAGACCATTCAACATCTCCGTCTATTAAATATACATTTTCCTTTAACAAATCTAAAAATGTACCATCTAAACTATTTCTTTGTTTAAATTCATAATAATTTTCTGTAAATATATCCCAACCTCCCATAACTCTTAAATTTGAAAAAGCTCCTTTAGGTGGCATGGAATATACAGAATATGTTAAATATCTAAATTGTAAAGCTGGCGCTGTATATAAATAAACATTTTCTTTATGTGAATTTGTATATTCTATTACTTCTTGATAATTTTTGTAGTTTTCTAATTTATAATTAAAATTATATTTATTTGCTGATAATAAAACTACAGATAAAATTAAAAATACTAAAATACCTTCAATATCACACTTTTCTGTATCCTTATATTTTACAAAATATAACAACATTGCTGTTCCTAAAATGTACTCTGGAATAACTACTCTTAACATTGCTCTATTTAAAACTATAAACAAAACATTTATCCCTATTGTTGTTAATAATATAATTATTGAAAAAGCAGTCTTGTTTTTATTTAAGCATAATACTAATATAAAAGCTACCAAAAATATTATTGTAAATAATTCATTACTTTCTACTAATTGTCTAATCAATTGCTCTAAAATACTTTTAAAATTAGTATTCAAATTATACTCTATTCCATTATCCTTCATATATTTAACTATTTTTTCTAAATTTTCTTTACTATATGTATTTTCATCTCCATAGTTAAAAGTATAAAATAGATAATGATCATTTTTTGACCATCCTATTTCATTAAATATTTCTTTGTTTTCCTCATAATCTGTATATGACAAATCCTGAAGTTTAGTTCTTAATTCATTATATTCAATATAATTTTTATATAATGAATTTGTATTATAAAATATTATATTTGAAGAATATATTAAAATAGTTAAAATAAATAAAATTATATATTGTTTAACAATCTCCTTTATATCACTAATTTTTAATGTTCTTTTATTTTTTAAAATTATATATACTAAATATACAATAAAAAATGGTAAAATTATCATTAAACTTTGCAATCTTATCATTATTCCTAAAACAAATAATATATCTGCAAATACTTTTTTTCGTTTGCTAAAACTTTTTTCTTCTTGCATATCAAATATTATAAAAAATGCTGTAGCTATTAGCAATGCTGATACTGATGTATATTGAATTAATAACAATAATGATGTATAACAAATACTTGCAAATATAGTATACAAAATATAACCAACTTTACTTGATTTATTTTTAAGCAATATAGTTCCTATTACTGTAAAACATATGAATTGCATACTTAATAATAATACTGTATGCCAATTTATTATTGAACAAATTTTATATAAATTACTTAATACTAAACATATTAAAGGATATATATATATTCCATGGATATTATATGTACTATCTAACCCAGAATAAAGACTATAAATAATCATATCATCTACTTGTTCATACTTTATGTTAAATAAGATGTTAGCAATTCCAAATATTACTAAATTTATAATTGCAACTTTAAAATATGTTTTATTTATAATATTCTTTAACATATCCTTCATTACATTACTCTCCTTTATAATCATAGCCTAAATGTTTGTATGCTGGTGGCAGAACCATTCTACCTCTTAAAGTTCTAGCAATAAAACCAATTTGAATTAAATATGGCTCATATACATCTTCAATAGTATCTACTTCTTCTCCTATAGTTACTGCTAATGCTTCAATTCCTACTGGTCTTCCCCCATATTGTATAATCATACTTTCTAATAATTTTCTATCAATTTCATCTAAACCTAATTCATCAATCTCTAATTTATTTAAAGCATGTTTAGCTATTTTAAGATCAATCTTACCATTTCCTAGAACCATAGCATAGTCTCTTACTCTTTTTAATAACCTATTTGCAATTCTTGGTGTTCCTCTTGACCTTCTTGCTATCTCTACTGCCGCTTCTTTTTCAATTTCTATATTTAGAATTTTACTTGATCTTTTTACTATAGTTGATAAATCTTCTATCGAATATAATTCTAGTCTATGTATAATTCCAAATCTATCACGAAGTGGAGTAGTCAATGAACCTGCTTTTGTAGTAGCTCCTATTAATGTAAACTTTGGTAAATCTAATCTTATTGACTTACTGCTCGGACCCTTACCAATTACAATATCAAGTGTGAAATCTTCTAATGCTGGATATAATATTTCTTCTACACTTTTACTTAATCTATGAATTTCATCTATAAATAGCACGTCATACTCAGAAAGATTTGTTAGTATTGCTGCTAAATCTCCTGGTTTTTCTATCATTTCTTCTACACTTTTACTTAATCTATGAATTTCATCTATAAATAGCACATCATACTCAGAAAGACTTGTTAATATTGCTGCTAAATCTCCTGGTTTTTCTATTGCTGGTCCTGATGTTATTTTTATATTTGAATGCATTTCATTTGCTATTATAGTTGAAATTGTTGTCTTTCCAAGTCCTGGAGGTCCATAAAATAAACAATGGTCTAATGGTTCTCCCCTTTTTTTGGCAGCTTCTATATATATCTTCATATTTTCTTTTACTTTATCTTGTCCTATATATTCATCTAAACTTGCTGGTCTTAAAGAATTTTCTAATCTTTCTTCCAATTCATTTTTTAAATCTGGATTAATAATTCTCTCTTCTTCCATTCTTAACATCCTTCATTCTAAATTTAGGTTTTTAATTTACCTATAACCTCTATTTAATAATTTTTTTATTATTTTTGAACATTTCTTTCCTCTTCTGCCACTAATCTTACACCTTATATTTTTTCAATAAAATCTTGAATAATTGATAACATTTTTTTGTTTCCATCTTCTTTTTTTTCATATTTAACTGGTTTAAATTCTTGCGCTTTTATAATAGCTTCTTCTAGTTCATTTACTCCACTAATTCCAATAATATATCCTTTTTGTCCAAACAACTCTACTATTTGCTTTTGATGATCATTAACATGCTCATGATACTCATGAAGTCTTGGAACTGCTATTACTTTCTTTCCTTTTTTTATCGAACTAACAATAGAACCCACTCCACCATGGGTTATAATCAAATCTGCTTGTTCTTGATATCTTTCTAGTTCCTCTTGTGGAATTAAATCAAATACCCTCATATTTTTTGATTCATAATTTGTATACCCTGATTGAACAATTACTTTTTCATTAATTATTCCCTTATTAATTAGTTCATCCATTTTTTCTAATAAACGATGAAAGCTATTATTTTGTGTTCCTAATAATACTAGTATCATTGATATATTGAACCTCCATATACTGCTTTTGGATATATTTTTAGCATTTCTTCCCATTGCACAATAAATAAATCTGCAATAGGATAAATTAATCTTCCTGTTGCTGTTTTTTTATTTCTATTAGCAAATGTTTCTATATATATAATTTTACTTCCAAATATTTTTCCTAAATAGCACATTGGTCCTGCTGTATGAGTCCCTGTTGTTATAATTACTTTAGGTTTTAGTTTAAAGTAAAAATAAATTGTTTTAAAACACAAATATAAATATTTGAAAATATATGTAAATATTTTTGACCTTGTTCCATATGGTAAAAAATATATTTTGTCTCCATATTTTTCTTTTAGTGATTCATTTGCTTTATCTTTTTCGGTTATAATATGATAATCATATTTATCAAATAAAGGAGCGAGTTGTAACATTTCGCTTAAATGTCCTCCTGTACTTGATATAAATAATACTTTTTTCTTCATTTTAGTTCTATGTTAGTATTTTTTCTAACATTTCCTCCTTTGCATATTATATCCTTTTTTGTTATATATGTCTAGTAATATGAATTTAAGTTTTTGCATTTTTTAGCTCACAAGGTTACAGTTCAGTAAGAAAATGATATATTCTTACGAACTAAAAAATATAAAGCACAAAAAAAAGAATTTAGAATATTTTTCTAAATTCCTCTATAGTTTTTAAGCTCTTGGATGTGCTTTTTTATAAATATTTTTTAAACCTTCATCTTGAAACTGCATATAAACTTGAGTTGAAGATATATCAGAATGTCCAAGCATTGTTTGAATAGCTTTTAAATCTGCACCATTTTGTAATAAATGTGTTGCAAATGAATGTCTTAATACATGTGGTGTTATATCTTTTGTTATATGTGCCTGCTCTTTATAGTATTTTATAATTTTCCAAAATCCCTGTCTCGTTAATCTTCCTCCATTAACATTAACAAATAATGCCTTTTCATCGTCATTTTTTATTAAAACATCTCTTGCATCATCTACATATTCTTTTAATGCATTTAATGACATTGTTCCTAAAGGTATTGTTCTTTGTTTATTTCCTGTCTTACAAGTTACATATCCTTCTTCTAAATTAACATCATCTATATTTAAAGATATAATTTCTGTTACTCTCATTCCTGTCGCATAAGCAAATTCTAACATTGCTTTATCACGAGTTCCTTTTAAATCAACATCTTTTGGTTGATCTAATAATAATTCAACTTCTTTTGATGTTAAAACACTTGGTACTCTTTTTTCTATTTTTGGAGATTGTATATTAGCTGTAGGATCTACTTTTATCTTTTTTCTTTTTAGTACAAATTGATAAAATGACCTAATTGAAGCTATACATCTAGATATACTTGATGCTTTTTTTCCTTCTTCTTGAAGTTCTTTTATATAATCTTTTATGTCTTCTTCTTTTACATGGTTATAGTTAATTTCACATGCTTCTATATATCTTTTGAATTGTTTTAAGTCTCTTTTATATGATTGTAATGTATTATCTGATAACTTTTTATCATTTTCCAAAAAATCAAAAAAATATTTTAATTGTCTTTCCATTATTTCACTACCCCTATATTTAATTTCTTATATTTACATAAACTATATATGTTATATCAAACAATTCTAAAAAAGTAAATACATTTTTAAGTTTTTTTAAAAATATTTTATAAAAATTTTTAAAAGATTCGTAGATACAAGTATTTCAATCACAGATGATAGCAATAATAATATCAACATAATAAAAGAAAATATAGTATGCCTTACAATTTCTAACTTTATGTTTTCCTTTTTATTATCTCTAATAATTGATTTGTACAATTTAAATCCACTAACTGCTAAAGCTAATGTAGCTGGTATAAAAATTAAATTTTGTAGTACTAAACTTAATAATGTAAAAAGTATTCCCTTTCCTATTCCTAAAATAGATACACATACAGATATAGTATATCCTAAGCAAAATCCTCTATAAAATACAATTCCAAAAACAACTGGTATCCCGAATTACTGTAGTTCCAAAAAACCAAATCATAATAGCAAGCAATATATTTTGTCCCATGCTATTTTTTAACAAATCCATATAATTTAAATTTTCTGTTGTTTTCATTTTTTCTATAAAATTAGTTAGATATGAGCTTATCTCCATTCTTTGCGTCTCTTGTATATTATTAACAAAAAATACTCCCAAAAATATACCTACCAAAAAAAATAACATAACAACTATATATTCTTTTTTATTATTTAAAATATGTTGCTTTAAAGTATCTCTTATTTTAATTCCTTTGTCTCTCATAAAAAATCTCCTTATCGTTTATACATAATGTGTATTCGATAAAGAGATTTTTAGAACTCTATTTTATATTATAAAATTAATTTTATTACTTTACTGAAACCTTACCATAAACTCCTCCACCTCCAGAGTGAATTTTAGCATTTCCGTTTCTGGCATTTTCTATATTATTGGCTATTTTTTCTCCTACTACCATTTCTATATCATCTTTTGACAACTTGTGTAAAATGTTCATTTCTGTTTCAAAGGTATTTAACAATTTTGAAATTGTCTTTCCTCCAACTCCTGGTATAAAACCAAGAGGAATTTGGTAAATATATGGTGGTCTATCTTTTGGACTTTTAGTTTGTTGTTTGTCTTTTATTAGTTCTATTCTGTCAAATACTCCAAATGTAACATTTTTTCCACCACACATTGGACACTTTTCTACTGGTTCTTTAGTTTCTATAGACTTTTGGCAATCATCACAATAGGTTCTATGATATTTTCCAAGTTTTGGATCTAATCCATAATTTGCTATAACTTTTCTTCCGTCTTCTTTTTTTAGTGCTTTTACAATTTCTTTAAAAGATATATCTTCTACTGCTATTTTATTGTATTCTCTTGCTATTTTTGGTAAAGAATGTGCATCTGAATTTGTTAAAAAAGTTCTTGTTTCTAATTCTGAAATGGTATCTGCTAAATATGTATCTGAACTTAATCCAAGCTCTATTGCAAATATTTTGTCAAATTTTTCCTTAAAAACGTTTTCTAATCTATCAGTACAATTTCCATAATAACTTTTATGTGGTGTGAAAACATGTGCTGGAATTAAAATTCCATTGTATTTTTCCACAATATCAATTAATTCATATCCTGACAAGTCAGTCCTTTGTGTACTTAATGTAATATTTTTTAAATGATGGCTTAATTCATTTGAGAACCCTTTTATGTCTTTTAAATATGGGAAAAAGCATATATTATGCGCACTTCCACATTTTCCGTTTCTTCCTTTTTCTGAAGTCTCTACTTCACTACCTAAAAGAATGCATACTTTATCTTTATAAATAATTCCTCCATCTTTTAGTTCGTAAGCATCTCCTGTTTTCAAAAAATTCTCTATATCTTCTATTACATAAGGTGAAGCACAATCTATTATCCCTACTACATTTATACCTTTCCTATCTGCACATTCTTTTGCAATATTAGCAAAATTTAATGATCTTGCAGCTGTTATTTTAATTGGTTTTCCACTTTCACTTCTACCTATGTGAACATGTAAGTCAGCAAATATTTCGTACATTTCTATTTCTCCTTTACTTCTACTTCTGCCATTGATTCTTCTCTTATATGATTCATTATCTTTCTTGTTGTTTCTTGACTAAATAATGGCCTATTTGGATCATCTACTTTTTTAAACATTTCTTTTGTTACTTCAGCCATATGTTTTTCCATAAGTTTATCTAATTTTGGTTGATATGTATATCCTACTTCTTTCATGAATTTTACAACATCTTCTGTTTCATTATAAATTTTTACTAGTCTTTTTAATGCTGTCATATTAACTAATTCACTTACATTGATTTCTTCCATAAAATTAACAAAACTTTTAAATTCCTCTAAATATTGATTGTAATAGTCTTTTAAATTTCTATATTCTAATAACACTAGTGCCTCATCTGGCTTAAATCCACTTCTCTCTGGTCTATCTAAAAGTAATCCTCCATATTCATCAACTAATTCCAATATATCGCCTTCTCGACTCCTTGGATTAGAATAACTATATCTATTAACTTGTTCACAAATATTACAAAAGTTTTTTTCAAAACCAAGTGTAGCTAAATATTCCGCTCCTCTTTTAGCATATGTATGTACACTTTCTATATTTTGAGCGTTTTCGACTTTTTTACAATTACACAACAAACATGCTGTCAATACAAGATTTTTATCTACATCTAGTTTAGCGTAATTTAAAAAGGCTCTTGCTATTTCTGTTTTAAATATAATTGATTTATCAAATAAAATTCTCTTCTTTCTTGATAAATAATATGTAATCTCCATTTTTTGCATCAAATCTTCTTCATTTAAAATATATTCTGCAAAGTTCTCCATTTGTTTCCTCCTTTAAGTTAACTATCTAACAAGTTAACTTACAAAAACGCTATAAGCATTTTTCTTTTGTCCATTTGTATCCATTTTTATTATACTTAATATTACAAAACATTTCAATATTTTTGTTATATGTCATAAAATTGTAATATTTTGTTATCAATTATAATTCTTTTATTGCCTTTCTGGCTAATTCATCACATCTATTATTATATTTATTATCACTGTGCCCTTTAACTTTTATAAAATTAACTTTATGTATTTTTGTTAAATCATATAATTCTTGCCAGATTTCTTTATTTTTTACTGGTTCCTTTCCTGAAGTTTTCCATCCTTTTTTTACCCAATTATAAATCCATCCTTGTAAAAAAGCATTTACTACATAAGCACTATCACTATATAAATCAACTTCACAAGCATATTTTAGCATTTTTAATCCTTCTATTACTGCTGTTAATTCCATTACATTATTAGTTGTGTTTTTCATACCTCCAGAAATTTCTTTTTGTTTATCTTTATACATTAAAATAGCAGCCCATCCACCAGGTCCCGGATTTCCCGAACAAGCTCCATCTGTATATATTATAACTTTTTCCATATAATTATCCTTTCTTATAGCTTTTAAGTTTCGAGTTTTTAAACAAGATGGGACAAATCCATAATTTAAATAATAAATAGCTTGATTGAAGAGA
>FR888063.1 GCA_000431335.1 Clostridium sp. CAG:343 | reverse complement strand
TGAATTTAAAAGATTTAAAGGACAATTTAGAAAATCAAGGAATTAATTATGATAAAAATAATACTGGATTTCCATTAGAAGTAACAGTAAATGGAGAAAAGAAAAAAATAGATGCAAATGGAAATATAATAGAAAGTATACAAAGTTTGAAAACAAAAGGAACAGTATTTAAGGATACAACAACATTAGAAGACACATATGGAAACCAAGTAACAATACCAAAAGGATTTAAAATAGCAGATGATTCAGCAACAGAAGTAACAGGAGGAATAGTAATAGAAGATGCAACATATACAAATACAATAAGAAGCCAATTTGTATGGATACCAGTAGGAACTGGAGAAAATGCTATAAAAAAAGCGAATAAAGAAACAGTAGAAATAGAATTAGGAAGATATGATTTTACAAAGAATAGTGATGGAACTATAACAACAAGTGAATATTCTGGAAGTAATACAGAGGATACAACAGCAAGTCATAATAGTAGTCGTGAAAATGCTATTGCAAAAGATATAGAGAAATTTAAAACAAGTGCAAATAGTAATCATGGGTATTATATAGGAAGATATGAAGCAGGAGTAGTTGACTATAATTCCTCAGTATCAACAAGCAATAGTAATAATGAAACAAATTGGACAGGATATACAGGAGATAATATAAAATTAGTGTGTAAAAAAGAACAACAAGTTTGGAATTATGTAACACAAAATAAAGCATCAGAATTGTCAAGAGATATGTATAAAAGTGAAGCAAAAGTAACAAGTGATTTAATAAATAGTTATGCATGGGATACAGCAATAGTGTTTATACAAAAGTGTGGAACAGAAAGTAATAGTTCAACATATTCATATACTGTTGGACAATCATCAACAAGTACAAGTGCTCCACAAACTACAGGAACAAATATATTAAGTGCAACAAGTAAGGTAGATAAGCAATGTAATATATTTGATATGGCAGGAAATTGT
>FR888062.1:23155-26135 GCA_000431335.1 Clostridium sp. CAG:343 | reverse complement strand
TAACAATTGCTACATTAACAGGAGACAATGGGATATTAACAAAAGCAAATGAAGCGAAAACAATAACAAATGAGAAAGATGAAGAGGAGCAAATTGAAATAGGATATACAGAATATTTAATGGCAGATCAAACAGGAGAAAAAGTAGATTTTAAAGTATCAGAAGCAAAGGTAACAGGAAAAGAAGGAGATTGGATAATAAGATTTAATAAAACCGGAAAAGAATACTATTTTGATGGAGAGACAATAACAAAAGTAACTTGGGAGCAAAAAGGAGACACAATAACAAACATAGAAACAAAACAAACATTAAAAGTAGGAGACTATGTAGATTATGATCCAACATTAGAAGCAAATGCAAGTGATTTGACATATACATCAAAAACAGATAAAACAGGAGCAGATAGTGATCAAGAATTTAATGCAGAAACATATAAAAATGCAGAATATGGATGGAGAATATTAGGCGTATCAAAAGGAAAGTTAAGATTAATATCAGGAGAATTTGTTGGAGCAGGTAATTATACAAATGGTAGTAGAACGTATTATACATTAAAAGGACAAAAAGGATATATAAATGGAATAGAAGAATTAAATAAAATAAGTGCAATATTTGGACATGGAAAAGGAGCAGAAAAAGCAACAAGTATAACAGCAGAAGATATAAATGAAATAACAGGATATGATCCAGCAACAGCAAAATGTGAAGAAGGTAATTTCAATGAATATGGAAATAAAGTAACATATACAAAAGAAGGAGAGACTAAATTATCATCAAGTGCAACAAATGGACAAAAATGGAGTGGAACACAAAATACATTGAATTATTATGATAAATCAAATAAAACCTTTAAAACATTAACGTCAGGAAGTACACAAATAACAAGTACGTTTTATTATTATAATCCAACAACATTAAATACTAAACAAGAGAAACCTACTCAAGGAGTAGATGAAAATGGAGTATATAATACTATATATCAAATATTATTTGGTAAATATGCTGTTAATAAAGATAGTTATGAAATATCTTTTGTAGGAACAGGAACGCAACCAAGATACTGGCTTGCATCAGAAAGTGCTTTAACAGTTAAGAATGGTGTGACTTGGGGACTTCGTCGTGTAAACGATGGTAAAGTTTTAAATAGAGGAATATTTTTTTCTACTGGTACTGAATATAGCTATGATGATTATGGTGTTCGACCTATAGTTTATCTAAAATCTGATATATCATTAGAATGGAATAATACATTACAAAAATGGAAAATAAAATAATCAAATGGAATATACTAAAGTGAGAGTAGCATTGTACATGCTACTTTTATTTTTACTCTAGAAATTCTATAAATAAAGTAAAACCTATCTTTTATACTGACCTATCAGTATAATGACATTTTCTAGAAAAAAATGATATAAAATAGAAAAAAGAAAGATTAGGAGAAACCATGAACAAAAGAGATAAACAAAACATAAAAATAACAGATTTAAAAGACATGTTAATAAAAACCGAAAAAATATATGCCTCAAACCCAGCATATAAAATAAAAGAAGAAAACGAAACATATAAAATAATAAACCATAAAGAAATAAGACAAATGGTAAATTGTCTAGGAACATCGTTAATAAATATGGGATTAAAAGAAAAAAAAATAGCTGTAATTGGAGAAAACCGATATGAATGGGAATTAGCATATTTATCAATTGTATGTGGAACTGGAATAGTAGTTCCACTTGACAAATCTCTTCCAGAAAATGAATTAGAAAATTTAATTAAACGTTCTAAAGTAGAAGCTATTTTCTATTCAAAAAAATACGAGAAAGCATTAAAACAAATAAAAGACAACAAAGATAATACATTAAAATATTTAATATCAATGGATTTAGAAAAAAACAAAAAAGATATTTATTCTCAAAAGCAATTAATAGAAGAAGGAAAAAAATTAATAAAAAACGGAAATAAAGAATTTGAAAATGCTAAAATCGATCCAGAAAAAATGAGCATAATGTTATTTACATCAGGAACAACATCAGCATCCAAAATTGTAGCATTATCACATAAAAACATATGCTCAAATTTAATGGATATTGCGTCAGTATTAGATGTAAACAGCCAAGACACATTTTTATCTTTTTTACCACTTCATCATGTTTTTGAATGTACAGTAGGATTTTTATTATCTTTATATACAGGAGCACAAACTGTATTTTGCAGAGGAATTCGCCATATGGTAGAAGATATAAAAGAACACAAAGTTTCAGTTATGGCATCTGTGCCAGCAATATATGAAGGAATTTTTAAAAATATAAGAAAGCAACTAGAAAAACAGGGAAGATTACAAGAAATATTAGAAAAAGAAGAGCTATGTAAGAATTTATCTATGGAAGAAAAAAAGAAAGCATTTAAAGAAATACACGATATGTTAGGCGGAAATATGAAATTAATGATTAGCGGTGCTGCAAGTCTAAATTCAGAAATAGAAGAAAGATATAGAAAACTTGGGCTAAATTTAGTTCAAGGATATGGACTAACAGAAACATCTCCAGTAGTAGCAGTAGGAACAAAAAAAGCATATAAAGTAGGATCTATTGGAAAAACAGTTCCAAGTGTAGAAGCAAAATTAGTAGATGTAGATGAAAATGGAATGGGAGAGCTAATAGTAAAAGGTCCAAGTATAATGATTGGATATTATGAAGATGAAGAAGCAACTAAAAATGCAATAAAAGATGGATGGTTTTATACAGGAGATTTAGCTAAAATTGATTCTGAGGGATATATATTTATTTGTGGAAGAAGAAAAAGCGTAATTGTTTTAAAAAATGGTAAAAATATTTTCCCAGAAGAAATAGAAGGACTAATAAACCAAATAGATGGTGTAACAGAATCATTTATATTTGGAAAACAAATGTCAGAAGATAAAAACGATATAAAAATTCATAGCAAAATTGTTTATGATAAAGCAACTATGAAAGAAAAATATAAA
>FR888062.1:516-23084 GCA_000431335.1 Clostridium sp. CAG:343 | reverse complement strand
TAAATAATAAAATAAAAGAAATTAATAATAAAATGCCTAAATATAAAGCAATAAGAGGAATTATTGTAAGTCAAGAACCTTTAATAAAAACAACAACAAATAAAATAAAAAGACATGAAAATTTAAAACTTATTAAGGAAGAAAAATAAAAGGAAAGAATAATGAAATTAGAAAATTTAAAAACAGAATTTTTAGGAAGAAATATATTTTTTTATAAAAATATTGATTCTACACAATCAGAAATTTGGAGAATGATAGAAAAAAATAATATAAAAAATGGAACGATTGTAATGGCAGAAAAACAAACAGCTGGAAAACGGAACACATGGAAGAAAGTGGTATACATCAAGAAAAGGTAATTTAGCATTTTCATTTTTTATAGAAGCAAATTGTAAAATAGAAAAATTAGAAGGAATTACAATTGAAATTGCTGAGGTAATATTAGATGTTTTTAAAAGAGTATACAATATTAATCTAAAAATAAAAAAGCCCAATGATATTGTATTTAATAACAAAAAAATAGGTGGAATTTTAACACAAACTAAACTACAAGGAGAAAAAGTAAAATCTATTGTTATAGGCATAGGAATTAACACTAATCAAGAAGAAATGGAAGAAGAAATAGAAAAAATAGCAACATCAATACGAAAAGAATTTGAAATAGAAATTGATAACAGAAAAATAATTTGTGAATTTTGTAATGAATTTGAAAAGAAAATTAAAAGTAGAATCAAAGATTATTAAAAAGTAAGGAGAAATTAAATGAAAATAGGTTTTTTATTTCCTGGGCAAGGAGCTCAATCAATAGGAATGGGAAAGGATTTATATGAAAACTATCAAGAAGTAAGAGATATATATGAAAATGTACATAAAATAACAGGTGTTGATATAAAAAAAATCACATTTGATGGAACAGAACAAGAATTAAGTAAAACTCAAAACACACAAATTGCTGTTTTAACTATGAGTTTAGCAATACTTAAACTATTAGAAAAGAAAGGAATTAATGCAGAAATATCAGCAGGACTTAGTTTAGGTGAATATACTGCTCTAATTTATAGTAAATGTATTTCATTTGAAGATGGAGTAGAACTAGTGAAAAAAAGAGGAGAATATATGCAAAACTTACTTCCAGAAGGAGATTGGGCAATGGCTGCAATCTTAGGATTGGAAGATGAAAAAGTGGAAGAAGTATGTAAAAAAGTAGTAGATGGATTTGTTGTACCTGTTAACTATAATACACAAGGACAGGTGGTAATTTCAGGAGAAAAAACTGCAGTAGAACAAGCTGAAATAATAGCAAAAGAAATGGGAGCAAAAAAAGTAAGAATTTTAAAAACATCAGGGCCATTTCATACTAAAAAGCTAATTGAAGCTTCTAATGCTTTAAGAAAAGATTTAGAAAAAATAAATATTAATAAATTTAAAACTAAAGTAGTAAAAAATATTAATGGAGATATTTATAAAGATGAGGAAAATATAAAAGATATATTAGCAGAACATATGATTTCACCAGTAAAATTTTCTAAATGTCTAGAAACAATGTTAAAAATGGGAATAGACACATTTGTTGAAATAGGACCAGGTAAGACACTATCTGGCTTTGTAAAAAGAATAAAAACAGAAAAAGAAATAAAAATCTATAATATTTGTGATGTGAAATCATTAGAAAATACTTTAAAAGAGATAAATTAATAGGAGGATAAAAATGAACAAAGTAGCTTTAATAACTGGTGGAACAAGAGGAATAGGTAAAGAAATAGCATGTACTCTTGCAGAAGAAAATTATGACATAATAATAAATTATAGAACTGAAAATGAAGAATTAATGAAGTTAAAAAAAGAGATAGAACAAAAACGAGTTAGATGTTTACTATTAAAAGGAGATGTATCTAACTTTGAAGATTGTAAAAAGCTAGTAGAAGAAGCAATAAATAGAGTGAATCATATTGATGTTTTGGTTAATAATGCAGGTATAACAAAAGACATGTTACTTATGAGAATGAAACCAGAAGATTTTAATGAAGTAATAAATGTAAATTTGATAGGAACATTTAATATGACTAAAAACGTAATAAATTATATGATGAAAGAAAGAAAAGGAAGAATTATTAATGTTTCTTCAGTTGTAGGAATATCTGGAAATGCAGGTCAAACTAATTATGCAGCATCTAAAGCAGGGATTATTGGCTTTACAAAAAGTTTAGCAAAAGAAGTTGCATCTAGAAATATACTAGTAAATGCAATTGCACCAGGATTCATTCAAACAGATATGACTAATATATTAAAAGAAAATGTAAAAGACGAAATTGAAAAAACAATACCATTAAAAAGAATGGGAACGGCAAAAGATGTTGCAAATGTCGTTAAATTTTTAGTGTCAGAAGATAGTTCTTATATAACAGGGCAAGTAATTCAAGTTGATGGTGGAATGTTGATGTAATAATGTGTTTTTAGAAAGGAGAAAGCAATGGAAAAAAGAGTAGTAATAACAGGATTAGGAGCAATTACTCCAATTGGAAATAATGTAGAAGAAACATGGAATGGAATTGAAAACAAAAAATGTGGAATAGATAAAATAACATTAATTGATGCAAGTACATATAAAACTAAACTTGCGGCAGAAGTTAAGAATTTCAATCCATTAGAACATTTTGAACCAAAACAGGCAAAAAGATTAGATAGAAGTTCTCAATTTGCTATGGTAGCTGCAAGAGAAGCTTTTTTAGATAGTAAAATAACAAAAGAAAATACAGATTTAGAAAAAGTAGGTGTATTTGTAAGCTCAGGAATAGGAGGATTAACAACAATTCAAAACCAATGTGAAATAAATATACAAAAGGGACATAATAGAGTTTCTCCAATGTTTATTCCTATGTCAATTGCTAATATGCCAGCTGGAAATATAGCAATAGATTTAAATTTAAAAGGAGAATCTGTATCAATTGTCACAGCTTGTGCATCTTCAACTCATAGTATAGGTGAAGCATATAGAACAATAAAATATGGAGCAGAAGATGTTATATTAGCTGGAGGAACAGAAAGTTCAATTTGTGAAGTAGGAATTGCAGGATTTGAAAATATGAAAGCATTATCCAAATCAGAAGATAAAAATCGTGCAAGTATTCCTTTTGATAAACAAAGAGATGGATTTGTAATGGGAGAAGGAGCAGGTGTTATTGTTTTAGAAGAATTAGAACATGCAAAAAAAAGAGGAGCAAAAATTTATGCAGAAATAATAGGATATGGAGCAACCTCTGATGCATACCATATTACTTCACCAGAGCCAACAGGAGATGGAGCTGCAAGAGCAATTAAAAGAGCTATTGAAGATGCTAATATCAAGCCAGAAGATATTGATTATATTAATGCGCATGGAACTTCTACACATTTAAATGATGTGTGTGAAACAATGGCAATAAAAAAAGCATTAGGCGAAGATGTTAGTAAAAAAGTTATGGTAAGCTCAACAAAAGGTAATACAGGTCATTTATTAGGGGCTGCAGGAGCAATAGAAGCAATATTCTCTATAAAAGCAATAGAAAATAAAATAGTTCCACCAACAATTAATTATAAAGAAAAAGATGAAGAATGTGATTTAGACATTGTACCAAATGAAATTAGAAAAAAAGATTTAAAAATAGTAATGTCAAATTCTTTAGGATTTGGTGGACATAATGGAAGTGTTATATTTAAAGAATATGAAGAATAGGAGAGAAAAATGGAATACGAGAAAATCAAACAATTAATGAATGATATGGGAAATTCAAAATTAACATCAATTGATATAGATTTCCCAGACGGTACTAAAATTAGTATGAAAAAGGAAAGTACAAAAGAGATTCAAGTAATTCAAAAAAGCGAACAGTTAAATGAAAATGAAAAACAGATAGAAGTAGCAGAAAAAGAAGAATTACAAGATGGAGAAATTGTAAAATCACCAATGGTTGGAACATTTTATTCTAAGCCATCTCCTAATGCTAATTCTTATGTAGAGATAGGTCAAAAAGTAAAAAAAGGAGATGTACTTTGCATTGTTGAAGCAATGAAATTAATGAATGAAATTGAGTCAGAATTTGATGGAGAGATTACAGAAATTTTAGTGCAAGACGGAGAAGCAGTAGAATATGGAAAACCATTATTTAAAATAAAAAAGTAAAAGGAGTACAAAGCAAGTGTTAGGAAAAGAAAAAATAAAAAGTATAATTCCACAAAGAGAACCTTTTTTAATGATTGATGAAATAGAAGAATATATACCAGGAGAAAGTGCTATATGTTATAAAGATGTAAAAAAAGAAGAATGGTATTTTAAAGGACACTTTCCCGGAAATCCAATTATGCCAGGTGTATTAATAACAGAAAGTTTAGCACAAGCAGGAGCAATTGCAATTCTTAGTAAAGAAGAAAATAAAGGAAAAAATGCCTTATTTGGTGGTATCAATAAAATGAAATTTAAAAAGCAAGTAGTACCAGGAGATAGATTAAAATTAGAAGTTAAAATTATAAAGCAAAAAAGTTCAATAGGAATAGGAGAAGCAATTGCAACTGTAAATGGAGAAATAGTAGCAAAAGGAGAGCTTACTTTTGCAGTTGTATAAAGAAAGGAATTAGCCAAATGAATAAGATATTAGTAGCAAATAGAGGAGAGATTGCAGTTAGAATTATTAGAGCATGTAAAGAAATGAATATAAAAACAGTAGCAGTGTATTCAGAAGCGGACAAAGACGCTATGCACACTAGACTTGCAGATGAAGCTATTTGTATTGGACCTGCTGAACCACGGAAAAAGTTATTTGAATCTAAAAAATATTATTGAGGCAGCTAATATAACAGGAGCAGATAGTATTCATCCTGGATTTGGTTTTTTGTCTGAAAATAGTCAATTTGCAAAAATATGTGAAGAATCTAATATAAAATTTATAGGACCTTCTTATAAAGTAATTGAATTAATGGGAAATAAATCAAATGCAAAAGACTTAATGAAAAAAGCAGGAGTTCCAGTAATACCAGGATCAGATGGCAGTATACAAAGCTTAAAAGGAATTATTGAAACAGTAAATAAAATAGGATATCCTATTTTATTAAAAGCATCAGCAGGAGGCGGAGGAAAAGGAATACGTATAGTTAATTCAGAAGAAGAATTAGAAAGTAATTACAACATTGTAAAACAAGAAGCAAAATTATCTTTTAATAATGACGAAATTTACGTTGAAAAATTTATTAAAAATCCAAGACATGTAGAAATTCAAGTACTAGCAGATGAACATGGCAATGTTATTCATTTAGGAGAAAGAGATTGTTCTATTCAGAGAAAAAACCAAAAAGTAATAGAAGAAACACCATCTACTATTTTAGATGATAAATTAAGAAATAAAATGGGAGAAGCGGCTATAAAAGCAGTAAAAGCTTCTTCATATACTAGCTGTGGAACAGTAGAATTTTTGGTAGATAGTGATAAAAATTTTTATTTTATGGAAATGAATACAAGAATACAAGTGGAACATCCTATTACTGAAATGAGAACAGGAATAGATATAGTAAAAGAACAAATAAAAATAGCGGCTGGAGAAAAATTAAAAATAAAACAAAAAAACGTACAATTTAAGGGACATAGTATAGAATGTAGAATAAATGCAGAAAATCCAAGAAAAAAATTTAGACCATCACCAGGAAAAATAACAGGATTAAACTTACCAGGTGGAAATGGAGTAAGAATAGATACAGCAATTTATGAAGGATATACAATTCCTGCTAATTATGATTCTATGATTGCAAAAATTATTACTTATGGAGACACAAGAAATGAAGCGATTAGTAAAATGAAAAGAGCCTTAGAAGAAACCGTAATTGAAGGAATTGATACTAACCTTGATTTCTTATTTCAGATAATTAAAAATCCAAACTTTTTAAGAGGAAAATTTGATACATCTTTTATTGAAAAAGAAATATTAGAAAAAGAGGAATAAAGATATGATAGTAGACAAAATGAAAAAAAGAGAGCCTACAGCCAAGAAAATTAAAAACAAAGTAGACATTCCAGTTGGAAAATGGATAAAATGTGATAAATGTCAAGAAATTTTATATAAAGAAGATGTAAGAAAAAATAATAGTATTTGTCCAAATTGCGGAGCATATTTCAGAATGCATATTAATAAAAGGTTAGAAAGTATTTTAGATAAAGAATCCTATAAAAGATTTGATTTAGACATTGATACAACTAATCCATTAAATTTAGAAGATTATCCCAAAAAAATAAAAGGATTAAGAGAAAAGACAGGTATACAAGAAGCAGTAGGATGTGGTGTTCGGAAAAATAAATGGAGAAGATGTTGTGATTTGTGTAATGGATAGTGGATTTTTAATGGGAAGTATGGGAATTGTTGTTGGAGAAAAAATTACATATTCAGTAGAAAAAGCAATTGAGCTGAAATTACCATTAATTATTTTTTGCGTTTCAGGTGGAGCTAGAATGCAAGAAGGAATTATTTCTTTAATGCAAATGGCAAAGACAACATCAGCAATTGCAAAATTAAATGAAGCAGGTTTATTATACATATCAGTTTTAACAGATCCAACTTATGGAGGAGTTACAGCATCTTTTGCAAGTATAGCAGATATTGTTTTAGCAGAACCAGGAGCAATGATTGGATTTGCAGGTAAAAGAGTAATTAGGCAAACAATTGGAGAATCTTTGCCAGAAGGATTTCAAACAGCAGAATTTTTGTTAGAACATGGTTTTATAGATAAAATAGTAGAAAGAAAAGATTTAAAAGATATTTTATATAGAATAATTAAATTTCATAAATAAAAGGAGGGACGAAAAATGACTGCATGGGAAAAAGTAGAAATAGCAAGAAATCCAAAAAGAAAAACATCACTTGATTATATAGATGAAATTTTTGATGAATTTATGGAATTACATGGAGATAGAAATTTCAAAGATGATAAAGCAATTGTTTGTGGGCTAGCAAGAATTGATAAACAAAATTATACAGTAATTGCAGAACAAAAAGGAAGGACTACTAAAGAAAATATAGAAAGAAACTTTGGTATGCCAAATCCAGAAAGTTATAGAAAAGCAATTAGATTTATAAAACAAGCAGAGAAATTTAATAGACCAGTTATTACATTTATAGATACAAAAGGAGCATATCCAGGAATCGGAGCAGAAGAAAGAGGACAACGGAGAAGCTATTGCAAGTTCTATGCTAGAAATGGCAAAACTAAAAGTTCCAATTATTTCAATTGTAATAGGAGAAGGTTCTAGTGGAGGTGCTTTAGCATTAGGTGTTGGAAATAAAGTATTAATGCTAGAAAATGCTATATATTCAATATTATCTCCAGAAGGATATAGTAGTATTTTATGGAAAGATCCTTCTAGAGCTAAAGAAGCGGCAGAAAAAATGAGGCTAACGGCAGAGGATTTATATGATTTAAAAGTGATTGATAAAATAATAAAAGAACCTAAAGAAGATACGTTTAAAAAAGTTTCTAACAGCTTAAGAAAAGAGATAAAAACTACAATAAACAAAATGAGTAAAATGTCGAAAGAAGAAATAGTAGAAGACAGATATACTAAATTTAGAAACATGGGAGAATATATTAAAATTGAAAAAATATAAAGGAGGACTAAATATGTTATTAGAAGGAAAAAAGATAATTATAATGGGAGTTAGAAACAAGTGGAGTATTGCTTGGGGAGCTGCTCAATCTGCATATGAAAATGGGGCAGAAATAATATTTACATATGGAACTATGGAAAACAAAGAAAAAATAGAAAAGCTTATTTCAGAAATACCAGGAGCAAAAGGCTATGCTTGTGATGCTTCAAATGATGAAAGCATTAAAGATTGTTTAGAAAATATAAAAAAAGATTATGGAAATGTGGATGGAATATTACATTGTATAGCACATGCAAATACAGAAGACTTAAGAAATGACTTTATAAAAACATCAAGAGATGGATTTGCACATGCTTGTGATGTTAGTGCTTATTCATTAATTGCGGTTTCTAATATTGCAAAAGAAAAGCAAATGCTAAATCCAAAAGCAAGTATTGTAACATTAACTTATTTTGGAGCAGAAAAAACAATTGAGGGATATAACGTTATGGGAGTTGCAAAAGCAGCATTGCAAAGTAGTATTAGATATTTAGCAAAAGATTTAGGAAAAGATGATATTAGAATTAATGCTATTTCAGCAGGACCAATTAAGACATTGTCTGCAAAAGGAATAAAGGATTTTAATGGTATTTTAGATGTGATTGAACAAAGAGCGCCTTTACATAGAAATGTAACTGCAAAAGAAATTGGAGATGTGGCAAGTTTCTTGTTTAGTGATATGTCAAATGCGATAACAGGTGAAGTAATTCATGCAGATAATGGTTTTTCAACTGTAGCAGTGTAAGGTGTGAAATTGAAATAAAATGATGAACAGGGAAATCCTTATCCAATTTTATATATGATACTAGAAAAATAGCAGTTTTATTTTACTGCTATTTTTGCATTTCACGATAATTATTTCCCCATTGCACCATAGAATCTAAGATAGGCTTTAAACCCCAACCAGTATATGAGAAAAAAGAAATATAAAAAGTATATACAAAAAATATATTAAGTGATACAATTTTATAAAATATAAAAAAAGGAGATACATAGAAATTGATTAGATTATTTTTTATAAAGAACAAATTAAAAAATAAAAATTTAATGAGTAATAATGATGAGAAAATACTAGAAAAATATAAGAAAATTGCACAAAAAGAAAAACAAGAAATAATACAAGAGCTTAAAACTAATATTGAAAAAGGATTGACAAATAAAGAAGCAGAACAAAAATTAGAAGAAGATGGAGAAAATGTTGTTGTAAAAGATGATAAACATTCATGGTTTTATTTTTTTATAAATTCATTTAAAGATAAATTTATTTTAATTTTAGTTGTTTTAGCAATAATAAATAAATTTGTTGGTGATGATACATTAGGTACAGTTATTATTTTAGCAATTGGATTTGTAAGTGCTATGATAAAATTTGCCCAAAATTATTCAACATATAAATTCAATAGAAAATTAAAAAGTGAAATGTTTTCAACGGCAACGGTTGTAAGAAATGGAAAAGAACAAACAATAAGAACAGAAAAAGTTGTAAAAGGTGATATTATTCATCTAAATGCAGGTTCTATTATTCCAGCTGATGTAATGATTATAGAAAATAAGGACTTGTTTTTAAATCAATCTGTTTTTACAGGTGAAAGTGCGCCTATTGAAAAAACAGATAAATTTAATAACTCAAATGAAATATTTTCAATTTCAAATATATGTTTAATGGGAACAAGTGTAATAAGTGGAGATGCAACAGCTATAGTAATTAATACTGGTTTTTCTACATATCTAGGAAGTATGGGAAAACAAATTGATAATAAAAGAGAAACGACAAATTTTGAAAAAGGTATGAATGGAATTACAAAATTATTAATAAAATACATGGTTGTAGTTTCAATAGCAGTATTTATTATTTATGCATTTATACGAAAAGATATATTAGAAGCAGTGCTATTTGCATTATCAGTAGCTGTTGGAATTACTCCAACAATGTTGCCTATGATAGTAAATGTTAATTTAACTAAAGGAACGAAAACTCTTGCAAAGAAAAAAACATTAGTAAAAAACATTCAGGCAATTCAAAATTTAGGTGCAATAGATGTTTTATGCACTGATAAAACAGGAACATTAACATTAGACAAGATAGTATTACAGAAATATATAAATGTTGAAGGAAAAGAAGATTTATCTATATTAGAATATGCATTTTTAAATAGCTATTATAGTACTGGAATGAAAAATCTGGTAGATAAAGCAGTAATAACATATGGAGTTCAGCATAAAATAAAAGAACAAGTTATTAATTATGAAAAAATTGATGAAATTCCATTTGATTATATTAGAAAAAAAGTAAGTATTGTAGTAAAACATGATGATCATTATAGGATAATTACTAAAGGGGCATTAGAAGAAGTATTAAAAAGTTGTAATCAAGTAAAAATAGATGGCGAACATAAAGAGCTAACTCAAGAAATGATACAAAATATTAATAAAAATGCTGAAAATCTTGCAAAACAAGGAATGCAGGTAATCGCGTTAGCATCAAAAAGAGAGTATAGAGGAAAAGATATATTTAATAGCGATGATGAAAAAGAAATGACATTTATAGGATTTGTAGCATTTTTAGATCCACCAAAAAAAGAAGTAAAAAGTACAATAAAGAAATTAAAAGAATATGGAATAACAACAAAGATTTTAACAGGAGATAACCAATATGCCACTGAAAATATTTGTAACTTGGTAGGAATAGAAGATTCAAAAATATTATTAGGTACAGATATTGATAGGATGCCAGATGGAGAACTTGCTAAAAAGGTTGAGGAAGTAAATGTTTTTGCTAGAATGAATCCTTTACAAAAAGAAAGAATAATAAAGGCTCTTAGAAAAAATGGACATGTAGTAGGCTATATGGGAGATGGTGTAAATGATGCACCATCACTACATAATGCAGATGTTGGAATATGTGTAAATACAGCAACAGACATTGCTAAAGAAGCAAGTGATATTATTTTATTAGAAAAAAGTTTAAAAGTAATATTTAATGGAGTAATAGAAGGAAGAAAAGTATATGGAAATATTATAAAATATATGAAAATGGCTTTAAGTTCAGATTTTGGAGATGTATTTAGTATATTTATTGCAAGTATTTTCTTACCATTTTTACCATTATTGCCAATTCAAATGTTAATTCAAGACTTTTTATATGATTTTTCTCAAATAGGAATACCATATGATAATGTTGATGAGGAATTTTTAATAAAACCAAGAAAATGGGATACAAAAGGATTGGGAACATTTATGAATGTAATGGGACCAGTAAGTTCGATAATAGATGTTTTGGCGTTTTTAGCATTTTGGTTTATATTAGGATATAATGGAGCTGTAAGTGAAAGTTATTTTCAAACAGCATGGTTTGTTGAATGTCTAATAAGTGAAACATTGATAATTCATTTCGTTCGTACTGAAAAAGTACCTTTTGTACAGTCAAAAGCAAACCCAATATTAACTTGTTTAACAATGGTTACAATAATAGGAACAATATTTACACCAATATTATTGCATAATATTGAATCATTCCATTTTGAAATAATGCCACCATTATATTATTTAATAGTAGCAGGATTGACTATCCTATATGTAATTTTAGTTCAGATTGTAAAGAAAATATACATTAAAAAAGTTGGAAATTGGTTATAGAAAAATCATATATATTCATGTGTTTCTAATGATTTGGAAAAAGGTAATTTAGAAATAATAGATGAATTAGTAAGTCTATTTAAAAAATTTAATAAGTAAAAAGAAAGGATGATATAAGATGAAGGAATTAAAAATTAAAATAAATGGAATGGTTTGTGGAGGATGTGAAAATAGAGTTAAGATAGCTCTATCAGAAATTAGTGGTGTAGAAAGTGTAGATGCAGATCATAATACTGGAATAGTAACAATAAAATCAGAAAAGGATTTAGAAATTGCTCAAATCAAAGAAAAAATTATAGATCTTGGATATGAAATTATAGAGGAAGAATAATATGAAAAGTATAATATTAGCGATTGATGGAATGACTTGTAGTGCTTGCTCAAATGGATTAGAAAAATACTTGAATAAGCAAAATGGAATTTTTGAGGCAAATGTGAATCTTGTAATGGCAAATGCTACAATAACTTATGATGAGCAAATTCTAAATCAAGAAAAAATAGAAAAATATATAAAACAAGCAGGTTTTAAAAGTTTAGGAATATTTAAAGAGTTCAACATAGAAAAAAATAATAAAAAAGAAAAAATACAATTTATTATTTTTACAGTTTTAGCAATAGTTACTATGTATATTTCTATGGGACATATGATTGGTTTACCAACTTTAAAATTTTTAAGTGCAGAACATAATCCTATAAATTATGCCGTTAGTTTATTGATTTTAACAATTGCATTTTTTGGGTATGGATATGATATTTTAAAAAATGGTTATAAAAATTTAATTCATAAAATACCCAATATGGATACACTTGTTACAATAGGTGTTGTAAGTAGTTTTATTTATAGTTTATATAGTATGTATATGATAATAAAAGGAAATATGCACTATACAATGAATTTATATTTTGAATCAGCAGCAATAGTTATTTACTTTGTTAAACTTGGAAGATATATTGATGGAATAAGCAAAGATAAAACAAAGGATGCAATAAAAAAACTGGTTGAAATTACTCCGAATAAAGCAATAATTGAAGTTAATGGAATCCAAAAAGAGGTAACTCTTGATGAAATAAAAAAAGGCTATATTGTAATTTCAAAAGCAGGAGACAAAATTGCAGTAGATGGTGAAATAATAGAAGGAAAAACTCACGTAGATGAGTCATTTATCACAGGAGAAAGTAAACCAGTAACAAAAAATATTGGAGATAAAGTAATAGCAGGAAGTCTGAATTATGATGGTTTCATAAAATATAGGGCTGAAAAAATTGGAAAAGAATCGACAGTATCAGAGATAGTAAAATTAGTTATAGAAGCAAGTAATACAAAAGCACCAATAGCAAAGATTGCTGATAAAATTTCAGGATATTTTGTTCCAGTAGTTATTATAATAGCTATAATAAGTTTTGTTATGTATTTGCTTTTAGGATATGATTTTGGAACAGCATTAAGCACATTTGTTACTATATTAGTAGTTGCTTGTCCTTGTAGTCTAGGTTTAGCAACACCACTTGCAATAGTTATAAGTGAAGGAATATGTGCAAGTAATGGGATATTAGTAAAAAAGAGTGAAATATTAGAAAATGCTTCAAAAATTAACACTGTAGTATTTGATAAAACAGGTACATTAACTTATGGAAAATTAAAAATTTCACAAATATATAATTATAGTAAATTATCAGATAAGGAATTAATTAGACTTGCAGGAAGTATTGAAGAAAAATCTACCCACCCAATAGGGAAAGCCTTTGTAGAATATATGCAAGAAAATAAAATTTTGAAATCAGAAGTAAAGAATATTGAAAATATTGTAGGATATGGATTGACTGGAGAAGTTGAAAATAAAAAAATAATATTAGGAAATAGAAAAATAATTGAAAAATTCTCTATTAAAAATAATCATTTAGAAGATGAAAAAATATTAGCACTTAATGGAAATAGTATCGTTTATATTGCAAATGAAAAAGAAATTTTAGCATTGATAGGAGTAAATGATATTGTAAGAAAAAATGCAAAAGATGTTATAAGTAGGTTAAAAAATCATAATATTAAAACTATAATGTTAACAGGAGATAACAAAGAAACAGCAGAAAAGATAGGTGAAGAGCTTGGGATAACTAAAGTAATTTCAAATGTCCTACCATCTCAAAAGTCAGAAACAATAAAGAAGTTAAAAGAAGATGGAAATAGAGTTATGATGTGTGGAGATGGAATAAATGATAGTCCAGCACTAACAAACGCAGATATTGGTGTAAGCGTAAAAAGTGGAACTGATATTGCAATGGATTCAAGTGATGTTATTTTAACTAAAAATGATTTGGATTCAATATTAAAATTGATTAAAATCAGCGAAAAAACAATTAAAAATATAAAACAAAACCTATTTTGGGCATTTTTTTACAATTGTTTGATGATACCTGTTGCAATAGGATTATTAAAACCTTTTGGCATTTCTATAAATCCAATGATTGCAAGTCTAGCGATGGTATTTAGTAGTTTTACTGTTATTTTAAATGCTTTAAGATTAAGAAGAAGTTTTAGAGCAGGTAGATAGTTGCTAATTAGAGTATTTTTATTTAGTATCATTTACATCTATCAAATACAAAAAATATTTGTAAAAGACTACACAAAATACAAAAGATATGTTACAATATAAAAAGAAATTTTTAGAAAAAATGGGTAAAACCAATAGATAGAGGCTTGAAAGCCTTAGAATACAGGGGAAAATTAAAGAGGAGGAGAGAAATATGTCAGGACATTCAAAATGGCATAATATTCAAGCAAAAAAAGGAAAAGCAGATGCCACAAGAGGAAAAATATTTACAAAATTAGGAAGAGAACTTTTAATAGCAGTTAAAGAAGGTGGACCAGATCCAGCAGGAAATTCAAAATTAAAAAATGTAATAGCTAAATGTAAAGCAGCAAACATGCCAAACGATACAATAAATAATGCTATAAAAAAAGCATCTAGTAGTAATGAAAATTATGAAGAAATTACATATGAAGGATATGGACCAAGTGGAGTTGCAGTTATTGTAGAAGCATCTACAGATAACAAAAATAGAACTGCAGCAGATGTAAGACACGTTTTCGATAAAGCAGGAGGAAATCTAGGAACAACAGGTTGTGTATCATATTTATTTAATAAAAAAGGAGTCATTGTAATAGAAAGAGCTTCAACTGACAGAGACGAAGAAGAATTAATGATGCTTGCATTAGATGCGGGAGCAGAGGATTTTGAGGCTTCAGAAGAAGTTTATGAAATTACAACAGATCCAGCAGATTTTTCAGCTGTACGTGAGAAATTAGAAGAAGAAGGTTTCGAATTTTTAGAAGCAGAAGTTCAAATGGTTCCAACTACAATGGTTAGTTTAGATGAAAAAGGTTGCGAAAAGATGGAACGTCTAATTGAAAAGTTAGAAGATTTAGATGATGTAGCTAATATATACCATAATTGGGAACAAGAATAAAATAATGTGCAAATAGATAAATGACATAAAAGTTATTTATCTATTTCTCATATAAGAGAAGAATATTACATATTTAATATATTTTTTACGAGGAGAAAAAGAGATGAATCAAAAGAAAAATACAAAGATATTGTTAATTTTAATAATTATTATAGTAATTATAATACTAGCTGGAGTTGGAATTCTAGTATTTGCTACTGATATATTTAAAAGTGATAAAGAAATGTTTTTTAAGTATATGGCAGATATAGGAGATTCTAAAAAAGGGTTTATAGATGATGGGCTAAAGCAATATTTTGAAAAAAAGAATAACACACCTTATAATGATGAAGGAGAGTTTTCTGTTAATATATCATCTGACAATGAGCAAAAAAAATTTGAAAATGTAAATAATTTCAATATTAGTTTTTCTGGACAGGTTGATACGGCGAATTCAAAAGCTGCACAAAATATTTCATTGAATTATTCAAATGATGTAAAATTTCCTATTAATTATAAACAAATAGAAAATAAGATAGGATTACAGACAAAATATGTTGGAAGTAAATTTGTTGCTATAGAAACAGAAAAATTAAATAAGTTATCAGAAGATTTAGATGATGTAGAAAGTTATGGAGAAATGGTTGACAAATTACAGAAAATGGGAAAAGTAGAGTTGACAGAAGATGAAAAAAGTCATATAAAAGATACTTATATAACAGTAATAAATCAACAATTAGAAAAAGACAAATTTTCAAAAGTTAAAGAATCTGATATGTCTGGATATAAGTTGTCTTTGACAGGGACAGATTTACAAAATGTGTTAGTCAAACTTTTGGAGACTCTAAAAAATGATCAAACCACAGTAGATAAATTAAATGAATATTTAAAAATACAGAAGAATTCAGCAAAAATAACAGCTAGTCAGATTGATGATGCAATAAAAAGCATTAAGGATGATACAGATTTTAGTGATAAAAATTTTGAAATTGCAGTGTATCAAAAAAATAGAGATGTATGCAAGTTGGTAATAGAAACGACAGAAGGAACGATAGCAATAGAAAAGAAAATAGAAGGCAATCAGCAAAATATAGTTGTATCATACGAAATGAAAGAAGATAAAAAATCAAAGATAAGTTTTTCTGCTAATTTTGAAAATTTAGAAAGTTTACAAAATATAAAGGAAAACTATGAATTAATTATGAGTTTACCAGAAGTAGCAGAGAGTAGTACAACAACGGATGTAGATAGTGAAGTAGTAGTATATAAGTTTAGTAATGATGTAAATTTCACAGATAGTGCTACAGTGGAAGACTTTTCATCAGACAATAGCTTGATGTTGACTGATTATGATTCTGATCAGGTATCTAACTTTTTAAATGCTGTAGTTGAGAGAATATCTGAAGTTAATGAGCAACAAATGGGACAATTAGGATTAGAAGCAAGTGAAAATCCAATAGTTAATATGATTCCTTCTATTGGCCTTTATTTAGGAAATATGAATGTCTTAAATCAAGTGAACTCAAATATGAGCGAAGCAGAAATAAATAATTTCAACCAAAAATTTGAAGCTTACGAAAGTACAAATTTAAAAGGAGTAACAGTAAAAGGATTACTATCGACCATATCTTTAAATAATCAATCTGAAGAAACAAGTAATGAAATAAAAGAAATTAATTATAATGGAGAAGAATATGAAGCAAGCGAACAAAATATAACTCTTATAAAAGGAGAAATAGATACAGAAAAAAGCTACAGAGTAGAATTTGAAAAAGATCAAGATACAGGATTAATTTATCGTGCAGTTATTAATGAAAAATAATAGTTCTAAAATAGAAAAAGAAGCATATATTAAAATAAGCTTCTTTTTTTTATGGGAAAATTCTACGAAGTTCCTATAATATAAAAAAGGATAAGATAATTAATATGGAGGAAATCAAAAAATGAAAAATAGAGAAGAAATATTAAGATATTTTCCATGTCAATTATATGAATTGTTAGAAAATACATTTAATCAAAATATAAACATAGAAAACAATTTACAAGAAATTAGAATAAGATGTAATAGACCTATTATTCTTAAAATAAGACAAGCTGATATAGTTATAGATTATAAAGTAAATCAAAAAGAAATATTACAGATTTTAGAAAAGTTATGTAATAGCTCAATTTATGCTTACAAAAATCAAATCTGCGAAGGATTTATTACTGTAAAAGGAGGGCACAGGGTAGGTATTACAGGAACAGCAGTTATAGAAAATGAAAGGATAATCAATTTGAAGTATATTACTAGTTTGAATTTTAGAATTGCAAGAGAAGTATTAAATTGCAGTAATAAAATTTTAGGACAAATAATAGATAAAGAATCAAATAGCATTTATACAACTTTAATTGTTTCTCCACCTGGAATGGGAAAAACTACAATGCTAAGAGATACTATAAGAAGAATAAGTAATGGAATACCAGAGATAAATTTTAAAGGGAAAACTTGTGGGGTAGTAGATGAAAGAGGAGAAATTGCAGCTATGTATCAAGGAATACCACAAAATGATGTAGGAATAAGAACAGATGTTGTTGAAAATATATCAAAAGCAAAAGGGATGAAAATGTTAATTAGGTCCATGGCTCCTGAAGTAATAGCATGTGATGAGATAGGTTCAAAAGAAGATGTAGAAGCTATACGGAGAAGCAATTTCGGCAGGAGTGAAAGGGATTTTTACCATGCATGGAAAAACACTAGAAGATATAAAAAATAATATACAAATAAATAAATTAATAGAAACAAAACAAATTGAAAAAATAATTTTTTTAGAAAGATAATTTTTAGTTCTAAAAATAAATTAAATGAATATAATACTAAAAATAGAAAGGACAAGGTATATAAGAATGCAAATAATTAAATATTTTATATTATTTTTAATCTTAGTATTTTCTAGTATGATTGGGAAATTTATATCAAAAAGATATGTATATAGATTACAGGAATTAGAAGAGATGAAAAATACATTAAACATATTAAAGAATAAAATAAAATTTACATATGAACCAATACCAGATATCTTTAAAGAAATATCTAACAATTCAAACAAGAATATTGGACAAATATTTAAAAAAGCAGAAGAAAAAATGGAAAAAACAACTGCAGATGTGGCTTGGGAACAAGCTGTAGAAGAAACAAACAACAATTTAAAAGAAGAAGATAAAAATGTTTTAAAAATGTTATCAAAGTTATTGGGACAGACAGATACAGATGGACAAATCAGCCAAATAGAAATAACTGAAAATTTCTTAGAAGGGCAGATAAAAGATGCAATGGAAGCAAAACAAAAAAACGAGAGATTATATACGAGACTGGGAACAATAGTTGGGTTAGCAATAGTAATTGTCTTGTGCTAAATTAGGGGGATAATTAAAATGGATATTAATTTATTGTTTAAAATAGCTGCAATAGGAATATTAGTAGCAGTTTTACATCAAGTATTAGTACGAGCAGGCAGAGAAGATCAAGCAATGATGACAACATTGGCAGGATTAGTAATTGTATTAACGATGGTAATAAAAGAAATAAGCGGATTATTTGACACAGTTAGAACAATATTTAACTTATGAGACAAGGGGGCAGGCGAGACAAGGGGGGACAGGTCTTAAATGTCTCATAGAAAAGTAAAATAAAAAAATATTGTGCATGAATAAAAAATGAGACATTTAAGACCTGTCCCCCCTGTCTCACCTGTCCCCCTGTCTCATTTGGAAAGGATGAAAATGGAAGTTATTAAAATAGTTGGAATTGCTTTAGTTGCTTTAGTTATTATTATTCTTTTAAAGCAATATAGACCTGAATTTGCTATTTATATAAGTTTGCTAACAGGTGTTTTGATTTTATTTTTGGTTATGGATAAACTTACAGGTATTGTTAATTTATTGCAATCACTAGCAAGTAAGACTTCTATTAATAGTACTTTTTTGGTAATACTTATAAAAATAACTGGGTTAGCAATTTTGTCTGAATTTGCTGTTAGTGTTTGCAAAGATTCAGGAGAGGCGGCTATTGCTAGTAAGATAGAAATGGGAACAAAAATTATTATTATATCAATGTCAATACCTATTATATCAAGTTTACTGGAAGTTATATTGAAAGTATTGCCATAAAGAAGAGGAAAATACAAATGAAAATTGGAAAAGAAAATTTTTTTATAATAGAAAAAATAATAACAATTATTGTAATGGTGTTAATAGTATTCTTATCTAATTCAAGTTATGCAAATGATAATCAAACTATTATTGAACAGCAAGAAGAATTTAAAATACAAGATTTTATAAAAAATGCAGAAAAGTTTACAGGGGAGTTTTTTGAGGATATTGATATAAACGAAATATTAAATGACGCAATAAAGGGAGAGGTTGATAATAGTACATTATTAAAAAAAATATTAAACATATTAGGAAAAGAAGTAACCACAAATATAAAATCGCTTGTTAGTATTTTAGCTATTATTTTGATTCACAGTATTTTAAAATCAATTAGTGAAAGTTTAGAAAATAATAATATTTCAAAATTGATTTACTATGTTCAATATATATTAATTGTTACTGTGATTATGTCTAATTTTACAGATATTATAAAATTAGTTCAGGATACTACAGGAAATTTGATTGGATTTATGAACACACTAGTTCCATTATTAATTACTCTTATGATGTATACAGGAAGCATAACAACAAGTAGTGTAGTTGAACCTATTATATTATTTATGATTAATTTTATTGGAAATATAATACAAAATTTAATAATACCATTTGTTTTAGTATTAACTAGTTTAGTGATTATTTCAAAAATTTCCGACAAAGTTCATATTGATAAATTATCAAAGTTTTTTAAATCAGGTATAGTATGGTTTTTAGGAATTGTTTTAACAGTATTTGTAGGTGTTGTTTCACTAGAAGGAACTTTATCAAGTAGTATTGATGGAATTACAGCAAAAACTACAAAAGCAGTGGTGAGTTCGGCAATACCAGTAGTAGGAAAAATATTAGGTGATGCTGTAGATACAGTTTTAGGTTGTGGAATTGTACTGAAAAATGCAGTTGGACTTGTAGGAGTTGTTATCGTGATAGGAATTTGTATTATGCCAATTTTAAAGCTTTTTGTTTTATCGGTATCATATAAATTACTTTCGACAGTAGTTCAGCCTATTGCAGATGAAAAAATTATAGATTTATTAGAACAAATTGGAGATATTTTTAAAATATTTTTAGGAATATTATGTGCAATATCATTTATGCTAATAATAGGGACAACTTTAGTCTTAAAAATATCTAATGGTACTATGATGTATAGGTAGGAGAGAAAAAATGATAGAAATTTTAAGTTCTTGGGCAAAAGGACTAGGAATAACAATTGTAATTGTATCTATTTTTGAAATGCTTTTGCCAAATAATCGAACTAAAAAATATATTAGAATGGTTTTAGGAGTTTATGTAATATTTAATATAGTTTCTCCTTTAATTAAAAATAAAGATGTTTTTAATTTTAACAATATTGATTTAGAAGAATATACTTCAGTAGAGACAAGTTCGGTAAATCAAACTAGTATGAATGAAAGAATTAAAAAATTATATTCAGAAGAATTAGAGAAAGACATTACTAAAAAAATAAAAGAAAAAGGTTATGAGGTTAAAAAATGCAAAGTGAGTGTGCAAATAGCAGATGATGAAGAAGAAACTAAGATAAATAAAATTAAATTAATTGTTAGTAAAACTCAAGAAGAAGTTAAAAATGATATAAAAAATAGCGCAGAAAATAAAATAGTAACAGAAATACAAAAAATAAGAAAAATAGATACAGGAGTAGAAATAAAAAAACAAGAGAAGGAAAAAAATGAAGTATCTGATAAGGTTAATAAGACAGAAATTCAAAATATAAAAAAGTTTTTAATTGAAGAATATGGGGTGAATGAAAAATGTTTAGAGATAAATTGAAAGAATTAATAGGTAAAAAAGAAGAACAACAAGAAGGAAATGACAAAAAGAAAATTGAAAACTTAGTATTGTTGATAATATTATCAATTATAACAATTGTAATTATTAATATTATTTGGAATGGAAACAAAAAAGAAGATAAAAAAGAAACAGATAGTAATTCTAAACAGTTAGCAACAACAAATCAGATAACAAATGACAGTAAAAATAATGTACAATTAACAGATAATTTAGAAGAAAAACTTGAAAATATATTAGGAAAGATTCAAGGTGTAGGAGCAGTTAAAGTATGTATTAATTATTCGGAGTCTAGTGAGGTTGTAGCGATGTATAATGAAAGTTCAAAAGTTAGTAATACGGAAGAATCAGACACCTCAGGTGGAACAAGAAAAATACAAGAAACAGATTCGCAAAAAGATATTATTTATAAGGAAGAAAATGGAGAAAAGACACCAATAACTCAAAAAGTAGTGCAGCCTAAAATAGAAGGCGCAATTATTACAGCAAAAGGAGCAAACAATGCAGATACAAAAGCAAATATTATACAAGCAGTAGAAGCTGTTACAGGCTTAGCAACGCATAAAATCCAAGTATTTGAGATGAATGGATAAAATTTAAAGTGGAGGGTAAAAGATGAAAGGGTTATTAAAGAAAAATCAAATTATTATTTATGTGATAGCTATTATGCTTATGACTGCAGGATATTTAAATTATACAACAAAGCAAGGAGGAGATTCAGTAGAAACTAGTATAGAAATGGAATCTAAAGATGACACAAAATTGGCAGATATAGGAGATGCGACATTAGTTAGTAGTAATGATATAGTAGGAGGAGATACAACAGATACAAATACTGTTAATACTACACAAAATGAAAACACTAATAATACTAATTCTACAAATATAAGTAATACAGCAAATAATACAAACACAAATAACTTAACTCAAAATACTATTGCTACAAGTAGTAATGCTAGTAAGGATGATTATTTTACTAAGTCAAAATTAGAAAGAGATACTATGTATTCGCAAATGTTAGAAACTTACGAAAAAGTATTGAACAGTGGTAATTCATTAGAGACTCAAAAACAAACGGCAACACAAGAAATTACAAAAATAAATCAGACTAAAAATAGTATAATGATTTGTGAAAATTTGATAAAAACAAAAGGCTTTGAAAATGTTATTATTTTTGTAAATGGAGAAAGTATTAGCGTAATAGTTGGAATAGAAGAATTAAAGCAAGAAGAAGTAGCACAAATACAAAATATTGTGGCTAGAGAATTAAATTGCAAAGTAGAAAATATACATATTTCAACTAAATAAAAAATGACAGGAAAATTGCTAATTTATTTTAAGCAGTTTTTTCTGTCATTTTTCTTATCTTGAGTATATCTTTTAGATTTTCTTTTTTCCTTAATCATAGTATCACCTTAACCTATAAATTTAAATTATTATTACATAAATTTTCAAAAAAATGTATTGACATTTAAAGACAGGTTTAGTTAAAATATAAGTGGGAAAAATTCATATAAAAAGTTAAACAAAAGAAAGGGAGAATATTTTTATGGAGAACGAAAGAAACATAAAACAATTAATTAAAACAAGTAATGGTATTACTTTAATAGCTTTAGTAATAACAATCATAGTCCTTTTAATCCTTGCAGGAGTAGTAATTGCTACATTAACAGGCGATAATGGAATACTAGGAAAAGCAAAGACAGCTAAAACAACAAATGATGAAGAAAAAGCCAAGGAACAAATAAAGATAGCAGTAATGGGAAGCTATGGAAAAGATGGAGAACTAAACTATGATGACTTAACAAAAAATTTAGAACAAATAGGAAT
>FR888062.1:227-483 GCA_000431335.1 Clostridium sp. CAG:343 | reverse complement strand
TAAAAGGATTACCAAAGGAAGCATCATATCCACTAGAAGTAACATTAGATGGAGTAATAGCAGAAATAGATGAAAATGGGGAAGTGAATTTTACAACAAGTGGAGGATATACACAAACAGGAGATACAATAACTTCGCCAGATGGAAAAACAATGAAAGTAGGAGACTATGTGAATTATGATCCAACATTAGAAGCAAATACAGGTGATTTGACATATACATCAACAGCAGATAAAACAGGAGCAGATAGTATTCA
>FR888062.1:0-176 GCA_000431335.1 Clostridium sp. CAG:343 | reverse complement strand
GTAGCAACATATAAAAGTGCAGGATATGGATGGAGAGTATTAGGAGTAAAAAATGGAAAAATAAGACTAATATCAGAAGAATTCATAGGACCAGGAACATATACAGATAGTAATAGAACAAAGTATACGTTAAAAGGACAAAAAGGATATATAAATGGAATAGAAGAATTAAATAA
>FR888061.1 GCA_000431335.1 Clostridium sp. CAG:343 | reverse complement strand
AAGCGGAAATAAATATAGATTAGCACAAATTTATTATATAGCATTAGGAAGAGAACGTTATGGAATGTATAGAGTAACAAACTTTTTAGAAGATGTTCAAGAAGATTTGAAATAAAAAGGTTATTAAATAAAAATGAAGGGCTAAAACAAAAAATGAAAAAAATAAACAAAGATTATTTAATATCAGCGGTACTATTTATTATAATAATAATTATTAGTTGGAATTTTATAAAAGGATTTAATTCATATGATACATATAAAATGTATCAATTAGGATATGTAAAATACGCAAAACAATTATTTTTTGCGGATGGAAGAATATTTTCAGGTTTTTATATATTAATAGCTCAATTGTTTAATATACTTGAGGAAGATTTATACCATTTTTCCATTATTCTATGTATTATTATTGTTGTTGGAAATATAATTTATTTTAAAAAGTTGTTGTTAAAAATATCTGATAAGAAATTAAATGACTATTTAATGTCTATATTAGCATTCATTACAATATTTAATTTTTCGTATGTAGATAATATGAGATTTATAGAAATGCCAATTATTGCATTAAGTATATTTTGTTATATGATAGCAGCTAAAAAAGCAGTAATAGATAAAAAGAATATGAAAAGTTTGGTATACCTTTTAATTGCAGTATTTATGTATCAAGCAACCATAAACGTTTTTTTTATAATGACTATATTTTTGTTATTACAGAAATATAAAACAATTGATAATCAAGTTATATTAAAAGCAATTAAGATTTTAGCTTTAAGCATAATTCCAATTATTGTAAATTATCTATATATGGAGATATATGGAAGCTTGTTTGTTTATACAGAAAGAGGAATGATAAATATTAAAATGATTCCTTTGAAGTTTATTGATAGCATGCTTACTTTAGTAAATGTATTTATTTATTCGAAAAGTGTTCTGCCTAAGTATTTTTATTGTATAATGATAGTAATTAATATAATACTACTATTCTTGCTATTATTTAAATATAAAGAAAAGAAAATTTACGATACATATTATTCAATAGTTGTAATACTAATAGTTTCTTTTTTTTCATGTTTACCAGTTATATGGTTTTTTACTATTGAAGATATAAATTCTTCGTTATCAGGTAGATTGTTTTGGGCTGTTGGTGCTACTTATGGATTTATGATGATACTGGTATATTTGAATACAGATTTAATAGAAAAAAATATATATAAATTTGTATATATCGGATTAATACTTATATATGCAGTTGCTTTATATTATGGCATGAATAATGTAATGAAAGAAGAAAGAGCAAAAAATGATATGGATAGAAGTATATGCTATATGATTAAGGAGAATATTGAACAATATGAGAAGATTAATAATTGCAAAGTAGATAAATTAAAAATAAAAGTTGATGTAACATTTGAAGGATTATCAAAAGATAATGAAAAATTTAGCAAAGAAAGAAGTTATATAATGTCAGGGATGTCAATAGGAAAATTATTAGAATTTTATTGTGGAATGAAGATGGTTATTCAATATATACCTGAAAAAGTAATCAATTTTAAAAAGAATATAGATTTTTATTATGAAGAAGATATAGCTTATGTGTATATGAATATTTAGATAATGTATATAAAAATAAAAAAAGTTAATACTAATAATAGCAAAAATTAAGGAGAATTTTATGAAAAGAGTCTTAAAAATGCTATTATTAGTATTTTTTTTAATTATTATATATGTATATACATTATTAATAGAATCAATACCAAATGAATTAGTGATATTTGAGGGAGAAAATATTTCAATGAAAACATTATTAGGCATAACAATAAAAGATAAAAATAATCAAACAATTGAAGTATCATCTAATAATGAAAATTCATTAAGTAATGAAACTGGAAAGAAATCTTTAGAGGTTAGTTTATTCAATAATATATTATTAAAAAACGTAGATGTAAGTGTATTACCCAAAACTACAGTAATACCAGTGGGAAAGATAGCAGGATTAAAATTGCATACAAATGGAGTATTAGTAGTAGGAATGTCTGAAATAGAGGGACAGGATAAAAAGAGACATAAACCATATGAAAATACAGGAATAGAAGAAGGAGATACAATAATAAAAATAAACGAAACAGAGATAGGATCAACTAATCAATTAATAGAAACTGTAAATTTATCAAAAGGAAATAGTATACAAGTAAAATTTATTCATGAAGAAGAAACAAAAGAGTGTAGTATAACACCTGTACAAACAAGTAGCAATGAATATAAATTAGGATTATGGGTAAGGGACAGTGCAGCAGGAGTGGGAACAGTTACTTTTTATGAACCATCAACAAAAACATTTGGAGCACTTGGTCATGGAATTACAGACATTGATACAAATGAATTAATAAATATTGCATCAGGAGAATTTATAACTACCAGAGTACTAAATATTACAAAAGGAGAAAGTGGAGAACCAGGAAAGATACAAGGAACAATAGAAAATCAACAAAACATAGGAACAATTAGCAAAAACAGCAAATTTGGAATTTATGGAAGAGTAGATAACTTATCTAGTTTAAATGTTGATACTTCAAAGGAAATGGAAGTGGCTTTAAGGAATGAGATACAACTAGGAAAAGCAACAATTTTGTGCAGTTTAGATAATCAAAAACCACAAGAATATGAAATAGAAATACAGAAGATCTATACAGAAAACAATTATGATAACAAAAGCATGCAAATTAAAGTAACTGATCAAAAATTAATTGAAAAGACAGGAGGGATAATTCAAGGAATGTCAGGTTCACCAATTATTCAAAATGGGAAATTTGTCGGAGCTGTAACTCATGTTTTGGTGAATAATCCACAAGAAGGATATGCTGTATTTGGAGATATTATGTTAAAACAATCAAAATCTGTACAACAATAATTAAAAGTTCATAAATAATTTATTATATGAGTGTCTAAAATTAAAACAAACAATTGATAAATGAGACAAAATATCACTATAAGTAAAAAAATGTAAAAATATGCAAAAAATATTGCATATTTTTTTTAATGATAGTATAATGAGCATAGCTTTTGTTAAGTATACAGAAATAAAATATTCAAATTTTAGTATTTTGGGAGGTGATAAAATGGAACAAGAGTTATTGAAAAAGATATTAAAAGAAGTCGAAAAAATAGGTGAATTATCTAATAAAGTAGATAGATTAGAAAAGAAAATAGACAAGATAGATGAATTAGAAATAAAAGTAAATAAAATAGATGAGTTATCAGCTAAAGTAGACAAAATAGATGAGTTAGTAGAAAAAGTAGATAGATTAGAAAAGAAAATAGATAAGATAGATGAATTAGAGGTAAAAGTAAATAAAATAGATGAGTTATCAGCCAAAGTAGATAAAATAGATGGGTTATCAGCTAAAGTAGATAAAATAGATGAGTTATCAGCTAAAGTAGATAAAATAGATGAGTTATCAGCTAAAGTAGATAAAATAGATGAGTTATCAGCTAAAGTAGATAAAATAGATGAGTTATCAGCTAAAGTAGATAAAATAGATGAGTTATCAGCTAAAGTAGATAAAATAGATGAGTTATCAGCTAAAGTAGATAAAATAGATGAGTTATCAGCTAAAGTAGATAAAATAGATGAGTTATCAGCTAAAGTAGATAAAATAGATGAGTTATCAGCTAAAGTAGATAAAATAGATGAGTTATCAGCTAAAGTAGATAAAATAGATGAGTTATCAGCTAAAGTAGATAAAATAGATGAGTTATCAGCTAAAGTAGATAAAATAGATGAATTATCAAATAAAGTAGATAATCTAGGAAAAGAACTAAAAGATTTCAAGAAGGAAGTATATCAATTATTTGAAAAGAATACGAGAGAAATAGCAACAGTCATAAATCAACTATCAGAAAGTATAAGTACAAAAAATCATAGAAATTCTGAAGAAACAAAGCAAAGATTAGAAAAAAATGATAAAGAACATAGAATTTATGAAGCACAAATAGCAAAGTTGCAATTGACCACTCAATATTTAGAAGAAAAAGGCAAAAAATTAGCATAAAAAATACACATATAATGTGTATATATGTGTATTTTTAGCTAATTAGCATAGGACCTATTTTAGTTACTGTACCAGCACCAAGAGTCATGACTATATCATTTTGTTCAATATTATTTTTTATGTATGAAACACATTCATCAAAATCTGGAATATATTTTGCTTCCTTACCTAAAGAATTTATTTTATTAACTAAATCTTTAGAACTAATTCCATAAATATTTTTTTCTCTAGCAGCATAAATATCTAAAACAATTATATGATCGAATGAAATTAAGGCATTTGCAAAATCATCTAATAAATTTTTTGTTCTACTATAAGTATGAGGTTGAAAGATTACCCAAGATTCATGATATTTTTTATTCTTTAAAGAGTTAGCAGTTGCTTTTATTTCTGTTGGATGATGACCATAATCATCATATACACTTGCTTTTTTATCAATTTTTCCTTTATATTCAAATCTTCTATGAGCTCCTGTAAATTTCGATAAAGCAACTTTTATATCAGAAATACTAATACCATATTCTATTGATAAAGATATACAAGCCAAAGCATTTAAAACATTATGAGTTCCAGGAACAGATAATTCTATAGTATCTAAAAATTTATTATTATGATATAAATCAAATTTAGCAAAACCATCTTCATTAAAAGATATATTTTTTGCTGAAAAGTTGACATTTTCATTTTTTATTCCATAAGTAATTGCTTTTGCTTTTGTATAATTTGGTAATTCTAAGCAATTAGAATCATCACCATTTATAATTAATAATCCATTATCTGGCAATAATTTTGTATACTTAATAAAAGCATTTTTTATGTTATCGAAAGTTTTAAAGTAATCTAAATGGTCATTATCAATATTTAATATAATTTCAGCTTTTGGACTAAATTTTAAAAAACTTTCTACATATTCACAAGCTTCAATAATAAAGTGCTCACTACTTCCTACTTTATAATTTCCATTAATTTGTTTTAAAAAAGCACCAACTTGAATACTAGGATCTTGTAAACCTTCTAGAAAACAAAGAGAAATCATAGATGTAGTAGTTGTTTTTCCATGAGTTCCAGAAATACAAATAGTATCTTGATAACAACGAGTTAATTCACCTAAAAAATCAGCTCTTTCAATAGTTGGGATATGTAATCGTTTGGCTTCTAACATTTCAGGATCATCTTGTTTTATAGCAGCAGAATAAACTACAGCATCAGATTTAGCAACATCATCTAAAGAATGACCAATTGTAACATGAATTCCTAGATTATTTAATTTATTTGTTGTTTCAGATTCAACCCAGTCAGAACCAGTAACATGAAAACCAAAATTCTTTAAAATTGCGGCTATTCCACTCATGCTAACTCCACCAATTCCGATCATATGAATATTTTTATATTTTTTTATATTATCTATATTTGGCATTTAACTACACACTCCTCTTATATAACGTTTCAATTATATAATTATATCTAGAAAATTTCAATAGTTTATTAAAAAATATAGTGTAATATATGCTAAAAAAATATAAAAGGTGAAATGTTTTATAAAAAGTAAAAATAAAATTTAAAATTTTGTAAAAAAAAGAAGGAAAAACTTTTTTTATGAAGAATAATATAATTGTACATAAGATTAAACGAATATGTACAAAATATATTTAAAACTTAAGGAAGGCGGTGCACGCAAAATGCAAATAACAGATGTACGTTTAAGAAAAGTAAATTCAGAGAACAGAATGAAAGCTGTTGCTTCTGTAACATTCGATAACGAATTCGCAGTTCACGATATTAAAGTTATCGAAAGCCAAAATGGATTATTTATAGCTATGCCTAGCAGAAAAACTCCAAACGGAGAATTCAAGGATATAGCTCATCCAATCAATGCTGAAACTAGAGAGAAAATTCAAAAAGCTATTTTAGAAGCTTATGAAGCTCCAGAAACAGAAGAATCAGCAGAATAATAAATAAAAAGCACTTTTACTAGTGCTTTTTTTGTTATTGCCTATAACCTTTTTTGTTGTATTTTTTTAAAAAGCTTGAAAAAAAGCAAGAAACAAGATAAAATAAATAATAGTTTAATTAATAAGTAAGGTGATAAAATTGTTTTTAATTGCAGGATTAGGAAATCCAGAGGAAGATTATAGCAATACAAGGCATAATATGGGCTTTGATACAATTAATAAATTAGCAAAACAATATAAAATAGAAGTTAATAAAAATAAATTCAAAGGATTATATGGAATAGGAAATATAGAAAATCAAAAAGTAGTGCTTTTAAAGCCACAGACATTTATGAATCTAAGTGGAGAGAGTATAAAAGAAGCAATCGATTTTTATAAAATACAAAAAGAAAATATAATAATTATATATGATGATATGGATGTAAAACCAGGAACCATAAAGATAAGAAAAATAGGAGGTCCGGGCTCACATAATGGAATGAAATCAGTTATCCAAAACATCAAAGATAAAGAGTTTACTAGAATAAGAGTAGGAATAGGAAAACCAGAAAATAAAAGTGATATGATAAAATATGTAATAGGAAATGTTTCAGAAAGTGATAAAAAAATACTAGATGAAGCTACTACTATAGCTAAAGATGCTGTTATAGAAATTTTAGAAAATGGTGTTGACAAAGCTATGAATAAATACAATTAAAACAAAAAAAGGAAGGTAAATATGACAGAGTTATTAATACAAGAAAATCAAGAAAAAAAACAAATTGCATTAGTAGAAAATGGAAAATTAATAGAATATTATGAAGAAGATAATAAGACAAATAGAAGAGAAGGAAATATTTATATTGGAATAGTAAAAGATATTATAAAAGGGATGCAAGCAGCTTTTGTAGATATTGGAACAGAAAAAAACAGCTTTATACATTTAAAAGATATCTTACCAAAAATAGATGAAACAAAAGAAACGCAAGATGAAAATATAAAAATTTCAGATATAATAAAGCCAAATCAAAAATTATTGGTTCAAATAAAAAAAGATAGTAACGAAAAAAAGGGTGCAAGAGTATCAACACATATTAATTTACCAAGTAAATATATAGTATTAATGCCTAATACTGAAATTATTACAGTTTCTCAAAAAATCGAAAGTGAAGAGGAGCAAAAAAGACTAGTTAAATTAGTAAAGGAAAACTTAGAACAAGGAAATGGAGCTATTATAAGAACATCTGCACAAGGAAAAGAAAAAGAAATTATCGAAGATATAAAAAATATTCAAAATAAATGGAATAAAATTATTGAAACAGGAATTAATCCTAATCAAAATAACCCAAAACTATTATATAAAAGTGAAGATATTATAGATAAAATGTTAATGGATATGACAGATAAAGAAATATCAATAAAAAGGGGAAAAGATATATTTAATACTTATGGCATAAATAAACAAATCGAAAAAATTCAAAATAGAAAAATATGGCTAAAATGTGGAGGATTTATAACAATAGATAAAACAGAAGCATTAACAGCTATTGATGTAAATACAGGAAAATATACAGGAAATAAAAGTTTAAGACAAACTATTTTAAGAGTAAATCAAGAAGCAACAATAGAAATAGCTAAACAACTAAGATTAAGAGATATAGGTGGGATTATTATTATTGACTATATAGACATGAAGAATCAAGAAGATAGAGAAAAAGTAGAAGAACTTCTAAAAGAGGAATTAAAAAAAGATAGAACAAAAACGCAAGTAGAAGGTTTTACAAAATTAGATTTAATGGAAATGACAAGAAAACACATTTGTAGCCACAAAGAATGAGACAAGAGGGACAGGTCTTAAATGTCTCATTTATATGTAAAGAGTAATATTTAAAGTATAAGAAGTTATAAAATAAAAATGAGACATTTAAGACCTGTCCCTCTTGTCTCATCTCAGAAAGGAAGAAAAAATGAACGTAGGATTTGTATCACTAGGATGTAGCAAAAATTTAATTGATACTGAAGCAACTATTGGAAAATTTAAGGAAAATAATTTTAATATTGTGAATGATGAGAAAAAAGCAGATATAATAGTAGTAAACACATGCGGTTTTATAGATTCTGCTAAGGAAGAGGCTATTAATACTATTTTAGAAATGGCAGAGTATAAAAAAGGAAGATGTAAATATTTGATAGCAATGGGGTGTTTAGTTCAAAGATATTATGACGATTTAATAAAATTACTTCCAGAAGTAGATTTATTTATAAAAATAGATGAATATAATCAGTTATGGGACAAAGTAGAGGACTTAGTAAAAAGAAATATTGTAAATAAATCGGAAACTAAAGCCATAACAAAAATAACAGAAATTCCACAAATGCCAATGTTTGAACAAGGTGAATTTTTGGATAGAGTTGTTACAACTGGTAAAAATTTTGCTTATTTAAAAATTGGAGAAGGATGTAGTAATAATTGTACATATTGTGCAATTCCATATATAAGAGGACCTTTTGTTAGTAGAAAAAAGGAAGATATTTTGCAAGAAGCCAAAGAACTTGCTAAAAAAGGAATTAAAGAGCTAATTGTAATAGCACAAGATACAACAAAATATGGAGTAGATTTATATGGCGAAAGTAAGTTAGCAGAATTGTTAAAAGAATTAAGTAATATTAAAGAAATTAAATGGATCAGATTTTTATATTCATATCCAGAAGGAATTACAGATGAATTAATTGATGTAGTATCTTCTAATAATAAAATTGCGCATTATTTTGACATACCAATTCAACATATTTCTGATAGAGTACTAAAAAGAATGAACCGAAGAACAAGTAAAAATAATATTACAAAATTAATAGAAAAAATCAGAAATAAAATACCAGATGTAACATTGAGAACTAGTTTAATTGTAGGATTCCCAGATGAGACACAAGAAGATTTTAATGAGTTATTAGAATTTGTAAAAAAAGCCAAATTTGATAAATTAGGAGTTTTTATGTATTCAAAGGAAGAAGGAACACCTGCTGCAAAATTGCCAAATCAAATTCATGGAAATACTAAAAAGGCTAGATATAGAAAAATAATGGAACAACAAAGTAGAATATCGAAAGAAAACTTAGAAAAAAAGATAGGAAAAGAATATGAAGTTTTAATAGAAGATATATCTTTTGACAAAAAATATTATATAGGAAGGACAATACAAGACGTTCCGGAAATAGATGGGAGAGTTTATATAAGAAATACTAATATAGATAAACCAGATAACATTATAAATCAATTTAAAAAATGCAAAGTTATAGATGTAAGTAATTATGATTTAATAGCAAGATTTAAATAGTGGAGGAAAATATGGATAGAGATTTGGATAAAGAAAAAATTATTGAAAAAATGAGAAGTCTAAGAGATAAAAGAGACTTAGAAATTTTAAACCAAGATTTAGAAGAGGTTAATTTAGATTCAGATTATCAAAAGGAATTGCCTGAAAATAAAGTATTGAATATTAAATACTTAGGAAAAATAGAGATAAATAATGAACCGAAAGATATTTATTTAGTATTAGAACAAAAACAGAAAGATGATGGAAACAAAATTGAAATAGAAAGATATTGTACAGAAGATGGAGAAGTATTAGGAGGAAACAATAATTCTGATCAATTTAATTTTATAACACCAAATGAAAAATATAAAGATGTAGAAGGTTTAGTAGAAAGCTTACAAAGCTTAGATAAACAAGGAATTTTAGATTTAAACGAAATAGAGCAAGAAAGATTAGAACAAGTTGCAAAAGAATTAGGAATTACTGTTGAGGAAATAAAGAAAATAAGTGAAATAGATTCAGAAAAAACAGTGGAAGATAATGAAAAAGAAAATTTAGAAAAAGATAAAAATCCTGATAAAGAAAAGAAGACTTTAAGTAAGAAACAAGTAGAAAGTATTTCTACAAAGCAAGAAATAAAAACAGAGCAAAAAGTGACTGATAAAGATACAATGGCATCTTTACTTAATGTACAAGGAAAAGGGTATAGAAAAATTGCAATTGTATATTCTGATAAATTTAAAGAAGCGGGTAATACTACTAAATTTTCATTTGTAGGAATTAAACAAGATGGTTCAGCAGAAAAAATTGATACAATAGAACAAGCATACGGAACTAATCCTACTAAAAATGTACATAGTGTTAATAGAGACGGAAGCAAAATAGAAGAAGAAAAAGTAAATTCTATTTTTAAAATAAAAGGAAAAACAGAAACACAAATTGCAGTTGATATAGGAAATATGGGAACTATAGAGCCATCATTGGTTAGAACACCAGCGCAAGACAATGAAGAAGCAATAAGCATACCAATTGAAACTTCTAATATACGACCAACTACAAGAGAAACAAGAGAACTTATGAATAGAAACAGAAATACTAGAGTAAAAGAAGAAATTAAAAAAATAAAAGCTCATGAAGAATTAGGATGTGAAGATTTTTCTATAAAAGATATTGATGATAATCCAAACAATAATACACATGAGCATCAAGAATTTAGCGAAGAATATTTAGATAAATGTGCATCTAAAATATTAGAAAGCGAAACTATAGCAAACACATATAATAGAAGTGATGTAAAAGCATATATAAAAGCATATGTAAAAAGATATCTAGAAACTGGTAATGAAACAATTGATACAGAAGATCTAATTAATAATGTATTAGAAGAGATGGAACAAGAGGCAGAAAAAGAACATCCATTACACCAAAACACAGATAGAGATTAAAAGAAAAAGTCACTAGAAGATAGTGACTTTTTGTGCTATTATAAAATAAATATTGATTATAGAAAAATTTTAATATTAATTTAATAATCAAATGTTAAAATATAAAAAGGTGATAAATATGAGAATTTTAATAATAGAAGATGAATTTAATTTAGCAGATGTTATTGCAAGTAGATTAAAAAAAGAAAAATATACGGATTTGAGATATTAAATAAAATTAGAAAAGAAGGAATAAAATCAAAAGTTATAATGTTGACAGCAAAAAACTTATTAGAGGACAAACTAAATGGATTTGATAATGGAGCAAATGATTATGTAACAAAACCTTTTCACATTGATGAACTAGTAGCTAGAGTAAATGTACAACTACGAAATGCAGATTTATTAGATATGGCAAAATCAGAAAATAAAGTTAAAGAAACATATAATAATGAAGATTTATCAAATATGGAGTAAATGCAGAATTATACAGGTTCAACATGAACCACAGTTTTATATACTTTATCTAGATTATCAACTGTAAGTTCTAAGCTATCAGCTAATTTGTGACTTTCAAAAGTAGACATATTACCATCAACGCTAATAGTAATAAAAACTAAATATTGACTACCAACTGGAGTGGATACAATTTCAGAAATTTTTTGTATTTCTTTGTAGCTATGTGTTATGTCTAAAATAAGATCTTTTGTTTTATCATCTACACTAATATCCATTAAAACATTATAACTTTCTATAAAGATAGTAACACCAGTATAGCAAATCCAGACAGAAATTCCAATTCCAACGATACTATCAAGCCAATATATTCCTTCTAAAGTAAGAATTACAGAAATTAGAGTAAAAGTAGTTATAATACAGTCATTTCTATGATCTTTCATGTTGGCTTCAAGTAGAATACTATTATATTTTTTATAGGCTTTTAGAGTGTAAAAAAATAAAAACAATTTAGTAACAATTGTTGCAATACATACAGCAACCAAAAACCAAGAAAATTGAAGTTTACTGCCTATAATTAAAGTGATAATAGAATCAAAAAACAACTTAGCTGAAACAAGAATCATAGCAATACTAATAAACATAGAAAAAATATATTCAGCTTTTCCATGACCTAAATTGTGATCCTCGTCATTTGGTGTACTTGCAATTCTATTACCGATAAAAGTCATAAGAGAGGCAAAAATATCTCCTGCACTATTTACGCTATCTGCAATCATAGCTTGACTTTTGCTTATAAAACCAACTGTAGCTTTTATTATTAATAAAAAGATATTACCAATTATTCCTAAGATACCAGCCTTTTTTGTATCTGCAAATTTTTCTTCCATTTATATCGACTCCTTATTTAAATATTTTATGATTATAACATATATAATATAAGTAAAAAAGAGATTTTCGAAATTTAATTTCCTGAAATCCATGTAATTTAGCATGAATTATAAAATTGTAGGTTGAAAAATGCTAAAATTATAAATTTGCAAAAAAAAACAATAAGTGCTATAATGAAAAAAATACAAAAGTGAAAAACGTTAAAGAGGTGAAAAGATGGCAATACTCACAATTATATATATATTAGTATTTATTATATTTGCCTTAATAGCATATGCAATACTACAAATAAAAATGTTTGGAATGAAAATAAAAGATTTTTGGTCATTTATAGAAGCAAATCAAATGTTAGATAAATTATATAAATTTGCAAGGCAATATGAAAATATGTCTCCGCAAGAACAAATCATTTATTTAGCTGAAGCTGAAAAAATATTTAATGCATTTGATAATGTACCAGATACATTATGGGAAGAAGAATATGATAAGTATAAAGAAGTATTAAAAAAATATAAAGATATAAAAATGTTAAGGTGGGCCTCAACATCAAATAAGAGTGAATCTTAAAGATTCACTCTTATTATATTTTTATAATAACTAAACTAAATGCTAGATAAGCATATCTAAATGCTTTTTTCATAAATAATCTAGATTTTAGAATTTCAAAAGATTCTGACAAAGCACAATATTTATCAACAAATGTTAGAATAAAGCCTTCTATAGATTTTGGAAATGCTACTGTAACAGGCCACATATGTTTTTCAATTATATCTTTTTCTTTATCATTTAAATCAAACAATTTAGATGCGTTTTCACAAGCTGTTTTTCCATGAGTAAAAGCATGTAATCCTTTTCTATCAGGTTGTCTTTTTCTCCAATCATATAAAAATAGATCATGCAACATAGCTGCTCTTGTTGCAGATTTATAATCTAAATTTAACTTTTTACAAATACAATAACAGTGGTATGCTGCTGTATAGCAATGTTCAAAACAGGTTGTTTCGTAATGCTGTTTGAAATTTTTCATTTGTTGAACTGTATCATTTGTTATTAAAGGATATATAATATCTTGAAATTCTTTATTTTGACTTATTATATCTTTCTTATATTGTTCCATAAAAACCTCTTTTAATTATGTACTTCTTTTAAATTATAGCACAAACAAAACATAGATTGCAACATTTTGTAAATTTAATTTATAGGTTTAATGCCTCATGTCATCTTATGCAAAGAACCAAAACTGAGATTTATTATTTAGAAATATTAAAAACTAGTTTGTTAATAATATTTCTAAAATTTGAACTGCATTAGTAGCAGCACCTTTTCTTAGATTATCAGCTACTACCCACATATTTAAGCCATAAGGAACACTAAAATCTCTTCTAATTCTACCAACAAAAACTTCATTATTACCATTTGCTTTAGAAGCAATAGGGTATTGTTCTTTTTCTATATTATCTACTAGAATAATCCCAGGAGAATTTTGTAACAACATTCTAACATCATATAAATCAAAATCTTTTTCAAATTCAACATTAATAGATTCACTATGGCAATTAACAACAGGAACCCTTACTGCTGTTGCTGTAATTGGTAAATCAGGCTTTTGCAAAATTTTTCTTGTTTCATTTATCATTTTATGTTCTTCTTTTGTATATCCATCGTCCATAAAAATATCAATATGAGGGATACAGTTATTGTGAATAGAATATGGAAATTTTTTTAAAGAATCCCCATAAGATTTATTTTCTAAATCTTCTATGCCTAAACGACCACTTCCAGAAACAGCTTGATATGTTGAGTAGACAATTCTCTTAATATGATATTTATTATCTAAAAATTTTAAAGGAATAACAGCTTGAATAGTAGAGCAATTTGGATTAGCAATAATTCCTGTGTTATTAAAAATTTCTTTAGGGTTTATCTCTGGAACAACTAAAGGAACTTCTGGATCCATTCTAAATATACTACTATTATCAATAACAGTACATCCACTTTTAACAGCTATTGGAATATATTTTTTAGAAACTTCACCACCAGCACAAAATATAGCATAATCAAAAGATTGTTTAAAAGAGTTTTCAGTTAATTCACAAAGAATATAATCTTCACCTAAAAAATTAATTTTTGTACCAGCAGATTTCTTAGAAGAAAATAATGTATAAGTTACATTAGAAAAATTTTTTTCTTCTAAAACTTTTAATACAGTTCTACCAACTAAACCACTACTGCCAACAATTGCAACTTTATATTTTCCACGCATATAAAATACCTCCGTTTATTTTATCTATATAAACATATGCAATAAAAATGAAAAAAGTTATTTTTTATTTTAAACGTAACGAAAAAATAAATAAATTTGAATGAAAATATTGCATTAATTTGTCAACAATAGTATAATATAAAAAGTGGCATAATAATATTATAAAAAGATCTTAAAAAAGAGAGGGAAAAAAATGGATTATTTATATATACTAAGAGAAGCTTTGGTCTGGATTATAACAATATTTTGGTTATATCAATTATTAGTAAGTTTATGTTCTTTAGTAAAAATAAAAGATAAACCTTTAAAAGTAAAGAAAGACCATAGATTTATGGCAATCATACCAGCACACAACGAAGAAGCTGTTGTTGGAAATTTAATTGAAAGTTTAAAAAAGCAAAATTATAATAAAGATTTATATGACATTTATGTAATTGCAGATAACTGCACAGATAACACTGCAAAAGTAGCAAAAGAAGCAGGGGCAATTGTATATAAAAGATTTGACGAAACAAAAAAGACAAAAGGGTATGCCTTAAATTGGTTTTTACAACAAAAAATAGAAGAAAATGCTCCATATGATGCATTTTTTGTATTTGACGCAGACAATATAGTGCACCCAGATTTTATTAAAAATATGAACAAAAAATTGTGTCAAGGTGAAGATGTTGTTCAAGGATATAGAGATATAAAAAATCCAACAGATAGCTGGATTACAGCAGGATATGCTATTTTCTATTGGACAATGCACAGATTTTATCATTTAGCAAGATATAATTTAGGATTATCACCATTACTAAACGGAACAGGATTTATGGTAAGATTTGATGTAGTAAAACCTCAAGGATGGGATACAAAAACATTAACAGAAGATATAGAATTTTCATTAAAAAGAATAATAAAAGGCAAAAAATTAGGATGGGCAACAGATGCAATATGTTATGATGAACAACCAGTAGGATTTGTTCAAAGTTGGTCACAAAGAAGTAGATGGACAGTAGGCCATATTCAATGTATTCATGAATATACAAAGAAATTAGCTATAGCGGCAAAAGAAAACAAAACAATGATGAATTTTGATGGATTACTATATATAGTAGGAAGTATACCAATGTTTATTCTTACATTGTTGTTACTAGCAACTAACTTTTTAATGTATGCAGGTGATGGAATGACACAAGCAGAATTAATGATGAATATGCTTAGATATTTAGTTCCAACATTTTTATTACCAATTGCAACAGGAGTTATTGCAATGTATTTAGATAAAAGACCTATTAAACCAATGCTAAAAGGTTTAGCATGTTATCCATTATTTATGGGATCATGGTTGCTAATCAACTTTAAATGTTTATTCAAAAGAGAGACAACATGGGAAAAGATTAATCATGTTAGAAATATAAAAATAGCAGATGATGGTTTACAAGAAGGATTACAAGAGGAAAGAAATTAAAAATATAAACACAAAGAAAGTTGACTTTTAAGCCAACTTTCTTTAATATTTACAAAAAGGAGAAGAAAATGATAAAAGAATTATTAAAAAAAGAAAATTTATTACATATAGCAATAATTTTATTAGGAACAATATTAATTCTAATACCAGCTTTTCATAGTAATATATGGTTTGATGAATCATACAGTGTAGCAATATCAAATCATTCTTTTAGTGAAATATGGACAATAGGCGGAAATGATGTACACCCTATTCTTTATTATTGGATGCTTAAAATAATAAATATTTTATTTGGAAGCAATATAATTATATATAGAATTTTTTCTGTTTTAGGAATTGTTGGATTAGGAATATTAGGTTTTACTCATATAAAAAAAGATTTTGGAACAAAAACAGGGCTATTATTTACATTTTTTAGTTTCTTCTTACCAGTTATGTTAAATTATGCGTTAGAAATTAGAATGTATTCATGGTCAATTTTCTTTGTTACATTAATGGTAATTTATTTAAATAGATTTATAAAGGACAAAAATACTAAAAATTTAATTCTATTTGGAGTATTTAGTATAGTAAGTTGTTATATGCATTATTATGCTCTTGTTTGTGCAGGAATAATTAATTTAGGATTAATTATTTATATAATTAAAAATAGAAAAAGCATAGAAAATAAAATAATAAAACAGTTTATTTTAGTAGAAGCGTTACAAGTGATACTATATATTCCATGGATGTTTTACTTTATAAAACAACTAACAAGAGTAGGGGGAGGATTTTGGATTAGAATTGAATTTCCTCAAATATTAATTGATATTATAAATTTTCAATTTAAGGGAAGTTTAGAACAAATAATACCTACAATTTTTGCTAGTATACTATTGATTTATATTTTATATATTATTATAAAAAATATAAAAAAGAAAGAGAATATAAAAGAAGGAATAATACCAATAATAATATATATATTGGTAATTGCAATAGCAGCAATAGCTTCATTAAAATCTCCTATTTTATATGCTAGATATTTATTTCCTATATCAGGACTTCTAATTTTTTCAATTTGTTATTTTTTAGCAAAGGAAAATAAAACATTTATTATAGGAATGATATGTGGTGCAATTTTAATAATGTCAGTAATGAATTTAAAGGAAAATATTGAAGAAAATTATGATATTTCTAATAATGAACCATTTGCTTATTTAGAAGAGAATTTACAACCAGAAGATATAATAGTATATACTAGTATAAATAATGGAGGAGTAGTAGCAGCATTAATTGATTCAAATCAGCAGTACTTTTTAAATGTGGATAATTGGACTATTGAGGAAGCATATAAAGCGTATGCTCCACAAATGAAAGTGGCATATAGTTTTGAAGAAGCTATGAAAGAAGCAAAAGGTAGAATATTTATAATTGATGATGGTAGTTTAAGTTGTTATAACAGATTAGAAAATAAAGAAGAATATAAACAAGTTGAAATCAAAAAATTTGAACCGAAATATAAAGAGTATACTTACCAAATTGTAGTTTTGGAAAAAATAAAATAAAAAACTATAAAAAAGCTTGCATTTATACCAAAAATTGGGTATAATAACAATGGAAACTATGAAAGACTTAAGAAGAGTGGGAACAAATCCCACTCTTAATTATTAGAAAAAAATAAATACTTATGATTAGATATGTTAAAAAGGAGGGATATTTTGGCAAGTATAGAAGAGAGAGTGGAAAGCTTATTAAAAGAAAAAATTGAAGCAATTGGATATGAACTATATGATGTAGAATATAGCAAAGAAGGTAAGAATTACTTTTTAAGAATATTTATAGATAAAACTGGAGGAATTGACTTAAATGACTGTGAAAAAGTGAATAATGAAATAGATGAAATTTTGGACGAAGCTGATTATATAAAAGAGCAGTATTTTTTAGAAGTTTCTTCTCCAGGTATAGAAAGAATCATAAGAAAAGAAAAACATCTAAAAAAATATATTGGCCATGAAATTAATATTAAGTTATTTAAAAAAGATAAAAACGGAAACAAAGAATATCAAGGAATTTTAAAAGCATTTGACCAAGACAATATAGAATTAGAAGAAAATATAAAAATTGAAAGAAAAAATATAGCACAAATTAAAACAGTATATAATTGGTAAAGGGAGGAATAAAAATGAAAGATCAAGCAATTGATAACAAAGAATTAATTTTAGCTTTAGAAGAATTAGAAAAAGAGAAGGGAATAAAGAAAGAGTACTTATTAGAAGCAATTGAAACAGCATTAGTAACAGCATATAAGAGAAACTTTGATTCATTAGAAAATGTAAGAGTAGAAATGGATCATCAAACAGGAGCAACACATGTATATGCTATTAAAGAAGTTATGGAAAAAGCAAACGATGAAGATACAGAAATTAGCTTAAAAGAAGCTCAAAAGATAAACCCAGACTTAAAAGAAGGGGATACAGTTGAAACAGAAATCGTTCCAAGAGATTTTGGAAGAATAGCAGCACAAACAGCAAAACAAGTTATTATTCAAAAATTAAGAGAAGTTGAAAGAGAAATAGTATATAATGAATTCAATGAAAGAAAAGGAGAAATAGTTTCAGGACTTATTCAAAAAGCTGACCACAATATTGTCGTAATGGACTTAGGAAAGTTAGAAGGAGTAATGCCTTTAAAAGAACAAATTCCTACAGAACATTATAAAGTAAACGACAAAATAAAAGGATATGTTTTAGATGTAGAAAAAGGAGCAAAAGGTGCTCCACAAGTAATAGTATCTAGAAGTCATCCGGATTTTGTAAGAAAATTATTAGAATTTGAAATACCAGAGATATATGAAGGAGTAATAGAAATAAAAAGTGTTTCAAGAGATCCAGGATATAGAAGTAAGGTTGCTGTTTATTCACCAGATCAAAACATTGACCCTGTAGGATCTTGCGTAGGACAAAAAGGAGTAAGAATTCAAAACGTAATTAATGAATTAAATGGAGAAAAGATAGATGTTATAGAATGGAATGAAGATCCATCTATTTATATAGCTTCAGCTTTACTACCAGCAAAAATATTGGCTGTTGACATTAAGGAAGAAGAAAAATTTGCGCAAGTTGTCGTACCAGATGATCAATTATCTTTAGCAATTGGAAAATCAGGACAGAATGCAAGACTAGCAGCAAGATTAACAAATTGGAAAATTGATATTAAGTCAGAAACACAATTTAGAGAAATGATAATAAAATCACAAGAAAGTGATAAAAAAGAAACAGAGGAAGAAACAGAAACCGAATAAAAATAAAAAGCAGACATACAATAAAGGAGGGACAAATATATGAAAAATCAACCAACTAGAACATGTATGGGATGTAATGAAAAAAAAGCAAAAAATGATTTGATAAGAATTGTTAAAAATAAAAATGATGAAATTAATATTGATAGAACTGGAAAATTGGATGGAAGAGGAGCTTACATATGTGACAACGTCCAATGCTTAGAAAAGATAATAAGATCAAAGAGATTAGAAAAAATATTTGATAAAGAAATATCAAATGAAATATATGAGAAATTAAGAGGTGTAATTCTTGATAAATAAAAAGATATTAGGATTAATAGGATTATCAGCAAAGGCAAGGAAAATAAGCTTTGGATCAGATAGTGTGGAAGATAGTATAAAAAATAGGAAAGTTACTTTAATAATTGTAGCTGAGGACTCTTCGGAGAGGACAAAAGATAAATTTAAATATTTAAGCGAAAAATATAAAGTGCCAATTATAATAATTGGAAAAATAGAGGAATTAAGCAAAGCAATTGGTAAATCAAATAAGGCAATATTAGGAATTGAAGATATAAACTTATCAAAAGAAATTCAAAAAATAAATAATGGGGGTGAAGTTATTGGGTAAGATAAAAATATATGATATAGCAAAAAAGCTAAACTTAACCAGTAAAGAAGTATTAGAAGTAGCAAAAAAGCTAAATATTAATGTGAAAAGTCATTTGAGTGGAATAGAAGAGGAAGAAGCGAAAAGAATTGAAGATGATATAAACAAAAAAGAGAACAAAAAGCAAGAAAAAGAAATAGTAAAAAAAGAAAAAATAGGAACAAAAAAGGAAGAAAAAGCACCTGTTATTATTAGAAGAGAAGTTATTATTTCACAAGAAGCAGAACAAACAAAAAAGAAAGAACCAGTAAAAAAGGAAAATAAAAAGAACAATGTAGGATTTGTAGAAAGAAAACAAAACAAAGACTATAATATTGTGTATAGAAATAAACCAAGCAAACCTATGACAGTTAGTGAACTATTTGGACTTAAAAAAGAGGAACCAAAAAAAGAAGAAAAAGTTAAAGTTGAACAAGAAAATAAAAAAGAAGAAATGAAAAAAGAGGAAGTAAAAGAAGTAAAAAAAGAAGAAACATTAAAAAAAGTTGCATTAGATTCTAAACCTCAAAAGCAAGAAAGAGAAAACAAAACGATTGGAAGAGAAAATAAAATGAATAGAGAAAATCGAGACAATAGACAAAATAGAAATAATTATGGCCAAAATTCTAATAATTATAATAATAACAATAGAAATAATAATAGATTTAACCATAATAACAATAGATTTAATAATAATAACAGCAATAATAATGGCAGATTTAATGGTAATAATAACAATAACGGAAATAATAGGTTTAATAATAGAAATAATAATGATAGATTTAATAAAAGACCTTTAGACGAAAAAGGGATTGAAAAAAATATTAAAAATATCATGTCAGTTGAAACTGTTGAAAAAGAAAGTGTTAGAGAATATAATAGAGGAATTGATAAACAAAAAAATAATAATAAATTTGAGGAAAATAAAGGGAAAAAATCAAAATCAAGAAGAAACAATTCAGCAGGAGATTTTGATGAAGGAAAACTAAAAAGCTTGAAACAAGCAAACAGATTGTCAAATATGTTTGATGAACAAGATGGAGGAATGTTAGATTATTATGATTTAACAACAGAGAGAGGTAGAAGAGGCAAAAAGAGAAAAAATCAAAATCAAGAAGAGAGAACAAAACAAAAAATATTCCAATTAACAGAAATTGAAATTCCAGAAACAGTAACTGTAAAAGATTTAGCAGCAGATATGAAAAAAACAACTGCAGAGGTAATAAAGAAACTATTAGGATATGGAATAATGGCTACAATTAATCAAGAAATAGATTTTGATACAGCTTATTTAATTGCACAAGAATTTGGAATTACAGCAACTAAAAAAGAAACAGTAACAGAGGAAGATATATTGTTTGATGATTCTGAAGATAAAGAAGAAGAATTAGAAACAAGACCTCCAGTAATTGTTGTAATGGGGCATGTTGACCATGGAAAAACATCACTTCTAGATGCTGTTAGAAAAACAAATGTGATTGAAGGGGAAGCAGGAGGAATTACACAAGCAATTGGTGCATATAAAGTAAAAGTAAAAGATAGAGAAATTACTTTCTTAGATACTCCAGGACATGAAGCGTTTACAGCAATGAGAGCTAGAGGAGCTCAGATTACAGATATTGCTATTTTAGTTGTAGCAGCAAATGATGGGGTAAAACCTCAAACGATAGAAGCTATTAATCACGCTAAATCAGCAGGAATACCTATTATTGTTGCAATAAATAAAATTGATTTACCAGATGCAAATATAGAAAAAGTAAAACAAGAATTAATGGCATATGAATTGGTTCCTGAAGAATGGGGTGGAGATACAATATATGTACCAATATCTGCTAAAAAAGGAGAAAATATTGACCAATTATTAGAAATGGTACTATTAGAAGCAGATGTATTAGAATTAAAAGCAAATCCACATAAACAAGCAAAAGGAGCTGTTATAGAAGCAAGATTAGACAAATCAAAAGGAGCAATTGCTACAATGCTTGTACAAAGAGGAACTTTAGATGTAGGAGATACAATAGTAGTAGGCTCATCTATAGGAAGAATTAGAGCGATGAAAGATGATAAAGGAAAAAGTGTAAAAGCTGCAGGACCATCTACACCGGTAGAAATAATGGGATTAACAGAAGTTCCAGAAGCTGGAGATACTTTCTATGAAGTTAAAAATGAAAAAATGGCTAAACATTTAATAGAAAGAAGAAAACGTCAAGCAAGAGAAAAAGCAATTAACAGTGCAACAAAAGTAACATTAGATAATCTATTTACACAAATGGAACAAGGAAATTTAAAAGTGCTAAACCTAATTGTAAAAGCAGATGTACAAGGATCTGTTGAAGCAGTAAAACAAGCAATGGAAAAACTAGAAAACGAAGAAGTAAAAGTAAAAGTAATTCATGCAGCTGCAGGTGCTGTTAATCAATCAGATGTAACACTTGCAAAAGTATCAAATGCTATAATCATAGCGTTTAATGTAAGACCTGATAATATGGCAAAAGAAATGGCAGAAAAAGATGAAGTAGAAATAAAACAATATTCTATTATTTATCAAGCAATAGAAGATGTAGAAGCTGCGATGAAAGGAATGCTAGATCCAAAATATGAAGAAAAAGTAATTGGAAATGCAGAAGTAAGACAAACTTTTAAAATATCTAATGTTGGAACTATTGCAGGATGTTATGTAATTTCAGGAAAAGTAGAAAGAAATGCGGGAGTTAGAGTGATTCGTGAAAATGTAGTAATACATGATGGACATTTAGCTACATTAAAAAGATTTAAAGATGATGTAAAAGAAGTTACTAAAGGATTTGAATGTGGAATTCAAATTGAAAATTATAACGACATCAAAGAAGGAGACGTAATAGAAGTATATATTATGGAAGAAATTAAGAGATAATGTCCCTTTTTAGGGATATTTCTCTTATAAAAGGAGGAAAAATAAAATGCCAGAAAATCAGAATAGATTAGGACGCATTGATGAAGAATACAAAAAAGAAATAAGCCAAATCATTAGTTATCAATTAAAAAATCCAAATGTAACAGGATTAATTAGTGTAACAAAAGTAAAGGTAACTAACGACTTAAAATATGCAAAAGTATATGTAAGCATTTTAAATTCAAAAAATTTAAAAGAAACAATGGAAGGATTAAAGAAATCTTCAGGATTTATAAGAAGTGAATTAGCAAGAAAAATAAATTTAAGAAATACCCCAGAAATTTTATTCGAATTAGATGATTCTTTAGAATATGGAGCAAAGATTGATAGCATATTAAAAGAAATTATGCCTAAAAAAGAAGAGGAGAAATAAATATGACATTAGATGAAATATTAAAAGAAATAAAAGTGGCTCAAAATATTGTAATCTTAACACATGAATCTCCTGATGGAGACGCTATAGGTAGTAGTTTAGCTATGAGACTTATGCTAAAAGAATTGGAAAAAGAATGTGATGTTATTATTCCTGAGTATTCTAGACTATTTGACTTTTTACCAGGTATTGAGACAATAAAGAAAGAATCAGAAATAAAAAACTACGATTTAGCAATTGCAGTAGATTGTGCTGACATAAAAAGAATAGCTAAAAAAGAATATTTTGAAAATGCTAAAAAAACAATAGTAATTGATCATCATGGAAGTAATAATATGTTTGGAGATTTAAATTACGTAAATCCTGTTTCTCCAGCATGTTGCGAAATATTAGCAGGAATAGCAGAATATTTTAAAATGAAAATAACGAAGGAACTTGGAACATGCATAATGACTGGAATAATAACAGACACAGGAGGATTTAGACATGATGGAACAAATTCAGAAACATTTGAATTTGCAGCTGAATTAGTAAGAAAAGGAGTTAACATTCCATATATATATAAAAGAACCTTAAATACTAAAACTAAGGCTAATTTTCTACTAACTAAAAAGGTAATTGACAGAATGGAGCTATTAGAAGATGGAAAAGTAACATTTACATATATCACTATTAAAGATGAAGAAGAAGTAAATGCAGAACCGGGAGACCATGAAGGACTAGTTGAAATAGGAAGAGACATTGAAGGTGTAGAAGTTTCAATATTTGTAAGACAAAAAGAAGAAAATGCTTTTAAAATTTCATTGCGTTCAGGAAATGAAGTAAATGTTTCAGATGTATGCTTGATGTTTGGTGGAGGAGGACATCCACGAGCAGCTGGAGGATTAATACAAGGAACTCTAGAACAAGTAAGAGAAAAAGTCTTAAAAGAAGTAAAAAAAGCATTGTAAGGAAATAAAAAAATGGATGGAATATTAATAATAAATAAACATAAAGGATGTACATCTCATGATATAGTACATAAAATAAAAAAAATAACAAAAGAGAAAGTGGGACATACAGGCACTTTAGATCCAATGGCAACAGGAGTGTTGCCATTATTAATAGGGAAAGGAACATTGTGCTCAAAATATTTAATAGAACACGATAAAACTTATAAAGCTACGCTAAAATTAGGAATTGAAACAGACACAAAAGACTTAGAAGGAAGAGTGATACAAGAACAAGCCGTTGATATTAAAATTTTAGAAAAAAGCAATGTTGAAAATATATTAAAGAGTTTTGTTGGAAAACAAGAACAAATACCTCCTATATATTCTGCAATAAAAGTTGACGGAAAAAAGTTATATGAATATGCTAGAGAAGGAAAAGAGGTTATAATTCAGCCAAGGACAATAGAAATATATGACATGAATTTAGAAAAAATAGATAGAGATAATAAAGAAATTGTATTTAAAGTAAGTTGTTCAAAAGGAACATATATTAGAAGTTTATGTTCAGATATTGCTAAAAAGCTTGGCACAATAGGTTGTATGTCAGATTTAGAAAGATTATGTGTTGGTAGATTTGATATTACTGAATCTATAACTTTAGAAACAATAAATAATAATATAGAAAATATTAATAATAATTTAATAACAATAGAAAGATTATTTGATAAAAGTAAAAACATAATATTAGAAGATAAAAAATTAAAATTATTCTTAAATGGAGTACAATTAAAAGTAAAAGAAAAAGATGGAGCTTTTAAAATTTATAATAATAACAAATTTATAGGTATTGGTTGCATAAAAGATAATATTTTAAAAAGAGATATTATTATAATATAAAACCTTATATATCAATAAAGAATGTAAAGTAAAATGTTTTGTTATTTAGTATATTATAAAAATCACTTTCATATATTTAATTAAAAATATATGAGGAGTGATTTTTTTGTATTATATTCAAGAAACTGACAAGCCTAACTTTATATTAAAATTATTTAATATAGTAAAACTCAAAGAAAATAAAATAATATTACCAATAGAAGCTGAAGAAAAAATGGATTTTAAAAAGAGTAAAGTATTGGCAAATAAAACTAAAAAGATATTAAGCAAAACAAATTGCAATAAAGTAATTTTAAGTAAAGAAATAAAAAAACAACAGGATTATCAAAATTATTTATATACATATAATTTTGATATAATAGATGGAAGATGGTTGTTTGAAGTATTAATGCTTAAATCTTTAAAATATATAATAGAAAAGAAAAATATGAAAAAAGAAGAAGTGTCAATATCAATATTGGTAAATGATATCAATGACAATATTTTAGAAAATATAAAAGAAATAGTAAAAGAATATAAAAAAATTAATATCGTAACAAATCATATAGAAAAATTTAAGAAAATAGAAAAACAGATTTTAGAAAAAGAAGGAATTATGTTAGTAATTAGTAACAATAGAAGAAAAAGTCTTTTGAAATCTAAAATAATTTTAAATATTGATTTCCCAACAGAACTGATTAACAAATATCAAATATATGAAGAAGCAATTATTGTTAATTTAAAAGGAAATGTTAAAATAGAGAAAAAAAGATTTAATGGCATAAATATAAATGATTACGAGATATGTTTTAAATATGAAGATGAATTTGACTTTGAGAAAAAAGAAAAATACAATAAGAAGGATATATATGAAGCAAAAATTATAAAAAAACAACCGTATAAATTTATAATGAAGAGAATTGACGAGGACCAAGTGAAGATAATAGAATTGGTGGGAAATAAATCAACAATATAAAAAAGTAATGTTTACTGTGTATATGATCAACATGCATACTATTTAAATGAACTGTAATATATTTAATCTAAATTACTAAAATTTTATTTAAAAGCTTTTCTTTTTTTACAAAATATAATATAATGTACATGCATAAATTTATAATTGGCAAGGAGGGAATAAGATGCCAAATAATAGTAGAGAAAATAGAAGTAATAGACAAAAAAGTAATGAAAAAACAAGACAATACAGAACTCAAAATAAAAAAAGAAAAACTGGTAAAAGAGCAAAAGCTAAAAAAGTAGATGATTCTACTAAAATGTATAAACCAGTTGAGAATAAAAAAACGAAAAAAGTGAAAAAGGAAAAAAAGCATCCAAAATTGAGAATGGCTATAAAAATAATGTTAGTTATATTTTTATTACTTTGTGTAATAGGTGCAGGAATTGTAGCAGGAATGTTTTTTGGACTATTTGGAGACGATTTTGAAATAACAAAAGAAGAATTAAAAATAGGAGCATCTAATTCAGTTGTTGTAGACTCAAATGGAGGAGTTATTGCTAATTTAAGTGGTGATGAAAAAAGAAAAGTAATTACACTTGAAGATATGGCAGATTACTTACCAAAAGCATATGTTGCAATTGAAGATGAAAGATTTTATAAACATAATGGAGTAGATTTAAAAAGAACAGCAGGAGCAATATTACACACTGTAACTGGTAATAGTTCGTATGGTGGTAGTACAATTACACAGCAATTAGTAAAGAATATAACAAAAGATGATGAATCTTCAGGACTTGCAGGAATTTTTAGAAAAGTAAAAGAATGGGCAAAAGCTTATCAAGTAGAAAGAATGATATCTAAAGATCAAATATTAGAATTATACTTAAATATTTTATATGTGGGTGGAGAAGGAAATCTACATGGAGTAGAATTAGGAGCAGAATATTATTTTAATAAAAGTGCAAAAGATTTAAGTTTAGCAGAATGTGCATTTTTAGCAGGAATTAACTCATCACCTAATTATTATAATCCATACAAGTTAGCTTCAAATAATGACACAGAAGAAAAAAGAGATGAAAGAATAAAATCAAAAGTATTAACAGTATTAGCTAAAATGAAAGAATTGGGATATATTCAAAATGAAGAAGAATACAATGAAGCTGTAAAACAAGCAGAAGAAGGATTAAAATTTGAAAAAGCTGCTATTGCAACAGGAACTACTTATTCTTATCATACAGATGCAGTAATAGACCAAGTAATTAACCAAGTAATGGATGAAAAAGATATTTCAAGACAATTAGCAGAAAATTATGTGTATAGTAGTGGATTAACTATTTATTCAACAGTAGATTCTACTATACAAGCTAGACTAGAAGAAGAATATGCAAAAGAAAAATATAAAAAGACGAGCCCTAGTAAAAAGCAAACAACACAATCTGGAATGGCTATTATTGATTATAAAACAGGAAATGTTGTAGGAATTGCAGGTGGCTTAGGAACAAAAGAAGGATCTGGATGGAATAGAGCAACTCAAATGAAAAAACAAACAGGATCTTCTATAAAACCAATAGCAGATGTGGCTCCAGCATTAGAGGAAAAGGTAATTACACCTGCTACAGTATATGATGACGTAAAAACTGATTTTGGTGGAGGATACACACCTAAAAATGATGGAGAAAGATATAGAGGAATTATTAATATAAGACAATTTATAGAAACTTCACAAAACATACCAGCTTTAAAAATAATGAAAGAATTAACACCAGAAAAATCTATTCAATATCTTAAAAAGATGGGAATAACTTCATTAGACGATAAAAAAGATAATGTATTATCATTAGCAATTGGAGGTATGACAGACGGTGTTAGTCCATTAGAAATGGCAGCAGCATATGGAACTATTGCTAATGATGGAATTTATATTACACCAACATTCTATACTAAAGTAGTAGATAGTAGTGGGAACACAGTATTAACACCAAAACAAGAACAAGTAAGAGCAGTTTCAGAACAAACAGCATATCTTACTAAAAAGATAACTCAAGAGCCAGTAAATAGTTCAAGAGGAACAGCTACTTATTGTAGAATATCAGGAATGGATGTAGCTGCAAAAACAGGAACAACTGACAAGAGTTATGACAGATGGTTATGTGGATTTACGCCATATTATTCTGCCGCAACATGGTTTGGATATGATGACAGTGAAGAAGTAAAAGGATTTTCTCAAAATCCAGCAGGTCAAATATGGGATGCAGTAATGACAGACATTCATAAAAAGTTAGCAAATGCATCTTTCCAAAAGCCAAGTGGAATTGTAGAACAAACAGTATGTAGAACAACAGGATGTTTAGCTACAACAGGATGTACAGATACTTATAAAGAAATATTTGCATCAAATAATATACCTGAAAAATGTCAAGGACATGGAAGTCAAAAATTATGTACTGAATCTGGAAAAGTAGCAAATGAGTATTGTCCAGAGACAAAAGTAAACAATTATGGTGCGACAGTACCAAAAGAACAATTAAAACTTTGGACACCAGTAAGTGGAAAAAATAGTTCTTCAGGAACAAAAGTTGAAGAAATTTGTGATATCCATAAGAAACCAGAGGAAAAACCAAAAGAGCCTGAAAAACCAAAACATAATACAACAAACACAGGATCAGAAACCACAACAAATACAGGTGAAAATATAAATACAAGTGGAAATACAAGCACAGGTGGAAATACAACGAATACAGGTGGGAATACAAATACATCTGGAACTGAAGATCCAGGTGCTGAAACATAATATTGTAATATTAAGCAATAAAATTGCCAAAATTAATATTTTTGGCAATTTTAGTAAAAGGAGAGAAGTTTATGGATATATATTTTTATAATACACTTACAAGACAAAAAGAAAAATTTATACCAATTGACAAACAAGAAGTAAGAATGTATTCTTGTGGACCAACTGTTTATAAAAATGCAACTATAGGTAATATAAGAACTAATATATTTCAAGATGTTTTAAGACGAGTATTGAGATATAATGGATATAAAATAAAACATGTTATGAATATAACAGACGTTGGACATTTAGTATCAGATGGAGATGAAGGAGAAGACAAAATGCTAAAATCAGCAAATGAAGAACATAAAACTCCTTTAGAAATAGCAGAACATTATACAAAGCTATTTTTTGATGATTTAAATTTGTTAAATATAGAAACACCAGAAATAATATGCAAAGCAACAGAACATATAAAAGAGATGATAGAATATGTTGAAAAATTAATAGAAAATGGATATGCATATGAAACATCAACAGCAATTTATTTTGATATATCAAAATTAGATAAGTATCCTATATTATCAAACTTAAATATAGAAAATCAAAAAGCTGGAGCAAGAATTGAAGTGGATCCAGAAAAACGAAATCCTCAAGACTTTGCATTATGGATAAAAGCACCAGAAAATCATTTGATGAAATGGGATAGCCCATGGGGACCAAGCTATCCAGGATGGCACATAGAATGTTCAGCAATGGGAAAAAAATACTTAGGAGAGCAATTTGACATTCATACAGGAGGAATTGATTTAATTCCGACTCATCATGAAAATGAGATTGCACAAAGCAAAGGTGCTTGTGGAAAGATACCAGCAAGATACTGGATACATGGAGAATATTTACTAATTAATGGTGGAAAAATGTCAAAAAGTCTTGGAAATGTATATTTAGTTAAGGATTTTATAGAAAAAGGATATGATCCAATAGCATATAAGTTATTTAGTTATTCATGCCATTATAGAAATAAACTAAACTTCACATGGGAAGGATTAGAGGCGGCATCAAAGTCATTAGAAAGATTACGTAATAGTTATCAATTAAATTTAAATGGAACAGACAAATTAACAATTGAAGACAAAGAAAAATTAAAACAAATAGAAGAAGGCTTTCATAAAGCTATCAATGATGACTTAAATATGCCTCTTGCAATGAGCTTCGTTTGGGAAGCTGCTAAATTTGAAAAGAAAAATCCAGAAATTGCAGAAATTCTTACTAGATTTGATAATATTTTAGGGATTAAGATTAATGAAGAAAATTCAGGAAAACAAGATATACCAAAAGAAATATTAGATTTGATTGATAAAAGAAGAATTGCAAGAGAAAATAAAGAATGGAATAAATCTGATGAATTAAGAGACTTGATAAATCAAAAAGGATATGATATCAAAGATACAAAACAAGGAACTGAAATCAAAAAAAGATAAGGAGGAATTTAATATGTCAATATTATTACCAGGAGGAGCAGGATATATAGGAAGTCATACAGCTGTAGAGTTATTAAAAGCAGGAAAGGAAATAGTTATAATAGATAACTTTTCAAATAGCAAACCAGAAGTATTAGATAAAATAAAAGAAATATCAGGAAAAGATTTTAAATTTTATGAAATAGATTATTTAGACAAAGAAAAGTTAGAAAAAGTATTTGAAGAAAATAAAATAGAAGCTGTATTAAATTTTGCTGGTTATAAAGCTGTTGGAGAATCTATTCAAAAGCCATTAGAATATTATCATAACAATATATCAGGATGTTTAGTTTTATTAGAAACTATGAAAAAATATGGAGTAAAAAAATTCATATTTAGTTCATCAGCTACTGTGTATGGAGAACCAGAGAGAATACCATTAACAGAAGATTGCAAAATAGGAGGAACTACAAATCCTTATGGAAGTTCAAAATTATTTATAGAACAAATATTAAAAGATTTATATGCCTCTGATAATTCTTGGGATATTTGTATTCTAAGATACTTTAATCCAGTAGGAGCTCATGAATCTGGATTAATTGGTGAAGAACCACAAGGAATACCAAATAATTTGATGCCATATATTGCGAGAGTAGCAGCGGGAACGTTAAAAGAATTATCAGTATTTGGAAATGATTACAATACACCAGATGGAACAGGAGTAAGAGATTATATCCATGTTGTGGATTTAGCAAAAGGACATGTATCAGCTTTAAAGAAATTAGAAAAAGAAGGAGAAGGGTTATATATTTATAACTTAGGAACTGGAAATGGTTATAGTGTATTAGATATGGTAAAAGCTTTTGAAAAATCAACAGGAAAAGAGGTACCATATAAAATAGCTCCAAGAAGAGAAGGCGATATTGCAACTTGTTACGCAGATCCTAAAAAAGCAAAAGAAGAATTAGGATGGGAAGCAACAAAAACACTAGAAGATATGTGTAAGGATTCTTGGAGATATATAGAAAAAAATAGTTAAAAGAGAGGAAAAAACATGATAGACTTTAAAGAAAAAATAGCAAAAATATTAGCAGATGCAACAAACTTAAATGAAAAAGAATTAGAAAGCTATATAGAAATGCCAAAAGATTCCAAAAATGGAGATTATGCATTTCCATGTTTTCGTCTTGCAAAAGAGTTACGAAAGGCTCCTCCAGTAATTGCTAATGAAATAAAGGAAAAAATAGAAACTACACCAGAAGAAATAGAAAAAGTGGAGGTAGTTGGAGGATATCTAAATTTCTATATAAATAAAGATATAATAACAAAAGAAGTATTAAATCAAATAGAAAATAATAAAGATAACTATGGAAAGTCTAAAATTGGAAAAGGAAAAAATATAGTAATAGATTATTCTGCACCTAACATAGCTAAACCGTTCCATATTGGACATTTGCGTTCAACAGTAATAGGAGGAGCATTATATAAAATATATAAGCATTTAGGATATAACGTAACTGGAATAAATCATTTAGGAGATTATGGAACACAATTTGGAAAGCTAATAGAAGGCTATAAACTTTGGGGAAAAGAATATAATATAGAAGAAAATCCAATAGATGAATTAACCAAAATATATATAAGAATAAATAATCTATGTAAAGAAGATGAAAAAGTCTTAGAAGAATGCAGAAATAATTTTAAAAAGTTAGAAGATGGAGATAAATATTGTGTAGAACTATGGGAAAAGTTTAAGAGTTTAAGCTTAAAAGAATTCCAAAAAGTATATGATTTATTAGGTAGTGAATTTGACTCATGGAATGGAGAAGCTTTTTATTCAGATAAAATGCCAGAAGTTATAGAAATATTGGAAAAAACAGGAAAACTAATTTCATCACAAGGAGCAAAAATTATTGACTTGGAAGATAAAGGAATAAATACTCCATGTATAATAGAGAAATCTAATGGATCTACAACATATGCAACAAGAGATTTAGCAGCAATTTTATATAGAGCAAGAACATATGATTTTGATAAAGCTTTGTATTTAACTTCATATGAGCAAGTATTACATTTTAAGCAAGTATTTGAAGTAGCAAAATTACTAGGAATAGACAAAAAATATACAGATGGATTACAACATATACCTTTTGGAATGGTATTACTTCCAACAGGAAAGATGTCAACAAGAGAGGGAAAAGTAATAAAATTAGAGGATTTGTTAAATGAAGCAATACAGAGAGCTAAAATAATAATAGAAGAAAAAAATCCTAGTTTAGAAAACAAGGAAGAAATAGCAAAAAAAGTAGGAATAGGAGCAGTAATATTTAACGATTTATCAAATAGTAGAGTAAAAGACGAAATATTTGAATGGGATCAAATATTAAACTTCCAAGGAGAAACAGGACCATATATACAATACACATATGTAAGAACAAAAAGTGTAATAGAAAAAGCAGGGAAAATACCAGAATTAAAAAGTGTACAAATAAAAGAATTATTAGATGAGTATTCGCAAAATATAATAAAATTAATATACAATTTTGAAAATGTATTAAAACAAGTAACAGAAAAAGAAGAGCCATCTATTCTTGCGAGATATTTAATAGATTTAGCAAAAGCATATAGTGTGTTTTACAATGAGAATAAAATTATAACAGAAAATAAAGATACACAAAATGCAAGAGTTTATTTAACTTATGCAGTAGGACAAGTGTTAAAAATAGGAGCTAACTTGCTTGGTATAGAAATGCCAAATAAAATGTAATAATAAAAAAATAGTCTTTTTCAAAAAATATTTAGAAAGAAGGAAATAAAATGTCAAAGGAAAAGAAACATAAAAAAGGTTTAACAGCTTTTGGAATAATTGTACTAGTACTAGTTCTTATATTGGCAATAATAATAGGTGGAACATATTGGTATATAAATAGTAAATTATCAAAAATACAAAAAGTTGATATAGATGAAAATGATTTGAATGTTTCAGCACAAGCAGAGGAACAATTAGCTGATTATAGAAATATAGCAATATTTGGAATAGATTCAAGAGAAGATACATATAACAAAGGAAATAGAAGTGATTGTATTATAATAGCTAGTATTAATAATAAAACCAAGGATGTAAAACTAGTTTCTGTTTATCGTGATACATATGTTCAAATCGAAGGGCATGGACTTGATAAAATAACACATGCATATTCATATGGAGAGGCACCACTTGCTATAAAGACTTTAAATACTAATTTAGATTTAAATATTAAAGAATTTGTAACTGTAAACTTTGATGCTGTAAAAGAAATTATAGACGACATAGGAGGAATATCAATGAATATAACAGCAGAAGAAGTACCTCATATATCTGGAATAACAAAGGCAGGAACATATAATTTAACAGGAGAACAAGCATTAGCATATGCAAGAATTAGATATGCAACAGGTGGAGATTATAAAAGAACAGAAAGAATGAGAGATGTATTAACTGCAGTAGTAAACAAAGTAAAGACATTTAATATTAGTCAATTAAATATACTTGTAGATCAAGTGTTACCAAGAGTATATACAAATATAACAGCAAATGATATATTTGGATTATTGCCAAGTGCTCCAAACTTTAAAATAGTAGAAAGTTTAGGTTGGCCATATGATACAAAAGGAAAAACTATGGATAGATGGTATGGAATTCCAATTACATTAGAAAGTAATGTAACTAGATTACATCAAGAGGTATTTGAACAAAAGGATTATTCGCCATCAGATACGATAAAACAAATAAGCAATGACATAATTGCAAAAACAGGATATACAAAATAACTTAAAACAAGAGGGGAAAATGAAAGTAAATATATTAAGAATAATATTAATTATATTATTACTTTGTACATTTAGAATTATATTTGGATTTTCAAGTCAGAATTCACAACAGTCTAGTAGTTTAAGTAAAAAAGTGACTATAACTATTACTCAAAACATAAAAACAATAAATGAAAGGCCTCAGACAGAGAAGGAAAAAATATTATTAAAAATAGAGACGATAATAAGAAAAATAGCACATTTTTCAATATACACAATAGTACGGAGTATTACTTATGTTACTAATTTCTACATACAAAACAAAAGAAATAAATAAAATTGCATTTAGTATGATTTTTGGTATTATATATGCAACAAGTGATGAAATACATCAGGCTTTTGTTCCAGGTAGAGCTGCTAGAGTAACAGACGTAATAATAGATTCATGTGGTGTGTTTTTTGGGATAATATTAGTTAAGTTAATTAATAGCTGTATAAAAAAGTTAGATATAATGATAAAAATAAAAAGGGGAAATAAAAGTGAAATTAATAAAGAAACATAGAAACGTTTTTTTAAGGATGATGGATATTATAATAATTACAGCAGCATATTATGTTGCTGTAATTATTATAGAAAACCAGGTGGAATTGTCTAAAGAAATGCAAAAAATTATAATAGATACAATTATATTAGCAACATTGATTTATCAGATTGTATTAACAAGCTTTAGGACATACCATAATATAACAAGATATGAAAATGGTAGTGATTATTTAGTATATATTTTGGCATGTTCAATATCTTGCACTATAATGATAATTTTTAATATTTTAAAAGTAATACCAATTGCAAACGAAAGAGTAAATTTAATAGCAGAACTTATCATAATGCCTGTAATAATAGGATATAGAGTATTTATTAGAATGATATTAACAAGTCAATATAAAGATACTGAAGAAGATACAGAAAAGAAAAATGTACTAGTAATAGGAGCAGGAAATGCAACTAGAATATTATTAGAGACCATAAAAAGTAGTATGAAAGATACATATAAAGTAATAGGATTAATAGATGATAACACAAACAAAGTAAACTATGCAATATCAGGAAACAAAATATTAGGAACACGTTATGACATACCACGAATATGCAAAGAAAATAATGTAGAAGTAATATTTTTCACAATATCAAATATATCATCAGAAGACAGAAGAAAAATATTAGAAATATGTCAAGAAACAGGCTGTAAAGTGCGTATATTACCAGGTACAAAAGAACTAATAAAAAACAAACCTCTAGAACAAAATTTTAGAGATGTACAAATAGAAGATTTACTAGGAAGAGAACCTATAAAATTAAATAATAAAAATATAGGAGAATTGATAAAAGACAAAGTAATATTAGTAACAGGTGGAGGAGGTTCAATAGGCTCAGAATTATGCAGACAGATAATAAAATTTAAGCCTGAAAGATTAGTCATAGTAGACATTTATGAAAATAATTTATATGATATAGAACAAGAATTAAAATTTAATTATCCAAAGATAAAAATAGATGCAATAGTTGCAAGTGTAAGAGAAACAGAAAGATTAAACGAAATATTTAGTGAATATAAACCATATTTAGTATTTCATGCAGCAGCACATAAACATGTACCACTAATGGAAACAAGCCCATTAGAAGCAATTAAAAACAATGTATTTGGAACATATAATGTTGCTAATTGTGCAGAAAAATATGGAGTAAAAAGATTTATATTAATTTCAACAGATAAAGCAGTAAATCCAACTAATATAATGGGAGCAACAAAAAGATTATGCGAGATGATAGTGCAAGCAAAAAATAAGGACAGTAACACTGAATATGTAGCTGTAAGATTTGGAAATGTATTAGGAAGCAATGGTTCAGTAGTGCCATTATTTAAAAAACAGATAGCAAATGGAGGACCAGTAACAGTAACACATAAGGAAATTACAAGATTTTTTATGACAATACCAGAAGCAGTATCACTAGTATTGCAAGCAATGTCAACAGCTAAAGGAGGAGAAATATTTGTACTTGACATGGGAGAACCAGTGAAAATATATGATATGGCAGTAAAACTAATTAAATTATCAGGACTAGAGCCAAATGTTGATATACAAATAAAAATAACAGGGTTAAGACCAGGAGAAAAATTATATGAAGAGTTATTGATGTCTGAAGAAGGATTACAATCAACAAAAAATGATAAAATTTATATTGCAGAGCCTATGCAAATTGATATGAATATGATACAATATAAATTGGCAGAACTTAAATGTTTACTTGAAAATTGCAACAATGAGCAAAAAGACGAAATAAAAAGAGTTATAAAAGAAGTTGTACCAACATTTAGAGAACCTAAAGGAAATATAGCATAGAAGAGCTTTTAACATAAATGAAAAGGAAAGAAGGAAAATATAATTGAAAGAGAGAATTTTTTTAGCATCACCACATATGTCTGATGAAGGATATGAAAGAGAATATGTAAAAGAAGCATTTGACACTAATTGGATTGCACCATTAGGAGAAAATGTAAACAAATTTGAAGAGGAATTAGCAGAATATGTAGGAATAAAACATGCAGCAGCCTTATCAGCAGGAACGGCAGCAATACATATGGCATTTAAAGCATTAGAAGTAAAAAAAGGAGATATAGTATTTTGTTCAAGCTTAACATTTTCAGCAACTGCAAATCCAATAATATATCAAGATGCAACGCCAGTATTTATAGATAGCGAAAAAGAGACATGGAATATGGATCCAAAAGCATTAGAAAAAGCATTTGAAAAATATCCACATCCAAAAGCAGTAATAGTGGTTCATTTATATGGGACACCAGCAAAAATAGACAAAATAAAAGAAATATGTGACAAACATAAAGTTCCTTTAGTAGAAGATGCAGCAGAAAGTTTAGGAGCAACATATAAAGGAAAACAAACTGGAACGTTTGGAAAGTATGGAATATACTCATTTAATGGAAACAAAATAATAACAACAAGCGGTGGAGGAATGCTAGTATCAGAAGATGAAGAAAGAATTGCTAAAGTAAGATTTTGGGCAACTCAATCTAGAGAAAAAGCAAGACATTATGAACACGAAGAAATAGGGTATAACTATAGAATGAGCAATATAGTAGCTGGAATTGGTAGAGGACAATTAAAGGTATTAGATTTAAGAATAAAGCAAAAAACAAACATATATAACAGATACAAAGAAGGATTTAAAGAAATAAGCGATATAGAAATGCAACCAATATTAGCAGATACAAAACCAAATCATTGGTTATCAGTAATTACATTAAAAGAAAATTCGAAAGTAAAGCCATTAGATATAATGGAAACATTAGAAAAAGAAAATATAGAATCAAGACCAGTATGGAAGCCAATGCATATGCAACCAGTTTTTAAACAATATGATTTTATAAAAGTAGAAAACAAAGCAGTCTCAGAAGACTTGTTTAAAAGAGGCGTTTGCCTACCTTCAGATACAAAAATGACAAAAGAAGAACAAGATAAAATTATAGAAATTATTAATAACTTATGGAAGTAAATTTTAAGAAGAGGAATTGTTATGTATAAAAATTATATAAAAAGATTTTTAGATTTTACATTAAGCTTGTTAGCACTAATTTTGTTATCGCCTGTAATGCTTATTATAGCTATTTTAGTTAGAATAAAATTAGGAACACCGGTGATATTTAAGCAGCAACGTCCAGGTAAAAATGAAAAAATATTTACATTATATAAGTTTAGAACAATGACTGATAAAAAAGATGAAAATGGAAATCTTTTGCCAGATTCAGAGCGTTTAAATAAATTTGGGAAGTTACTTAGAAGTACAAGTTTAGATGAATTACCAGAGTTAGTAAATATAATAAAAGGAGATATGGCAATAGTAGGTCCAAGGCCATTACTAGTAGGATATTTACCATTATATAATGAAGAACAAAAACATAGACATGATGTTAGACCTGGGCTTACAGGATTGGCACAGGTAAATGGTAGAAACTCAATTTCTTGGGAAGAGAAATTTAAAGATGATTTAAAATATGTAAACAAAATTACTTTTATAGGAGACACTAAAATAATATTAAAAACAGTAGGAAAAGTCTTTAAAAGAGAAGGAATATCACAAGAAAATAGTGCAACAATGGAAAAATTTCAGGGAAGTAAAGAAAATAAGGAGAAAATAAATGTCTAAAGATGTAGCCATAATAGGAGCTGGAGGACATGCAAAAGCTATAGCAAATATTATTTATAAATCAGGAGATAATGTAAAAGGATTTTTAGATGACAATATAGAAATAGGAACTATAATCATAAAAGAAAGAAAATATAAGGTGATTGGAAAAATAAATGATGTTTTGAATTTAAATCAAATATATCCGGATTTAGAATTTATAATAGGTATAGGAAATAATGATACAAGAAAAAAAATTGCTAAACAATATGAAGGAATGATAAAATTTTATACTGCTATAGATCCAAGTAGTCAAATAGCATTAGATGTAGAAATTGGAAAGGGCAGTGTTGTTTTAGCAAATACATGTATTAATACATCAGCCAAGATAGGAAAACATTGTATTATTAATACAGCAGCAATTATAGAACATGACAATATTCTGGAAGATTATGTGCATGTATCTCCAAATGCAACATTATCAGGAACGGTAAAAGTTGGAGAATTAACTCACATTGGTTCAGGTGCAGTTGTGAAGAACAATATAGATATTTGTGATAATTGTGTTATAGGTGCAGGAGCTGTTATTGTGAAAGAGATAAAAGAAAAAGGCATTTATGTTGGGGTGCCTGTTAAAAAGATAAAAGAAAAAGGGGAAAATTAGTACTAATGAGTTGTTTAAAAATTATATTTTGGATTTCAGTGTTTATTATTTTTTGGGCTAATATAGGATACTATATTTCTGTAGTTGTACTTGATAAAATTCTGAAACCCAAGGAACTAACCAAAGATTATAATTATAAACCACAGGTTACTTTAATGATAGTTGCACATAATGAGGAAAAGGTTATTGAAAAGAAATTAGAAAATGCAATTAATTTAGATTATCCTAAAGAGTTATTAGAAATATTGGTATCGTCAGATAATAGTGATGATAATACTAACAAGATTGTTGAAAAGTTTATTGAAGATAATAAAAAATATAAGATAAAATTGTATAAGGTAAAAATAAGAAAAGGAAAAACTAATGCTCAAAATGAAGCTGCCAAAATTGCAAAAGGCGAAATTTTGATTATGACGGATGCAAATTCTATTTTAAAGAGAAATGCTATTAAAGAAATAGTGGCATCCTTTACTAATAGTAATATCGCATATGTGGCAGGTGATTTGAGATATTGTAATTCTGATGATAATGAAACCAGTAAATCAGAAAGTACATATTGGAATTTAGACTTAAAAATAAGACATATTGAGTCAAAATTTCAAACAATTACTGCTGGCAATGGGGCATTATATGCATGCCGAACGAAAGAATATGTAGACTTTAATCCTATACAATGTCATGATAGTTCAATGCCTTTATATTATGCACTTAATGGTAGGAGAGCGATAGTTAATAGTGATGCAATTGCATATGAAAAGGCTGGAGAAAACAATAATGATGAATTTAAACGAAAAGTTAGAATGAATAGAATTATTTTATCCGCGATACTACCGAATATAAAAATTTTGAATATATTTAAATATAAATGGTTTACATATTTCTATCTAGGACACAGAACATGTAGATATTTATTATGGATTATGCATGTTATAGCATTTTTTATGAGTGGAATGCTGATGGCAAATGAAACTATTTATTTGTTAGCGTTTATTATACAAGTGTTTATATATGCTTTAGCGTTAGCAAAAATGCTATTTAATATAGATAATAAGGTTTTAAATATGGTTTATTATTATTGTATGACTGTTTTTGCTCAAATAGTGGGAGTAAAAAATATTATAACTGGAAAAGCAAAACCATTTTGGGAAAAAGCTGAAAGTACTAGATAAAAAAATTATAAAGGATATGTTAGTCAAATGAAAATTCAAGTTTTAGTTGCAACAATGTATCAAAAAAATCATACATTGTTAAAAAAAATGAACATAAAATCAAACGCAATAATAGGAAATCAATGTAACTGCAATGGAGTTGAAAAATTTAAATATAATGAGCATGATATTACATATTTGAATTTTAATGAAAAAGGTGTAGGTTTAAATAGAAATAATGCACTAATGAGAGCGACAGGAGATATATGTCTATTCGCTGATGATGATATGATATATAAAGACAATTATGTGGAAATAGTCGAGAAAGCATTTAACGAAAATCCTAAAGCAGATGTTCTTATTTTTAATTTAATAGAAAAAAATCCTAGACGATATATTATTAAGAAAAAATGCAAAATTAATTATTTCAATTATATGAGATATGGAACAGCAAGAATAGCTGTAAAATTAAAAAGTATTAAGGAAAATGGTATATACTTTAATCAATGTTTTGGTGGTGGAACTGAACATTGTCATGGAGAAGATAATTTATTTCTTACAGAATGTCTAAATAAAAAACTAAATATTTATGCAATTCCAGAATACATTGCTACGCTAACAGAAGAAAGGGAATCTACCTGGGAGCAGGTGACTATTGACAAATATTTAGAGGATCAAGGATATTTATATAAAAAAATATCTCCTAGGTTTTATAAAGTACTTTGCTTACAAAATGCTATAAAAAGAAGGAAGTTCTATGGAAATTCGATTATAAAAGCTTATTTAAAGATGCTTTGTGGATCAAAAAAGTAGGGGGATGAAAATGAAAGAAAAAATTAGACTTTTCATTAGATATATTATTGGAGTAAAAGACAATGAAACAATTTCAGATGCGTTAAATAGAAAAAAATATAGAATACTAAAAAAAATCAACATGAAATCATTTGATAAATTTGAATTAAAAAATATATTAGAAGGACTAGGATTAGAAAAGGGTGACATTGTTATTGTGCATTCCGCATGGAGAGCATTTATAGGATTTAAGGGAAAACCAGAAGACGTAATTGATACAATATATGAAATAATTGGTGATAATGGTACAATTTTGATGCCTGCATTTTCTGAAAATAAAAATGAATTTCATTATAATGATAACTCATGTGCAGGGGTTTTATCGGAAGTCTTTAGAACTAAATATAATATAATTAGAAGTTTAGATACAAATTTTTCAATGATTGGAATTGGGAAAAGTTCAAATGATTTGTTATTATCACATATTGATAGTTATTATTATTTTGATGAAAATTCTCCATATTATAAATCTATAAAAAGAGGAGCAAAAATACTACTATTAGGATTGGGAAAAAAGCCTCATAAAATAACATTGTTTCATTGTATAACCTATGAATTGAGAAATATATTATCTTGTTATAAAAATATATACACTTTAAAGAAAAAAGTTAAAATTTTTGATGAAAATAATCATTTGTATGAAAAAGAAATTGTAGATAGAAATCCAAGATTTCAAAATAACAAAAAGAAATTTAGAAAGCTATTTAAGTATTGTACTAATAAAAAAAATTATGCTAAAATTAATTTCTTGGATATTTATCTGTTTGAAGCGTTAAGTGTGTACGAAGATGGTAAGGAATATATACAAAAGAAAAATTACTGTTTGTATAAACAAATAATAAGAAAAGGTGTAAAATCATGAAAAAAATAACGAAGTATTTTATTTTATATATTACATATATATACATGCTATTTTATTGTTTTGATAAATATTTGACAGATGTCTATGGATATTATGGATTTGAAAATAAAATGACAATTATGTCATGCGTGATAGGTATTACATTGTTAACCGTAGCATTTATTTTTGTAGTAAAGCAGACAACAGATAATTATAGCAAGTTAGTTGTATATGTTTTAGTATTGGTAAATTTTATTCCATCAATTATTACATATATATTTATGCCTATTAGTGAAAAATATTTGCTTTTACAAGTATTATATTGGATTATAATGATATTATTTATAAATTATTTTAACAAATTCCACTTTAAAGCGAATAAAGCTAAAACAAAAAATAGTTTAATAAGTATGTATGTTTTGATATTGATTGAATTTATAATAGTGGGAATAATTTTATTTAAGTATACTGGAATTAATTTAAAATTTGATAATGTCTATGATTTAAGAAATAACTATTTTAATGCAAGGGTTCCTTTGGTTTTAGCATATTTATTTGCAGCATTTAAAGTTATTAATCCATTATTATTTATTTATTTATTTAATAATAAAAAAAGGGTTGCATATATGTTATCTGCAATGATTCAATTAATGGCTTTTTGCGCTGATGGAAGTAAATCAACTTTGTTTTCGATAATTATTGCATATGGGATAGTAAAATTTTTATATAATAAAAAAGATGTGGACCTGTTTAAAAGTGGAAATATTAAATATTATATATTATCTGGATTGGTTGCAATTAATTTTTTAGGATTTATTGAATTTAATTTTTTAAAGTCGGCTAATATTTATAATTATTTTGTTAGAAGGTTATTTTTTGTACCCGCTCTTTTAAATCAATATTACTTTGACTTTTTCTCAAATCATGAAATTGATTTATTTAGACAATCATTTATGGGAAAATTAGGGTTTGAATCTCCATATACTGATCAAATCCAAAAAATAATAAGCTCAGTTTACTTTAATACACCAGAAATGTTAGCAAATAATGGGTTGTTTTCAGATGCTTTTATGAATTTAGGTTCAATGGGAATGTTTATAATGCCAATGTTAATTTGTGTATTATTACGTTTTTTGGATTATTGTGCTGAAGGTATAAATCCCTTTTATTTATTAACAATTATGGTTAATGTTTCATATATATTTATGAGTTCATCATTTTTTACAGTGCTGTTAACTCATGGATTTATATTATTGTGTTTGATAATGAAATTTGTAATTCCACGAAATGAAAAGGAGCGAAAATGTGAAAGAATTGTTAAAAAAAATATTTAATTATAAAACTACAGTTATAGTTATTTTGTTGATGTTTGTTGCTAAATTTTTAGGATTCATAAAAAATATATTTTTAGCCAAATATTATGGGACTTCGGTTATATCTGATGCATATCAAATGGCAATTTCAATTTCAATGATAATTGTTGGAATGGTATTATATTCATATCAAGCTTTTACAAAAGGATATTATATATCCGAAAAGTATAAGAGAGAAAATGAATATACAAATACTTTTCTAAATTTTATATTAGTTATTTTAGTTGTTATTTTTGCTATTATGGTAGTTTTTGAAAAAAATATTATAAAGATTTTTGCACCTGGATTCAACAGTGAACAAATTACATATACAATAAACTTTTTGATACCTATTACAATTGGAACTATTTTTTTAGTAGTTGCGAACATTTTATCAGAATATTTAAGATGCAAAAATTCATATGTTATTTCACAGGTAGCATATTTAACAGTCAATATTATAGAAATTATTACAATATTAATAGCTTTTTATATTGATTGTAATTGGCTTTCATATGGTTATTTATTAGCTAACTTTATATATTTAGTAATATTAGTTTTTTTATGTATTAAAAAGAATTTAAAGTATCAATTAGTATTAAAAAAAGAAGAGATTAGGCTTTTTTCAAAAATTTTGATACCAATCTTTTTTAGTAGTGTAATTACAGATATAAATTCGATGATAGATAAAATATTTGCTTCAAATAGTGGTACAGGTATTGTATCTACGTTGAGTTATGCAACTAATATTAAAACGGTTACTTTGATAATTGCAGCAGGTTTTTTAACCGTATTATTCCCCAAAATATCTAAAAAGATTGTAGAAAGGGATTTTATAAATTTTAAAAAGATAATAAAAAAATCTTTATTAATTATATTAATAATTTATATTCCGATAACCATATTTTTTATTACCTTCTCTGTAAATATAGTAAAGATTGTGTATTATAGGGGAGCATTTGATTTGGATTCACTTAATAAGACATCAATATGTTTACAAATGTACGTAATTGGAGTTACTGGAATATCCATAAGAGATTTGTATATTAAAGCCTTATATTGTCTAGAAAAAGGTAGATTTGTAATAGGAATTAGTATTATTTCAGTAGCCATAAATACATTATTAAATCTTATGTTGTTTAGAAGGCTTGGGTATGTGGGATTACCTCTTGCAACAAGTTTGTCGGTTTGGATAGTTATACCGATTCTTATATATTATTATAAAAAGAATATAAAAGAATTAATAAATTTAAGAGATAATTCTTAATCTATATATGAAGAATAAATTGAAAGGAAAAAATGAAAATGAAGGTAGCAGTAGCAGGAACAGGATATGTAGGGCTATCAATAGCATGTTTATTAGCCCAAAGAAATGAAGTAATTGCATTAGATGTAATAAAAGAAAAAGTAGACATGATAAATGCAGGAAAGTCACCAATTAGAGATAAAGAAATAGAAGACTTTCTTGCAAACAAAAAATTAGACTTAAAAGCAACATTAGACTACAAAGAAGCATTTGAAGGTGCAAAATTTATAATAATATCAACACCAACAAATTATAATGATGAAACAAAATATTTCGATACAAGTTCAGTTGAGGACATAATCGAAAAAGTAATTTCAATGAACCTAGACACAACAATGGTAATAAAATCTACTATACCAGTAGGATATGTAGAGTCAATAAAGAAAAAATATGGAATAACAAATATAATGTTTTCACCAGAATTTTTAAGAGAAGGTAAAGCTTTATATGACAATTTATATCCATCAAGAATAATAGTTGGAGAAAAGTCAGAAAGAGCAATAGAATTTGCGAATTTGTTAAAAGATGGAGCATTAAAAGAAAATGTTGAAACAAAATACATGAATTCAACAGAAGCGGAAGCAGTTAAATTATTCGCAAACACATATTTAGCATTAAGAGTATCTTATTTTAATGAACTTGATACTTATGCTGAAATAAAAGGTTTAAATACAAAAGATATTATAGAAGGAGTATGTTTAGATCCTAGAATAGGAACACATTACAACAATCCATCTTTTGGATATGGAGGATATTGTTTACCAAAAGACACAAAACAATTATTAGCAAATTTTGATGATGTACCTCAAAACCTAATTAGAGCTATTGTTAGATCAAATGAAACTCGAAAAAAACATATAGCTGATATGGTTATGAAAAAATCACCAAAAGTAGTAGGTATATATAGATTAACTATGAAGGCAGATTCAGATAATTTTAGATTTAGTGCAATTCAAGGAGTAATTTCAAGATTAAAAGAGAAAAATACTAAAATTATTATTTATGAACCAACATTGAAGGATGAAGAATTTGATGGATGTAAAGTTATAAAAGAATTTAAAAAATTTGCGGAAAAAGCAGATGTAATTATAGCTAACCGTTATGAAGACCAATTATTTGAAGTTAGAGAAAAAGTATATACACGTGATTTATATAGTAGAGATTAAGAAATAGATATCTTAGTAATTGGTGTAATAGTAAATAAATTCAAAATCAAGATGTCTAGAAAATATCTTGAATTTTTGACAAAAATACAATAAAAATCTTGCAAAAAAAGTAACTTAAATGTATACTATAGAAGTGCAAAAAAGAAGAAAATAAAACAAAAGAAAAAACAAACAGAATAAAAGGGGAGGAAAAATGGAAGAAATAGATTTAAAAGAACTATTAAAGATATTTTGGACTAAGAAATTACAAATAATATTAATAATACTAATATTTATGGGAATTGGAGTAATATATACAGTAGGATTTAAAGTACCACTATATAGTGCAGAAACAACACTAATATTAGCATCACAAAACAACAATCAATCAAATTCAAATACAATAACAACATCAACAGCAACAGACATAACAGTAAATTCAAAATTAGTATCAACATACAGCGAACTAGTAAAAAGTAAAAATATAATAAGACAAGTAATAACAAATTTAAATTTAGGAACAACAATAAGCGAAGATGAATTAAAAAATAATGTAACGGTAAGTTCTGTAAAAGATACAGAAATAATTAAAATAACAGTAACAACAAAAGAGCCAGTAAATTCTGTAAAAATAGCAAATGAAATAGCAAAAGTATTTACAGAAAAAGTAAAAGAAATATATAGCATAGAAAATGTACAAGTTGTAGATAAAGCCGAAATATCATATACTCCATCAAATATAAATCATAAAAAAGATATAATAATATTTGCATTTATAGGTGCAGTTGTATCAATAATTTATGTATTAGTATCAAATATGTTAGATACAACAGTAAAAACTGCAGAAGAGATAGAAAAGGAATTTAAATTACCAGTAATAGCTTCAATTCCAATATATAATGCAGAGCCACAAAGAAGAAATGGAGGTAAAAGATAATGAGAAAAGAAGTAATAACACACCAAGATCCAAAATCTCCTATTTCAGAAATATTTAAGACATTAAGAACTAATATACAATTCATGAGTACAAAGGGAAAATTAAAAACAATATTAGTGACATCAACTTTGCCAGGAGAAGGAAAAAGTTGGGTTTCATCAAACTTAGCAGTAACATTTGCACAAGCTGGAAAAAGAGTTGTATTAATAGATGCAGACATGAGAAAAGGAAGACAATATACAATTTTTGGAGTATCACCAAGACCTGGATTATCCAATTACTTATCAGGAATAATTGATAATGAAGAAGCAAGTGATGATTTAACAAATTATATTCAAGAAACAGAAATTGATAATTTATATTTAATTTCAGCAGGAAATATACCACCAAATCCATCTGAATTATTAATTGCACCACAAATGGTAAATTTATTAGAACAATTAAAAGATATGTGCGATGTAATAATAATAGACGGAACACCTAGTCAATTAGTAACAGATTCATTAATACTTACAAGATTAGTAGATTCTACAATAATAGTTACTGCAAATAAACAGACTAAAAAAGAAGATTTAAAAAAGGTAATAAATAATATTCAAAATGTTGGAGGAAAAATTTCTGGAATAGTATTAAATAAGATACCAATGTCAGCTAAAAAATATGAACAAAGTTATTATTATGGTTCAACATCAACTAGGCATACAAAAACTTCCAAAAGAACTCAAACCCAAAGAAATGAAAAACCAATATATAATAGAACATCAGATTTATTAAAAGAAAATTCTACAGTTAGTAAAAATAAAAGAGTAGAAAATGGACAGAAAGAAGAAGTTGATAATAGAACAAAACAAGAAACACTAAACAAAGAAATAATAGTAAATAGTAAAGAGGAAATATCAATAGAAAAAACAAATGAGATATTAAATGAAATAAACAAATATCTAGATGAGGAAAAAAAGAAACTAAATTAAAAAACAAAAGGAGAAAGCTATAAATGATAGACATACACACACATATACTACCAAACATAGATGATGGTTCAAAAAGTATAGAAGAAACATTTAATTTAATAAAAGAAGCAAAAAGTGTAGGATTTGATTCAATAGTATTAACATCACACTATATGGAAGGATATTATGAAACAAATTCACCAGAAAGAGAAGTATGGCTTGATGCTATACGTGAAAATTTAGAAGCAAAAAATATAGATATAAAACTATATTTAGGAAATGAAATATATATGTCGGAAAATATTATAAAATTATTAGAAGAAGGCAAAGCAACTACGATGAATAATACAAGTTATGTATTATTCGAAATGCCTTTAAATGCAGAACCACTTAATTTATATGATATTATTTATGAAATGCAACAATATAAAATAGTACCAATACTAGCGCATCCTGAAAGATACAGTTTTGTACAACAAGATCCAGAATTAATATATGACTTAATACAAAAAGGAGTTTTAATGCAAGCTAATTATGGAAGTATAATTGGTCAATATGGAGAAAAAGCACAAGTAATAGTAAAAAAATTCTTTGAAAACAATATGATTCATATGTTAGGTTCAGATGTGCATAGGCAAAATACAATATACCCTAAAATTCCAGAAATTTTAATGGAAATAAACGAATTAATAGGAGAAGAAAAGTTAAAGGAATTAACAACTATAAATCCAAGACTAGTATTGCAAAATAAAAGAATAGATATAGAAGAACCACATAAAATAGAATTAAGTTTTAAAGAAAAACTTGCAATGTTAAAAGGCGAGTCATTAAGAACAATGTTAATGAATTTAGTAAGAAAAGATTAAAATATTTTTAGGTTAGGAAGGAAGTAAAAAATATGAGAAAATATTTTGGAACTGATGGAATCAGAAGAATTGCAAATACAGAATTATCACCAGAGCTAGTATACAAAGTAGCAAAAGCAGGTGCATATGTATTATCAAAACATACAGATCATACACCTACAATTTTAATAGGAAGAGATACTCGTATATCTGGAACACTAATAGAAAGCGCTATGGTAGCTGGATTTCTAAGCTATGGAGCAAATGTTAAATTATTAGGAGTAATACCAACTCCAGCAGTAGCATATTTAACAAGAAAATTAAATGCAGATGCAAGTGTTGTAATTTCAGCATCACATAATACATATGAATTTAATGGAATAAAATATTTTAGTAATAAGGGAATGAAAATACCAGATTCCCTAGAAGAGGAAATAGAAGAAGTTATGGAATCTGGAAAACTAGAAGAATTGACAGCTGTTAATGATAAAATAGGAGTTTCAGAATATGCATTAGAAATGTTAGATGAATATGTATACTTCTTTAGGAAAAACTTTGATGATGATATTGCAAAATATAATAGAGAAGATTTTGTTGTTGGTCTTGATACAGCAAACGGAGCTACTTCAGTGGTTGCAGAAAAAGTATTTAAAGCATTAGGAATAAAATATAAAATTATTAATAATCATCCAGATGGAATAAATATTAATCATAATTGTGGTTCAACTCATTTAGAAGGACTAAAGAAATTTGTTGTTGAAAACAAATTAAGTTTAGGGGTTGCTTATGATGGTGATGGAGACAGATGTTTAGCTGTTGATGAAAAGGGAAATGAAATAGATGGAGATAAATTATTAGCTATTATTTCTCAAAGCTTAAGAAAAAAAGGAAAATTAAACAAAGATACAATAGTAGCAACTGTTATGAGTAATTTAGGACTTAATAAATATGCCAGAGATAATGGGTTAGAGTTATTGCAAACTCAAGTTGGAGATAGATATGTACTAGAAGAAATGTTAAAAGATGGATTTAATCTAGGAGGAGAACAATCAGGTCATGTTATCTTATTAGATTATAATCCAACAGGAGATGGAATATTAACATCTTTAATGTTAATAAAATCAATATTAGAAGAAGGAAAAAAAGCTTCAGAACTTGGAGAAACAGTAAAATTGTATCCACAAGTATTAATAAATAGTAAAGTAAATGCAAACAAAAAATATGATTATGATAAAGACAAAGATATTAAAAATGCAATTGAAAAGTTAGAAAAAGAATTTGCTGGTAATGGAAGAGTATTAATTAGACCTTCAGGAACAGAGCCATTAGTAAGAGTAATGATAGAAGGCGAAGACCAAGAATATATAACAAAAAAAGCGAAAGAAATAGCAAAATTGATTGAAGAAAAATTAAAATAAGCAGATTTTCATATTTTCTACATATAAATACGTAATAAAATTGTAATGAAAATGTAATATTAAAATGTTGATAAAAAGACAAATTAATGATATTATAAATTTATAAAAAAAGACAAAAGAAAAAATGGAGGGGAAAAATATGTTTATATTTGATATGTCTAATCCACTTACATTATTATTAATGTTAGCAGTAACTATATTATTAATATTTTTATCTCAAGAGGTAAAACAAAGTTTTATTGGAGCAATTATGTTATTTGCTTATTTAATAATATTAGTAGTGCATGTTGCACAAATAGCAACACTATCAGAAGAATATAGATATTTGTTGACAACATTATCGAGATGTATTGTAATTGATTTTATTTTTGTTTTAATGACGTTTTTCTCATACTTATGGGTAGATGATTTAGAAGCAAAAAGTAAAGGCAAAAAAAGTATAGATAACAGTTTAGATTGGTTTTGGAAAAAAATCTAGATAATGAAAAATAAAATAATAATCATAGCGTAATTCGAAATTTTATCAGTTTTTACTGAAAAAGTTTTTGAATTACGTTTTTTATATTATAGGAAAATTTTGCATATTTAAGTTTGTAACTGAATATATATACATATAAGAGACTTAAGATAAGGAGAAAAATATGTTTAATGTTACAGTATTAAAAATGCGAGATATTTTTAAAGTTATAATAGGAATTACTTTTTTAGTGGTTGTTGTACTAGGGATTAGTAAAATTTTTCATAAAGACACAAAAGAAAACTCAAAAGTTGTACAAAAAATAGAAAATGGAATAAAAGCTTTGTCACAATTTAGTATGATAAATTGTATGGATCAGACAATTCCAACTATGTCAAGTATAAATGAAGAATATAAAAATATAGCAAAAGAAGATGATCAAAAAGAAAATAAGAATATACTACAAGAAATGTTAAAAACACAAATTAGTTCAGTAAATGCAATTAAGGAAAGTGAAGAAATAACTAATAAAGAAAATAACGAAAATATACAAGAAAATGAAAAAAATCAAACAGAAGAAAAACAAGAGATACAATTAGCTCAAGAAGGGTTACAAACGCAAGTAATTACGCAAAATCCAATTAGTGAGAATAGTAATGTAACTTACAAAAATGTGAAAATAAAAAATCAGACGAGCTATACTTTAACAGAAGAAATGTTAAATCCAGATATAACAATAGAGAACAAAAATATTATACTATTTCATACGCATAGTTGTGAAAGTTATACTTCAAGTGATAAATATCCATATACACCAACAGGAACATTTAGAACTACAGATTTAAATTTTACAGTAGTAAGAGTTGGTACAGAACTAGAAAATCAGCTAAAGCAGTATCAATATAATGTAATACATAATACAGACTATCATGATTATCCATCATATAATGGTTCATATACACGTTCACTTGCAACTGTAGAGAATATATTAAAGACAAATCCATCAGATATAATAATAGATGTACATAGAGATGCAGTAGGAAGTAGAAGCGATTATGCACCAACAGTAAAAATAGGAGATACTGATGAAGCAGCACAGATAATGTTTGTAATTCGGAACAAATGAAGGAGGTTTATGGCATCCAAATTGGAATCAGAATTTAAAATTTGCAATTAAAGTACAAGAAAAAGCAGAAGAAATGTACCCAGGGTTATTTAAACCAATAATGCTAACAAAGTCTAGATATAATCAGCATTCCGGGAAATATGCTAGTATTATAGAAGTAGGAGCAACTGGAAATACACTAGAACAATGCTTAAATAGTATGAAGTATTTAGCAAAAGTCATGAATGAAGTTGTAAAATAAATTTTATTCTTATATTGATTATTAAAAAATACTGAAACTTAATTTTTATTTTACTTGAAATAAAAAAGTATCTTATATATAATATAGCTATAATTCAAAAAAGAGGAGGAATAATAATGGCAGAAATTAAGTTAGACTTTAAAAATAGTGGAGTAACACAAAAAAGTATAATGGAGTATAAGGCACAAGTAGAAATTATTCATAAAGATTTGCATAGAAGAGCAAATGATGAAAAAGACTTTGTAGGATGGTTAGATTTACCAACTAATTATGATAAAGATGAATTTGAAAGAATAAAAAAAGCAGCAAAAAAAATAAAAAAAGAATCTGATATTTTGGTAGTTATTGGAATTGGTGGTTCGTATCTAGGTGCAAGAGCTGTAATAGAAGCATTAACTAGTTCTTTTAATAATATGTTATCAGCAAAACAAAGAAAATATCCTCAAATATTATATGTAGGAAATAATTTAAGTCCAAATTATATTAATGAATTAATTGAATATATTGGAGATAAAGATTTTTCTATTAATGTAATATCAAAATCTGGTACAACAACAGAACCTGCAATCAGTTTCAGGATTTTTAGAGAAATATTAGAAAATAAATATGGAATAGATGAAGCAAGAAGTAGAATTTATGCTACAACAGACAAAGCAAAAGGAGCACTAAAAGTACTTGCACAAAACGAAGGATATGAACAATTTGTAGTTCCAGACAATGTAGGCGGAAGATATTCAGTATTAACTGCTGTTGGACTGCTTCCAATTGCAACAGCTGGAATTGATATAGATAAACTTATAGAAGGAGCTAAAATAGCACAAGAAAGATATGATGATCCAAATCTAAAATATAATGAATGTTATCAATATGCTGTTATAAGAAATATACTATATAAATTATATAAAAATACAGAAATACTAGTCAATTATGAACCTAAAATGTATTACTTAACAGAATGGTGGAAACAATTATTTGGAGAAAGTGAAGGAAAAGAACAAAAAGGAATATTCCCAGCAGGAGTGAATAACACAACAGACCTACATTCAATGGGGCAATATATACAAGAAGGTAGAAGATGTTTATTTGAGACAGTTCTTGCGGTAGAAAATTCTAATTCAGATATAAAAATTAATTCAGATGATGATAATTTAGATGGATTAAATTATTTAGCAGGAAAGACCTTAGACTATGTTAATAAAAAGGCTATGGAAGGAACAATAAAAGCGCATGTATCTGGTGATGTGCCTAATATTAAAATAACTATGGACAAATTAGATGAAGTTAATATAGGAGAATTAATATATTTCTTTGAAAAAGCGTGTGCAATGTCAGGAAGTATTTTAGGAGTAAATCCATTTAACCAACCAGGTGTAGAAGAATATAAAAAGAATATGTTTAAATTATTGAAAAAGCCAGGATATTAAAATTTGTAAATATTAAGAATAATTTTTATAGCATAAGTTATTTGTAAGAGAAAATAATTTGTGCTATAATTTATGCAAAATAATATAAGAGGAGAAAATAATGATATATACAGAGAAATTTAAGATTCCATTAAAAGATATAGGAAAAGATAATAAAATAAAAAATAGAGCAGTTTTAGAAATTTTAGAAAATATAGCATGTTATCATTCAGACTTAGTAGGCTATGGTGTAAATAATATAAAAGAAACAAAAGTAACTTGGATATTATTAGATTGGAAGTTAAAAGTAATTAATAGACCAACTTATGGGCAAGTATTAACAGTAAATACATGGGGAAAAGGAATGAATAAATTTTTTACTTATCGTGATTATGAAATATATGATAATAATAACAATTTATGTGCAATAGCTACTTCAAAATGGGCTTTAATTGATACAGAAAAAGGGAAAATGTCGAGATTAACAGAAAATATAATTAATGCATATAAACCAGAGAAAAAGACTGTATTTGAAGAAAATAGTTTAGATAAAGTAAAAATACCAGAAGAATTTTCGAATACAATTAAATATGAAGTGATTAGAAAAGATATAGATATTAATAAGCATATGCATAATTTATACTATTTAGATTTGGCATATGAAGCTTTACCAGATGAAATATATAATAAAAGACCATTTGATTATGTAAGAATAACTTATAAAAAAGAGATTAAACTTGGAGAAAAGGTGAATTGTAAGTATGTTGAACAAGATGGCAAATATGTAATTGTTATTAAAAGTGAGGATGAAACAGTAATACATGCAATTGTGGAATTACAATAAAAAAGTTGCAATGCAGTAAGATGCCCAAGCTTTGGCTATCCCTATAATACTTAAATTTTATTTAATGTCTTTTCTTTTCATTCAATCCCCTGAATTCATAATTATTTTACCTAATAAATTCAAATGATGCATCTCTTCAATGGCTATATCTCTGAGAATTGAGCTTATAGCCGTTTTTTCTTTCAATTCTATATGTTCATAAATATATTGAGTTGTAGCTGTTAACTCTCCCTCTTTTCCCCCAAGACTATCATAAACTAGTCTGGCATATCTTTCATTTTTACATAATTTTGGTATAGATGGGTATGAAACTTTTTTATTTTGTTGAAGTCTCTTCTTTAATTCTTCATATTTTAGCATAAACAAACACCTCTAAAATCATTTTATGTGATTTTTAGAGGTATTGTTACTTTATTATATTCCATCATTACAATCTTCAAATTGAGAATTATATAAATCTGCATAAAATCCATTTTTAGCTAATAATTCTTCATGTGTTCCTTGTTCTATAATATCTCCATGATTCATAACTAATATTAAATCCGCATTTTTAATTGTCGATAATCTATGAGCTATAATAAAACTTGTTCTGCCCTTCATTAAATTATCCATAGCTTTTTGAATTTGTATTTCAGTTCTTGTATCTATTGAACTTGTTGCTTCATCTAAAATTAAAATTTTAGGATTTGCTAAAATAACCCTAGCTATTGTCAACAATTGTTTCTGCCCTGCAGACACATTGCTTGACTCCTCATTTAATATTGAATTATATCCTTTTGGTAATGTTTTTATAAAATGATGTACATGCGCTGCTTTTGCAGCTTCAATTACTTCTCCATCTGTTGCTTCTTCATTACCATACTTAATATTTTCTTTTACAGTTCCTCCAAATAACCATGTATCCTGTAGAACCATTCCAAACATTTTTCTAAGTTCTCCACGTTTAAAGTCTTTAATGTTGTGACCATCAATATTAATCTCTCCAGAATTAACATCATAAAATCTCATTAATAATTTTACCATTGTAGTTTTTCCAGCTCCAGTTGGCCCTACAATTGCTATTTTTTGTCCTTCTTTAATATTAGCACTAAAATCATTTATAATTGTTTTATCTTCATCATATCCAAAATTAACATGTTTAAATTCTACATTTCCTTTAATTTTAGATGTGTCTATTTCACCCTTTGTAGTTTCTATTTCCTCTGGCTGTTCCAAAAATTCAAATACTCTTTCAGCAGCTGCTACCATAGCTTGTAACATACTTGAAATTTGTGCTATTTGATTAATTGGTTGAGTAAATTGTTTATTATATTGTATAAAACTTTGTATATTTCCAACAGTTATTTTTCCTTGAATTGCTAAATATCCACCTGCAACTGCAACTCCAACATAACCGCACATTAGCAACAAAATTCATAACAGGAAACATTAATCCTGATAAAAATTGAGATTTCCATCCAGAATGATATAATTCATTATTTGCTTTTTTAAATTCTTTATTTGCTCTTTCTTCACTATTAAATACTTTTACAATATTTAATCCACTATAAATTTCTTCTACTTGGCCATTTACATGTCCTAAATAGTCTTGTTGCTTTTTAAAATATTTCTGTGATTTTCCAACAATACTTTTTACAATAAATGCTGATATTGGTAAAATAATAAGTGATATTAATGTCATTTCCCAACTAATTGATAACATCATAACTAATATTCCAACAATTGTACATGTTGATGTAATAATCTGTGTAATACTCTGATTTAAATTCATACTTAATGTATCTACATCATTTGTTATTATTGATAATACTTCACCATGTGTTTTTTTATCAAAATATTTCATAGGTAATTTATTTATTTTTTCTGCAATATCATTTCTAAGTTTATAAGTTATTTTCTGTGCAATACTTGTCATTGTAAAACCTTGAATAAAAGAAAAAATAGCACTCACAATATATAAACCTAATAATGTTAAAGCAATTTGACCTATTTTTCCAAAGTCAATTCCATTTCCTCCTGATAATTTTCCTATCAATCCATTAAAAATCTCTGTTGTTGCATTTCCTAATATTTTAGGTCCAACAATTGTAAATATAGTACTCCCAATAGCAAATATAAACACAATAATAAGTGCTAATTTGTATTTAGATAAATATCCATTTATTAATTTTTTTGTAGTTTCTTTAAAATTCTTTGGTTTTTCGGTTTCCATTTTTCCACCTGGTCTTCCCATTGGTCCTGGCATATGCTATTCCTCCTTTCCATCTTTGTTTTCTTTATATTCTGACAATTCCTTTTCAGATAGCTGTGATAAAGCAATTTGTCTATATGTTTCATTTTCTTTCATTAATTGTTCATGTTTTCCTATTCCTACAACTTTTCCTTCTTCCAAAACAATTATTTGATCTGCATTTAAAATTGTACTAATTCTTTGAGCAACTATAATTACTGTTTTATTTTCTGTTTGCTCAGCTAAAGTTTCTCTTAACTTAGCATCTGTTTTAAAGTCTAAAGCAGAAAAACTATCATCAAATACAAATATTTCAGGATCTTTTGCTATTGCTCTTGCAATTGATAAACGTTGTTTTTGTCCTCCTGATACATTTGCTCCTCCTTGAGCTATAGCATCTTTATATTTTTCTTCTTTTCCTTCTATGAATTCTGTAGCTTGTGCTATTTCAGCAGCCTCTATCATTCTTTCATCTGACATATTTTCATCAGAATATTTTATATTAGATTCTATTGTTCCTGAAAATAATACTCCTTTTTGAGGTACAAATCCAATAATATCTCTTAAATCTTTTTGTGATACATCTTTAACATTTACACCATCAATTAAAAGTTCCCCTTCTGTAACATCATAAAATCTTGGCAATAAGTTAACAATTGTTGATTTTCCACTTCCTGTACTTCCTATAATTGCAGTCGTTTCTCCTGGTTTCGCAGTAAAATTAATATCTTCCAATATCTCTGTATCTGCATCTGGATATCTAAAACATACATTTTTAAATTCTACAAATCCTTTTTTATTTGGATTAAATTTTCTAATATTATCTTTATCTTTTATGCTTGGTTCTGTTTCCAATACTTCATTAATTCTATTTGCTGAAACAGAAGCTCTTGGAAGCATAATTGAAATCATTGAAATCATTAAGAAAGCCATTACAATTTGCATCATATATTGAATAAATGCCATCATATCTCCTACTTGCAATAATCCTTGATCTACACTATGTCCTCCAACCCAAATTACTAAAATCATCATTGAATTCATGATAAACATTAGCATTGGCATCATCATTGACATGGCTCTATTAACAAATATATTTGCTTTCATTAAATCTTTATTAGCAACATCAAATCTATTTTCTTCTCTTTTCTCTTTATGAAAAGCTCTTATAACAGATAAACCTGTTAAAATTTCTCTTGAAACTAAGTTTAATTTATCTGTTAATTCTTGTAATTTCTTAAACTTAGGCATAGCTACAATAAATAATGTTCCTACTACAAATAAAATAGCTAATATGGCTACTCCTATAATCCATGCCATAGAGTTGTCTCCATTTGTTAATACCTTTACAAATCCTCCTATTCCTATAATAGGTGCATATACTACTACTCTAAACAGCATAGTAATTAATTGTTGAATTTGTTGAATATCATTCGTACTACGAGTAATTAATGATGCTGTTGAAAACTCATTTAACTCTTTATTTGAAAAGCTTAATACTTTTTTAAATACTTTTTCTCTTAAGGTTTTTCCTAATTTAGCAGCTACTTTTGAAGATAATAACATAATTAATATAGCTGATGCCATACTAATTAAAGCAATTCCTAACATTTCAATTCCAGATAACAATATGTAATCATTTTGAAGTTTATCTGTATCTACTCCTAAATCTTTATAAATTTCTTTTACAGATGAAATAGCTGCTTGTTCTCTAATAGAATCTGCCATTTCTTCTATTTTACTTGAAAATTCACTCAAAGCTTGTTTTCTTTGTTCTTCTGGCATATTTCTTATAATGTCTATTAAAGACTTATTTTGTATTACTGTTTTTTGAGCTTCTGGCATATTCTCTGTTAATTTTTCCTTTATCTTATTAGCAGTTTCTTCACTTTTTAATGTTGACATTTCCATAAGTGGCGTTGATAAAATTTTTGAAAGCTCTTCCTTTTTATCTTTGTCTATTTCTTTCAAAACATAAACATTATTAGATTCTACATTATAATCTTTTCCCAAATATCTTTCTATAATTTGTTTTTCATGATTATTTAATGTATCTCCTACTAATGTATATGAGTCTAATATTTCGTCGCTTTTATCAGAAAACATTAATAATAAATCCATATTTTCCTTACTAATAACCTCTGGAACTGCTGTTTCAATTCCTCCTGATTGTATACCCACATTAACTATTTTTGAAGTATAATCTGGCAGTGCTAAGTCAGTTGTAGCTTGTATACATAGCAATATTACTATTACTAAAACTGACCAAAATGATTTTTTTAAATTTCTTAATACTTTTAGCATTTTTTCCTCCTTTTTTAATTATTTTTTTCCTACTATCATAATCATTTGTATTAATATATCATAAATTTATAATAACACCCTATCATTTTTGTGACATGGTGTTATTTTGTCAACGTTTTATATGTGAAAGTTGTGTGAATTTACATCTTTCTAAATACGCCTGCTACTTTTCCTAATATTTCACATGTTGGAACTATAATAGGATCCATCGTACTATTTTCCGGTTGAAGTCTAATATGGTCCTTTTCTTTATAAAATGTTTTTACTGTTGCTTCATCACCAATTAAAGCTACTACAATTTCTCCATTATTTGCCATATTTTGTCTCTTAACTAAGATATAATCTCCATCTAAAATTCCTGCTTCAATCATGCTCTCTCCTCTGACAGTAAGCATAAAACTCTCAGAGTTTCCAACAAAATCTACTGGTATTGGAAATGTGTCTGTTACATTTTCTACTGCAAGTATTGGTTCTCCTGCTGTTATTTTGCCTATAATTGGAACTTCTACTAATTCTTTTTGAGTATAAAATTCTTTACTTGATGTTTTTTTCTCTTCTCCTGAACCACCTTTTAATAAACGTAATGTTCTTCCTTTTTTATCTTGTTTTTTTATGTACCCTTTTTCATCTAATTTTGATAAATATCCATGAACAGTGGCTGTTGAACTTAATCCTACTGCTTTTCCAATCTCCCTTACTGATGGTGGATATCCTTGTGTCATTATTTGTTTTTCAATAAATCTTAAAATTGCTTTTTCTCTTTTATTTAATTCTGGTTTTTTTCTAGGCATATTCTTCACTCCCATTTTTTATTTGCACATATAATATCATACAAACAAAAAAATGTCAAACATTTTTTTGCATTAAATTTTAATTCTTGATAATTTTTAAAATTTATTTAATTTCTGTTCCACCCCACTCAACAACTGTATAGCCTTCTCTTATTGGTGTTTCTAAATTTTGTTCTTGAACTTCTATCTTTTCATCTAGACCTTTCCAGTCCATCATTACTCTGATTAAATTGTCTGGCTTTGGTGTTATTTCCAATGGCATTGATTTATCTTGTTCTTCTTTTGTCTCAAATCTTATATAGTTATAATTATTTTCCTCCATTTTTGGAAGCCAATATATAATAAATTCTTCTGCCTCTTTATCACTTAAACCTAATAGAGATAATTTTTCTTCCAGAAAAGTTGCAGTATCTTTACCTTTTACACAAAAACCTTCTTTTAGATTTATATTTTTAGGAACCTCTTTACCTTCCCAATATAATGCATATAAATTTTTTTCTGTATTTTTATCAACTAGTGTTCCATCAACATCGGCTGTGACAGACCAGCCATTTTTATATTTTGGATATGTACATGATAAATATTGTGGATTACCCAACTTCACTTCTACGTCCATCTTTTCAATTGGATAAATATATATAATTGGTTTTTTAACAATATCTGTCACAACGAACCCGCCATTATTTCCCGAAGTATGCGAATTTTGATTTTGATATCTAATACTATTTGATTGATTTTTCATATTATTATTTATAGCAATACTTACTAAAATTATTACTATTATAATAAGTATAGCAATCATTAATAAAACTAAATACTTTGTCTTATTTTCTTTTTTTTCTTTTTTCACATTCAACACCTCTATATTCATATTATCATTATATCTAATTTATTTCAACAATATTTTTAAAAATATTAGAGTCGTTTATTATAACTCAGTAAGAAACAATTATGATATCCAAGCTTTGACTCTTACTATAACACTTGAATTTTATTTAATGACGTTTGATTGGAATGAAAAATAGAAAATTTTTTACAAGAAAATGAGTAATGTTCACGGGCAAAATTATTATTATATAAATTTAAACTTTTCTCAGATCAATACATAATCTTAGAATTTCTTAGATAATTTAATGGAAAATGTTCGCGTCGAGCTTTAGCTCGGACTAAGTGAAAGGGTGCCATTAAATTATTTTAGAAATTCTTAGATTATGTATTGAACTGAGAAAAGTTTAAATTCATATAATAATAATTTTGCCCGTGAACATTACTCATTTTCTTGTAAAAAATTTTCTATTTTTCATTCCAATCAAACGTCATTAAATAAAATTTAAGTATTATAGGGAGAGCCAAAGCTTGGACATTATAATTATTTATTACTGAACTATAACTAAAAGATTTAAATACAGAAAAATAAGATTAATTTGCTCTTGACGAAATAAGAAAAAAATGATATAAATAGAAAGTGCTAAAAAGCATTTTTTGGCCCCTTGGTCAAGCGGTTAAGACGCCACCCTCTCAAGGTGGAATCATGGGTTCGATTCCCGTAGGGGTCACCAAAAAATTATAATAATTAAAAGGGAGTAGCTTTTTATTACTAATCAACAGTCGCGATACGAAAGTATCTGGTTAGTAAGCTATAAATAGTAAGCGAGACTTTTAAGAGGAAATATTAATTTCCTTTTAAAAGTTTTTTTTGCATTATAGTACACTTAATTTATAAGTTTAATTAATAATTTTTATTAATATGTAAAAAATAATAAGACAAGGAGTGGTAAAGAAGTGAAAAAAAACAATTGGTTCAACAAAAAAATTGAAGAAGTTGAAAAAGACTTAAACACAAATCTAGAAAAAGGGTTAACAACAGAAGAAGTTAAAAAAAGGCAAGAACAATATGGATATAATCAATTAAAAGCAAAGAAAAAAAAGCCAATGATACAAAGATTTTTAGATCAATTTAAAGATTTTTCAATTATTGTTCTAATTATTGCAGCAATTGTATCAGGAGCAGTAGGAGTTGCAGAAGGGGAAGGAATAACAGATACAATTATTATTTTAATAGTTGTTATTGTAAATGCAATTATAGGAGTAACACAAGAATCAAAAGCAGAAAAATCACTAGAAGCATTACAAAAATTGACAGATCATGCTTCAAAAGTAATTAGAAATGGAGAAATAATAGTAGTACCAGCAAAAGAATTGGTACCAGGAGACATTATAGTATTAGATACAGGAGACTATGTACCAGCAGATGTAAGAATTATAGAAGCTGTTAATTTAAAATCACAAGAAGCATCACTTACTGGAGAATCTGTTCCAGTTGAAAAAAATATTGAAATAATTGAAGATGCAGAAGTTGGCTTGGGTGATAGGTTAAATATGCTATTTTCATCAAGTTTAATAACTTATGGTAGAGGAAAAGGTATAGTAGTAGAAACAGGAATGACGACAGAAGTAGGAAAAATAGCAGGAATGTTAGAGTTAGCGGAAGAACAAACAACACCTCTTCAAGAAAAATTAAACAAACTAGGAAAGACACTAGGAATAGTAGCATTAGCGATTTGTGTATTTATATTTATAATAGGATTAATACAAGGAAAAGAACCAATTCATATGTTTATGACAGCAGTAAGCCTAGCAGTAGCGGCTATTCCAGAAGGATTAGTAGCAGTATCTACAATAGTACTTGCAATTGGAGTTCAAAAAATGGTTAAGAAAAATGCTATTGTAAAAAGGCTTCCAGCGGTTGAAACTTTAGGAAGTGCAACTGTTATATGTTCAGATAAAACAGGAACTTTAACACAAAATAAAATGACAGTTGAGAAAATTTTTATTAATAGCCAAACAAAAGATTTAGAAGAGTTTAAGAAAGATGCAACAAATGAAGATATAAAAAAATTAGTATATGCTAATATGCTATGTAATGATACAAAAATTTCAAATGACGGAACATTAACAGGGGATCCAACAGAAACAGCACTAGTTGATATGGCTTTTAAATTAGATTTTGATCCATCAATTTATGATAGGATGCCACGTATAGAAGAAGTTCCATTTGACTCAGATAGAAAACTTATGACAACAGTAAATGAAGTAAATGGAAAATATATTGTATATACTAAAGGTGGAGTAGATGAGTTACTAAAAAGATGTAAAACTTATTTGGAAAACGAAGAAATAAAACAGGACTTAGACAATTATTCAGAAGTAATAAGCAAAAATAATGAGAAAATGGCTAAAGAGGCATTAAGAGTATTAGCATGTGCATACAAAGAAATAGATCATAAACCAACCAAAACTGAATTGGAGAATATAGAAGAAGATTTAACATTTATAGGAATGGTTGGGATGATAGATCCACCTAGAGAAGAAGCAAAAAAAGCAGTAGAAAAATGTAAAACAGCAGGAATAAAAACAGTTATGATTACAGGAGACCACAAAATTACTGCAACAGCAATTGCTAAAAAATTAGGAATTTTAGAAGACGAAGATGAAGCTTTAACAGGATTAGAACTAGAAAAAATGTCAGATGAAGATTTACAAAAAAATGTTAGACATTATTCTGTATATGCAAGAGTATCACCAGAACATAAAGTTAGAATAGTAAAAGCATGGCAAAAAAATGGCGAAATAGTTGCAATGACAGGAGATGGAGTAAACGATAGTCCAGCATTAAAAACAGCAGATATAGGATGTGCAATGGGAGTTGTTGGAACAGACGTTGCAAAAGAAGCGGCAGAAGTTATCTTAACAGACGATAATTTTGCAACAATCGTGTCAGCAGTAGAAGAAGGAAGAAGAATTTATGATAATATATTAAAAGTAATACAATTTTTACTCTCAAGTAATGTAGGAGAAATAATAGTTTTATTACTAGCAACATTGTGTACACCATTATTTGCGAAATGGTTTGGAATAACAGATATTTCAAATTTAGAAATATTATTACCAATTCATATTTTATGGATAAATTTAGTAACAGATTCTTTACCAGCATTAGCATTAGCATTTGATCCAGCAAATTCAGATATAATGAAAAGAAAACCAGCAAAGCCAAACCAAGGAGTATTTACCAAAGGAATGACATGGAGAGTTATTTACCAAGGTGCAATGATAGGAATATTAACATTAGTAGCTTTTATGGTAGGCTTATCTACAACAACTCCAATAGAAGGACTTTCATTAGATGAAACAAAAATAGAAGTAGGTCAAACAATGGCTTTTGTAACACTTGCTATGTCTGAATTAGTGCATGTATTCAATATTAGGGATAACAAAAAATCAATCTTTAAAGCAAAAGTATTTAATAATAGCAAATTAATATGGGCTATAATAGCATCTGCAGCCCTAATGCTTGTAATATTAGCAATACCAGTTTTAAGAGAAATTTTTAGTATTCCAGTATTACCGACTCAAAATATAGTGGAATTAATTTTATTAATATTAGCACCATTAGCAATAGTTGAGATATTCAAATTATTAAAAATTAATACAATAAAAGATGAATAAATAAAAAAATGGTTGAATTTAAACTATTTTTCCTGAAGTTAGGAATTAGTTAAGTTCAACCTTTTATACATATTTGTATTGATATTTATAAGCTTTTATGATAATATATTTTAAGAAAAAAAAGAGAGATGAAAAAAATTTCTATTATAAGAAATCATTTTATACAGGAGGAAATAAAAATGAATAAAAAATTTTATATAACAACACCAATTTATTACCCAAGTGGAAGATTCCATATAGGAACAGCATATACAACAGTTTTAGCTGATAGCATAAAAAGATATCATAAGCTAAAAGGAGAAGATACCTATATGCTAACTGGAACAGACGAACATGGACAAAAAATAGAAGAAAAAGCTAAAGAGTTAGGAAAAACGCCAAAAGAATATGTCGATGAAATGGCAGCTATGGCTAAAGAATTATGGAAAAAAATGGATATAGACTATAACCATTTTATAAGGACAACAGATTCAGAACATGAAAAGACAGTTCAAAAGATATTTGATCATTTCATGGAACAAGGGGACATATACAAAGGTGAATATGAAGGTTGGTATTGCGTACCATGCGAAACATATTTTACAGAAACACAATTAGTAAATGGAAAATGCCCTGACTGTGGTAGAGAAGTAAAATTAATGAAAGAAGAATCATATTTTTTCAATATGAAAAAGTATGCAGATAGACTTTTAAAATATTACGAAGATCATCCTGATTTTGTAAAACCAGCATTTCGTAAAAATGAAATGATAAATAACTTTATAAAACCAGGATTAGAAGATTTATGCGTAACAAGAACTTCTTTTGATTGGGGAATAAAAGTTTTAAAAGACCCAAAACATGTTATTTATGTATGGGTAGATGCATTAACAAATTATTTAACAGCTTTAGGATATTTATCTGAAGATGATAAACTATTTAAAAAATATTGGCCAGCTGATTTACAAGTAGTTGGAAAAGATATTGCTAGATTTCATTTAATTTATTGGCCTATATTTTTAATGGCATTAGATTTACCACTTCCAAAAACCATCCTAGTACATAACTGGATAATGATGAAAGATGGAAAAATGTCAAAATCAAAAGGAAATGTAATTTATCCAGAAACTTTAATTGAAAGATATGGTTTAGATGCTACAAAATATTTCTTGCTAAGAGAAATACCAGTATCACAAGATGGAGTATTTACACCAGAGGAGTTTGTAGAAAGATATAATTTTGATTTATGCAATGATTTAAGTAATTTACTAAATAGAACGGTATCAATGGTAAACAAGTACTTTGAAGGAAAAGTACCTAAGTATAATGGTAAACCAAATGAAGTAGATGAAGAATTCGAAAAATTTACTATAGAGCAAATTGAAAAATTTGAAGAAAAAATGCAAGAATATGAAATAGCAAATGCGTTACAAGAAATTTGGACATTAATTTCAAGAACAAATAAATATATTGACGAAACAATGCCATGGTCATTAGCAAAAGAAGAAGAAAATAAAGATAAATTAGAATCATGTATGTATCATTTAATTGAGAATTTAAGAAAAATAGCAATTTTAATCAAACCTTTTATGAATGATACAGCAGAAAATATTTTCAGACAGATTGGAATAAAAGATCAAGATTTAAAAACATGGGAATTATTAAAAAAATATGATAAGCTTAATAATGTTCAAGTAATAAAAAAAGGTGAGCCTATATTTATGAGATTAAATATTGAAGAAGAAATAGAATATATAAAAAACACAATGAAAGTTTAAATAAAAAACTCCAATTAATTTTATTGGAGTTTTTTAAAAATTTACTACAAAAAATATAAAAAATAGTATATAATATAAAAAGAAAAAAAGAAGTTGAAAAATGTAAAATAAGAGGAAGTAAAAAATGGTTAATGATGATAACGATTATAAATTAGATGTATACAAAATAGATACAAGGACTAAACTAGATAAAAAAAGAATATTTATTATGGTAATATTAATTTTATTGTTGTTCTGTATATTATTAACAATTAACCATATTAAAAATTTAATGGAAGAATATAAAGTATATAAACAATACGAAGCACAGTTGAATTCAATAAAACATCAAGAAGAAGAAAAACAAGCTAAAATAAAAGAAGAGACAGAAAAAAAGAAAAAGGAAAGAAATCCACAGCTAACTGATATTCGGAAAACAAAATATGGATACTATTTATAAATCCGATACTAAAAGGGTATTTCTAACATTTGATGATGGACCATCTCCTGTTACTTCAAAAATACTAGATATATTAAAGCAAGAAAATGTAAAAGCAACCTTTTTTATATTAGGGTCAAACGTTGATTCAAGGAAAGACGTTGTAAAAAGAATGTATGAAGAAGGACATTACTTAGCAAATCATGGATATTCTCATACATACTCTAAAATATATTCATCTCCACAATCAGTATTAGATGAATATAATGAATGTAATGATAAAGTAAAAAATGCTATAGAAGTACCTGACTACAATTCACATTTATTTAGATTTCCAGGAGGATTAGCTGGAGGAAAATATGCAGAGATAAAAAAAGAAGCAAAAGAAATATTATTACAAAATAATATTGTAAATGTTGATTGGAATGCGTTAACAGGAGATGCTGAGACTAATAATCTTTCAGTAGAGTTTGAAATGACAAGATTAACAGAAACAATGGAAAGTAAAAATAGTTTAGTTATATTAATGCATGATGCAGCGGCTAAAAGTGTAACAGCAGATGCGTTACCACAAATCATTGCTAAACTAAAAGAAGAAGGATATGAATTTAAAAATTTCTATGATATTATAAAATAAATAATTAATAGAGGGGAGAAATAAACATTGCCTAAAAAAGCTGGAGATAAAAATAATAGTATAAAAGAAAAATTGGAATATATAGGATTAGATTTAGAAAATATTCCAGAAGAATTAAAAGAGTATAAACCTTTGGAATTTAGAATTCCAAAATTTTATGAAGAGAAACAATATAAACAATATAGGTACATACCAGTTAAAGATATTCAAATATTGTTATCGCCAACAAATAGATTAGATGAAATTAGCGAAAAGTATAAACAAGCAAAGCCTTTGGCACAATATTTAGATGGAGAAAATGAAGAAAACATTTTAAAATATACTACTTTTTTAAGTATGTTAAAACAATTTAAAATAGATGAAGTAGAAGAAATAGAAAAAGAACAAACTAGTTTGAGTAAAAAAATACCATTTAAAGTAAAATATGAAAATAATTATTTATGGCAAATTTATTATTCAGAAAATACAAATCAATATTTTATGTTAGTACCTACAGAAGATTCTGATTATTCAACATTTTTCTTTTTAATAAAGAAAAAATTAGAAAAAAAGAAAAATGAAAAGATATTTGTACCAATTCGTAATGTTGAATATAGCAATAAATATTTAAAAAAATCAGAATTTGAGGATATTGAAAACTACCTATGGCTTTTTACAAAAGATTGGCCATTAATTTATGAGGTATATGATAAAAGAAATAAGTTAAGTATACATATAGTTGGAGAAACTGAAGTATATCATAAAATAAAAAGTCCATATAAAATAAAATTAAACACACAAGAAGATGCAAATCAATTATATAAATTACTAAAAGCAATGTTTATTTTACAAACAGAATTACCACATTATTTTCATTTTAAAACTAATATTAATAAAAATGGAGAATTAGAATTTTATTTAGAAGATGAAAAAATAGAATATATAGATATAGCTGAATGGATTAGTAATCAATATCATTTAGGCGAAGAAAAACAAAAAGTAGCAGAAGATTTAATAGAAGAAAATAAACTCAAATTGGAAAAATTAAAAGTAGAAATTGCTGCACAAGAAATAGAATATCTAGCAAAAGAAAAACAAATATCTACATTTTTAGAATGTAAAAAATCCTTTTTTGGAAAATTTAAATATTATTTTAAATATAGTAAAAAAAATAATAAAAACAAGGTAAAAAAAGAAGAAAATATAGATGAAAGTAAAATAGAAATACATCATGAAGAAAATGAAGAATTACCTAAAAAGAAAAGAAAAAAACAAAATTATACAATAGAAGAATTAGTGGAACTATATAAAGTAATAGAACTAAAAGAAAATGAATTGAAAAATGTCATAATGGACATAAATAGCTTAAAATTAAAAAATAAAAATATGCAGAAAAAAATTGAAAATGCAACAGCTTTTATTGAAGAAATTGATAGCCATAAAAAAAGTATATTTGAATTTTGGAAATATAGCAACAAAGATGAAATGGCAACTTTACCAGAAGGAGAAGCGGAAGAAGTTAATATAATAAAGAAAATAACAAGAGTTTTTGATTATGAGGAAGATTTAGAAAATTTTGGCAAAAAGATGGACAAAATACAAAGAAAAAATCTTAGCAAAGATGAAACAGATAGTGTATATATAACTTCAACTAATTTATTAGAAATAATAAACAAAATAAAAATTAATGAATTTCAACCAAAAGATATAGAAACTACATTGAAAGAAATAAAAAAAGAAGCTATACAGGAAAAATCCTTATCAGAAAATGAAGAATTTGACATATTTGGAGGAATAATTCAAGATAGTACTAAAGTATCAAAGATAAAAAATAAAAAACACAGAGAGTTGGCTAAAGACAAATTTAATATATTAGAAATAAATAAAAATACAAAACAAATCGGCTTTAAATTATCACTTGAAAAAATAATTGCTAATTTAAAAACAGCTATGAATAAAGTAGTGGTACCAGAAGAAATACCAGTATATAAAGCAATCGGAGAGAATAATTTAGATGATAGAAAAATAAATATATTTGATATTAATCCTGAAAAAGAAATACAAGAAGCTATAAAAAAAGAAAATAATAAAATAAATTTTTATAAAATAGATTTAAAAGAAGGAAGCAATGCAATAAGTTATACAAATTGTATTTTTTATGATAATCAAAACAAGACTTTACCAGTAGGACAAGACCTATCAACAAAGATTTTAGTAGATATTTCTAAGCTGCAATTAAATTTAAAAAGTAAAACAAGTTTTAAAATGGTTGAATTTGAAAATGAAAAAGATGACTTTTCTGAAATAAATATAAAAACAGTTACTGTTTTTGAGTATGACGCTTTAATAAAAAAGCAAGAAGAAAATAAAGTTTAAAAAAATCTAGACAATTTAAAAAATATGTGCTAATATATATTAGTACATATTTTTTGTTAAATAATTATGCCGATGTGGCGGAATTGGTAGACGCACATGACTCAAAATCATGCGGGAAACCATGTGGGTTCGAGTCCCACCATCGGTACCAATTAAAAAATTTTTTTAATATTTATATTAGATACTGTTAGATAGAAATGAAGAGTCACACTCTTCATTTTTATTTGTAGTTGCATCAATTATAAATTTTGAAATATCTATTGACAATATAAAATTTGTGAGATAAAATACTAACTAAATTAGGAACTATTCCTAATTTAAAGGAGAGATTTATGAATAACTATTCCAAACAAAGAGAAATAATACTAGAAGTTATAAAAAATAATCGAACTCATCCAACTGCTGAAGAAATATATATACTAGTTACAAAAAAAGAACCAAAAATCAGCAGAAGTACAGTATATAGAAACATAAATATATTAGTAGAGAAAGGTATTATTGAGAAAATAACAATAGCAACAGGACCAGATAGATATGATTATTTATACGAAGAACATTATCATGCTATATGTAAAGTTTGTGGTAAAGCATTTGACTTTTATTATAAATTCGAAAAAGATAATTTAATAAGTAATATAAAAAAACAAACTAATATAGATATAGATATAAACAGCATAACTATTAATGGAATATGTGAAAAATGTAAATCAAAAATGAAATAAGGAGGAATTTTAAAATGGAATTAAAAGGAAGTAAAACAGAAAAGAATTTAATGGAGGCTTTTGCAGGAGAATCTCAAGCAAGAAATAAATATACATACTTTGCAAGCAAAGCAAAAAAAGAAGGGTATGAACAAATAGCGGCAATTTTTCAAGAAACAGCTGATAATGAAAAAGAACATGCAAAAATGTGGTTTAAATTATTACAAGGAGGAGAAATTTTATCTACAGCAGAAAATTTAAAAGCAGCAGCAGAAGGAGAAAATTACGAATGGACAGACATGTACGATAGAATGGCAAAAGAAGCAAAAGAAGAGGGATTTGATCATATTGCATTTCTTTTTGCAGAAGTTGCAAAAATAGAAAAAGAACATGAAGAAAGATACAAAAAATTATTAGAAAATGTTGAAAACGGTTTAGTATTTAGCAAAGATGGAGATAGAATTTGGAAATGTAGAAACTGTGGACATATAGTAATTGGAAAATCAGCTCCACAAGTATGCCCTGTATGTGCACATCCAAAAGCATATTTTGAGATTAAAGCAGAAAATTATTAAAAAACCAAAAAATGCTCTGAAACAATTTTTGGTAAAGCATTTATATTGTAAGAAATTATATTAGAACAAAAATCTAATATAATTTCTTTTTTTTGTAGAAAAAGGAAAAATTGTATGATATAATAAGGCACATAAAAAGGAGAAAAAATATGCCAAAATTTTTTGTTAATGAAGAACAAATACAAAAAGAAGATGTAAAAGTAATAGGAAATGATGTAAAACACATAAAAAATGTATTAAGAGAAAAAGTAGGAAACGAGTTAATAATATGCAATACTTCAAATAAAAAAGATTATTTATGTAAAATAGAAGAAATTTCAGAGGAATATATAAAATGTAAAATTGAAAAAGAATTAGAAAACAATTCGGAATCAAATATACAAGTAACAATTATGCAAGGGTTACCAAAAGCAGATAAAATGGAGTTAATTATTCAAAAATCAGTTGAATTAGGAGTTTACGATATTATACCAATTGAAATGAAAAGATGTGTTGTGAAGGTAAATGAAAAAGATAAGCAAAAAAAACTACAAAGATGGCAAAAAATATCAGAAGTAGCAGCTAAACAATGTGGAAGAAATATAATACCTAAAATAAAACCAATATTAAATTTAAAAAACATTTGTAATATGCTAAAAGAATATGATATAGTATTATTGGCATATGAAAAGGAAGAAAAAATCACGATAAAACAAGAATTAAATAATATAAAAGAAAATTTAAATAACAATAGCAAATTTAAAATAGCAGTTATTGTTGGACCTGAAGGAGGAATATCAACAGAGGAAGTTGAACTGTTACAAAAAAACGGGGCAAAATCAATTACATTAGGAAAAAGAATATTAAGAACAGAAACTGTAGCTTTAAATGTTTTAAGTGTAATAATGTATGAACTAGAAAATTAGGAGGAAATGATGAAAAAAATAGAAAAAAATTTGTCAAAAGCACTATGTATTATAATTTATTTCATAATTTTATTTTTTGCTTATACAAGAATGAATTTAGACAGATTAGCACAAGATATACAAGTATTTTCTGGAGCTTTTTTAGTATTAGGAATATTAGCATTAGAAAAAGCTTACAAAAAAGACAGTGGAGAAGTAGCAATTACAGGGATAGAACTATTAGCTTTATCTATACACTCTTTATCTATTATGCATATGATAACATTATTGAAATATGATTTTAAATCATATATGTTAATTTCATCAGGAATTGTTGTAATTTATTATGTTTTAAAAGTAATAATTATTTATACAAAAGATAAAAAAGAGTATTTAAAAGGATTAAGTGATATATCAAAAATTGTTAAAGAAGATGAACCAATAAAAAAAGAAGCTAAAAAAAGAAACAAAAACGAAAAGGAAAAAGAAGAAACAGAAGAATTAGAAAGTGCAAAAGAAAATCAAAATAAAGAAACAAATAACACTGAAATAAAACAAAATAAAGATAGCAAAACAAAAACAAATAGTAAGAGAAAACAAGCAAAAAAAGTGAATGAATCTAAAAATAAAGAAAAACCAAAAACAAAAGCAAAAAGCAATAAAAAAGTAATAGAAGATAAAACAGAAAAACAATCTAAAGAGACAAAAACAGAAGCTAAAAAGAAGAAAATAGAAAATGTAGAAGAAAAAACTAAAAATGAAAAAAGAAAAAAATCTTCAAGTGTAAAAACTAAGAAAGTTGAAAAAGAGGTAAAAGAAAATGATTAAAAGTATGACAGGATATGGTAGAGCAAAGCTTTCAAAAGATGATAGAGAATATCAAATAGAGATAAAAAGCGTAAATCATAGATATTTAGATATATCAGTAAGAATCCCAAAACAACTTAGTTATTTAGAAGAAACAATAAAAAAAGAGATTGCAAAAAAGGTAAAAAGAGGAAAAATTGATGTTTTTGTTACTTTTGAAAATAATTCGCTAGAGGGAAAAGAAATTAAAATAAATACAGAATTAGCAAAAGCATATATTGATGAATTAAAAAAATTAGCTGAAAAAGAAAATATATTATCAGATATACAAGTTACTGAAATTTCCAAATATCCAGATGTATTAAATATACAAAGCAGCCAAGATGACGAAAAGATAACAGAGGAAGTATTAGAAACCATAACTATAGCAACAGATAATTTAGTTCAAATGAGAGGGACAGAAGGAAATAAAATATCAGAAGATTTATTAAAAAGATTAAATATAATAAATAAAAAAGTAGAAGAAATAGCTAAACTTTCTACTGGACTTATTGAAGAATATGTAGTAAAATTAGAAGAGAGAATTAATGAAATACTAAAAAATCAGGAGATTGATAAAACAAGATTAGCTCAAGAAGTTGTAATATATGCAGATAAATGTTCTATTGAAGAAGAGGTCACTAGATTAAATAGTCATATATCACAATTTAAAAATTTACTAAATTCAAATGAGGCAATAGGGAAAAAACTAGATTTTATAATACAAGAGATGAATCGTGAAACAAATACAATAGGCTCAAAAGCAAACAATTTAGAAATAACAAATGGAGTTATTGATATAAAAACAGAAATTGAAAACATAAGAGAACAAGTACAAAATATAGAATAGAAAGGATTTGATTTTATGCAATTAGTAAATATAGGATTTGGAAATATTGTTTCAGCAGAAAGAATTGTAGCAATTGTAAGCCCAGAATCTGCACCTATTAAAAGAATGGTACAAGAATCAAAAGATAATAAAACAGCGGTAGATGCTACATATGGAAGAAGAACAAGAGCAGTATTAATTATGGATTCAGGACATATCATACTATCAGCAGTTCAACCAGAAACTGTAGGAGGTAGAATAGATAAAACAATATCACAAGATGATGGTGGAAAACAAATAGCAGAAGCTATAAAATAATTTTATAAAGGAGTGGATTTAAAATGATGGTAAAACCAAGTGTTTCAGAATTATTAAAAAAGGCAGATAATAGATATGAGTTAGTAATTGCAACAGCAAGACGTGCAAGACAAATAGCTGCAGGAGCAGAAGTAAAAACAGATGTTAAAGAGGAATCTCCAGTTACATTAGCTGCTAATGAAATTGCAGAGGGGAAGGTAGAAATATGTTAGTAATATTATCTGGAGTAGCAGGAGCAGGAAAAGATACAATAAAAAAAGAACTAATAAAAAGAATGGAAAATGTAGAATCTCTTCCTTCATTTACTTCTAGACCTATGCGTGAAGGAGATGTAGAAGGTGGAACATATAATTTTGTAACTAGAGAAGAATTTGAAGAAATGATAGAAAAAGGGCATTTCTATGAGTATGATGTACATCATAACAATTATTATGGAACTTCAAAGAAATTACTAAATGAAAAAATTGAAAGTGGAAAAATAATAGTAAAAGATATTGATGTAAATGGTACAGAACATTTAAAAGATTTGTTAAATGCAGACACAAAAGTAGTTACTATTTTTTTAAGAGTGCCTAAAGAAGAACTTGAAAAAAGGTTACAAGATAGAGTTGATAAACCAAGCCCAGCAGAAATACGCTTAAGGTTAAGTAGATTTGAATATGAAGAATCTAGAATTAATTTATACGATTATGTATTAAAAAATGATAATCTAGAAAAAACAGTTCAAATAGTTATGACAATATTAGAAAACGAAATGAAATTATTAGAACAACAATAAAAAGCTATCTTTCAGATGGCTTTTTTATATAAGGAGAAAGAATAATAGAATGATAGCAGAAGTAGTTATAAATAGAACAGCCAAAAAATTAAATAGAACATTTGATTATGATATTCCAAAAGAGCTAGAAGATTTTGTTATAATTGGAAGTAAAGTTTTAGTCCCTTTTGGAAAAGGAGGAAAATTAGAAGAAGCATTTGTAACAAGAATAAAGGATAATACAGAATTTAAAGTAAAAGAAATTGCAAAAATAGAAAATAGTTTAGATGAAAAGAAAATAGAATTGGCAAAATGGATGGCAAATAGATATTTTTGTAATATATCTGATTGTATAAAACTTATGCTGACACCTGGAACAAGAGGAAAAGAAAAGAAAGCACAGGGAAAAATCATAAGAGTTGTATATTTAAAAAAGAAAAAAGACGAAATATTATTTGAAATAGATAATAAAAAGATCAAATCAGAAAAGCAAATAAGAGCACTTAAATTTATACAAAAAAATGAAGGATTAACTATACCAGAGATAGAGATGCATACAGATTGTTCTAGAGCTATTATAAATACACTAATTAAAAATGGATATTTAGAATTAGTTGAAGAAAAGATAGAAAGAGATCCGTTAAAAAACAAAGATTTAGCATCAACAAACAAATTAAAACTAACAGAAGAACAGCAAACTGCATTTGAAAAAGTTGCTAAAAGTATAGATGAAAAAGAATATAAAAGGTTTTTATTATATGGGGTAACTGGGTCACGGGAAAACAGAAGTATATTTACAGTTAATACAAAAAATACTAGAAATGCAAAAAACTGCAATTGTTTTAGTCCCTGAAATATCATTAACTCCACAAATGTTAGATAGATTTATTTCAAGATTTGGAAAAGAAAAAATAGCTGTATTGCATAGTAAACTATCAATTGGAGAAAAATATGATGAATGGAATAAAATAAAAGAAGGAAAAGCAAAAATAGTAATAGGTGCAAGGTCTGCAATTTTTGCACCAGTTACAAATTTAGGAATTATTATAATAGATGAAGAACATGATAGTTCTTATAAATCCGAGGCAAATCCAAAATATGATGCAAAACAAGTAGCAAAATACATTGCAAAACAAAATAATTGTCCATTAGTATTTGGAAGTGCAACACCAGATATTAATACATATTATAAAGCAAAAACATTAGGAAAAATAGAACTATTAGAATTAACTAAAAGAGCAAATAATTCGTCATTACCAAAAGTTAGCATTATTGATTTAAAACAAGAATTAGCAAATGGAAACCGCTCAATGTTAAGTAGGGAATTATATCAAGAAATAGAAGAAAATTTAAAACAAAAAAGGCAAACAATATTATTTTTAAACAGAAGAGGATATTCTACTTTTATTATGTGTAGAGATTGTGGATATACAGTAAAATGCAAAAATTGCAATATAAGTCTGACTTACCATAGTTATGAAAAAAAACTGAAATGTCATTATTGTGGTTATGAGCAAGAAATTGTAAAAGTTTGCCCAGAATGTCATAGTGAAAAAATAAGATATTTTGGTACAGGAACTCAAAAATTAGAACAAGAGATTATAAAACAATTTCCAAATGCAAAAACAATTCGTATGGATGTTGATACAGTAACCAAAAAGAATTCACATGAAGAAATATTAAATAAGTTTAAAAATGAAAATATAGATATTCTAATAGGGACACAAATGGTAGTAAAAGGCCATCATTTTCCAAATGTAACATTAGTAGGAGTAATTGCGGCAGATAGTTCATTAAACATTGATGATTATAGAGCGAATGAAAGAACATTTCAAATTTTAACTCAAGTAGCACGGACGAGCAGGAAGAGAAAAACTACCAGGAAAAGTAATAATTCAAAGTTATAATCCAGATAATTTTAGTATACAATGTGCTAAAAAACAGAATTATGAAATGTTCTATGCAACAGAAATAGCTTTAAGAGAACAGTTGAAATATCCTCCATTTTGCGATATAATAGTAATTAGTTTTAACGGAAGTAATGAAGCAGATATAAAAAATAAGAGTGATTTGGTATATAGATATTTAAAAGATAAACTAGAAAATAAATTTAAAATATTTATTCCAATGCCAGCACCAATTGATAAAATTCAAAACAAGTATAGATATAGGATTATAGTAAAAGGAACGATGGATAAAGAATCTAATGAAGAGTTTAATAAATGTTTAAAAAACATTTATAAAGAAAATTTAAAAGATATGAGAATATCAATAGATGTTAATCCTAATAGTATGGCATAACTAATAAAAATATAGTTTAAATAACCAAAAAGGAAAGGAGTAAAAAATGGCGATTAGAAATTTGAGATATAAAGGAGACGAAATTTTAAAAAAGAAATCAAGGGAAATAGAAACAATTGATGAAAAATTACAAACATTGATTGATGATATGATAGAAACAATGCATAAATATAATGGAGTTGGACTTGCAGCAGTTCAAGTAGGGATTTTAAAAAGAGTAATAGTAATTGATATTTATGACGATAATGGACCAATTGCTATGATAAACCCAGTAATATTAAAAACAAAAGGAAAACAAGAGGTTGACGAAGGTTGTTTAAGTTTTCCAAATGAATTTGCAAAAGTTATAAGACCTACTGAAGTAACAGCTGAATATACTGATAGAGATGGAAAGAGAATAAAAGTAAAAGCAAAAGAATTATTAGCACAAGCTATTTGTCATGAAGTAGATCATTTAAACGGAGAAGTTTTTATTGATAAAATAATACCAGGAACTTTAGAATATATAGAACCAACTGACGAAAAATAATCTAAGAGGAGGAAAAAATGAGAATAGTTTTTATGGGAACACCAGATTTTGCTAAAGAAAGTTTAGAAGCGGTGTATAATGCAGGATATGAAATATTGGGAGTAGTAACAAATCCAGACAAACCAAAAGGAAGAGGAATGAAGATGATGGCTTCCCCAGTAAAAGAATTTGCTATAGAAAAAAACATAAAGATATATCAACCATTAAAAGTAAAAAATAATATTGAATTTATACAAGAGATAAAAGATTTAAATCCTGATATTATTTGTGTAGTAGCATATGGTAAGATATTGCCAAAAGAAATTTTAGAAATTCCAAAATTAGGATGTATTAATGTTCATGGTTCTTTACTTCCTAGATATAGAGGTGCAGCACCTATTCAATGGGCTATTTTAAATGGAGATAAAACAACAGGAATTACTACAATGTATATGGATATTGGTATGGATACAGGAGATATGATTTTAAAAGAAGAAGTTGATATTGGAGAAGATGAGACAACAGGAGAATTATGGGAGAGATTATCTAAAATTGGTGGAAATCTTCTAGTAGAAACTTTAAAAGAAATCGAAAAAGGGATAGCACCAAGAGAAAAACAAGGAAATGACTATACTTTAGCACCAATGTTAAATAAAGAAATGGCAAAAATAGATTGGGAAAACAAGACAGCAGAAGAAATAAAAAATTTAGTAAGAGGATTAAACCCAATTATGGGAGCATATACTTTTTTAAATGGAAAAAAAATAAAATTCTGGAAAGTTTCAATTGCAACAGAAGATGAATTAATTACAGATAATATTGAAATTATGAGAAATGGAACAGTAATTATTTCAGACCAAAAAGATGGATTATTTATAAAGGCAAAAAATGGAATTTTAAAAGTGCTAGAAATTCAAGGAGAAAATGCAAAGAAAATGTCAATAGGAGATTTTCTAAGAGGAAATCAAATTCAAGAATTTGATGTATTTGAATAAAAACAGTTGTAAAAAAGGAAAAAAATTGATATACTTATAATGTATTTTATAAGTATATCTTTTTTAGTTAATAATAAAGGTAGGTATTAACTAAAAATAAAAAGGAGGAAATAAAAATGAGTGAGGAAAACAAAGAAAATGAAGAAATTGTAGAATTAGACAATGAAATAAAAACAGAAAATGAAGGGATAAAAATATCTGATGATGTAGTAGCAGTTATTGCAGGTGTAGCCGTATCAGAAGTCAATGGAGTTGCTGGAATGGCCGGAGGTTTTGCAGGTGGAATTTCAGAAGTATTTAGTGGAAAGAAAAATCTAGCAAAAGGAATTAAAGTAGAAGTATCAGAAAATATAGCAAAAATAGATGTAAATATTATTGTAGAGTATGGTTCTAGAATACCAGATGTAGCATTTGAAATTCAAAACAGAGTAAAAAAAGCAGTAGAAAGTATGACTGGATTAAAAGTTGAAGAGGTAAATGTACATGTTCAAGGAGTTAATACTGATACAGCAAAAAATGATACACCTAATGAAAGTGAAAACAATATAGAAGAATAAAAAAGAAAAGAGGAAAAAATGAAATGAAATTTTTAGAAAAAATCGCATTAGTTATATATTCTAATATTATTTTAATATCATCTATAGTATTATGCTTACTAATATTTGGATGGCTAGATATGAATTTAATTGGAAATATTATTTACAAAGTTATTGTAGGAGATGTTTCAAGTAAAATATTACTAGGAATAAGTGTAGTATTTATTTTACTTTCAATAAAATGTATATTTTTTGATTCAACATCAAAAGGAAAAACAAATGAAGAACAAGGAGTTTTGTTAGAAAATGAAAATGGAAAGCTTATGATATCAAAAGAAACACTAGAAAACTTAGTTAATTCAGTAGCTTTGAATTTTGAAGGAACAGAACAAGTAACAACCAGAGTTGAATTAGATAGAGAAAATAATGTAATGGTGTATGTTAATTTAATGGTTGGTTCAAATGTTATTATAAAAGAGTTATCTGCAAACTTACAAACTAAAATAAAAGAAAAAATAAAAACCGCAACAGATTTAGATGTAAAAGAAGTAAATATTACAGTAAAAAAAGTTGCACCAAAAGAAGAACAGCAAGAGGCTTAAGAAAATTCATAACAAATTTATGCGGAAAGGAATGTGATTAAGATGAACGGATTCAAGGATTTTATAACTCAATATAGAGGAGCTATTATAGGAGTAATTATAGCGATATTAATATTAGTTACAAGATTGCATGATTTAATATTAGCTATTGTTGTGCTAGTATTAGGAGCTTTTATTGGAAATTATGTACAACAAAATAAAGATTTTGTAAAAACGAAATTAAAAAGTTTTATAGATAAAATGTAATATTATTGGGAAGGAAAAATATACATGAATAGATCAGAAATAAGAGAACAAGCATTTAAACTTATATATAGTTTAGAAATTCAAAATATAGAAAATTTAGAAGAGCAAATAGAATTATATATAGAAAGTAATAATATAACAGATAAAAATGCAATAGAATACATTAAAGATAGTGTTTTAGGAATCAAAAAAAATGAAAAAGATATAATGCAAAAAATAGAAATAAATTTAAAATCAGACTGGAAAATCGAAAGAATTTCTAAAATTGATTTAGCAATATTGAAAATAGCTATTTACGAAATAAAATACAAAGATATCCCATTTAAAGTTGGAATTAATGAGGCAGTGGAATTAGCAAAAAAATATGGTGAAGATAATTCTAAAAACTTTGTAAATGGAATTTTAGCAAGTATTGTAAAAGAATAAAAAAGGAAGAAATGAAAATATGAAATATGCAGATATGGCTATAACAGTTTCTGATTTAAATAAATATATGAAAGAAAAAATAGCGGAAGATGAATATTTAAATAACATATTAATAAAAGGAGAAATATCAAATTTTAAAAATCATTATACAGGACATATGTATTTTACTTTAAAAGACGAAAAATCTTTAATAAAATGCATTATGTTTAAATCTTATGCAACAAAATTAACTTTCATGCCAAAGGATGGCATGAAAGTTATGATTTTAGGTAGTGTTTCTGTTTTTGAAAGAGATGGAGTATATCAAATTTATGCAAGAGCAATGGAAGAAGATGGCTTAGGAGATTTATATACTAAATATCAAGAATTGAAAAAAAGACTTGAGCAACAAGGTTTGTTTGAAGAAGAGCATAAAATGAAAATACCAATGATGCCTAGAGTTATAGGAGTATTAACATCACAAACAGGTTCTGTAATAAGAGATATTATAAATGTTTCAACAAGAAGAAATCCAAATGTATATATACGTTTATTACCAGTACCAGTTCAAGGAGAAGGTGCAGCTGAAAAGATATCAAATGGAATAGAATATATGAATAAAAACAAATTAGCGGATGTATTAATTTTAGCAAGAGGAGGAGGCTCTTTAGAAGACTTATGGCCATTTAATGAAGAGATTGTTGCACATAGTATATACAATTCTGAAATTCCTATTATATCAGCAGTAGGACATGAAACAGATTTTACAATAGCAGATTTTGTTGCAGATTTAAGAGCACCAACTCCATCAGCAGCTGCAGAACTTGCTGTGCCTGATATATATGAAGTAAAAAGAAAAATTGAAACTTACCAAGATAGATTAAGAAATTCATTAATAAAAAAACTAGAACTTATGAATCTTAGATATGAAAAATGCATGTCAAGTTCAGTATTTAAAGAGCCTTTAAGAAAAATAAATGACAACTATATTAAATTAGATAATTGTATTAAACAAATAGAAAATAGTATAAAAGTAAAACACGAAAAAGAAAAAACTAAATACATAGAATTGATTGCAAAATTAGATGCTCTAAGTCCATTAAAAACATTATATAGAGGATATTCTATAACGGAAAAAAACAATAAAGTTATAAAAAGCAAAGAAGAATTAAAAACAAATGATTTAATAGAAATTAGATTTGTAGATGGTAAAAAAGAAGCAATTGTAAAGTAGTTTATAAGGATTGAAATAAAAAGGAGAAAAGATATTTATGAGTAAAAGTTTTGAAGAAAATATGGAAGAATTAGAAAAAGTTGTTGCAGAATTAGAAAAAGGAGATTTAAACTTAGATGATTCTGTTTCAAGATTTGAGCAGGGAATAAAAATTTCTAAAGAATGTAGTAAAATATTAGAAGAAGCAGAGAAAAAAATTACGATTTTAGTAAAAAAAGATGATGAAATGAAAGAAGAAGATTTTCAAACAAAAGATTAAAAAAATAAAAAGGGAGAAAAATGTAAAATGAACAATTTAATAGGTTTTATACAAAATAAATATATTTATATACCAGTCTTATTATGGTTTGGAATACAGCTATTTAAATTAATTTATGATTTAGTAACTACAAAAAAATTCAATTTTAAAAGAATTATGGGAGCAGGAGGAATGCCAAGTTCTCATTCAGCTGTAGTAGCGGGATTAGCAACATTGGTAGGAAAATATCAAGGAGTAGACACACCTATATTTGCTGTAGCTTTTATAATGGCAATAGTAGTTATGTATGATGCATGTGGAGTAAGGAGAGCGGCAGGTAAACAAGCGGCTTTATTAAATAAATTGGTTGAAACGCCAGGGTTAACTGGCATACAAGTTTCAGAAAGACTTGTAGAAGTATTAGGACATACACCTATACAAGTTTTTGTGGGAGCTTTAATAGGTGTAGTTGTAGGATTAATAGCATAATAGCAGACAAAATCAAAACAATATAAAATTAGTATCAGATAGGGGGCAATAGAAATGACAGATATTGAAATAGCAAAAAATACAAAATTAGATGAAATTAATAAAATAGCAGAAAAATTAGAAATTAAAGAAGAGGATATCGAACAATATGGGAAATATAAAGCAAAAATTTCTAATGAAATATATGAAAAAAATAAAAGCAAAAATAATGGAAAATTAATTTTAGTAACAGCTATTTCCCCAACACCATTAGGAGAGGGAAAAACTACAGTTTCTATTGCAATTGCTGATGGATTAAGAAAAATAGGTAAAAAATCTATACTTACATTAAGAGAGCCTTCTTTAGGGCCAGTTTTTGGAATAAAAGGAGGAGCAACTGGAGGAGGAAAAGTACAAATTGCTCCAATGGAAGATATAAATTTACATTTTACAGGAGATATTCATGCAATAACATCAGCAAATAACTTATTATCTGCTATGATTGACAATCATATTTATTTTGGAAATGAATTAGGATTTGAAAAAGTAGTATGGAAAAGATGCTTAGATTTAAATGATAGACAATTAAGAAAAGTTGAAACAGGACTTTCAGGCGAAAGTAAAATTGTTCCAAGAATAGATAATTTTGACATAACAGTAGCTTCAGAAATAATGGCAGTGTTATGCTTAGCTGAAAATTTAAAAGACTTAAAACAAAAATTAGGAAATATAATAATTGGATACAATAAAAAAGAAGAGCCGATATATGTTAAACAATTAAAAGCAGAAGGTGCAATGACAGTATTATTAAAAGATGCTATTAAGCCAAATCTAGTACAAACACTAGAACATACACCAGCACTAGTTCATGGAGGACCATTTGCAAATATAGCACATGGATGTAATAGTGTAATTGCAACAAAAACAGCATTAAAACTTGCTGATTACACAATAACAGAAGCAGGTTTTGGTGCAGATTTAGGAGCAGAAAAATTTTTAGATATAAAATGTAGAAAAACAGGATTAAAACCAGATGCTGTAGTAATAGTTGCGACAATTAAAGCTATTAAATATCATGGTGGAGTAGAAAAAGAAAAAATACAAGAAGAAAATATAGAAGGAATAGAAAAAGGAATTGATAATTTATATAAACATATAGATAATATAAAGAATAAATTTGGCTTAAACGTTATAGTTGCATTAAACAAATATGCATCAGATACTGAAAAAGAAATAGAGTATATTAAAGAAAAATTAGCTAATAAAAATATAGAGTTAAGTGTAGTAGAAGGCTGGGCTAAAGGCGGAGATGGAGCAATTGATATAGCAAACAAACTAGTTAAGTTAAGCCAACAGCCAAATGAATTTAAATACATATATAATGATAGTGATTCAATAAAAGAAAAAATATTAAAAATAGCAAAAAATATTTATTATGCAAAAGATGTTAAATATTCTGAAGAGGCAGAAAAGCAAATAGAAAATATAGAAAAAATGGGATATGCGAAGTTGCCAATATGTATTGCAAAAACACAATATTCTTTTTCTGATGATCCTAAAAATTTAGAATGTAAAGATGACTATAATATTAATGTAAGAGGAGTGGAATTAAAGAATGGAGCAGGTTTTGTGGTTGTATTAGCAGGAAAAATAATGACAATGCCAGGACTTCCAAAGGTGCCTGCAGCAGAAAGTATTGATATAGATGAAGATGGAGAAATTGTTGGGATTTTTTAAAATTTAGTATTTTTGTCGGTATATTTAATGTTAGAGAAAACAAAAAACAACAAAGAAATGAAACAAACAAGACCTGTCCCCAGTGTCTCAAAAGGAGTAGATATGAGTAAAGTGAAATGGACAAGTGAACAACAGGATGCTATTTATGAAAAAAATTCGAATATTTTGGTTGCAGCGGCTGCTGGTAGTGGTAAGACTGCTGTTTTGGTAGAAAGAATTATTAATAAGATAATAAATGAAAAAATAGATATAGATAAGTTATTGGTTGTAACATTTACAAATGCTGCAGCTTCTGAAATGAGGGAAAGAGTTTTAGATGCTATTTATAAAAAACTAGAGGAAGATTCTGAAAATGAGAATTTGCAAAGACAGATTACTTTGCTAAATAAAGCTAGTATATGTACTATTGATTCTTTTTGCTTAGAAGTTGTTAGAAATAATTTTTATGAATTAGATAATGTTTCTCCTAATTTTAGAATTGCAGATACTACTGAAATAGAGTTGTTAAAGCAAGAGGTATTAGAAGATATTTTTGAAAAAAAATATGAGGAAGATAATGATGAATTTATCAAATTGATTCATACGTATACAAGTTATAGAGATGATACTCCTTTAAAAGAGTTAGTATTAAAGATAAATAATTATATACAAAGTAATCCATTTCCTGAAAAATGGTTAACTGATAAGATAGAAATGTTTAATTTAAAAGATAGATTAGATGAAGATTTTGCAAATACTATTTGGGGAAAGGAATTATTGAAAGAGGTTGATGAAGAATTAGTAGATATATTGTCTACGTTTGAAAGTATATCTAAAAAACTTACATTAGATAAAGAATTAGAAAAATATTATCAAACAATTAGAAATGATATTGATATGTTAGAGAATTTAAAGAGAAGTTTAAATAGTTGGGACAAAGCATATGAGATAAATCAAAATTTAAAGTTTCCTACATGGCCAAGGCAAAAAGTAGAATCTGAATTAAAGGATGAAGCAAAAAAGATACGTGATGATGGAAAGAAAAAATTAAGTAAAATATTAGATAAGATATTGATTTATAATTCAAGGCAAGCTAATGAAGATATTTATGACATGTATTCTATTTTATCAAAGTTAAAAAATCTAATATTCGAATTTAATGAAGAGTTTTCGAAAAGAAAAAGAAATAAAAATATAGTAGATTTTAACGATATAGAACATTTTGCTTTAAAAATATTATTAAAAGAAGAAAATGGAAAAATACAAGTTTCTGAGGTAGCAAAGAGGTATCAAGAAAAATATTTAGAAATAGCAATAGACGAATACCAAGATAGTAATTTGGTACAAGAATATATTTTGAGTTCTGTATCAAAAGGAAATAATATATTTATGGTAGGAGATGTAAAACAAAGTATTTATAAATTTCGCCAAGCTATGCCAGAATTATTTTTAAACAAATATCATAAATATAAATCGAAAAAAGATAAGCAAAAAGAAGATGATTTAAAAATACAATTATTTAAAAATTTTAGAAGTAGAGATAATGTGTTAGATTTTACTAATATAGTTTTTCAAGATATAATGAGCAATGATTTAGGAGATATTGAATATGATGAAAAAGAATATCTAAATTTAGGTGCAGATTATCCAGAGTTAAAACAAAATTTTGCAACTGAAATTGATATTATAGATTTGAAAGAAGAAGAAAAACAAGAGAATATAGAAAACGATGAAATATTTGAAGAAAAAAACGAAGAAGAAGAAGAACGAGTAGAAAATATTGAATTAGAGGCTAGATTTGTTGCAAATAGAATAAAAGAGTTAATAAAAGAAAAATTTCAAGTATGGGACAGAAAGAAAAACCAATATAGAAATATTGAATATAAAGATATAGTAATATTGCTCAGATCAACTGCTAATATAGCACCTATATATGAACAAGAAATTTTATCGTTAAATATGCCTGTGTTTTCAGATAGTTCCCAAGAATATTTAGGTTCTATTGAAATTCAAACAATTATGTCATTACTTAAAATAATTGATAATCCAATGCAAGATATTCCACTTGTTACAGTATTGAGGTCTTTTATAGGAAAATTTACAGATGATGAATTAGTTCAAATAAGACTATCTGATAAATATGACAACTTTTATGTTTGTATGCAAAAAGCTATGATTGATGTTAATAAAGAGCTTAAGGAGAAAATTTGCAATTTTTTAAGCAATTTAGATAAATGGAGAGATGAACAAGAATATTTTTCTTTAGATGAATTGATTTGGAAAATATACATAGATACAGGTTTTTATAATTATGTTCGGATTAATGCCAAATGGTGAATTAAGACAAGCAAATTTAAAAATGTTGTTTCAAAAAGCTAAACAATATGAAAGTTCAAATTTTAAAGGATTATATAATTTTATTAATTTTATAGATAGGCTAAAACTAAGCAGTGGAGATTTGGGTTCTGCCAAATTAATTGGAGAAAATGATAATGTAATTCGTATTATGAGTATTCATAAAAGTAAAGGCCTTGAATTTCCAGTTGTGTTTTTATCAAGTACTGGAAAACAATTTAATTTAATGGATTTAAATGATTCTGTTTTGTTACATCAAGAAATGGGAATAGGAGTTAAATATATTGATTATGATAAACAAATTCAATATGATACTTTAAGTAAAGCATCATTAAGAAGTAAAATGTTAATAGAAACATTATCAGAAGAAATGAGAATATTATATGTTGCTTTAACTAGGGCAAAAGAAAAACTAATTATAACAGGAATTAAGAATGATTATCAAAAAGATTTTTTAAAAATGTCAGAACAAGTTGAAAGATATATTAAAAAAGATGGAAAAATAAATACAATTTTAATTAAAAAATATAAAAAATATTTGGATTGGATATTACTAGTTTATGAATATGAAAAAGAAAAAAATAAAAATTGTATGTTATTAAATTTATATAAGAAAAAAGATATACTAAATAGATGTAAAAAAATTCAAAAAGAAAAAGTTAATGTTATAGAAGAACTTAATAAAAAAGAAATAACTAAAGAAGAATTTAAAACATTAGAAAAAATATTAAATTATACATATCCAAATAAATTAGCAACTACTATTCCAACTAAGACGTCTGTAACTAAGTTAAAGCAGGTAGAACAAGAAAAGTTAGATATCGGTATAGAAGAATTAATAGGCAAACAGAGAAATTTAGAAGATAAAATAGAAGATGTAATAGAATTTCCAAAGCCACAATTCTTGAAACTAGAAGAAAAAAACAAATTGACAGGAGCTCAAAAGGGAACTTTAATACATTTGTGTATGCAAAAATTAGATGAAAAAGTAGATTATAATTTAATTAAAGTAAAAGAGTTAATTAATAGTTTAGTAGAAAAGCAAATTATAACCAAAATAGAAGCGGATAATATAAATCCTTTTAAAATATTAGAATTTACAAAGTCTGAGATTTGGAGAGAATTAAAGACAGCAAAACTAATTGAAAGAGAGAAACCATTTTATTTAAATATTCCAGCGAATACTATATATAATGAGAAAATAGAAGAAACTATTTTAGTACAAGGTGTTATAGATTTGTATTATGTTAATAAAAATGATGAACTTATTTTGGTTGATTATAAAACAGATTATATAGAAAAAAATAAAAAATATGAATTAGTAAATAAATATAAAAAACAATTAGAATTATATCAAAAGGCATTAGAACAATCATTTAATAAAAAGGTCTCTAAAAAATATATTTATTCTACTTGTTTAGGACAAGCAATTGAAATTTAGGAAAATTAAATAGAAAAACCGATTGACATAAATGAAAATATGGTGTTATAATATGAATATGTCTAGATTGACAAATTTTAACAATAAAGAAGGGAATAAAATGCCAGAAATCATTCAAATAACCAAATTAGCTATTCGGTTAGATGAAACAGGAGAACTTAAGGAGTTGCCATATGAATATGTATATGAATTCCATGGTAACTTCACTATTGTAGGAAAGAATGAATGCGAAGGAATTATTAATTCTAAAGGTATAGAAATTGCACCTGTTAAGTATCCAAAAGGGTTGTGGGATTTTCTATCGCGTTATGATAACATAATTGAGGTAGATGGAAACATTGCCATTGTGGAGAAAAACGAAAGGTATGGTTTAATAAATATTGAAAAGCGAGAAGAAATAATACCTTTGGGAATAAAGGGTAAAGAGTTTCTGGAAAAGTTAAGAGAATTTCCGAATTAAGCGGACTTACAATTGTAAGTCCGTTGTTATTTACAAATAGCCAAAATTAGTGTATAATATAGATATTATAAGATAAGGAGTAGCAATATGGATAGAATGAAAACGTTTTTAAAATATATAATATGGTTTGTACTTTTTTTCTTTTTTTCTAATTTTATTATAAATGTAGGACTAAATTCTTCATATAAAAACATAGAGAGAAGAGATAGTATAGAGCAAGTTCAAATAAAACAAGCACAAGCTACACTGGTAAATGGAAGAATAAAAGGAACAATAAAAAATTCAGATAAAGATTATTTGACAGGCAAATACTTAAAAATTGATTTATATTCTAAAAGAAATGTCTTAGTTGGAAAAAAATATATTGATATCACAACAACACAAAATAATACAACACAGGATTTTAGTATGTATTTTGAATTGAAAGACGTAACATCATATGAGGTTTCAATTGTGGACCATAAAGAAGAAGGAGAAATAGAACTAATTCCTAAAGAAATGACGAAACCAGAAATTATTGTATTAACGGCAATAACTTTACTAATATTCTGGTAAATAAAAATAAGCAAATGATATAAAAAACATTTGCTTATTTTTTATTTTATTTTAGGATTAACATATAAAGTAGAGTTATTTGTATAAATAACCATACCAGGCTTAGAACCATTTGGCTTTTTTACATATTTGACTTCACAAAAATCTACAGGAACATTTGAAGAAAGTCGGGCTTTACTATGATAAGCGGTAATTTCGGCACATCTTATTAAGATTTCTTCTTTGGGTTGCTTTCCATCTAATATTAAAATTCCATGACTTCCATGAATGTCTTTTGTATGAAACCACAAGTCAGTTTTTTTAGCATATTTTAAAGAAAGATAATCATTTTCCTTATTATTTCTTCCAACTAAAAAGGTAAAATTATCTATGGTGTATTTAATTAGATTAAAAGATACATTTTTATTTTTGGTTAGATTAGACTTTTTTATTTTAGACGATTTGATGTTTTTAGTTTTATTTGTTTTATCTTTAAAAATATTGTTTTCTGATATTTCATCAAAGATATTGGCTAATTCTTCAATAGAAGAAGCAGATTCTAGTTCATATACAATGCTTTCAATATAATTAAGTTCTTCTAAAGTTTCTTTTTTCTGAATGGAAACAATTTCTGATGCATTTTTTAGTTTAGTATATTTTTTGAAAAATTTTTTAGCATTAATACTAGGAGAATATTTAGAATCCAGAGGTATATTAATTAAATTGTTATTATCATAATAATTTTCTAATTTTATTTGCGATATATTAACATTTTTAATCTTATACAAATTTGCAGTAATAAGTTCTCCATATAATCTATAGGTGTTCATATTTTTACATTCTTCTAATTTTTCATTAATATTTTGCAATCTTTTTTTATATTTTTTTAACGTGTCTAAAATTAACTTTAACATGCTATTTCGGTAATTTTTTAAATCCTCTGAAAGTTCTTTTTGATAATAAAAATCATCAATAAAAAAGTTCAGAGAAAACAGTTCATTATTATTTGGATTTTGCACTAAAAAGTAATCATTATTTATTGTTTTAAATTTCAAATTTAATGAATCAGTATCTTGTATAATTTGTTTTAGATAATAAAAGATTTCTTTCAAATCTTTTATATTTAGATCAGATATAATAAAATTAATAAATTTTTTACTAATACCGTTAAAAGTGTTACTGATACACCATGGAAGTGATTCAGTGTCAACATTTGATAAATGTTTTTTAAAATCTTCAAAATCATTACAATTTAAGAAATTTAGTTTTTCTGTTGATGGATAAGTATATTTGGTATGAGGAATAACAACATGAGTACTATCAGAATTGTTAATATGTCTTAAACTATCAATTATTATATTTTCCTCGTTTAACAATATAATGTTACAATGTTTACCCATAAGCTCAATAATTAATTTCTTATTAATAATATCATCAACTTCATCAAAACCTTCAAACTCAATAGTTATAATTCTTTCTAAATTAGCTGTTATTATATTTTTTATATGCAAACCAGTTAAATGTTTTCGTAATACCATACAAAAATTAGGTGCAATTTGTGGGTTGGGTTTAGGATGTGTTGTTAGATGAATTCGATAATTGTTGGAATTTGTACATATATTTAATGCATAATTTTTACCATTTATATAACAACCTATAATAACATTATTTGAATTAGGTTGAAAGATTTTATCAACTCTAGCTCCAGATAATTGTTGCAATTCTGAAGCAATTGCTTTTGTTACAATGCCGTCAAATGCCATTTCTATAATACTCCTTTTTTACTTTTAATTTAAATTATCATATCATAAATTTAACAAAAAAGCTATTGCTAAAAAAAAATTATAAGTATATAATAAAGATGAGAGTAAGAAGAAAGGGGAAGAATATGGAAGAAGAGAGAATAAAAAAGATATATGAGATATTAAATAATATACCAGTAACTGTAGATAATTTTGATACAATACAAAAAATTAGAGAAAGTTTATTAAACCAGGATTATATAGGAGCTTTAAAAAAACTAGAAATATTGAGTAAAGAACAAAAAAATGATAATAAAGTAGAAGAAAGATATAAACAGGAAGAAGAGGAAACAGGTTCAATTTATCCTAATAAATTAAGTAATATACCATTAGAGCGTACATATATGGGAATTTTATTATCAGATCCTAAACTTATTGTAAAATATTACTTTCTTTTTGAAGATTGTTATTTTGAAGATGAATCGATTTTAAACATATATAAAAGTGTATTATTTACTGAAGGAGGTGCCTATACACCTGAAATAGCTAAACAAGGATTCAATTTTTCCAGAGATTCAGAACAAGTGTATAAATTGAAAAATCAGTTAAAGGCAGAAGTTGCGAATAAAACATATAATATGGAAAAAATATACTTAGATTTAAAGAAATTATTTGTTTTAAGAAAAAATTATTTGGCAATACCAATAAAATCAATTCAAGATAAAGTGGTAGAAATAACTGATTATATTTTATATGATAAAATGTCTGTAGAAGAAGTAAAAAGTGCAATTATACAGGTAAATGATACAGAAAAATTTAAAAGATCTGTATTAAATAGAAATCTTACTAGCTTTTTAGAAATGGGAGACAATAATTTAAGAAATGGATTATCTTTACCTTTTCCAATATTAACAAGTGTATTTAAAGGAATAAGAAAAGGAGAAACAATGGCATTTGCGATGCCATCAAACTGTGGTAAGAGTAGATTTACTATAGACTTAGCAGCACATACAGCATTAGTACATAAAAAGAAAGTTCTTATTATTTCAAATGAGATGTCAGAAGAAAAAATGAAACTTTGTCTAATTACAACTATAATAAATAATCCAGAAATTCAAAAACTACATGGATATGAAATAAGTAAAACAGAAGGAGAATTACTTGAATTTAAATTTAGAGCAGATGACCCTAAAAAAGTAGATGTGGACGAAAAAGGATTTATTATCAGAAAAAAAGATGAAAAGCAAGGAGACTTTGTAAATAGATTAATGAAAGAATCAACAGAGTTTAAAAATACTGTAGCTATTACAGATTGGGCAAATAAAGAAATTAAAAACTCAATATATTTTATTAATATAACAGACCATACAAATGATGAGCTAAAAAAAGTTATAATGAATTATTATTATAAAGAACAAATAGAATATGTATTTTATGATACATTAAAAACAGATACTGCAAATATTGGTGTACCTGAAGAAATAAAAAGAACAGCTACAATTCTTTCAAACCTAGCACAAAATTTTAATTTATATATATGTTCAACTTTACAATTAGCTGAAAGTGATACTTTACCAGTTAATTTAGATGTAAATGATTTGGCTGTTAGTAGAACAGTAAAAGAAGTATTAGACACATTATGTTTAATTAAACAAATTAATAGAGATACTTTAAAAAACTATGAGTATTCATTAAAGGAAGTAGATACAAAATTTTATGATTTGAAGAAATATGATGATCCGGATGTCAGATATTATGCTTGTGTTGTAGACAAAAATAGAGCAGGTGCTAAACCAACTTTGGTATTTAGATTAAATTTGGCTTATAATGTATGGAATGAACTGGGATATTTAAGATTAAAACAATAGAATAAAGTAACAAAAACAAACTTTTTTCATAAAATATAGAAAAAATATGAGAGGAGTTTGTTTTTTTATGGATTATGAGTTAATGATGAATGGAAATGTAAAAATTGGTCAAAAAGCACCGGATTTTGAAGCGGTGACTACATTTGGAAATATTAAGTTAGAGGATTATCAAGGTAAATGGTTAGTACTATTTTCACATCCTGGAGACTTTACCCCCGTAAAGTCTTAATCTTTCAGTTTTGAAAAATCATATAATTAAGATATAATATAAATACAGAAAAGCAAAGCATTATTACAATTATATTACAAATCTATAAACTGTATTGACACAGCATAAAAAAGAATATAATATATAAATGAAAGTAAAAATTTTTTGAAAGTATATAAAAAATATTACTACAAAAGAAAATAAAAAGGAGGAAAAACTCAAATGAAAACAAAATTTAAAAATGCAAAAGGTATTACATTAATAGCATTGGTAATAACAATTATTGTACTTCTAATCCTTGCGGGAGTAACAATTGCTACATTGACAGGAGACAATGGAATACTAGGAAAAGCAAATGAAGCAAAAACAAAAAGTGACATAGTAGAAGTAAAAGAACAAGCACAGTTAGACATTTCAAATTGGATGGCTGAAAGAATAAGAAATGGAGAAGATACTGTGCTAGATGATGCAACTGTAAAAAGCATTATCGAGAGTGCCAATCAAAATAATACAAATAAGTATTATTCAGAACTAACAGACACAAGTATTAAAACAAAAAAAGGAAATGAAATATTGTATTCAGATTTATATACAAAAACAACTCCAAGTTTTGATCCAGAAACACTAACAATAGGAACAGCCATTAATACAAAGAAATATGGATGGAAAGTAACGAATTATAATGAAGAAGAAACTGAAACAGGAGGATGGAGATTATTTTTCCAAGATGATAATTATGCTTATTTAATTTCTGATAAGTGTATAGGAAATTATACGCCAAGTGATTATTATAGTTCTTATACAAATGGTTCATTTGTAAGTACAGTAGGACAAAAATTGAATCCCAAAATAAGTTCATTATTTACAGAATCAAATACTTATCTAAATATTAAGACAACAGCATGGTTAACAGATACATCAGACGCAAGTATGTGGGCAAAATATAAAAATGATGATGCTGTATTTGCCATCCGGAAGTCCAACAGCAGAATTATTTGTAGCATCTTATAATAACAGAAGCAACAAATCAAATACAATTACATTAGAATTAGGAACATCTGGCTATACAGGAAATACAGGCAGTGATTGGTTACCAGGTAATGACAATCATGGTATCTACAATAAAAGCACATCATCTACCTGGTGGCTCGCTTCCCCTAACGGCTACAGCAGTACCAGCGAGTTGAAAGTGGGCGGTAAATACGGCTTTTTCAGCAACGGCGATGTCGAGGGCTGCTCTTATGCGGTTCGCCCCCTAGTTTGTATTCCAACATCTGTATTCAATAGTAAATATGCAACAAGTACAACTTTAGTAGATGAATAATAATGCGAGAATAAGCATAATAAGAGTAGCACGGGCAGGCTTTTGGTCTGCCAGTGCTCGCACAAACCAGAATAGGAGTAAAAGAGTGTTAAAATTTAACTGTGTAAATTCAAAAAAATAATTTTGAATGCACAGTTATTTTTTTGTACAAGAAAGGACAAATATGGAAAAAATAAATGTAAGCGATTGCTTACTAAAAAATGCACCAAATTGCAACATTTAATAAAAAAATTTAGACTCCTATAGAAATACTTATTTAAGAAAATTAGTGTTCTTAATAAAAGAAGGTGATTATAAATGATTCTGAAAAAATATAAGTATTAGAATTCATGAAGTGTTTTTTAGACGAAAAGAAATTTATACATTTCTTTTTGCATAATATTTAAAGAGAAATATTATGAGGGAGTTTAAAAATGCAAATTACTTCTAATGAAATCTTTAATATAAAATATGTACAAATTTATCTAACAGAAGAAGAATTAAAAAGGAAAAGTACAAAAGAAGTAATAGAAAACTATAAAAAACAGAAATACAAAATAGGAGTATTTATAACTGGAAAAAAGAATTATCCCGAAGTTCTTAAAAAAATAGTCATGAAACAAGTGGAAGTAGAACAAAATGTATGCTAACATAGACCAAAAGCAATATCAGGCAAAAGGAGGAAAAATGACAGTTGCACGGATATTGTAGATTGTCTAGAGACGAAGATAAAGAAAATTACTCAAGTATAGAGGAACAAAAAAGAATAATTAAAGAATATGTTTCTTCTCGTAATTGGATTATCAACGATAAAGATTTCTACATAGATGACAATGTTTCGGGATATACCTTTAATAGACCTGAATTTACAAAAATGTTAGAAAAAGTAAAAGGAGGAAAAATTGATGTAGTTATAGCAAAAGACTTATCAAGAATAGGAAGAAATAACGGAAAAGTTTTGGTGCTTATTGATGAATTCAAAGATATGCAAAAAAATATGATTTTAGTTTCAGAAATGGGAGGTACCTATGATGTACAAAATGATAGAGATGATACTATTGGAATTACAACATGGTTCAATGAAAGATATGTAAAAGATTGTTCAAGAAAAACAAGAGATCATATGTATTCAAAGCAAAAAGATGGAAGATTAATTATGGGGAATTACTATGGATATGAAAAAATTTTCAGAGATAATATACCAATGTTATATGTTATTGAAGAATTAAAACCAGTTATTAAACTAATATTCAAATTATATGTTGAGGACGGAATGGGATTTCAAAGAATTAGTCAAGAACTAAATACAAAATTTAATTATCCTACACCATCTATATATTATAGAGAAAAACATTTAGAAAGAGGCAGGATATATAAGCATAAAATTCAAGAAAAATGGACAAAAGATATGGTAAGTAATATTTTGAAAAATGAAATTTATACTGGAACTTTAATTACTCATAAAAAGCGAACTGTAAATATAAGAGGTAAAGCAGTAAAACTTCCAAAAGAGGAACAATTTATATTTGAAAATCATCATGAAGCTATAATTTCAAAAGAGATATTCAATTTAGCACAGGAAATAAGGACTAAAAAATCAAAACAAAATACTTCTGGAGCAAATACGAAAAGAGAATATTATTTTTCAGGAATGTGTGTATGCGATAATTGTGGCTCTGGAATGTCAGGAATTATGATTAAAAGAAAAATGAATGAAAAAGGATATGATTGTTCAAGATATAGACAATTTGGGACAAAGACTTGCCACTGCCATGAGGTTAAAGAAAAGGATATTTTAGTACATTTAAAAGAATTTTTAAAATTTACTAAAAAACAATATTTAGAAGAAATACAGAATATTAAAGTTGAAATAAAACAAGATAAAACAGAGAATAATAAATATAAGTTACAAAACAAACTAAATATTTTAAATGAAGAATATAAAATGCTTGTTAATCAAAAAGTAAAAGAATTGGCAGCTACAAACAACCAAATGTCAAGAGAAATTATTGAGAATACATATAAAGAACTAGAAAAAGAAAAGATGCAAAGTATCTCTTTCTTACAAGCATTATTAGAAAAAGATGAAGATAAAAATTTAAAAGAAAAAGTAAATAAACTAAAAATTTCAATAGAGTATTTTGATGATGTTATAAATTCAGAAGTACCTAATAGAATGATTTTGCAAATGCTAATAGATAAAATTTATATAAATAGAGATAAAATGATAAAATTTAAATTAAAAACAGATATTAAAAAAATGATTTAAAGGTGACACCAAAAGATGTGTACTTTACCCCCGTATGCACAACTGAAATGATAGCTTTTACGAGAGCGCATACATATTTTAAACAAATGAATACAGAATTGTTAGGATTAAGCGTAGATAGTAATAGTTCACATTTAGCATGGATGTATGATATTTATTGTAGAACAGGAATAAAAATATCATTTCCAATTATTGCAGATAGAAATGGACAAATAGCAAGAAAATATGGAATGATTGCTAATGATATTAGTAATACAGAAACGGTTAGAAACGTTTTTATTATTGATGATAAAGGAATAGTAAGAACAATTTTAATATATCCAATGAATGTAGGACGTTTTATTCCAGAAATTATTAGAATTGTGCAGGCATTACAGATGTCAGATTGTAGTAAAGGCTCAACTGCAGCTAATTGGATGCCAAATCAACCAGTAATTGTGGCATCACCTAAAACGTATCAACAATTAGAAGAAAGAACGAGAAATGTTAAAGAAGAACAAAATGGAATTAGTTGGTATTTAAGTTTTAAAGAACCGGAAGAAAAATGCAAATTAGAAAATGAAAATAAAAATTAATTTTTAAATATAAATAAAAAGTATAAAATTCATAAATATTCATTGAATAAAAAAATGATTTTTTTGCATAATAAATATTATGAACATTTTTTGTTCAAATACTCTAATTTACATGGAGGTAAAAAATGGAAATGAATCAAAAAATAAATTGTACAGTTTCTAGTTGCAAATATAATAATCAACAAAATGAAAAATGTATGTTACAAGAAATTCAAGTAGAGCCAACTGAAAGGATTAATACACAAGAACCAGATGAATCAATGTGTGCTAGTTATAAACACATAAAAGATTAAATTATTTAAAAGATATAAAGGATTAAGTGAACTAAAAATTGTTAAATAAAAAAGTTAATAAGAATTGTTCAGTGAAAACTTTATATCTTTTTATATTATAAGAAAGTTTTCTGAACTTGTAATAAAAATTATAAAAACCAAAACTTGAGTAAAAATGACTTGACATATAAAAAAAATAGAAATAAAATATCAAAAGAAAAACAAAAGGCAATTAGCCAAAATGGAGGGATAATTATGTTAGTAACAACAAAAGAAATGTTTAAAAAATCAATGGAAGAAGGTTTTGCAATAGGAGCATTTAATGTAAATAATATGGAGATTATACAAGGAATTGTAGATGCGGCAGCAGAAAGTAAATCACCTGTTATTTTACAAGCTTCATCAAGTGCTATTAAATATGCAAGAATAGGATATTTAATGAAAATGGTACAAGCAGCAGTAGAAGAACATCCAGAAGTTCCAATTGCAATTCATTTAGACCATGGACCAGATTTTGAAACAGCAAAAATGTGTATAGATAATGGTTTTACATCTGTTATGATTGATGGATCAAAATATGATTTTGAAGAAAATGTAGCATTAACAAAAAAAGTTGTAGATTATGCTCATAGTAAAGGAGTTGTTGTAGAAGCAGAACTTGGAAAATTAGCAGGAATTGAAGATGACGTAAATGTTGCAACTAATGATGCAATGTATACAGACCCAGCTCAAGCTGAAGAATTTGTAAGAAGAACAGGATGTGATTCCTTAGCAATAGCTATAGGAACAAGTCACGGAGCATATAAATTTAAAGGAGAAGCAAAATTAAGATTTGACATTTTAAAAGAAATTAAAGAAAGAATACCTAATACACCAATTGTATTGCATGGAGCATCTACTGTAATTCCAGAATTAGTAGAAATGTGTAATAAATATGGTGGAGACATTCCTGGAGCAAAAGGAGTACCTGATGAAATTTTACATGAAGCTAGTAAAAGTGGAGTATCAAAAATTAATGTAGATACAGATTTAAGATTAGCTATGACAGCAGGAATTAGAAAAGAATTTACAGAAGAACCAAATGTTTTTGATCCAAGAAAATATTTAGGACCAGCGAGAGAATTAATAAAAGAAACAGTAAAACATAAAATGATAGACGTTTTTGGTTCAAGTAATAAAATATAAGATATAATTAAAAAGAGAAAACTAATATTATAAAAATATAATTAGTTTTCTCTTTTAAATTTAATATTGTTTGTTTTTTAGATTATAAGCGATTTGTTTTTGAGCATCTTTTTTTGCTATGTCCTGTCTTTTATCATATAATTTTTTCCCTTTGCCAATACCAAGTTCGAGTTTTACTAAACTGCCTTTAAAATATAAGCTAAGAGGGATTAAAGAATATCCTTTTTTTGTTGCCAAACCAATAATCTTATTAATTTCACGTTTATTTAATAAAAGTTTTCTATTACGTAAGGGATCTTTATTAAATATATTGCCATGTTCATAAGGACTAATGTGCATTCCGATTACAAAGATTTCTCCATTTTTTATTTGAGCATATGTATCTTTTAAATTAATTTTACCGTTTCTTATTGATTTAATTTCTGTACCAGAGAGTACTATTCCAGTTTCTATTTTATCTTCAATTATATAATTATGGTAAGCAGTGGGATTTTTAGCAATTGTTTTTATATTCATAAATATACCTCATTTTTAAAATATTTTTATATTAAACATTATAACATAAATAAAAAAATAATGCACTTTAAAATATTAATTAAATAAATATTTTAAAGTGCATAAGTAAAATTAATCTCTATCATTATAATCTGAAGAACGTGTTTGCATTGCATAATACCAAACTAGAGCAACTATAGCAATAGCTACAATCCCAATAATAAGCCATGTCCAAGCAGTAGCATTCATACCCATAAAAGTATTAGATGTTGTACCAGTAGATGTTCTAGTAGCATTATAATCATTTGGTTTTAGGTTATTTGTTGAAGTATTTTGTTGATTATTATGATTGTTATTTTTCATGTTATTACCAACATTATTTGCAACATTTTCTACTGTGTTTTCAACACCACCGACAGCATTTCTTACATTATCAGCAGCATCTTTAACCATATTTCCACCATCATTTGCAAAACAAATAGTAAAAGAAAAAATCAAAGATATAAGAATTGCAAAACTTATAAATAATTTTTTATGCATAAAAAATCCTCCTATCAAAAATTCGAAATAGATATTTTTCATATTTCTATGAAAGATAAATTCTATTAATAGTATTAAAAAAAATGGACAAAATATACATACAAAAAATGCAAAAAAATAAATTGCCATTTATAATTTGGCAATTTGTTTTTATTTTTTTAAACGAATTAAAATTGCAATAGCAAGTAATATTAATAATATACCAATAACTATTAAAAGAATGTTAAGAATTTTTGATAATCCCAAATTACTTTCTGGTAGAGAATTAGTTACAGTTGCTGAAGAAGTACTACTTCCAGAAGTGTTTGATGTGTTTGTATTAGAGTAAGAATTTGAAGAATTATTATTTGAATTTGATGTATTAGTATTTGTATTATTGCTATTTGAATTCGAACCAAAAGTAGTATTATCATCAAAAGAATTATTTGTTGTATTACTTGAAGTATTTGATGTACTATTATTTGAAAAATCATTTGTAGTTAAATCCTCTGATAAATCTAAATCAACAGCATAACAAGAACTAAATCCAAATGCTAAAATAGTAACAAATAATATTATTATAAATTTTAAATTTTTAATTTTTGACATTTTTCTACCTCCATCTGAAATAATAATATTTCATATCTTTTGTTTCATATAATATGATAACACAAAGCTTAGATAGTGTCTAGTAAAAATGAAAAATTAAATAAAATTTATAACAAAAATATTATATTTAATTAATATGTGATATAATAGAGAAAATTGAAAAAAGGGGAAAACAAAGATGAATATTAAGGCGAATAAAAAAATATTTTAGTAGGAATAATTGTTGTAATAATAATTGGAATAATAGGTATTGTTTGTTATGACAGAATAACTGTAAACAATCAATATTATATAGGAGAAAAAAATCTTGAAATTCCTATTTTTGTATATCACAATATTGTAAACGATAGTTCAGAAATAAAATATGATTATATGCAAACAACAAAGAATGTATTTGAAAATCAAATACAAGGATTACAAGCAGTAGGATATCATTTTATAACTTATGAAGATTTGGCTAAATATAAAAATGGGGAAGAACAATTATATAAAAAATCATGTATAGTGACATTTGATGATGGATATGAAGGAGTATATGAAAATGCCTATCCAATTGCAAAAAAATATAATATTCCATTTACAATGTTTATCATAATAGACAATATGGAACAAGAAGGAGTAATTACCTGGGATGAGGCAAAACAAATGCAGGATAGTGGACTTGTAACAATAGCTTCTCATAGCATGAATCATCCAGAATTTACGAATTTGGATACAGAAACAGCAGTAAGTAATGTAAATGAATCTTATAATAAAATAGAAGAAAAATTAGGAAAGACTAATTTGAAAATTTTTACATATCCATATGGATTATATAAAGAAGAACAAATAGAAAATTTAAAAAAAGAGGGATATATTCAAAATCTGACAGATAATAAAATTAATAAAAGTAAAGATTTAGATTTATATAGATTACATAGATGTTATCCTTTAAATGATTCGATTTATAAAATGATGGCAAAAATAATTTATAGAAGTATAAGATATTAGAAAGGTATAATAGAGGTTAGCGAAAAGTAGACGATAATAATATTTTTGTTGTCAGAAAAATCATTAAATTTATACAAAAACAGTTATTTTTTAGAAAATATGATATAATTAAACGGATTTTGATATGAAAGTGCTAAAGAGGCGGTTTTACAAAAATATAAATTATTATAGGGGGAAGAAAATGAAAAAAGGTGAATTAGAATTAATAGATTATGCAATATATTTTGCGACTAAAGCTCATACTGGGCAAAAAAGAAAAAGCGAAAAAAATGTAGATATGATATTTCATCCTTTTACTGTGGGAATGATTTTACAAAGAGCAGGTGCAAATACAAATTGTGTAATAGCAGGACTTTTACATGATGTTGTAGAAGATTCTAAATATTCTTTAGCGGATATAGAAATAGAATTTGGAAAAGATATTTCAAAAATTGTTGAAGAAGTATCAGAAGACAAATCATTACCATGGAAAGAAAGAAAAATTAAAGCAATTGATAAGATTAAAACAGCAAGTATAGAAGGAAAATTAGTAGAATGTGCAGATAAGATAAATAATTTAGAAACTTTATATAATTTATATAAAGAACAAGGAGAAAAAATTTGGGAGAACTTTAACAAACCTAAAGAAGAGCAAAAATGGTATTATACAAATATGTATAAAGCGGTATTAATGAATACAAATGAAAGAGAAATATTATTTGAAAGATATAAAAAAATATTAGAAAAACTTTTTTAGGAGGAAAAAATGAAAGAGCAAATTGAAAAAATTAATAATCAAGCAAATAATATAGAAACTAATTTGAATTACATTAAAGAGAACATATCAAAAAATAAAGAACCAATATTTATAGAACTTATTGGAACCGCAAAAAGTGGAAAAACAACATTACTAAATAATATAACAAAATTATTAACAAAGAATGGGATTCCAGTACAAAAAAGAGCGGAAACAGCAGAGTACAATCCAATTGAAAATAAAGATCTTGAAGAATATAATATTTGGATGTATAGTGAGTTAATTAAAAATCTTAGCGAAGATATGAGTGATAATACTCCAAGAGTTGTTATTTATGACAGGGGAATGTTGGATAGGCTTCCTTGGATTGATTTTTCGGTAAATGATGGTTCTATTCCAAATCAAGATGCGGTTTTATTAAAGCAAATGTTTAATAGTGAATTTATGAAAAAATACAAACCGCTAACATATGGTTTTGTTACATCACCAGAACTAAGTGTACATAGAAAAGGAAAAGAAGGACGTTTAGTTAATAGGAAAAATGTAAAATTATTTAATGAATGTATGGAAGCTGAAAAAGAAGTGATAAAGGAAGGAGCAAAAAAGTATACAACTATTGAAACAGATCCATATCAAGGAAATATAAAGCAGTTTATTATGGATTTAGTAGAAACAATTACAGAAGATGTAAGAGAAAACATAAGAGAAAATATAGAAATTCGAGAACAAAAAACAATAGACGATCTATAAGACGAAAATGTTATTTAATAAAAAACAAGTTTGAGATTTATTTTGTGAAAAAGCATTTTTATGGAGGAGGAAATATGTTTAAGCTACATTCAGAATACAAGCCAACAGGAGACCAGCCACAAGCAATAGAATATCTATCAAAAGGAATAAAAGAAGGGAAAAAATTTCAGACACTTTTAGGGGTTACAGGTTCTGGAAAAACTTTTACAATGGCAAATATAATACAAAAAGTACAAAGACCAACATTGGTTTTGGCACACAACAAAACTTTAGCAGGACAACTGTATTCAGAATTTAAAGAATTCTTTCCAGAAAACAATGTTGAGTATTTTGTCTCATACTATGATTATTATCAACCAGAAAGTTACATTCCATCAACAGATACGTATATTGAAAAAGATTCTTCAATTAACGATGAGATAGATAAATTAAGGCATTCAGCCACATTATCATTATTTGAAACAAGAGATGTTATAATAGTTGCATCTGTTTCTTGCATTTATGGTTTAGGGGATCCAATAGATTATCAAGAAATGATGTTATCTTTAAGACCAGGTATGAGCAAATCTAGAGACCAGGTATTAAAAAAATTGATTAGTATGCAATATACAAGAAATGAAATAGACTTTAAAAGAGGGACGTTTAGAGCAAAAGGAGATATTGTAGAAATATACCCATCTGATCAATCAGAATCAGCAGTAAGAGTTGAATTTTGGGGAGATGAGATAGAAAAAATAGTAGAAATAAATGCTTTGACAGGAAAACCAATAGGTACAAGGCGTCATATTTTAATTTCACCTGCATCACATTATGTTACAACAAAAGATAAAATGGAAAGAGCAATTGTAACAATTGAGCAGGAAATGGAAGAAAGAGTAAAATATTTCAAGTCGCAAAATAAATTAATTGAGGCACAAAGAATAGAGGAAAGAACTAATTTTGACATTGAAATGATGAAAGAAACTGGTTTTTGTTCTGGAATAGAGAATTATTCAAGGCATATAAGTGGTAGGCAAGTAGGTAGTCCACCATATACATTATTTGATTATTTCCCAAAAGATTTTTTATTGTTAATTGATGAATCACATGCGACAATTCCACAGGTAAAGGCTATGTATAATGGTGACAGGGCTAGAAAAGAGTCTTTGGTTAATTATGGATTTAGGTTACCGTCTGCTTTTGATAATAGACCACTTACATTTAAAGAATTTGAGGAAAGGATAAATCAAGTAGTATTCGTAAGTGCAACACCAGCAGATTATGAAAAAGAACATAGTAAAGATAATGTAGTAGAACAAATTATTAGACCAACTGGCTTGTTAGATCCAAAAATAGAGGTAAAACCAGTAACAAATCAAATTGATGACTTGCTAGAACAAATTAGATTAAGAATAGAGAAGAAAGAAAGAGTATTAGTTACGACTTTAACAAAGAAAATGGCTGAGGATTTAACAGAATATTTAAAAAGTTTAGATATAAAAGTAAATTATATACATTCTGATACAAAGGCTTTAGAAAGAATGAAGATTATAAGAGATTTGAGATTAGGAGAATTTGATGTTTTAGTAGGTATAAATTTATTAAGAGAAGGGTTAGATATTCCAGAAGTATCTTTAGTAGCAATACTTGATGCAGATAAAGAAGGATTTTTACGTTCAGAAAGGTCATTAATTCAGACAATTGGACGTGCTGCTAGAAATACAGACGGAACTGTTATTATGTATGCAGATGAATTGACTGAAAGTATGGAAAAAGCTATATCAGAGACAAATAGGAGAAGAAAAATACAAGAAGAATATAATAAGAAAAATGGAATAATACCAAAGACAATAAAAAAATCAGTCCGCGACAATATAAAAGTTACAGATGTAAAAGATATAGAAGTAGAATATAAATTAGAAAAATCTGAAGATATAAAAGAAACAATTTCAAAATTAACAGATGAAATGCTAAAATGTGCTACAGAGATGGAATTTGAGAAAGCAGCAGAGCTTAGAGACAAAATAAGAGAATTAGAAAAGTTAATTTAAAATTTAAAACATTTACTAAAAATATGATGTAAGAACAATTCTTAAATAACAAAAAACATAAATATGCATATTTTATAGTAGGTGATAAAATTGAAAACTTTAATAGAATTGTATAAAGATGCAAGAAATATAATGAAGAAAGACCCTGCTAGTAGAAATGTATTAGAAGTAATTATTCTTTATCCAGGTTTTCACATATTAGTTTTTCATAGATTTGCACATTTTTTATATAAACATAAATTATTATTCTTGGCTAGACTAGTATCTCAAATAGGAAGATTTTTTACAGGGATTGAAATTCATCCAGGCGCAATAATAGGAAAAAGACTTTTTATAGATCATGGAATGGGAATAGTAATAGGAGAAACTGCAACAATAGGAAATGATTGTACAATTTATCATAATTCTACATTGGGAGGAACTGGAAAAGATAAATATAAAAGACATCCAGATATAGGAAATAATGTGATGGTAGGAGCTGGAGCTAAAGTACTTCGGACCTATAAAGATAGGAAATAATGTAAAAATAGGAGCGAATGCAACAGTGTTAAAAAATATACCAGATAATGTTACTGTTGTGAGATGTAATAAAATTATAAATCATGCAAAAATAAAAAACACCTGAGATAGGTGTTTTTATTTATTATTTATCTGTATTTGAATTATCTGTTGGTACTGTTTCAACTGTAATTCTTGTTTGAGTTTGTGGACCAACATATTTAGCATTACCAAGACCTAATACAGGGTACATTACAAATGGGAAGAAAGTTAATAAAACTCCTGTTCCAGCACCTTTTCCAAAAGCTTGAGCTAATTTAATGTTTTTCCAGAATGCAAGTACTAATGGTGCAATCCAACCAACAAGTGGAATGAAAGCACAATAATTTAAGAAGAACCAATATATTGGCATTCCACCTAATTGCATTTCTACAATTACGTGATAAACAGGAATTAAAGCAATATAACCTTCTTTACCTGCTTTCTTAAACATTTTCCATTGTCCAACTAATGTTAAAATAGCAGCAGCGATACAAAAGATTAAAAGAATAACAAAGAATGCACCTAATGCAGCTATAATGCCATCTAAACCTGCAGAACTACTAGCAGCTTTTGAATAAGTTGAAGCTGATGGATAGCTAGAATAATAATTGTAACTCATAAAAATCCCTCCTTTTATTTTTTATATTTATATTTTGACATTATTTATCAAAAATGTCAATAACTTAACAAAAAAAGACAAGAAAAAATATAAAGATTTTACTTTTTATTGTTTAATATTGCTATTTGAATATACAACAGATTTAATATAATACTATTAAGAGAGAAGTAAATTTATGAATAAAAAATTAAAAATGAAAATAATAGTTGTTATACATAAAAAATATGAGGTAAAATACCTCATATTTTTTGATACCAGTTTAATCTGTATACTCACATTTTAAAATGTCTTTAATATATACAGAAATAGATTCTCCCTTTAATGTTGAAGGGAAAAGAAGGAGTGTATCATCTGGATGGTTAGAAATTTCCAATTTTTCTCTTACATCAGAAACCAGATTTTCGCAGTAAATAACTGTACCATTTTTTAAATGGATGACGGAATTTGAGCAGTAGACTCCAAACATGGAAAAACCTCCTTTAAAGTACCAGGGTATATAAAACTTACTTTTATATTCTACATTAAATATAAAAGTAACGCAAGAGAAAAAGAAAAAAATCTAGAAAAATGTCAAATTTTAAGTTACAGTTCAGTAAGAAATGATTATGGTGTCCAAGCT
>FR888060.1 GCA_000431335.1 Clostridium sp. CAG:343 | reverse complement strand
GAACATTACTCATTTTCTTGTAAAAGATTTTCTATTTTTCGTTCCAATCAAACGTCATTAAATAAAATTTAAGTATTATAGTTGGAGCCAGAGCATCAACATCATAGTTATTTCTCACCAAACTGTAACCTAATTGTATATTTGAGGCTTAAAGATTGCTTGCATTTTTACCTAAGATATTGTATAATAATATGCCAAGTGAGGGAAATAAAATGCAATTAAACAAGGAAGAATATAAAAATTTTAAACAAATTGTTAATATTTTTTACAATGAAGAAATAGAAGGAATTAATGAAGAAAAAGAAAAAATAAAAAAAGAAGGAACAATAAAAATTGAGCCTAGGATTTTTTATGACAAATTTTCTGGTGACATGAAAATCGAATTTAAAATTGGAAATAAAAAAATGTATAAAATAAAAAATTTATCAGAATTTTATACAAGAATGCTTAATAAAGAATTTTATCGTTATGGTGAAAAGTTGCAATTTATCCACACAGAAGAAGCATTTGAAAATAATAGTAGACAATTGTTAGAGTTTGTTATGAAATATGCAGAAGTTATAAAATATGCGAATTCTAATTCAAATAGTAATTATAAATACTATGGAAAAGCACTAAGTGAAACAAGTATTATAGTAGGTAATAGTGCTATTGATGATTTATTTGATGTATTAAAAGGAAGAAAAATTATATTTCAAAAAGATTGTAATACTGAAGAAATAGAATTTACAGAAGAACAACCAGAAATAGAATTTGAATTAAAGAAAACAGAAAATAAAGATTATATAATAGTACCTAATATAGAAATTTATAAAGTAAATATTATTAAGGGAAAAGAATACAAATATATTTTAGATGATAAAAAATTATATAGATGCACAAAAGAGTTTGAAAATTCTAATTTAAAGTTATTAGAACTTTTTAGAAAAAATTATATAAATGAAGTAAAATTAGGAGAAAAAGAATTAACACAATTATTTTCTATTATTATACCAAGAGTAAAGAATGCCATAAATTTAAAAAATATGACAGAAGATAGTATAAAAAAATACATGCCAAAAGAATTGATAGTTAAAGTGTTTTTAGATTTCGACTCAAATGATTATTTAATTGCAGATGTAAGGTTTGATTATGAAGGTAATGAATTTAACCCATTAGAAGAAAATAAAAAAATTAAATTTCCAAGAAATATGTTAGAAGAAACTAATGCTTTAAATATTTTTAGACAGACTGGATTTATGTTAGAAACTAAAAATTTGAGATTTATTTTACCAGATAATGATAAAATATATGAGTTTTTAACAGAAGATATAAACTATTATATGCAACATTTTGAAGTTTTAGCAACAGATAATTTTAAAAGAAAACAGATTAAGGAAACAAAAATTGGAGGAATAGGAGTAAAAGTCGAAAATAATTTATTATCAATTGATTTCAAAAATTTAGATATTGATATAGAAGAATTAGAAGAAATCATGTCTAAATACTCTTTAAAGAAAAAATATCATAGATTAAAAGATGGTAGTTTTATTGACTTAGAAAATAATAAAGAAGCAAAATTTTTAGAGAAATTAGTAACAGGTATGGATATTTCTTATAAAGATTTGGAAAAAGAAGAATTAAAATTACCTGTTTATAGAATTTCATATTTTAATCAACTATTAAAAGAAATAAAAGGAACTGAAATAACTAAAAATGATGAATATAAAAATATTATAAATCAATTAGATAAAGAGCAATTAGAAGAAGAAATTAAAGTACCAGAAAATTTAAATTCAGTTTTAAGATATTATCAAAAAACAGGTTTTAAGTGGTTAAAGATACTAGATAGATATCACTTTGGTGGAATATTGGCAGATGATATGGGATTACGGAAAAACTATTCAAATGTTATCAGTAATAGTTGATTATGTTCAAAATTGTAAAGATGATAAAAAGGAAAACAATAGAGCAAGTATTGTAATTTCACCAAGTTCGTTAACATTAAATTGGCAGAATGAAGCAACTAAATTTGCTAATGGGTTAAAAACAATAGTTATAAGAGGGACGCTAGAAGAGAGAAAACATCAAATTGAGCAAATAGATAAGTTTGATTTAGTTATTACTTCATATGATTTATTAAAGAGAGATATTGAACTATATCAAGAAAAAAATTATAAATTTAGATTTATAATAGCAGATGAAGCTCAATATTTAAAAAATAGTAATACTCAAAATGCAAAAGCAATAAAAAAAATAAAAGGAGATACAAAATATGCTTTAACTGGAACTCCAATTGAAAATTCTTTAGCAGAATTATGGTCGATTTTTGACTTTATTATGCCAGGATATTTGTTTACATATCGAAAATTTAAAAATATGTATGAAACTCCAATTGTAAGGGAATCTAATGAATCAGTTGTTGGAAAGCTAAAAATGCTAATAGAACCATTTATTTTAAGAAGAAGTAAAAAAGAAGTGTTAACAGAGCTTCCAGATAAGACAGTAACGGTTTTAAATAATGAAATGGGAGAAGAACAAAGAAAAATATATATAAATTATTTATTACAAGTAAAACAGGATATATCAGAAAAAATTAAATACAGTGGCTATGAGAAAAACAAAATGCAAATATTGGCAGCGCTAACAAGATTAAGGCAGATTTGTTGTCATCCAAGTTTGTTTATAAATGGATATAATGAGGGAAGTAGCAAATTGGAACAATGTATGGAAATTATTCAAGAGGGTACAAATGCAGGACATAAAATACTACTTTTTTCGGGATATACATCAATGTTTGATTTCATAGAAAAAGAATTAAAAAAAAGAAACATAAGATATTTTAAATTAACAGGTGCTACAAAAGTAGAAGATAGGATAAAATTGGTTGATGAATTTAATAATAATTCTGATATTAAGGTGTTTTTGATTTCTTTAAAAGCAGGTGGAACAGGTCTTAATTTAACTGGAGCAGATATGGTTATTCATTATGATCCATGGTGGAATATATCAACAGAAAATCAGGCTACTGATAGGGCTTATAGAATAGGTCAAAAAAATAATGTTCAAGTGTATAAATTAATTACTAAGAATTCAATTGAAGAAAAAATATATGAATTACAAGAGAAAAAGGAAGAGTTAGCTAATAATATGCTGGATACAAAAACTACATTTGTTAATAAATTATCTCAAGATGAGATTATGAAATTATTCGAATAATATTGTTATGATTTATAAATAATAACAAGGTTGATTTTTTTGCCATTTTATGTTAAACTTAGAAAGAACCATATTTTACATTATGTAAAGAACAGATAATAAAAATATGTTGTATAAGGAGAATTGAAATGGATAAAAAAGTTTTGAACAAACATATAGGAAAATTGAATGAAGATATAAGGAATATTCAATATCAAATAAATAGTATAAACCAAGATATGATTAAATAAAATTTAAGTATTATAGTTGGAGCCAGAGCATCAACATCATAATTATTTCTTAGCAAACTTACAACTAGATAACAAAAATAGCCTCTTAATTCATTTAAGAGACTATTTTTCTACGTAGTTGTCCATATTAGTTTTTTTTTAGCATTTTTTAATTCATCATAGTATTTTGCTATCAATTCATCTAATTCTATGCTTAATTTATATGTAATATTATAATCATCGCCTTGTTCAATACTATTATTTAATTTATCCCTCAATTTACAAATTTCATCATTTAACATACTAATCTCTCCTTTTTATTTGATTATCTTTCGTATATCTATAAATTAACACATTATTTTTCTCAAGTCAAGTATTTTCAAGGCATTCTGGGAACTTTCGTATGACATTTTATTTCTTTTTTCGACACGATATTTTATTAAAAAACGGTATTGTTTTATTTTCTTAACCAACACCGTTTTTATTACATTTTTCACAAACTTAAATTTTTGTTATTTTTTAACTTTTTACAATAGAAAGTACCATTTTTTCCTCTTTAAATACATCATTTAACACTTGATTTAAATATTCTACATTTATCCCTTCTATTTCCTCTATATAATCAAAAGAATTAATTCCTTTAAAATAGTCTGCTAAGAACATTCTTGCTATGTCCTGTACATCATTGTATTCTTTTACATATCCTCCATAAATCATTTTCTTTATTCGTTGAAAATCTCCCTTAGCTATTCCTTTTTTCTTCATTTCTTTTACTTTTTCTTTAAATTCATTATATAAAGTTTCTGGTTCCTTCGATTGACCTGTTATCAAAACATGTGCATAGGTTTTTCCAAATTCATAATCTAAACTTGGCTGTCCATGTATTATCCCTTTATTATATAATTCTTTGTATAATTCTGAACTTCTTCCAATTAAAAGGTTTAACAAAATTTCTATAGAAATATGTTTTTTTACTATTTCTTTTGAATTTTCCATAGATTTTTTATTAATCATGTCTTTAATTCCTATTGTATAAAGCGGTTGGCTTACTTCTAATCTTTGTTCAATAAGCTCTTGGACTATTGTCTCTGGTTCCTCTGGATAAATTCTTTTAATTTCTCCTTGATTCTGATTCTCTATAAGACGTTTTTTTACTTCACCTATTATTTTCTCTGGTTCAAAATCACCTGATATAACTAAAACCATATTAGATGGATTATAAAAAGTTTTATAACATTTATATAAAATTTCCTTGTTTATTTTTCCAATTGTTTCTATCGTTCCTGTAATATCTATTTTTATTGGATTATTATGATACATTGCTTGCATCGCATTTAAATATACTCTCCAATCTGGATAATCATCATACATCATAATCTCTTGTCCAATAATTCCCTTTTCTTTCTCAACATTTTCATCTGTAAAATATGGATGCTGCACATAATCCATTAATTCATCCATTGCAGGATAAAAATTATCCGTACTTTCAAACAAATAGGCAGTATGATCGTTAGTTGTATAAGCATTTGCATTTACTCCTAATGCAGTTAATACATCTAAACTATTTGTTCCATTTTCTTGTTCAAATAATTTATGTTCTAAAAAATGTGCTACTCCATTTGGCACTTTAGTTTTTTCCTCTTCTCCTGGAACAATAAATTCACTATCATTCGAACCATAATTAGTTCCCCAAATCATATATTTTTTTTGAATTCCTGGTTTAGGAATAACCATAACAGTCAATCCATTTTCTAATTTTTCTATATAAAGTTTTTCCTTAACCTTTAAATTTTCAATTACTTGCATCTTTATCTCCTTTCTATTTATTGACTCATTATAATCTAATCCTTTAAGAAATATATTGTATTAATACTTACTTTTCTTGCTATATTTATAACATCTTCTTTTTGGATTTTCTCAATTTTTTTAATATATTCTTCTGTAGAAACTCTTGTGTTTGTTAATTCTTGACCAAAATAATAACTAATTTGAGTATCTTGTTCATCATCTATCGTCTTAATAGTTGCTAGAATTCCTTTCTTAGCATTTGCAATATCTTCTTCTGTAAAATCACCTTGTTTCATATCTTCAATTTGTTGTTTTATTAAATCTAATGCTTTTTGATAATTTGAAATTTCAATTCCACAATTTACAAATATAATGTTTTTATGACGTAAATAGCTTGAACTCGCCACATAAGCTAAATGTGCCTTTTCTCTTACATTTTGAAACATTTTAGAATTTGCTGTTCCTCCTAATATACTGTTATATATAACTGTATCATATTTTAATTCTTCATTATCGATGTTAACATCTAATCCTAATATAAGTTTTCCTTGTGTTACTTCCATAGATTCTGTAACAATATTTTCTTTTTCTTTAATTTCATTGTTATCTATTTTAGGAATATTATAATTTGGCTTTCTTCCTTCTAATTTTTTTATATTTTCATTATTTTCTATCAATGTATCTGTATTTTCTTTTATATTTCCTGACACAAATATGTCTATTTTACAAGAATTAATTAAGTTTTTATAATATAAGTATAGTTCTTTTTCATCTATATTATTTAAGTCCTCTACATATCCAAATTTATATAACCCAAATGCTTTTTCTCCATACATTTCTTCAATACATCTGTCAATTGCATATCTGGCTTTATTATCTATTTTTCCAACTATTTTTTGTTTTAAATTTTCTTTTTCTTGTTCTATATATTCCTTCTTAAATCCTTCACCTTCTTTATAAGGATCAAATACAATTTCAAGTAATTTTTGTATAGCTTTTTTTAACATTTCATCATTATTTTGTGGTAAAAAATCATCATTAATTACTTCTATATAAAATTTTAAAACTTGATTATCTCCTGTTTTATCCAATCCGCAATCAAAGCTTGCTCCATACATTTCTTCCATTTGCTTGCTAATTTCTTCTTGAGTTGGCATATTTTTACTACCTCTTCTTAAAAGCATTGAGATTAATGCATTTTTTGTAACTGTTTTCCTATTTAATTCTGTTGTTAAAAAAACTGCTAACAAATTTGTTTTAAATTTATTAGTATTTATAGTATGAATTTTAATTCCCTGCTTTAATTCATTTTCTTTATATTTCATCTAAATTCCTCCTTCTTTATTTTATTATACACATTTTTTAAATTTATAATTCTTTTAAATAATAATATATTTTTTAAAACAAAAATTGGAAGTTAAAAAGTGTATATTTATAATACCCCATTATACTTCCAATCCCTAATTTTCTAATTAAATTTTCTTTTTCTAGCTGCTTCTGATTTTTTCTTTCTCCTTACACTAGGTTTTTCATAATGCTCTCTTTTACGAACTTCTTGTAAAACTCCATTTCTTGCACATTGTCTTTTAAATCTTTTTAAAGCATCTTCTATATTACCATTATTAACTTTTATCTCTGACATTTATATTCCCCTCCTTCCGGCCCATACGAAACTGTATGTGGGATAACCCTTATAACGATATCCATTATAACCTAAATTGGCATAACTTGTCAATAGTTAAAATTCAAATAATACAGCTTTATTTTCTTTTAATGATTTCTTAACATCTATAATCCTTTGATTACTAGATCCTCTGAACCTTAACTTTATATCCTTTTTGTCTTCTTCGAATTTTCCATCTACTAAAACATCTATATATGATAGAATTTCTGGTGTTTCTTTCCAATTATTATACATTTTTCCCATAATATCTGTTTCAAAGGTATAACCTGAATAACACCAAATGTTTTTGTCCGGGAATTTTTCTTTTACTCTCTTTAAAAGTGGTAATAATCCTTGTTGATTTACATGTTCTAGTGGTTCTCCTCCTAATACTGATAAACCTGAAACATAAGAATGATCTAATTCTTTTATAACTCTATTAATTTCATTTTCTGTAAATTCATTTCCATAATTAAAATCCCATGCTTCACTATTAAAACAATTTTTACAATGATGTGTACATCCACTTACAAAAACTGAAACTCTAACACCTAAGCCATTTGCAATATCAGCTTTCTTTATATCAGCATAATGCATATTATATCATCTTCTTTCTAATAACTAGTTTAAGAAAGGTAATAAACTTTTCACAAAACCATTTGTTGCTGGAATAAACCATAATACAACAATTAATATTCCTACAATTAGTATAGTTAATCCACCTGCAATAAAATCCTCTTTTTGTAATTTTCTTTTTTCTCTTTTAGGCATATTCTTAAAAGTAACTGAAACTAAATCAACTAAACTCATAAAAGTTCCTACATTATGTGTGGGCATTTGTTCTTGAGCATAATCTTCTTTTCTATTTTTCTTTTTAGTATCAGCTTTATAATTTGTATTTTTTTCTTTTTGTTTATAAACCCTTTGATTATATATATCTTCCTCTTTTTGTAATTCTTTATCATATTGTTCTCTTAAAAAGCCATCAGAAAGTATTTTATATGCTTCATTTATATTTCTTATCTTTTCTTCTGCCTTTTCTCTTTCTACTCCTACATATAAATCTGGATGATACTTTTTTATTAATACTTGATGAGCTTTTTTTATTACTTCTTCTGATGCCCTAGGATTTACTTCTAATATTTCATAATAATTTTTCATTAGCTTACCTATTTAATGTACCTTTCCTTTATTATTATTCATATTTTATACTAAAAAAATGAAAATAGCAATATAAAATTGCTACTTTCATTTTTTATTTTTTGTATTATACAAATTCTTTACAATTATTCTTTTCCAAAAATCGCTTCAAATTCATCTGCTTCAATTTTTTCTTTTTCTAAAAGAATACCAGCAACTTGATGCAACTTATCTATATTATCAGATAATATTTGTTTTGCTCTATTATATCCTGTATCTACTATTCTTTTTGTTTCCTCATCTATAATAGCTGCTGTTTCTTCTGAATACTCTCTACCTTGAGCAATATCTCTACCTAAAAATACTTGTTCTTGATTAGAACCTAGCATTAAAGCTCCTATTCTATCACTCATTCCATATTTTGTTACCATACTTCTAGCAATTCCTGTTGCTCTCTCAATATCATTACTTGCTCCTGTTGAAATATCATTTAAAATTAATGCTTCTGCAACTCTACCACCAAGTAGTGAAACAATATTTTCTTCCATTTCTGTTTTTGACATAAATGATTTATCTTCTGTTGGACGATACATTGTATATCCTCCAGCCATACCTCTTGGTACAATTGATATTTGATGTACTGGGTCTTGTGTCTCTAGATAATGACTTACAACTGCATGACCAGCTTCATGGTAAGCAACAAGTCTATTTTCTTTTTCACTTCTTACTTTTGTCTTCTTTTCAGGTCCCATAGTAACTTTTACCATAGCATCTTCAATTTCTTTCATTCCTATTTCATTTAAATTTTTTCTTGCTGCCAATAATGCTGCTTCGTTTAATACATTTTCTAAATCTGCTCCAGCAAATCCTGAAGTATTTTTTGCAATAACTTTTAAATCAACATCATCTGATAATCTTTTTCTTCTTGAATGTACTTCTAATATCTGTTCTCTTGCTTTTACATCTGGTAATCCTACTACAATTTGTCTATCAAATCTTCCTGCTCTTAGAAGCGCTTTATCTAATACATCTGGTCTATTTGTTGCTGCTAATACAATAACACCTTCATTTTCTGTAAATCCATCCATTTCAACTAATAATTGATTCAATGTTTGCTCTCTTTCGTCATGACCTCCACCAAGTCCAGCTCCTCTTTGACGTCCAACAGCATCTATTTCATCAATAAATATTATACATGGTGCATTTTTCTTAGCTTGATCAAATAAATCTCTTACTCTTGAAGCACCAACACCAACAAACATCTCTACAAAATCAGAACCACTTATAATAAAGAATGGAACTCCTGCTTCTCCTGCTACTGCTTTTGCAAGCAATGTTTTACCTGTTCCTGGTTGACCAACAAGTAATACTCCTTTTGGAATCCTTGCTCCCATGTCTGTAAATTTCTTTGGATTTTTCAAAAATTGTACAATTTCTTCTAATTCTTCTTTTTCTTCATCAACACCTGCTACATCTTCAAATGTAATTTTATTTTTTTCTGCTGGTGTCATCATTCTTGCTCTATTTTTTCCAAAAGACATTGTTTTACTTCCTGGATTTCCGTTGTTTGCTCCACCCATCATGAAGAACCAGAAAATAAAAAATATAATTAACAATCCAAATGGTGTTAATAAGCTAAGTATTGTAATAAATATTGATTCTGATTTTTCCTCTAAAGTAAATGCTCCTTCTTTTAAAAAGTCCTCTGTATATGCCATAAAGCTCTGCATGTCTGGTATATTAACTTCTTTTCTGATTTTCTCATCTTTTAATTGCACAATGGCTTTTTTTCCATCAGATTCAACTTGAATTGATTCAACTTTACCACTATTAATATCTGCAATTAAATCTGAATATTTCAATTTTGAATCACTATTTTCTACAATAGATGATAATACCACTATAAATATAATTCCTATAATTAGCCACATTGCTAATGTTTTAATTCCGTTTTTCAAAATTATTCCTCCTTTGTCCTATTGAATACCTTTCTAATCTACTATAAACAAGAATTTTTTCATTCAGGTTAATTCCTTTGTTTTTTATAACACATAAAATTGGGTTTGTAAACTATTTTTTTATGACTTTTTTATTACAACCAAGCTACCTGCATAAGTTTTGTTACGGCTACTTATCTTTGGTCTAAAAAATAAATTTTATGATCTTTTACTAATACTTTTATATTTTTATTTGGAGTTAAATATTTGTTTCCAATATTATTATCACAAAGTTTTATAATATCGTCCACATGTACTTTTTCAATTCCCTTTGTAGTACCAAAAATACTCATTATAGTATATAACACAAGCCTAGATTTTATTACTTTTTCTAATTTATTAAATTTTTTTAAATCTAAAACAATTTCTTTCTTAGTTTCTACTAATTTTAAATTCTCAAAATTTCTTTCTACTTGTTTTTCAATATATTCCTCTTCTTCCCCTACTAATTCAGATAGTCTATTTAATGTATTTATTATATTAGGATTAAACTCCTTTTTTATATACGGAATTAATATATTCCTGATTTTATTTCTTGTATATTCATTTTCAAAATTTGTTTTATCAATTCTAGGATCTAAATTTTTTTCTTTACAATAATTTTCAATCTCTGTACGTTCACACTCAATTAATGGTCTTATATATTTTTTTCTTTTTGGTTCTATACCCTTTAATCCTGTAATTCCACTACCTCTCATAAAATTCATGATTATTGTTTCAGCTTTATCATTTTTATTATGAGCAATAGCTATTTTATTTGAATTAGTATAATCTAGGATTTCATCAAAAAAATCATATCTTGCATTTCTTCCAGCTTCTTCTGTACTTATTTTATTAGTATTAGCAAGTTTTTTTACATCTATACTTTTTGAATAAAATTCAATGCCTTTTTCTTCACAAAATTTTTTAACAAAATTTTCATCTTCAATTGCTTCATCTCTAATCATATGATTTATATGTGCAACTACTATATTAAAATCTAATTCTATATCTTTTTCTATTCTTAAATCATTTAAAATATTAAGCATAGCTATGGAATCTGGTCCACCAGATACTCCTAATACTAGTTTATCTCCATTTTCTATTAAATTGTATTTTTTTATTGTTTTTAATACTTTATTCTTCATACTTTTTCTTCTCCACAAAAATAGGTAATATTTATAATTAATATTATCTATTTTACTATATTTTGCAATACTTTTCAAGAATAATTTAATTTATGGTTTGTATAAAATTTAATTTACTGATAAAAATATTTTTGATAGAATTAATTTTATTCTTTTTTGATTCACTTCATATCTATCAAATTAATATAAGGACAGAGCATATTTTTGCTCTGTCCTTGAATAATTGCTTCGGATATTTTTTATCAGTTTCCAAAAACATCTATATGTATTTTGTTGGATCTATGTCATTTCCATATCCACTTGCTTTTCTTATCTCAAAGTGTAGATGATGTCCTGTTGAATTTCCTACATTCTGATCTGTCTTAGGGTCTCCTCCTTCTAATCCTATTGTTTCTCCTTGTTTTACCTTTTGACCTTTTTGTACATCTATTTTTGATAAGTGTGCATAGAAACTATATATTGTTTTCCCATTCACAACATGTTTAATTTCTACACTATTACCAAATCCTTTTTGTACTCCTGCATAAGTTACTTCTCCATCTGCTATTGACAATACTTCTGCATGATGTGTTCCTGCTATATCTATTCCTGTGTGTTTTTTTACTTCTCCTGTTGTTGGATGTGTTCTTGTTCCATATGCAGATGTTATTGTATATTTTCCTTTTAATGGTTTTACAAAGATTTGTGATTGTCCTGTTGTACCCTTATTTTCTTCCACTACTGCCTTAGACTTAACTTCTGAGCTTAATGTTGATTCTGTTGAGTGTGTTACTATTGAATTTGCTGTTGTCGATGGATTTGGATCTACCCATTGTTCTGTTGTTTTTGTTTTTCCATAATTTTCTTTTAAGATGTTTCTGTCTAGTTTGTTTACTATGCCATCTTCATTTAAGTCATATTTTCCTTTTTCATCTTTGTTATCTTGTGTTATTTCTCCATAGTTTTCTATAATGTTTGTTAAATCTTCTATTTCTATTTCCCCATTTTCGTCTAGATCTCCTGCATAGATATAGATATCATTTATAGCAATCGTTTCTCCATCTTTTACCAATACATTTGTCAATCTATATTCTAAGTATGATGTTTTTGTTACTACTATGTCATATTCATCTGGTTTTAAGTCTAAAGTATAACTTCCATCTAGTTTTATCTCAATTTTTTTGATTAACTCTCTTGGATTATCTGCATCATTTTCGTTTCTCGTGTCTGATGTTTTATATACCTTTATTGTTGCTGTTTGATTTGCTTGATCTGATGCTTGTGTTATTACTTTTCCAGTTATTGCAGGTTGTCTCTTTTGTATTCTTACTATGTATTCTTTTTCTTCCCCTGCTCCATTTTTTACTGTTACAGTAACATCTGTTATGTTTTCTTTTAAACTTATATTTTTCTGATTTGATGGTGAATCATATGATGTCTCTCCATTTGTATCTTTTATTTTTACTTGTGATGTTTCTGTTGTTACTTCTGCCCATAATGAGCTGTTATCTTGGCTATTATCTACTTCTACTAAATACATTCCATCTTCTCCTTGAGTAACTTCTTCATCGTCTACTTTAATTTTCACTTTCAAATCTTCCAATATATCTGGTTCTTCTATTTCTTTTATTTTTAAAACATAATCTTTTTCTTGGTCTATTTCTCCATCAAACATTGCGGTTACTTTTATTGGTATTTCTTTGTCTGCTAGTGAGCAATTTGTATATATATTTTCTCCTTGGACACCTGTGTTTCCTTTTATGCTTACATATTCATCTGGATTACTTGCTATTGCTTTTATTTGAGCCTGTGTTGTTCCTTTCTCAACACCAATTTCAAATGTCTTATCATCTACCTTAGTCGCTAATCTTCCATCTAAATATACTTTTTCTAATCCTAAATTAGGTTGTGCTTTATGGATTGTTAATGTACTAGTTCTTATAGTTCCGTCTATTGCTGTTACTGTTATTGTTTTTACTATGTCTCCATTTGGTAGGATTACGTTTTCTTCTAATTGTCCTTGTTTTTCTTCTCCTCCCATTGTTACTTTTGCTAAAATATTTGATAATACTATTTTTACTTTTGCTATTTCTTCTGATGATTTTACAGTTACTTCATAGTTTCCACTTTCATCTTCAATTATGTGCTTATTATTTACTTCTAACCATTGTATTTTTGTATCATTTGATAAACGTACAAACATTATATTATATGTTTTTGTCACTGTTCCATCTTGTGATGTTATTACTAATGGTACTGTTATTGTTCCATTTGATAAATCTAGTGGTATTCTTTGTGACGTTTCTCCTATTGTTTCTTCTGTATCCCCTATTTTTATACTTGCAAATTCATTTTCTGGAACAACTCTTATTGTACTTGAATCTTTTGTTTTTCCAATTGATACTATGCATGTTGGTACTGAGTCTTTATCTGCAAATCTATCTGTGATTTCCTGTCCATCTACGTAGATATGTTCTGCATCTGCATTACTTGATTTTCTTAATAATTGTATTGTATATTCTTGCGTTCTTCCTGATTCTGCAATTGCTGCAAATGTTATATATACTTCCTCTTGGTCTTTTACAGATATGTTGTTTATTGATATGATTGGTGTTCCTGTTGTCTCTCCTGATGTTATTGTTGTATACATATTATTTGCTTCTATTGATAGACTCACTTGTTCTATATCTCTTGATAGATATTCTTTATATGTGTGTGTTTCGGCATTATAGTTTGTCACAACATTTTCACCGTTTTTTACAACTTTTATACTTACATCATCTGATATCAAGTTTATTTCTAATTCTTTTGTTATACTTTCTGTTTGTTCATCTTGTGCTTGTACATTAATATTTAATGTTATTTTTCTATTTCCGTCT
>FR888059.1 GCA_000431335.1 Clostridium sp. CAG:343 | reverse complement strand
CTACACATACTGACGTTGTAACTCACTTTCGTTCGAACAACCTCAGCAAGTTCCGCCACATCTGCATATACTATTTTGAACTGGCTGTCTGTTTACGACAATTGCTATTATAATATGAACTATTAATTTTGTCAATACATTTTTAAAACTTTTCCATGTTTTATTTAAAAAATTTAAAATATCGTACTAAAATAGTAATATTATTACTATTTAATACGATATAACTTTTAATCTGATGTTCCTGTACCATCAAAAGGTATGAATTTATTTACTACACTTTCTGGCTCTATATCATCTGCTCTAAACATCATGTATGATGTATTTATTTTATTTTCTACTAATTGCTCTACTTCTTCTTGAGTAGCATGTTCTGCTAATACTAATTCACTTACTAATATTTGTTTTGCATTATTTAACATCTTTTTTTCACCAGTAGAAAGACCTTTTTCTTTTTGTTTAAAACTTAAGTTTCTTACTACATCAGCAATTTCATATATGTCTCCACTTTTCATTTTATCCATATTATCTCTGTATCTTTTGTTCCAATTTTTATCCATTACTGTTTCATCTTGTTCTAGCACACCTATAACTTTATCTGCTGAACTTTTATCTATAATATTTCTTACTCCTATTTCTTCTGCTTTTGCAGTTGGCACCATTACCTTAACTTCTCCAGGCATTTTTAATATGTAATAAGATTGTTTCTCCCCTAAAATATTTTTCTCCTCTATTGAATCAATTACCCCTGCTCCATGCATTGGGTATACAATTTTGTCTCCTACATTAAACATGTAAGTCAACTCCTTTCAGCATTTATTATATTTTTCGGCGAAAAAAAGATAATAAAGTTATGTAAATATTTTACTTTAAATAACTTTATTGGATTTTTTAACCATATTTATTATACAACAAAAAAAGGTAAAAGTCAAAGCCTTTACCTTGGTTTTTTTATGTATATTATAGCTGTTTTCGTTGGGGCTCTAAGGTTAAATTTTTTTATTTTATTTTTTTTATTTTCTTGTTGAACCAAATCCACCCATTCTTTTTCCTTCTGCCTTATCATTGTCTGTTATCAAATATTTTTGGAATAATGCTTGCCCTATTGCTTCTCCTTTTTTTATTTCTATATCTTCTTCTTTTATATTATAAAATGCAAACATAATATGACCATCATTATCTGGGTTTCCATAATAATCTTTATCTATTACCCCAACACTATTTGCCATGATTAATCCTTTTTTCTTTGGATTTGAGCTTCTATTATATAATAGCACTACTTCATCATCTGGCATGTAAACTTTTATTCCTGTTTTTACTAATGTTGGATTTATTCCTTTTTTAAAACTTGGAATAATTACATCTTCTGCAGCTTCAATATCGTATCCTGCTGAATATTTTGTTTTTCTTTCTGGCAAATTAATTTCTTTATCTTCAAATCCTTTTACAACTTCAAAACCTCTTATTTTTTCCATGTTTATTTCCTCCCTACGTTTCTTTTCTTCGTAATTTTTTCATAATTAAAATAATTTGTCAAGTGTAACATTTGTTTTTTCGATAAAATATAATATTATTATAGAACTTTTTAGGGAGGCTTGACTAATGAATAATATTATTTTACTTACAAATTTGCCTATTATGAAAAAAGGAAAAATAGAATCTATGGAATGTACTGGTAGTGTTAGAAGAAGACTTTTAGACTTAGGTCTAGTTAATAATTCGTATATTACCCCTATTTTAAATAGTCCTTCTAAAGGGTTACGTGCTTTTGATATACGAGGTACTTTAATTGCTATTAGAGATGAAGACACTTCTCTTATATCAGTTATTTTTTAAGATTTTTATGCATTATATAAAAGTTCCTATTTCTTTAATATTTATAGAATTAGGAACTTTAGTTTTAACATCATCTATTATTAGTCTCTTATTTTATTATAGTTTTTATCACACTATTTTAAATCTTTCATACATTATATTATATAATTTAGGAGGTGAACAATGGGTCTTACAAAATCTTCAACTGGTACACGTTTACTTGAGAATAAATTTATATGTTTCAAAAACGAAAATGGTTTTACTGTTGCTTTAGCTGGTAATCCTAATGTTGGAAAATCTACTATTTTTAATAGTCTTACTGGAATGCATCAACATACTGGAAATTGGCCAGGGAAAACTGTTGCTAATGCTACTGGTGATTTTTCTTATAACGGAACAAATTTTTTATTAGTTGATATTCCTGGTACATATTCAATATTATCTACTTCTGAAGAAGAAGAAATTGCAAGAGATTATATTTGCTTTGGTAAACCTGACTGTACTATTATTGTAGTAGATGCTACTTGCCTTGAAAGAAATTTAAATTTAGTTTTTCAAGTAATGGAAATAACTAATAATGTTATATTGTGTGTTAATTTACTTGACGAGGCAAAAAAGAAAAAAATAAAAATAGACTTAGATAAATTATCTAGTGAACTTGGTATCCCTGTAGTCGGTACAACCGCAAGAAAGAAAAAAACTTTAACTAATTTAATTAAAACTTTAGAAAAAGTATGTAATGGAAACATTAAACCTAATCCTAAAAAAGTTAGATATTCTAAAGATATTGAAAAGTCTATTTCAGAAATATCAAATATATTAGAAGTTGAAACATCTCTTCCTAAACAACTGTATAGATGGGTTTCACTAAAATTATTAGATGGTGAACCAAAAATCTTAAATTCTATTCAAGAAAACTTTTCAATTGATATTAATAAATTCGATGCTTTTAAAAAATTAAATGAAAATTTTAAAGATGTTATTGTTTCTAGTATTATGGATAAAGCGGAAAAAATATGTAAAAAAGTATGTACTTTTGAAAATGGAAATTATTCTTCTAGAGACAGAAAAATAGATAAAATATTAACTTCAAAGTATTTAGGCTTTCCTATTATGATTCTATTTCTAGGATTAATTTTTTGGCTTACTATTGTTGGTGCAAATTATCCTTCTCAAATTTTATTTAGCTTGTTTGAATGGATACAAGAAAAATTGTTTTTATTTGTTAATTGGATAGGTATTCCTGATTGGATATCTAATATGTTAATATTAGGAATTTATCAGACTTTAACTTGGGTAATTTCTGTAATGTTACCACCTATGGCTATATTTTTTCCCTTATTTACAATTTTAGAAGATCTTGGTTACCTTCCTAGAATTGCTTTTAATATGGATGGATTTTTCAAAAAATGTTGCTGTACAGGAAAACAAATGATAACAATGTGTATGGGATTTGGTTGCAATGCTGCTGGTTGTGTTGGATGTAGAATTATTAATTCTCCTAGAGAAAGATTAATTGCTATAATTACTAATAATTTTGTCCCTTGTAATGGTAGATTTCCTTTTTTAATAGCTGTTGCTACCATATTTATTGCAGGCACAATGAATGGTATTGGTGCTACTTTTATATCAACTTTAGCTGTTATTTTTGTTATTTTATTAGGAATATTTTTAACTTTATTAATATCAAAAATATTATCTAAAACAATTTTGAAAGGTATGCCTTCATCATTTGTATTAGAACTTCCTCCTTATAGGAAACCTCAATTTGGTAAAGTTTTTATACGTTCAATTTTTGATAGGACTCTATTTGTATTAGGTAGAGCTGTTAGTGTAGCCGCTCCTGCTGGTTTGGTTATTTGGCTTTTTGCAAATATTGGTTTTCAAGATATGAGTTTATTAGATATTATTGCTAATTTTTTAACGCCTCTTGCTAATTTAATGGGATTGGATGGTTATATTTTAACTGCTTTTATTTTAGGAATTCCTGCTAATGAAATTGTTTTACCTATTATTTTAATGTGCTATATGGGTAATGGTTCTTTAGTTAATTTAGAAGATACTTATCAAATTGGTCAAATTCTTATTAATAATGGTTGGACTATGCTTACTGCTATTAATGTTATGATTTTCACTTGTCTTCATTTTCCTTGTGCTACTACTTTGCTTACTATAAAGAAGGAAACTGGTAGTTTAAAATGGACTTTACTAAGTTTTATTATTCCTACTGTTTGTGGTGTTTTAATTTGTATGTTAACTACTCTTATTTATAATTTAGTCGTTTGAATGTTTTAAGATATGATTAATATAAATTTAATCATGTCTTATTTCTCTATATTTATTCTAATAAATTAAAAATTTTTCAACTTTATTGTTTCATTAGTTTAAATTAGTGGTATAATTTTAAAGAAACTTTATACAAAAGAATGGAGATGATTTTATAATGCAAAATGCAAAAAATCAAAGAGAGGAAGTTAATGTAAAAAAATTATATGGTAATGAATGTCTTCTGCCTAAAGACGATTTTATAAAACAATACCACATAAATATACAGGGACTTTCAAGCCAAGAAGCTGAACTAAGACTTAATAAATATGGCCCAAATGAAATAAAACAAACTAAACCAAAAAAATGGTACAATTATTTGTTAGAAAGTTTATTTAGTCCTTTTAACAGTATTCTTCTTCGGAATTGTTGCAATTTTATTTTACACAGATGTTTATTTACCTGAAACTCCTAGCTATGCAAACATTATTGTTATTTTGGTTTTGGTTATAGCTAGTACTTTGCTTGAATTTTTTGAGGAATTTCGTTCAAATCAAGCAGCTGAAAAATTAAAACAACTAGTAGCTACTACTACTACCGTATTAAGAGACGGAAAAGAAGTTGCACTTCCAATAAAAGATATTACTTTAGGAGATATTGTTATTCTATCTGCCGGAAGTATGATTCCTGCTGATTTAAGAATTTTAGAATCTAAAGATATATATGTAGGACAATCTTCTTTAACTGGTGAATCTGATGCTGTAAGGAAACTTTCTCATACTGAATTAACTGAAGATGAGTTAGATTCTATATCTGATTTAGATACAATTTGTTTTATGGGAACAAATGTAATTAGTGGCTCTGCTAAATGTGCTGTAATAAAAACAGCTGATAGTACTTATTTTGGTAAAGTAGCTCACACTATAACAACAGGAAAGCCTAAATCTTCTTTTCAAAAAGGTGTCGAAAATATCAGTAAATTATTAATAAAATTTATGCTTATATTAACTCCTATAGTTTTTATACTTAATGCATGGAAACATGCTCCTGTAACAGCATTTACTTTTGCTGTTGCAATAGCAATATGTATTACACCTTTACTTTTACCTGTTATATTATCATCAAGTCTTTCTAAAGGTGCTGTAAAAATGTCAAAAAAGAAAACAATTGTTAAAAAACTAGATTCTATTCAAAACTTTGGTGCTATGAATATTCTTTGTACTGATAAAACCGGAACATTAACAGAAGATAAAATTGTGCTTGAAAAGTATTTAGATATAAATGGTAACGAAGATATAAGAGTTCTAAAACATGCGTTTTTAAACTCATATTTTCAAACAGGTTTAAGAGGAAATATTGATGAAGCAGTTGTTGCAAGAGCTTTGCAAAATGATATGAATGATTACACTACGAAATATAAACTAGTAGATGAACTTCCTTTTGATTTTACACGTAGACGTTTATCTGTTATTGTTTCAGACGGTGTAAAAAAACAAATGATAACTAAAGGCGCTGTTGAAGAAATACTTGAAATATGTAATATGGTAGATTATAAGGGGCAATTATCACCTATTACAAATAAAATTAAAGATAATATAAAACAAATAGCCAAAAAGTTAAATAAAGATGGTTTAAGAGTTATTGCTGTTTGCCAAAAAAATGATTTAAGAGATACTACAATGTTTAATATTGATGATGAAAAAAATATGATTCTTTTAGGTTTTATTGGATTTTTAGATCCTCCAAAGGAATCTGCTAAATCTGCTATTCAAAAATTAAACAGGGCTGGAATAAGAGTTATTGTCCTAACTGGTGACAACGCTGAAGTAACAGAATGTATATGTAAAAAAGTTGGTATTAATTCTAAAAATATAGTTCAAGGTAACCAAATTGAAAATTTGGCTGATGCTGGTGTTTTAAGATTATTAAAAAAGACCAATATATTTGTAAAACTTTCTCCTATAGAAAAAGCAAGAATTGTTAGACTTTTAAAAGAGTCTGGTAATGTTGTTGGATATATGGGTGATGGTATAAATGATGCTCCTTCTCTTACAAATTCAGATGTTGGAATTTCAGTTGATACTGCAGTTGATATTGCAAAAGAATCTGCTGATATCATCTTACTTGAAAAAGATTTACACGTACTATTAGATGGTGTAACTGAAGGAAGAAGAACTTTTGGAAATTTAATGAAATACATCAAAATGGCAACAAGTTTTAATTTTGGTGAAGTTTTGTCTGTTATAGTTGCCAGTGTAGCATTACCTTTTTTACCTGAAACTCCTATTCAATTATTAGTTGAAGGTTTGCTTTATGATTTTGGTCAATTGACTTTGCCTTTTGATAATGTTGATGAAGAATATTTACAAAAGCCTCGAACATTTAGTTTGAAAAGTTTAAAAAATTTCATGCTATTTATGGGACCTTTAAGTTCTGCTTTTGATTTAATTGTATTTGCATGTTTATGGTTTGTATTTAAATTAAGAGATCCTGCACTTTTCCAAACAATTTGGTTTACTTATAGTATTGTATCAAATCTTTTAGGAATGCACATTATTAGAACTGCAAAAATACCTTTTATTCAAAGTAACGCACATAAAATGGTATATTTTTCATCAATTGCTTTATGTATATTAGGAATTCTCGTTCCATTTACATGGCTTGGAAATGTTATTGGTTTAATACCTATCCCACTTCCTTACATGTCAATTATTATTGGAGTTCCAATTTTATATTGTTTTGTTGCTATGTTTGCAAAAAAAGTTTATATTAAAAAATATGGAGAATGGATTTAATATTTTAAAAAATTAAAAAAGGAACACTTATGATGTTCCTTTTTATTTTTCCTCTAATTTAACTCTATTATCTCCTAATATATTTTGAATTACTTTCATTATATCTTTTGTTAAATAAATCTGTCCACAAGGTTTTATTTCTTTATCTATTTTAATTTGAACATTAATATTATTTTTATCTCCACAAAAATATTTTATAGCACCTCTTAATTTACTTTTCTGTTCTTCTGTACTATCATTAATATCTAATATCAATACTTTCTGCTTTTGTTCTCCAAAATTTTTAATTTCATTTGCTATGATTGTAGTTGTATCATCTTCTCTTATACTTAAACGTCCTTCTACTATCACAATATTTTCTTCTACTAAACTCTTTCCGGATTTTATATATGCATTTTCAAAAACAATTATTTCTGCTGTTCCATACAAATCTTCAACTGTTACAAATGCCATAATCTTATTGTTTTTAGTATACTTTTTCTTTATGGAAGTTATAATTCCTGCATATTTTACACTTTGTCCATCTTTAAATTTTATTTTCGTCTCTTGCTGTATTTGGTTTTCTTCAATATTAGTTGTCATTTGTTCATCTATATTTCTTATTTGCATTGTATTAATATTGGTTTGTTGTTCAATCTGACTTCTTAATTTTTCTAGTGGGTGTCCTGAAATATAAATTCCTAACATTTCTTTTTCTAATGATAATATTTCTTTATTTGGCAATTCTTCATGTTCTTCAAATGTATATTTTATTTCATTTAATTTTTCCTGTTCTTGTTTTGTTCCTAAATCAAACATAGATACTTGACCTTCAAGACCTTTTTTCTTTCCACTTTGAATAGTATCTACTATTTTTTCAAAAGAAGCTAATAAAGTACTTCTTGTTTGTTCAAATTCATCAAATGCTCCTGCTTTAATTAAACTTTCTATACATTTTTTATTTACTGATTCATCTGCAATTCTTTCGCAAAAATCTGTAAAACCCTTATATAAACCATTTGTATTTCTCTCTTTTACAATGTTGTCAACAGGAACTGTTCCTACATTTTTTATACTTCCGAAGTCCAAATCTTATTTTTCCATTTTCAACAGTAAATTTTGTATTACTTTTATTTATTTCTGGTTTTAAAATTTCAATTCCAAGACTTCTACATTCATCAATATATTGAGGAATTTTATCTAAATTTCCTAAAAAACTATTTAATGTTGCTGCCATAAACTCAGCTGGATAATATGCTTTTAAATAAGCTGTTCTATAGGCTACTACTGCATAACATGCTGCATGTGATTTGTTAAAAGCATATTTAGCAAATTCTGCCATTTCGTCAAATATTTTATTCGCTGATTTTGCATCAATTCCATTTCTTACACACCCTGGTACAATAATATTTCCATTTTCATCTACTTGTCCATTAATAAATATTTCTCTTTCTTTTGCCATAACATCTAGCTTTTTCTTTCCCATTGCACGTCTTACTAAATCAGCTCTTCCGAAGTGAATATCCTGCTAAATCACGAACAATTTGCATAACCTGCTCTTGATATACCATACATCCATATGTTACATTTAATATTGGTTCTAATCTTGGATGAGTATATTCATTATGTCCAGGATTTAATTTTCCTTTTACATATCTTGGAATTTGGTCCATTGGTCCTGGACGATATAAAGAAACTCCTGCTATTAAGTCTTCTAAACAATCTGGCTTTAGTTCTTTCATGAAGTTTGTCATACCTTGCGATTCAAACTGAAAAATTCCACATGATTTTCCTTCTTGCCATAGTTTATATACTTTAGGATCTGCCATTTCTTTATCAAATTCTACATCTATTCCTCTATTTTCTTTTACTAAATCAATAGTATCTTGAATTACTGTTAATGTTCTTAATCCTAAGAAGTCCATTTTTAATAGTCCTAATTCTTCTAAAGTTGTCATTATATATTGTGTAGATATTTGTCCGTCTCTAACATATAATGGAACATATGTATCTACTGGCTCTTTTGTTATAACAATTCCACACGCATGAGTAGAAGCCTGTCTTGGCATTCCTTCTAATCCCATTGCAATATCCAATACTTTTTTTACTAATTCATCAGATTCATATCTTTCTTTTAACTCTTTATTTTGTTCTAATGCTTTTTTTATAGTAATATGTAGTTCATTCGGTATCATTTTTGCTAAACTATCAGCCTCTGAATATGGTACATCTAAAACTCTTGCAACATCTCTAATAACCATTTTAGCAGCCATTGTTCCAAAAGTTATAATCTGTGATACATGGTCATGTCCATATTTTCTTGATACATAATCAATTACGTCTTGCCTATGTTCATAGCAAAAGTCAACATCAAAATCAGGCATGCTTATTCTTTCCGGATTTAAAAATCTTTCAAAAAGTAATCCATATTTCATAGGGTCAATATCTGTTATCTCAATAGCATACGCAATAATCGAACCAGCTCCTGATCCACGTCCTGGTCCTACAGGTATTCCATGGGTTTTAGCATAATTTATAAAATCCCATACAATTAAAAAGTAATCCACATATCCCATCTTTTTTATGACACTAATCTCATATTCTGCTCTATCTAATATTTCCTTTGATGGATTTTTTCCATATCTTTTTTCTATTCCATCATCACATAATTTTTTAAAATAATCATAATGTGTAGGAAATTCCTTTGGTACATCATAATTAGGTAAAATAGTATGTCCAAATTCAAATTCAACATTACATTTTTCTGCAATTTTAACTGTATTTTCTATTGCATCTGGAAACGCTTTAAAATATTCTATCATTTCTTCTGGAGACTTAACATATAATTCATCTGTGTCAAATCTCATACGATCAATGTCACTCATTCTTTTTCCTGTTTGAATACACAATAAAACCTCATGATTATAAGCATCTTCTTTTTTTAAATAATGTGCATCATTAGTAGCAACTAGCGGAATATCTAATTTTCTAGCTAATTGTACTAATTTTTGATTAGCTAAAACTTGTTCTTGAATTCCATTATTTTGAATTTCAATATAATAATCCTCTCCAAAAACTCTCTTATGCCATAAAGCAATTTCTTCTGCCTTCTCATTTTGACCATTTAATAAAGCTTGATTTACAGCTCCTGCTAGGCATGCACTCAAACAAATTAAACCTTCATGATATTTCTCTAAAATCTCTAAATCAATACGTGGCTTATAATAATATCCATCAACAAACCCTAAAGAAACTAACTTACTTAAATTTTTATACCCTTCATTATCTTTAGCAAGCAAAATAAGATGATTATATTTATTATCAATATTAGGTTCTTTATCCAATCGTGAACGAGGTGCTACATATACCTCACAACCAATAATAGGTTTTACCCCTTCTGCCTTGCATGCTTTATAAAAATCAATTGCACCATACATAACCCCATGATCTGTAAGAGCAATAGCATCCATTCCCAACTCCTTAGCCCTTTTAGGCAAATCTTTGATTCTATTTGCTCCATCCAACAAACTAAACTCACTATGTATATGTAAATGAACAAATTTAGACATCCTTTTCTCCTTTCTTGACACATCAGGGACAGGTCTAAAATGTCCCATTTTTTTGTCGTTTTTTGTCGCTTTTCTTTATTCTTGTTTATTTTATATCTTAACCCAGACTGATACTGATTTTCCTTTTACTTTAAAATTTCCAAATCCATAATCATCTATTTCTATAGTTTCTTCACAATTTTCTAAACTATCTATAAACTTACTTCCCGCAAATTGAGTTCCTATATACATTCTCTTTTCCCCATCTCCTGTATTTGAAATCACAACTGCTAATCCAGATTTAATATGTTCTTCATCGCCTTCTCTTGTCCAACCTATATAATTTTGATGATCAAAATAATCATGTTGTTCTCCATATGCCTTTTCTTTTCTTAAATTAATTAAAATTTTTAGTTCTTCAATAGGTTTAATATCATCATGTGGAATACCATAATAGTCTCCATAGAAAACACATGGATATCCTTCATCTCTAAGTAATATCAAACTATATGCCGCTGGTTTAAACCATCTTTCTACAAAGCTTTCTAATGCTTGTCCTGGTTGAGTATCATGATTATCTACAAATGTAACTGCCTTACTTGAATTTTCTTTTACTAATGTATTATCCAGTAGTTGTGATAAATCATAATTTTCTTCTTTAGATGCTGATGAAAGCTTATAATGCAAAGGTACATCAAATAAAGATATTTCTCCTTCTGTTTCGGTTATATATCTATGTAATTTCTGAACATCTCCTGTCCAATATTCTCCTACTGTAAATAATTCCTTTTTTGTTTGCTCTCTTAAGTCTTTTATCCACTTTTTATAAAAATCTGCTGGAATATGTTTTACGGCATCTAGTCTAAGTCCATCAATTTGCGTAATATCTATATACCATTTTCCCCATTTTGTACATTCTTCAACAACTTCTTGGTTTGTAAAATCTATATCTGCTCCCATTAAATAATCATAGTTTCCAAATTCTTCATCTACAGCATTATTCCAATTTTTATCTTTAAATTTAAAAATTGCATGTTCTTTTGAATTTTCATCATAATCAATTCCATCAAAATGTGTCCAATTCCATTCAAATTCTGAATATTTATGTTTTCTTCCTGGAAAAGTAAACTTAGTAGCAACTCTTACTGTCTCTTGGTTTGATATTTGAAGATTATGGTTTCCCCAATCTACTTTGGTTGCAGGTATCGTTTGTAATTTATCTGCTCCCATTTTATGATTTAATACTATATCTGCATAGCTTTCTATATCATTTTGTTTTAGCACTTCAATACATTCTAGATATTCATCTTTTGAACCGTATTTTGTTTTTATACTTCCTTTTTGATCAAATTCACCTAAATCATATAAATCGTATGCTCCATATCCGACTTCATTTGCTCCACCTATTCCTTTATATGCTGGTGGTAACCATATTGCTGTAATTCCTAATTCAGATAATTTTTTTGCTTGTTCTTTTATGTTATTCCATAAATTTTGTTCACATTCCATATACCATTCAAAGTATTGCATTATTATTCCATTTATTTTTTTCATTTTTTTCTCCATTTTGTTTTTTCATATTATACCACTGCTTGTTAACTTTTTCTATATTTCTTTTAATTATTTTATTAAAAAAAGACTCCGTAAAAAACGAAGTCTCCTTTTCTTAAAAAATCTTCGAGCAGAATAATTTTTTCCAATTCTTTTTTCCTGTTAATACCATTTCTGGTCTTTTAGAAGCATATGCTATACATGAAATATATACTTCTATTTTATTTTCTTTGATAATTATTCCGCAGGCACCTCCCAACACCGTTCCATAAAGAATGTATAATTCTTTATCGATGTTTTCATCCAAAAAAGTACTTTCAATCACTTTTATGACTTTTTCACGAGTCATATTTATTACTTTCCTTTCTTTTTTTTCTGCATTGACAACTATGAAATTGTCTTTAAGGAATGCGTTTATTTCCAGCACAATTCTTCCTCCTTATGTCCATATATTCATACAGACATTTTCTAATGTTAATAGATATATTTTAACACAATTTTCTTTTAATTTCAACATTTGACATTAGCCTTTTGTTTTTATATACTTATAACTTGAAAGGAAGATAAAAATGGATTTTATATTTGAAAGAAAAATAAATTATTATGAAACTGATAAAATGGGAATTGTTCACCATTCAAATTATATCAGATTTTTAGAAGAAGCCAGATGTAAAATGTTAGAACAATTTGAAATGCCATACTCTTCATTTGAGAGTAACGGAATTATGATACCAGTTCTAGGAGTAAATTGTTCTTTTAAACATCATGTAACTTTTAATGACATTATTTTAATAGAACCTTATGTTAAACAATTTAATGGTGTTCGCTTAACAATGGGATATTCTATAACTAATAAAAAAACTGGTAACATTGTTTTAACTGGTGAAACTAAACATTGTTTTACTGATACTTCTTTAAAACCTATTCGTTTGCAAAACCATATCCCTGAATTTTATGAAAAGTTTATAAAACTACAAAATAATTAAAAAGCTCTTTTATTTTATTAAATTTTATGATACAATGTGTTGGATTTTAAAAAAACTTGTCAAAAGATAAAATAGGAGGAAAAATTATGGAATTTAATAGATGTAGTAGATGTGGTAGTTTTTATATTTCAGAAGGTAACGTATGCCCTAAATGTAGTACTAAAGATGGATTTGAATTTTCAAATTTTAAATCTTATGTACAAGAAAACGGTTTAGAAAATTCACTTGATACCATTTCAGGTGAAACTGGTATTTCTGTAAAAAACTTAAACAGATTTTTAGGATATGAAGAATTTAAAGGGTTTAAAAACACATTAAAAAATAAAACAAAAAATATAAACAATATTAATTTAGACTAATTAATGGAAGGAATGAACGTGATGGAAAATGTTTTTAACATATTAGAAGAAAGAGGCTATATAGAGCAAATGACTCATCCAAAAGAAATGAAAGAACTATTTAGTAAGGAATCTGTTGCTTTCTACATTGGAATTGATCCTACTGCTGATAGTTTACATGTTGGTCATTTTGTTTCACTAATGGTTGCAAGTCATATGCAAAAATGTGGTCATAAACCAATTATCTTAGTTGGTGGTGGTACTGCTAGCATTGGTGATCCTTCTGGTAAAACAGACATGAGAAAAATGCTATCTCGCGAAGATATTAATCATAATGTTGAATGTTTAAAAAAGCAAATAGAAAAATTTGTTAGTTTTGAAGGAGAAAATGCTGCCATTATTGTAAATAATGCTGATTGGCTGTTAGATTTCAAATTTGTTGATTTTATGCGTGAAATTGGTAGTTTATTTTCAGTTAATAAAATGCTTGCTGCTGAATGTTATAAACAAAGATTAGAAACAGGATTAACATTTTTTGAAATGAGTTATATGTTAATGCAATCTTATGATTTTTTACATCTATATAACACATATGGATGTAAACTTGAAATAGGTGGAAATGACCAATGGTCTAATATAATCGGTGGAGTTGACTTAATCAGAAAAATTGGAAAAGATGATTCTTTCGGTTTAACTTTTAAACTTCTTACTACAAAAGAAGGAAAGAAAATGGGTAAAACTGAAAAAGGTGCTTTATGGCTAGATTCTAAAAAGACATCTCCTTATGAATTTTATCAATATTGGAGAAACATTGAAGATTCAAGTGTAGAAAATGTTTTAAAAATGCTTACATTTTTGCCTATAGATAAAATTAATGAGCTTACTTCACTAAAAGATGAACATATTAATGAAGCTAAAAAAATAGCAGCTTATGAAATCACAAAATTAATTCATGGAGAAGATGAAGCAAAAAAAGCAGAAGAAGCTTCTAATGCTTTATTTAATGGTACTGGCAGTTTAGAAAATATGCCTACAGTAAAAATCGAATCTACAAATATTTCTATTTTAGAGGCAATTATAACAACTGGTATTGCTCCTTCAAAAGGTCAAGCAAGAACTTTAGTAAATCAAGGTGGAATTTCTCTAAATGATAACAAAATTACTGATGTAAATTATTGTTTATCTGATAATGATTTTAAAGATGGCTATGCTATTTTAAAAAAAGGAAAGAAAGTTTTTTATAAATTAGTAATCTAATATTTATACAAATAGTATTTTATAAAAAGAGGAAACAAAGAATTGTTTCCTCTTTTTTATTCATTATGAGACATTTAAGACCTGTCCCCTGTGTCTCATTTTTTATCTTCTTTTTCTTTTACTTTTTCTAAAGAATCTATTAATTCTTGAACTTTCTTTATGTCTTTCCCCATCATTTCCCAGTCATTATTTTCATTTGATTGTGTTAGGTTTTTGTTTGCTTTTATAATTGCTTCTATTAATCCTTCAACATCATCTGTGTTTTCTACTTCTATGTCTACCGCATATTTAGAAAGTAAATTTTCTAATGCTTTTGTTAAGTTGTCTCCTATTGCAACTTTGTTTCCTGATGCTACAACTACTTTTTTTAGTACTGGTACTTCTGATTCGTTTAACATTGTTTGATATATTGGTTCAACATATAATATTGTATTATTAATAGGAACTGCTATCATTTGTTTTGTTAATTTTGTTCCTGTAACATTTAATGATTTTAGTTCACTTGATATTGCTTCGTCCTCTTCTAATTGTTTATCAAGTTGCATTGGTCCCACAATATTACTGTCTGCTGAAAATTTATATAGTTTTAGTTCATTGTTTCCATTACTATTGCTTCCTACTAAATATGATATAATGTTTTGTTTTTCATCTGGTGTGTAAATTTGAACTAGTCCTAGTTGTTCTCCATCTGATGTTTTTACCATTGTATAGTATGGTTCCATATAAGTTCCTGTTGATTTTGTTGATTTTGTACTATTAAATTTTGCAATATCCCATACATCGTCAGCTCTATATAATACATCTGGTTTTACGTTATGATATACTTTTAAAATTTTTGCTTGTACATTATATAAAAATTCTGGATATACAAAATGACTTGATATATCTTCTGGTATTTTTTCATCTAATTCTTTGAATAAGCTTGGATAAATGTTTCTATATGCCATAGCTATTGGATCATTTCTATCTGTTATATAATATGACATTGTACCATCATAACTATCGATAATTACTTTAACAGAGTTTCTAATATAGTTTATTTTTTCTTTTGTTCCATCATGTTCTATACTTGTATATTGTGAATATGGATAACTAGATGATACTGTATAAGCATCTAACACCCATACAATCTTTCCTTCATCTGTTACTGCAGTATATGGTTCTTCATCATAAATTAAATATGGTAATGCTTTTTTGGCTCTTGTTATTACATCTCTATTAATTAAAATTTTGCTTTCATTTGTTATTTCTCCTGAGAAAGCTAAATTAATATCTCCTTTTTTCATACCTAATATTAATCTATCTAAAAATCCTAATTGTAATCCAGCTTGTCCATTATAAGAATATACTTGATCTGTTCCGTTTTCATCAGTGTAATCATATTCGTTTTTGTTTTTCGTATTTGTTGCAATTGTCTCTTTTGTCTCTAATCCGAAATAAATACGTGGTTCAGAAATATTTATTTTTTCATCTTTTCCAACTATGTCTTTTTGAATATATTGTATATTTCCATTTTGTGAACTTTCTGTTGCTGATGTAAATATTTCTCCTATTCCGTGTGTATATTCATATGTTTTATTATTATAAGTTCTTCCTGAGTTTGTTATTTCTCTTGGTGCTACATATACTAGCTGATTTTTTCCATTTATATTGTATTTTGCAATACTAATATTAGGATAAACATAGTGTCCTGTCACTGTTTGACTATTTTCTAATGTTTTTGATACAGCATCTTTACTAATAACTGGTATATTATTAATTACATTAGCATTTTCTTCTACTTCTTCACTTGTTATGGTTCCTGAATTTTCTATATTCTTTTCTTCTATATTAATATTATATGCATTTTTAGTATTCTTTATATTTTCTGCTATATATTCTTTTTCTTTATCTAATTCATTTGTGCTAACAAATGCTAAATCAAATACTACCATTACTATAAATAATACTACTAAATATCCTGGTATTACTGCAAGATTCTTTAATACTTTACCTGTATTTCCTTTTTTAAAGTATTTTAATGCTCTATATGCAAATATTATAATGACAAATGCAAATATTACATATCCCCATAATTTAATGGTTGTCTCTGTCATCCCTGCTCCTACTATTTCTAAGTCATTTTTAACAGTTAGAATTTTTCCAAACATTGTATTTTGGGTATTTATTACTGTAAGAATTGCAATTCCTATTATTATTAATAATGCATTTCTTGTTAATTTTTTCATAAACAAGCTTTCTTTTAGCATTTTTCCATCTACGCCATCAAAGTAACGATTAAATGCTATTACATAATATAATGCTATATAAATTGATAATCCTACAAAAAGAATTACAAAATATAATGCTAATGTTTCAATTACTGGTTTTTGAAACATATAATAAGCAATATCTAATCCAAATATCGGGTCTTGAATTCCAAATGATGTACCATTAGCAATAAGCATAATTTTTTGCATCAATGCTGATGATGTTACAAAACTAACTAATGCTGATATTACTAAAGCTAAAGATTTATTTGGCAATTTCGGAATTTCTTTTTTTTCTTTTTCAAAAAATGGTTTTAATCCTTTTTTTATTCCCCTATTTGTAAAATATAAAATAAAATATAAAATAACAAAATTAACTGCCATAATTCCATATCTATAAGTTAGATTTGTATAAAATATATTTGTATAATTTTGACCCAATTCCAAATATTCTAAATAACTTCCTCTTAATTCAATATAACTAATTCCTGCAAATAATAGTAAAAATAATAATACTAAAATCATTCTTGTTCTATTTTTTTTCTTTTTATTTAGATCTAGTATATCTTTTTTGCTTGTATCTTTCTCTTTTTGGATTGAAATATTATCGTTTTCTTTACTCTCTTCTTTCACTTTTTTTCCTCCTAAATTCTAACATCCTTTTTTATTAAATGATTGCTTTTACAAAATCTTCTGAATTAAAAATCTCCATATCGTCAATTTGTTCTCCTACACCTATAAACTTAATTGGGATTTTATTTTCTTCAACAATTCCAATTGCTACTCCACCTTTTGCTGTTCCATCTAATTTAGTAATAACCAACCCTGTTAAATCTGCCTCTTCTTTAAATGCTTTTACTTGTGAAATCGCATTTTGACCTGTCGTCCCATCTATTACTAATAATACTTCTTTGTCTGCCTCTTGCATTTCTTTGTTAATTACTTTTTGAATTTTATTTAACTCGTCCATTAAATACTTTTTATTATGCAATCTTCCTGCTGTATCTACAATTAATACATCTGCATCTTTTTTCTTTGTTATTTTTATTGCTTCATATACTACAGAAGCTGGATCTACACCCTCTTCTCTTTTTACTATATCAGCTCCTGCTCTGTTTGCCCATATTTCTAATTGTTCTACAGCTGCTGCTCTAAAAGTATCTGCTGCTGCTACAACTACCTTTTTACCATCTTTTGCTAATCTATTTGCAATTTTTCCAATAGATGTTGTTTTTCCTACTCCATTTACTCCAACTACTAAAATAACAGATGGCTTTGTATTTAAATGTAAATTAATGTCTGTAACATCTAATATTTTTTTCATTTCTTCTCTTAATGCTTTTTTTACATCTTCTTCGTCTTGTATCTTATCTTTTTTTATTCTGTTTCTTAAGTTGCTAATTATCTTAACTGATGTTTCTACTCCTATGTCTGACATAATTAGAACTTCTTCTAATTCATCTAAAAATTCTTCATCTACTTTTCTAAAGCTTTTAAATACATTATTTATCTTTTCGTCAAATGAACTTTTAGTTTTATTCATTCCTTGTTTTAATTTTTCAAAAAATCCCATGTTTTCTCCTTTCATCTTTTAATAAAAGTTATTTTTTAAGAATTATTTAATATATTTACTTTTTATTAAAATATAACGTTGTTATTATAACATATTTTCCTCTATATGTGAACCTCTTGGTAGAATTTTTTGCTTTATTAACTTTAAATCAAAATCTTCAATTCTAACAATCTCCAGATAATTATAAAATATCAAATATATTCTGGTTGATGCTAAACGTCAGCAAAAGCCATTTTATGAGCAACTACAATTCATTCTCTTATTCAAACATAAAAAATGCCCTCCTTTCCAGAAAGAGAACATTTTAGTTTTATGTACAAAAAAACAACCTACAAACTTTTAAGTTCGTAAGTTGTTATAATATGGTGCTAACGAAGTAGTTATCTACAACTTTTTGGCTCTCATAACGATTGATACAAATATCAATCAATTTCCTGTAGTATATCATATTTTTTATGAATTGCAACAATTTTAACAAAAATTATATATATATATATATATATAACACCCATCAACCGTTTGTTGCGATTGATGGGTTTGTAGTACCTTAGAGTTTCTTTATGCTTATGACTTCTTAGTAAATTTAGGATTAATCATATTATGGTCTGCTACCTTCAAGTTGAAGTTCAGAGCCAAAACATGTCTGGGAGCTTTTTCAGCAATTTCACCAAAATCATCAAAAACATCTTCGCCATCAATAAGAGTTACTTCGCAATACTCTTTATATGCGATAATGTTTTCAATGCTTGTGCAATTTTCAATAGTGTCATCCCAACGAACCCATGCATACTGCTGGCAATCCGTTGTTGCCAAAATCTCATCTTCAGTATAGAAAACAAGAATACCTTCTTCTGAAACTACTAGCTTAGGTCTTTTCAGTAAGAACTTGCATATGTCATACTGAATAATTTGATGTTTGATACCAAAGGGATCTTCATAATAAGTAATTGTGTCAAATCCAATAGGTTCTTCTTCCATTTTTCCTGAACCTACCGAATATCTCTTGCCATCCACTCCCGTTGACACAACAATGTTGAGAACAAAGCTGTTCAAGCGAGGCTCAGGCATTATGTCTGCATAACAGATACTTTCGTTGCACTGATACACCACAATAGGGTATTCATTTGCATACTGTAGAATGTCTGTGCCATCAACAAGAACTAAAGCCTTCTCTGCAAACTCTTCCAACATTTCCTTTGTAACCATGCTTTCCGAAACATCGGAAGGTGAAAAGTTTTCACAGAAGTCATCCTTGTCAAACTCAATTATCCGTTCTGCAATCGGAACCTCTTTTGATACTTTTTTTGCCATAATTAACACCTCCATAAAATTATTTGTTTTACAAACACTATGGCACTATGCTTGCATTAAGGTTTTGTTAGGTTGAAAGAGAAATAAAATATTATCTCAAATCATTCCTACCAGCAACTATTAAGCTATGGTAACCCATGTCAATAGATGTAAGTATTATAGCATATATCAGCAATTTTGGCAACTAGCTATTTTTATATAATTTTTACATAAAATATTATATTTCTATATCTGTTGCTTATTTAACACTATTAAACAAAAATAAAATCACCTTATTTCTTTGAATTTGCTCCATTTCCATTATTTTAGCCATTGTAAACATTACAAGCTTGTATTTAGCAAAATTTATAAGAGTAGTTCTATATTCTTCATCTACTTCTTTTAGCATAGTATCAAATTTCTCATACATTTCAGTTTTGTTATATAAAATATTAGCCCAATCGCTTGTAGTTAAACATATTCCTAATCTTAACTTATCTTTTGTATTCATATCTTTAATTATATTTATAACATTTTCAGCTTTACTTTCTTCCATAATCTTTTACTCCCTACTTTAATTCAAAATTATCTTTCTTTTTAGTTTTAGATTTTTCTATATCTT
>FR888058.1:16088-33988 GCA_000431335.1 Clostridium sp. CAG:343 | reverse complement strand
AAAAGAAAAAACAAACAGGAAACCTTAAAATAATAAAACAAGATGCAGATTCTGAAAAAAATTTAGAGGGAGTAAGTTTTAAAATAAAGAAAAAAGACGAAAACAAATACATACAGGTTAAAACAGGTGATGGTTGGAAAAAAGATATTACAGGAATAGTACATGTAGATGATATGCAAACTGTAGATACAGAAAACGAAGCAACAATATTTACGACTAACAGTGATGGAATTATAGAAGTACGAAACATTTTAAAAGGAACATATTACGTAGAAGAAGTTTCAGTTGGAGATATATATTTTGGATATGAAGTAGATGATGATTATATAACTTGGAGTTACACATCAACGGCGAATAAGGATAATACCGGAAGTGGAAAAGGTCATATTGCTACTGTAGAAGTGGTTGCTAGAGCATCATATAATACGAAGGAACCTCCAAAAGAGGAAAATAGAAATGAAATAGTAGTATTTAAAAATAAAAGAAAATATATAAAATTGAGTGGATATGCTTGGGAAGACAAAAGAGTTGGTGGTAAAGACAATAAGGCAGGAAATGAAAAATGTGATGTAGAAGAAAACACAGAAAGTAATAAAGAAGAGGATAAAAGGTTAGCAAATGTACTAGTTAAGTTATATAGTTGGGAAGGAAAACTTCTTGGTCAGACTATTACAGACGAAAAAGGTAATTATGTATTTGGAACAAAGTCGATGGCTGATATAAATGGAGATGGTATAATATCTATAGTTGATGTAACTGAAATTACGCGAGTTATAAGTTCGGGAGAAACAAATAAATATACCAATGGATTAATGGATATTAATAATGATGGAAAGATTGACAAAGCTGATATAGAAAAACTTCAAAATATCATATCTTTAAATGAAGAATTGATAGATGTAAAAATAGAAGATATATATAATTCAAAGACAAAAAAAGCTGGGTATATAGAGTTTACATATAATGGATTAAATTATGAGACTGTTAGTGTTAACGTGAAAGAAGAAAATACAAACAAAGTAGCTGAAATAAGTTCAAATTCTCAAAATCTAGTTGATAAGTCTATTGATGGAACGTATTTAGATAATAGAACAAGTTTCAATGAAAGTTGGGCTGTAATAGAAAATAATAAAAAAATAGACAGTGATGGCAATGTTGATACGTTAGATTATAATCATAATAATTATGCAAGCAGTTTATCATATCCAGGTGGAGTTACTGGTTATAATGAACAGAAATATCCTATTATTGTAAAAGATAATACTAACAATAATATTTTTAATATAACTGCAAGAACAGAAACAAATACAAGTGAAGATGCTTCATGTAAATTTTTTGGACAAAATAAAACAATGGAGATGATATTATCAGACAAAGAACAATATATTGATACAATTGAAAATATTAATTTAGGAGTAAAAGAAAGAGCGCAACCAGACTTAGCACTTACAAAAGATATATATAGTGCAAAAGTTACTGTAAATGGATATGAGCATACATATATGTATAATCAAAAATTTGTAGATAAAGATCAAAATGAGGATGAATTTAACGTAGATGTTAAATTTGGAGAAAAATTCGGAAACAAATCGTTTACAAGAGCAATTTACCCATCAGACGTAAAAGAAACACAAGATAAAGATTTTTCAGTAAAAGTAGTGTATATAATAACTCTAAAAAATGGATCAGGAGTATTATATTCTAAGATAAATAGTTTAGTAGATTATTTTGATGCACGATATACAATAGAAGAAAATGGCGCAATTGGCACAGGTTATGAAAATGGTAAGATTAAGGATGAAATTAGGTACAAATTAGATAGATCTTATCAAGATGCTGAATATAGAAAGTTAATCATAAATTGCGATACGAAAATAAACCCAAATGAAAGCAATAAAAATATTTATGTAGAATATACATTAACAAGAAATGGTGTAAAAGATATTGTATTTGATAAAAATGGGAACCAAAAAACAAATATAGAAGGACTAGAAAATATTGTTGAAATTAATTCATATTCAACATATAGTGATAAAGATTTTACAAAGAGTTATGCAGGAATAGATAGCAATTCTAATCCAGGTAGTACAGTTCCAGGAAATAAAGATACATATGAAGATGATACGGATTATGCACCAGGATTAATACTAGAAGTTGCAAATCCAAGAGAGATAAAAGGTACAGTATTTGAGGATAATGCAGTAGATCCAACAGAAGGAGGAACAAATAGAGAAAGATTAGGAAATGGAAAATTTGATGATGGAGAAAAAACGATATCTGGAGTGCAAGTAGGTTTATATAAAGAAGCTGATTTTGAGGAGATAAAAGATGAGGATGGAAAAATCATAGATATGCAATTAGAATCAGAAGCTAAACCTGTTGGAACGACTACTTATGGAGGAGATAATAAGGATTCAACAGGAAAAGATGGAACATTTACGATAAAAGACTTTGCACCAGGAGAATATAGAATTGTATACTTCTGGGGAGATGGTAAGTATACCATTGAAGATTACAAATCTACGATTTGGACAAGTGATAATAAAAATGAGAAAGATGGAAATCCAAATACATGGTATAGGGTAAATACACATATAAGATATTCAGATGCAAAAGACAATTATGCTACAAGATTAAAAATTGATAGCGAAGACACAAGTATAGATAAAATGGACTCAATGACAAATATAGATAAAATGGACTCAAAGACAAATTCTATGACATTTGGAGTTGAATTAAAAGATGATATCTATAATAGAAAGACAGAGACCAGTGGAATTGATAAAGTTACATTCAGCATAGAAAATATAGATTTTGGTGTTATAGAGAGACCAAGACAATCAATAGATGTAACTAAGAGAGCAAAATCAATGAAAATCACATTGGCTAATGGACAAGTAATTGCAGATGCAAAAATAGTAGAAAAAGATGGAAAATTACAACTAGAACAACAAGTAAAAGGTGTAATATATACAGAGCCTTCAGATAAAAATAACCCTAAAAATGGACAAATAAAAGCAGAAATTGATAATGAGTTAATTCAAGGAGCAACAGTAGAAATTAAATATGAAATTAAGGTACAAAATAATAGTGAAATAGATTATGATTCAAAGGGATATTACTGCTATGGAGAAAAGGGAGAAGAAATTGTTAAAATTAAGGCTAGTGGAGTTTATGATTATTTAGATAATACAATGATTGCAAATGATGAAAATACAGAGTGGGAGACAAAGACAATAGTAAATTATAATGAAAAAGTTAGCAAACCAACTATAATGGAAGAATACTTTAAATACCAATCATCTTCAATAGATTCTTCTGGAAATACAGAAATAAGAGTATGGTATGAAGAATTTAAAGAACAATATGCAACTGCAATTAAAAACTGGAACATTACGGAAATTAAAGAAGCAAGAAAAAAGAAATTAGCAGATAAAACAATTCTACATAATGCTAATCTTGAGGGAGAAATAGCACCAGGGGATTCTAAGCAGGCAAGTTTAACTGCTTCGAAGATTTTAACAAATACAGATGAAATTGAATTAAATAATGATATAGAAATAACTGAAGCAACCAGAAATAAAAGAACTGGAAGAAAGGTAACACCACAATATTCATTTTTATATGATAGAGGTGAAACCGTAACAATTACAACACCTACAGGAGAAAACAAAAACTATATTTTAATTACAATAGTTGCAATATCATTCTTTGTAATATTAGGCACAGGTATAGTATTTATCAAAAAGAAAATTCTAAAATAATACATGATAAGATATCAGGACTGGAAATTCCAGTCCTTTTAAAATTAAAATTAAAATTTATATTGCAATTTTCGACAATATATAATAAAATAAAAATCAAATATTAAAACAATATAAAAAAAATACTAAATATAAATAAAAAAATGTAAAAAACTTTTTCGGTACAGGCTACCAAAAAAGACAAAAACCACAAAGGACAAGTAGTAAAATATATTTAATTTAAAAAAAGTTAAATAATAACTTAAAAAAGAAGAGGTGGTAAGGATGTTTCAAAATATAAATGAAAATACAATAGATTTAGATAGCAAAAATGAAAACAAAAAAAGTACAAACAAACTAAATATATTTTCAAATGTATTTACAAAAGACAATATCGTACTTTACATAGTTTCATTTATGCTATCTTTTGTTGGACTAAATGGTGAATTTTCAATTTTTAGTATAAGTATGTTAGGTGCATGTTTTGCATCTTCTATTCCAGCATTAGGAATAGTTTTAGCATCTTTAATAGGAAATTTTATTAAATTTGGTGTAGGCGGAGTACTTGGCTATTTTTTAACAGCTTTAGTTATGCTAATAAGTTTGTTTATTATCAAACCTCGTTATAATGAGCAAGAAAGAAACGAAAAAATAAAAGTAGGAAAAAATGTTTTTATATCTGTATTAGTGATCCAAGCTGTTAAATGTGTAATGTCTGGATTTACTATTTATGATATATTATCTACAATTACATTAGCAATGATAGCACTAGTATTTTATAAGATTTTTGTAAACTCAACAGTTGTAATACAAGAATTCTATTTAAAGAGGGCATTTTCAATTGAAGAAGTAATAGGTGCAAGTCTTTTACTTGCTATTGCAGTAGGAGGCTTTGGAGATTTAAGTATAGCTGGATTTGGAATTAGAAATATATTAAGCATATTAATTGTTATGATTTTAGGTTGGAAAAATGGAATTTTAATAGGTACTACATCAGGAGTAACAATAGGAGTAACATTAGGTGTTATATCTGGAACAGAACCAATAATGATAGCAGCATATGCAATATCTGGAATGTTAGCAGGAATTTTAAATAAGTTTGGTAAAATAGGAGTTGTTATAGGTTTTACATTAGGAAATGTACTTTTAGCATATGTATCAAATGGCTATACAGTAGAATTAATACATTTTAAAGAAATTTTAATAGCATCATTAGGATTATTATTAATTCCAAAAACATTAAAAATTGATATAGAAGAATTTATAGGAACTAATAAATTTTTACCAGGTGCTCCAGGTAGAGCATTAAATAAAAGCAAAGAAATGGCTCAAAATTTAAATAATGTTTCAGAAGCAATACAAGAGATGGCAACAACATATAGAAATACAGAACAAGTAAATTATGGAGAAGGAAATAATAAAATTGGAAATAAGCAAATTTTCTTATCTGAATTATTAAATAATCTAGAACCATATAAAGAAAACATGTTATATGAAGATATAGCAGATACAGAAGGTGAAATTGTTAGTGAAATATTTGACTTTTTATTGGATAAACAAGAAATTACAACACAAGATTTGTTAAAAATATTTGCTGATTGTAACAGCTATGTAGTAGGATTTGAAGATAAAAATATTAGTAAGTATTTAGAAGAAAATATTTCACAGATGGTAAGAGTTATTAATGTATCATATAAAATAAGTAAATCTAATTTTATATGGAGAAAAAAAGTAGAAGAAAATCAAAAAAATATTGGAAGGCAGCTAAACGGAGTATCAAAGGCAATTCAAAGTATGGCAAAAGACTTAGAGAAAGATTTAGAAGTAGAAGAAAAATACGAAAATCAAAAAACGGAAATTATAGAGTTGTTAAGACAAAAAGAAATAGAAGTTCAAGATTTAGTTATAAAAAAAGATAATCGTTTTTTAATTGAAATATATTTAGACGAAATATTGGAAACAGCAAAAATAGAAATAATAGAAGATATATTGACAAAAGTACTAAAAGAAAAGATAGTATTAAATGATGAAGCTAGTGTAGGAAAAAGATTAAACTTTTTATCAGAAGACAAATATATTATGGCAATTGGTAAAGCAGAAACTACTAAAAGTAAAAGCGAAACTTCAGGAGATAGCAATTTAAGTATTAGGCTAAAAGATGGAAAATATTTAGTGGCAATAAGTGATGGAATGGGAAGTGGAAAAGAGGCTAAAAATAGTAGTTTACATGCATTAAGATTATTAGAAAACCTACTTTTATCTGGATTTGATAAAAAGATATCATTAGATTTAATAAATACAGCATTGTTAAATCAAAATAACGAAATATTTGCAACATTAGATATAGCGATTGTAGATTTATATAAAGGAAATATAGAATTTATAAAAAGTGGAGCTTGTCCAACTTATATAAAAAATAAGAAAAGAGTTCAAATGATAAAATCAACATCTTTGCCAACAGGAATTATAGAAGAAACAACAATTCAGACTTTTGACAAAGATATAGAAGCAGGAGATATTATGCTTATGTGTTCAGATGGAATCTTAGATTCTAATATTGAATATAAAAATAAAGAGTTGTGGATTAAATATATGTTAGAGGATGTTGAAACTAGTAATACTCAGAAAATAGCAGATTTAATTTTAAATGAAGCTATAGATAATAATTATGGTGTGGCAAAGGATGATATGAGTATTATTGTTTGTAAATTTAGAAAAAAAGAAGAATAAGATTTTAGAATTAAATATTTTAAATCAACACAGAGGAAGGATTTTTTTATGCGAATCCTTCCTCATTTTTTATAAATTTTCGCACGCGAACAAATTTGCTGAAAAAATGCTCAAACTTAGAGAAAAATGGATTGACTAATTATAAAGGATGATATAAAATAAATGTGAAACTACAAAAAAATACAAAATATAATAGAAAATTCAAATAAATATTTTATATAAAAGGGGGCTAAAATAAAATGAGCAGAGGAAGTAGAGGTAGAAGGTACGAAGAGCCAAAATTAAATATGAAAAAGGTATTTGCCGTTATATTAGCAATTATTGTTATTATTATGGTTATTTTTATTATAAAAGGAGTATTAACTAAAAATAAAGAACAAGGGAAAATTGCTAGTAAAGATTATTTTGCAGCATTTAAAGATAATAAATGGGGTGTTATTGATGAGACAGGAAGTGTAATAATAGATCCATCTTATTCAGAAATGATTATTGTACCAAATAGCAAAAACGATGTGTTTTTATGTACATATGATGTAGATTATACTACAGGAACTTACAAAACAAAGGCATTAAATAGCAAAAATGAGGAAATCTTTAAAGATTATGACAAAATAGAAGCAATTCAAAATAAAGATGAAAAAGATAATTTGTGGTATGAAGATGATGTTTTAAAAGTAGAGAAAAATGGTAAGTACGGAATAATAGATTTATCAGGCAAAGAATTACTATCATGTGAATATGACCAAATTAGTGCATTATCAGGAATAAAAAATGCGTTAAAGATTTTAAAAGATGGAAAATATGGAATAGTAGATGATGAAGGAAAAGTTATTTTAAAAACAGAATATGCAGATATTACTAATCTAGGAAAAGATAATAAATCAGGATATATTGTAAAAAACACAGAAGGAAAATATGGAATAGTTGATTTCTCAGGAAATATTATTTTAGATATGAAATATGACGAAATTGCTAAGGTATATGGAAATGATTATTATGTTGTAAAAAAATCAGGAAAACAAATATTAGTAAAAAAAGATGGAACAGAAATATTAACAACTGGATTTGATGAAATAACAGAAATTTTGAAAAATATAGATAATGGAATTATATATAAAAAAGATAATAAATATGGTGTAATGAAAACAACAGGAGAAGTAACTATAGAAGCAAGTTATGAATATTTGAGTGAAGCAAAGTCTGGAGTATTTATAGCTAAGAAAGACGGAAAATACGGAGTTATTGATTTACAAAAAGATATTAAAGTAGAACTTAAATATAATTCTATATATTATAATGAAAAAGCAGATATATATATTGCAGAAGATGCAGAATTTAATAATGATATAATTGACAATACATATACTGTAAAATTGACAGGAATATTACTTGATATTGATACTGAAAAAGGGTATATAGAAATAAGACAAGATGAAGAACATAAATACTATAATTTTAAATTTGAAGCAAAAAATGAATCAGATATATTTAATTCTCATACTTTATTTATAAGTAAGAAAAACGGAAAATATGGATTTGTTGATAAAGATGGAAAAGTTATAGTAGATTATATATATGATGATGCTACACAACAAAATACATATGGATATGTAGCAGTAAAAAAAGACGGAAAATGGGGAGCAATTGATCAAAAAGGTAATGTTGTTCAAGAACCAACATACGAATTAGAAGATTATTTAAAAGTTGACTTTATAGGAAGATGGCATTTAGGAAAAGATATTAATATGAATTATTATAATCAATTATAATTATTGTTGACTAAAAAATAATATCATTTTAAATGAAAATAAGGTGGTAAAATGGAACTAAAGATAAATTATCAATATACATATTTTGTACATCCATTTATTATAAAAGATGGAAAGTATCACAAATATTTATTAAAAATGTTAAAAGATAAGGATTTTAAATTAAAGGTATTTCAAAAGGAAAAAGATTATACTATGTATAAATATTTCTTGCCTAATACAAAAGAATTACTATTTTCTAGTTTTAGTTTTGGAAGTAGTGAGTTGAAAAGGTTGGAAGAATTACCAATAGAAACAAGAGCCGCTATTCTTAGTAAATATTCTTGTAATATTTTCGAATATACATTAAAAAAAGATATACAAGGAAAAGTAGATGATAGAAAAGGAATTTTCTTTACAATTCAGAAAGTAGAAGTTATATGCTTTAGTACAGGAATATGCTTTTTAGTGATTAAAACAAATATTGATGAAGATTCTAAATTTGCAGATTTATTAAATTTTAATTATAAATTTAGAGATATAAATCAAGATATTTCTGCTTTAGATACATATGATAACATTCGTTTACAAACAGGAGATTTTGATGAAGTAGAAACATTTAAAGAATTTATTAGAAATATTACAGGTTCTAATATAGGAGCTATTAAACTAGATATTGATACAGAAAGATTTTTGACATATTCATATGTATGTATTGATCAAGAAGCATGGAACAGTACAAATGAATTTGATAAAATAAAACACAATTTTATAAAGTATGCTAATATATTACCAGCAGATAATAGCAGAAATTATGAAATGGAAAAAGAAAAAATAAAAATACTTTCAAAATGGAAATATGCAAAAGTAGGCTTAACTAAGTTAGGGTGTACATTATTTTCTTCAAGCAGTGATATGAATAATTATACAATTCTTCCAGATGAATATGAAAATCAATACTTTTATACATACATATTGAATTTATATAAAAAAATATATCTAAAAAAATTGCAGTTGAAGTTTAAAAATCCAAAACTAGTAAAAAAAGCAAGAAAAGAATTTATAGATTTTACTAAAAAAATATGGATTCAAGAAATAACAGAAGATGAAATTGGAACAGTATTAAATCACAGAATGCAAGAAACATTTGAGTTAGAAAAGCTATATGGAGAAGTAAAAAATAAATATGATGTTTTATATAAAGACTTAAATATAGAAAAAAATAAAACAGTAACAATACTAATTGCGGTGATATTAGTGGCATCATTGCTATTTAACATACTAAACTTTATAACATTAATGAAACAATGAGGGATAAAAATGAAAGTTACATGTGGTATAGATATTATTGAGATAGAAAGAATTAAAGAAAGTATAGAAAATCTTGGAGCAAAGTTTTTAGAAAGAGTCTATACTAAAAAAGAAATTGAATATTGTGAAGAAAAAAAGTCACAGAAATATCAGCACTATGCTGCTAGGTTTGCTGCAAAAGAAGCTGCATTTAAAGCTATTTCATGGAAGATAAAAGATAAATATGAGGTTTGTTGGAAGGACTTTGAAGTTGTAAATGACAAACAAGGAAGACCAAAATTAAATATTATAGGAATTGATTTAAAAGATATTGAAAATATAGATTTGAGTATATCACATTGTAAGGAATATGCGGTAGCAAATGTGACAGTTTTAGGAAGGTAGTTTTATATGAAATTTTTTGATAGTCATGCACATTTAGATGATGAAAAATTTAATGATGATAGAGAAGAAATAATTGAAAAGATACATAATGATGAGATAGAAAATTTTGTATCTGCTGGATATAGCTTAGAGGGTTCAAAAAAAGCAGTAGAATTGTCTAAAAAATATGAATTTATTTATGCTACTTGTGGTATTTCTCCAAATGATATTCCACAAACAGAAGATGAATTGTGGAAAGATTTAGCTGAAATATCTAATTTAGTGAAGAAAAATAATAAAGTAGTTGCAATTGGTGAAATAGGATTAGATTATTATTGGAATAAAGAAAACAAAGGATTACAAAAAATAGCATTTATAGAGCAAATAAAAATGGCTAATGAATTACAGCTTCCAATAGTAATACATACAAGAGAAGCAGTTATGGATACTTTAGAAATTTTGAAGAATAATAAAGTACAAAAGAAAGGAATATTTCATTGTTGTCCATTAAATCGTGAATTAGTAAAAGAGGGATTAAAGTTAGGATTCTATATATCTTTTGCTGGTCCAATTACTTTTAAAAATTCTAAAAATGCAAATGAAATTATAGAGATGGTACCAATGGACAAAGTTTTAATTGAAACAGATAGCCCATACTTGTCGCCAGAACCTTTGAGGGGAAGACGAAATGATCCAAGAAATGTAAAATATATGGCAAAAAAAATAGCTGAGGTTAAGAAGATAACTTTGGAAGAGGTAGCTAGTGTCACATATAAGAATGCAAAAGATCTATTTAATATAAAAAAATAAAACACTAAAGAGCTCATTTAAGAGCTCTTTAGTGTTTTTTCGGCTATTTAGTTATTGTTTCCAAAATCAACTTTTACATTTCTTCTAGCTTCATCACTTTCAGCTTTGAATAAATCACGAGCTTTAAAATTAAACATTCCAGCAATGATATTAGAAGGGAATACTTGTAACTTTGTATTATACATTGTTACAGTATCATTATAGAATTGTCTAGAAAAAGAAATTTTATTTTCTGTATTTCTTAATTCTTCTGATAATTCTGAAAAATTTTGATTAGCCTTTAATTCAGGATAGTTTTCTGAAACAGCCATAATTGTTTTCAAAGTTGTAGATAATTGGTTGTCTAGCTCAGCTTTTTCAGAAACACTATTAGCATTTGCCCATGAAGTTCTAAGACTAGCTATCTTTTCAAAAGTTTCTTTTTCATGAGTCATATAACCTTTTACTGTTTCTACAAAGTTAGGTATTAAATCGAACCTTCTTTGTAATTGTACATCTATTTGACTCCAAGCATTATCAACTTTTATTTTAGATTGAACTAAACTATTGTACATTCCAATAACCGCAATTATTAGAACTACAACGATTCCTAATATAATCCAAATAGTCATTATTATTCCTCCTCTTTTAATAATATATAACGATATAATAACATATTACTTGAATTTATACAATAAAAAATACAAAAAATTGTATATAGATAACAAGCATTTATTATTCACAGATTATAAATTAGAAGTTATAATAAGTAATTAAAAGTAATATTTTTAACAGAAGGACATATAATATAAAGAAATGTTTATATAGTTAAGAAAAAAGTGGAAAAGTCCAAATTTGACAAAAATAAGAAAAAAGAGTATAATAAATGTGTTGCCAAAAAGGAGGTAATAAATTTTTATGAAAAGAGAAGAAAAAGCTTCAATTTCTATAATAAAGATTATATGTGTAAGTATTATATTAATTTTAATATCAGGAATAGGAGTTATGGCAGTTAATACCAACTTGAAGGATATAAAAATTATTCTTCAAAATGGATATGAAATGACAGCATTAACTTCAAAAACTACAGTATCGGAAGTATTAGAAGAAAATAATATTGTATTAAAAGAAGATCAAAAAACAATACCAGACTTAGATAGTGAAATATCAGCTGGTCAAAATATTCAAATAACAGATAAGTCATACAATGAGGTTAAAATAGCCAAAATATCAGAAGAAGGTGCAGAAACAACTTTAGAACAATTATTACAAAATTATGCTCCAATCACTGAAAAAATAGTAGTAGAGCAAGTTGCAATCCCATATGAGACAATAACAAAAAATTCAACTAGTGCAGACTCAAATACAACTAATAAAGTTTTAAAAGAAGGAAAAGACGGAATAAAAGAAGTAACATATAAAATAAAATATCAAAATGAAGTAGAAATTGAAAAAACAGTTATATCAGAAGTAGTAGTTCAAGAGCCTGTAAATAAAATTGTTCAAGTTCAAAAGAAAGTAGAAACATCTAGAAGTGCTGATTTACCAAGAACATCAGGAACAACAACTACAGCAGTAATTGACGGAGAAACTTATAAAATCACAGCGTATTGTTCTTGTAGCAAATGTTGTGGTAAAACTACAGGAAGAACAGCATCAGGAACACAAGCAACAGCAGGAAGAACAGTTGCAGCACCATCGAAATTTGCATTTGGAACAAAACTAAATATAGGTGGACATATCTACACAGTAGAAGATAGAGGCGGAGCGATAAAAGGAAATAGAATTGACATTTATGTAAGTTCTCATTCAGCAGCATTACAATGGGGAGTAAAATACTTACCTGTTAGTGTAGCACAATAAATTTAATGTGAAAAATATCTCAGTTAATAATTTAATTAACTGAGATATTTTCTATTTGATATAGGTTGCCATTTAGCCTGAAATATAGTAAAATAGGTAAAGAAACAAGGTTATAATAAGAGGTGTAAAAATGAAATTAATTTCATGGAACGTAAATGGAATAAGAGCATGTATAAACAAAGGATTCAAAGAATTTTTTCAAAAAGCAAACAGTGACATTTTTTGTATTCAAGAAACAAAATGTCAAAAAGACCAAATCGAATTAGAATTTGAAGGTTACAAAAGTTACTGGAATAGTGCTGAAAAAAAGGGATATTCTGGAACAGCAATATTTACAAAAAAAGAGCCAATAGATGTTAAATATGGAATAGAAATAGAGAAACATGATAAAGAAGGAAGAGTAATTACATTAGAATATGAAAAATTTTATATTGTAAATATATACACACCAAATTCTAAAAGAGAATTAGAAAGATTAGATTATAGACAGGAATGGGAAGATGAAATTAGAAAATACCTGTTAAAACTAAACCAATCAAAACCAGTTATTATGTGTGGAGACTTAAATGTAGCACATAAAGAAATTGATTTAAAAAACCCTAAGACAAATCATAAAAGTGCAGGATTTACAGATGAAGAGAGAAATAAGATGACTGAACTATTAAAAGCAGGTTTTATAGATACATATAGATATTTATATCCTGACAAAGAAAATGTATATACATGGTGGTCTTATATGAGAAAGGCAAGAGAAAAGAATGTAGGATGGAGAATTGACTATTTTATTGTTTCAAATGATATAAAAAATAAAATAAAAGAAGCAAAAATAGATGAAGATGTAATGGGAAGTGATCATTGCCCTGTAGAATTAGAAATAGAAATATAAGGAAGGAATGAAATGAAAATGAGTGAAATTAGAAATCATTTTAAAAAATGGATATATTGGTTTTTACTTGGTGTTGCAATTATTATTGTATACAAAGCTCTTGATAATTTTGGAGACGTAGTTGATGTAATAGGAAAATTTTTTGGGATTATAAGTCCATTCTTTGTGGGAATATTTATAGCATATTTACTTTATATTCCTTGCAAAAAAATGGAGGAAGCATATAAAAAATCAAAAAGAAAATTGATAAAGAAAAATGCAAGAGGAATGAGCATAATAAGTATATACTTTATTATAGCAATATTAATTATTATATTGGTTAGTGTTATTTTACCAGTTGTAATAGAAAGTATAAAGGACTTAGTAAATAATATACAAGGATATTTCGAGATAGCAATAAATAATTATAACAATTTACCATCAGATTCAATGTTAAAGGGTGATTGGGCTCAAGATGTAATAACTAATATACAAAATATAAATATTAAGCAATATTTTAATTTAGACATGATTGTACAATATGCTATAGGAGCAGTTAATGCAGTAACAAGTATATTTGATATATTTGTAGCAGTAATTGTATCAGTTTATATCTTATCAGAAAGAGATGAAATATTAGGCTTTTTAAAGAAATTTGCTTGTGCAATTTTTAAAGATAGAACATATAAAAATATTGATAAATATTTTAACAATTCAAATGAAATATTCTTTAAATTTATAGCAAGTCAGTTTTTAGATGCAATAGTGGTTGGAATATTAGTAACTATAGCGATGACAATAATGGGAATAAAATATGCACCATTATTAGGATTTTTTATAGGACTATTTAATATGATACCATATGTAGGTGCTATCATTGCTGTTGCAATATCTGCAGTTATAACCTTAATAACAGGAGGATTAACACAAGCAATTTGGATGTTGATTGTAGTTATCATATTACAACAAATTGATGCTAATATTATTAATCCTAAAATTGTGGGACAATCATTAAAAGTAAGTCCATTATTAGTTATATTTGCGATAACAGTTGGAGGAGCTTATTTTGGAATGTTAGGAATGTTTCTAGCAGTGCCAGTTAGTGCAGTTGTTAGAATACTAGTAGAAGACTATGTAGATTTTAAATTGGCAGAGAAAATAAAAAAGAAAGAAACAGAAATCGAAAGTAGTAAATCATATTAAAAATATTAGATAAGGAGGAAGATTTTATGAGAAATGATATAACAGAAAGATTCATTATTAATATGTATGTGAGAGGAATGAAGATAAGCGAAATAGCTAATACGGTAAATATAACGCCACAAGAAGTTACAGAAATAATTGAAAAAAGTAAAAGAGAAATTTCTAAGAAAACAGAAAAAATAGGGAATGAGGATAGTAGAAGACTTAATGTTCAAGTGAGGAAAGTTAATAGCACTTCAAAAATAATTAAAGAGGGAAAAGAAGAAGTTAAAGAAAAGATGATAGTTAGTAAGACGTCAAAAAAATTATTAGAAATAAAAAAGAAGATTATGAGTGGAGAAGAATATGACAAAGAAGAATTAAAAAGATTAAGAAATAGAATAATTATAAAGAATTATCGTAAGCCAAATCGTGGAGAAATTGAAGAGCTAATACAAATATATGTGCAATTAAGTAGATTTACAAATGCAAAGGCGATTGTAAGAGAGATATACTATGAATTGCCAAACAAAAATGACGAGAAAAGGATTATGTCTGGAATTGAAGAACAAGAATTAAGTTATAATATTATGAAATATCTAAAAAATGGAATGAGTGTAGAACAAATAGCAGAGAACTTACATTTATATACTGTTGATGCAATTAAAGAGGTAAATAAACAAAAAGAGTTGAATAATGAAATTAAGATAATGCATAAAGAGGGAAAAAGTGAAGTAGATATAGCAGAGTTGTTGAATGAAAATATACAACGAGTTAAGTGGGGTCTTGAGTCGAAAAACAAAGAACAAAGCATTACAGAAAAAGATGGAAATGAAAGATAAAAAAATATATTTAATGTACTTGTTTTTTTGTGAGTTATCATGTATAGTATTTATCATGTATAAAATATTATTTTATTAAAATTAATAAAAATGAAAAGGAGAAGTTATATGCTAAAAAAATATTTATTAGTATTTTTTATATCAATGGTACCGTTAATTGAATTAAGAGGAGCAGTTCCAGTAGGACTAAGTAATTTATGGGGAGATGCACTTCCAATAATACCACTTTATATAATTTGTATTATAGGAAATATGTTGCCTGTACCTATTATCTTTTTCTTTGCTAGAAAAGTTTTAGTATGGGGAGCAGACAAAAAAATTATCGGAAAATTCTTTAAATTTTGTTTAGAAAAAGGCGAAAAAGGCGGAAAGAAATTACAAGAAAAAGCAGGAAAAGGATTATATTGGGCATTGTTCCTTTTTGTAGGTATACCACTTCCTGGAACAGGAGCTTGGACAGGAACACTTGCAGCAAGCCTTTTAGATATGGATTTTAAAAAGAGTGTTATTGCGGTTATGGCAGGAGTTGTTTTAGCTGGAATTATAATGGGGCTAGCATCTGCAGGAGTGTTTGGTGCTATTGGTGCATTTTTGAAATAATAACTTTGGATATATAAATCTTGATGAATTTATATGTAAGTGTTAGATAATGTATGAGAGATAAAAAATTGATATTGAGATAGAAGAAATTCAAATTTTCTGTCTCAATATTTTTTTGTGGTTTGATAAATTGCTACGGCTATAAAGGATTAATAAAGATTAGGTATAATTTTATTACAATAATGTTAAATAAAAGAAATAGAAAAGTAATAAGTTAGTGAGAGATAGTATCCGTAAGAAAGCTAGAAAAGTATAAAAATAGTAATATTGAAAAGCTTTTTTTATTATGAAATAATTAAATAAGATAATAGTGTCATTAGGGGGAGAAATATGTTAAAATTTAAATTTAAAGAAAATAAAAAAGCAAAAATAATTTTAATAGTCGTACTTATGATTATTACTTTAATCAGTATTATATTGAGTATGTGTGTAAAAAATTCTAAAAATATAAATGAAGCAGAAATGAAGGTAGCTAAATCATATACTCAAGTTGAAGAAGATGACGATAAAACACAAAGTGATTTTGTTAAGTTTGATGCTTATGTTTTAAAAGATTTAGATGGAGATGGAAAAGCAGAAAAACTTAGAGGTACTTGTAAAGAAATTGGAAGTCAAGACACTTTGTATATGCAACTTAATGTAAATTCAGAGGGAACGTTAAAGGATGCAAAAATAAAAATAGATGGAAAGAACTTTTTTTTATCAACTTCATTAGTTGCAGATAATGTAATTAATGGAAATTATATTTCATCTAATGTAAACTCTATAGATTTACGAGAAATAAAAGAAGGAACTAATGCACTAATACAAGGGTTAATTTTAAGTGGAGATTATAAGTATTCTTCAACAAAAGCATATGCAATACAATCTGGAAATATAAATAATTATTCAAGAAAAGATAATAAAATAACTTTAGAAGGGACATATGTAAACAGCAAAGGAGAAGAACAAGAAATAAAGAAAGATGTGTTTTTAACAGTAGATTGGTATGGTGATGTAACTGCTAATATAGATAGTGTATCTCAAAAATGTATATTAGATAAAGAAAATTCAAGTATTAAGTTAAATGTAGAAGTGTCTGAATTGCAGAAAAAATTAATGCTTTCAAAGTTATGCGTACAAGGGACAATTCCACAATTAAATGGATATTCACCTATTGAAGTTTCTGTTCAAAATGGTGAATATGATAAAGATACAAGGGAATTTCATATAGAAAGATCAAGTCAAATATATTCAGATGGAACAATAGAAAATCCAATAAAGAGAAATTATATTTTCCAACTTGAGGTACAATATCCGCAAGAAGCAATTTCAAGTATGGAAGATGGAAATTATATATTAAATATTCCAGTATCAGCTTATTATGAGGCATATAATAATTTGAATTTATATGAAGATGGAATAGTGAAAAGTAATACTGCTGAAAGAGAAATTCAAGCAATATTATATTTCTCGGAAGTAGAAACAAGAGAATATGCATATAGTACAAGTGTAAATGAAAAATTAAATAAGAAAAATGTATTAGATGTTTACAAAGGGGTACAAGATATAAAAGATGATACATATGAAGTAACATGGCAGATATTACGAATGAAAAATACTCAGGATGATGTAATAGTGATAAAACAAGAGCAATCAGATACTCTAGGTAGTATGGAAACAAATTGTATAAAGAATGTGGGAATATATTTTTCAGGAGATATACAAAGTCTATTAGGAGAAAATGGAACAATAAAATTATACAATAATGAAACGAATGAATTAATAAAAACATTTTATAAGAGCAATTGGGATGAAAAATATTATTATTCAGATGACGTTAAGATTATAAGGATAGAAACTAGTAGTGTTCAACCTGGTGAAA
>FR888058.1:0-16022 GCA_000431335.1 Clostridium sp. CAG:343 | reverse complement strand
AAGATAGATTCATTAGCATTAAGTAATTCTATAACTAAAGAAGAATTACTTAAATATAATTATATTTATAATTACAGTACAGCAATATGTAATAATACTGTACATGCGACAGCTGTTACTGATTTTAAAACTCCTTCTTCTATTATAAGTGTGTCAACTAATAAAGAGAATATTTCTAGCCAAGTAGAAAATCAAATTTGCCTAGATATAGAAGCAAGTAATAATTGCGTACAAAGTTGGAAAGATGGTAAATTTTTAGTGAAATTACCTTCTCAGATAGTAAATGCTAATATAGACGAAATAAGAACTAATAGTTCTAATGTAAATATATCAAAATATAGCAAATATGAGCAAGATGGAAATATCTATATACAAATAGATACTCAAAATGAAAAACCAATAAACTTTGCAATTAGTTTATATATGACTATAAGATGTGACCCTATGACTAAAACTGACAATTATAATATAGAAGTATATGCAAGTAATCCAGAAAATGAAGTATATGAGGTAGACCATACGAAATCAGATATTTATGATATTAATAACAATGGAGATACAAATGATGTAGTTGCATATGCAAAAACAGGTGTAAATATTATGGCACCTAACAATTTAATTACTACAGAGAATATTATTGACGAAAATGGCAATGCGATAGCAAAAGAGTCAGAAAATCTAGAAATAGACAAAAGTGACTTGAGCAAAACTCAGAAAATAGAAATAAAAATATTTAATAATTATTCAGGTGGTGATATAAGAGATGTTGTAATAGTTGGAAAACTACCATTTAGAGATAATACATATGTAATAGATGGAAATAATATGGGATCTGATTATTCTACATCTATGTTTTCTGAAGGAATAGAAATTCCAGAAGAATTAAAAGATAAGGTGAAAATATATTATTCGGAAAAAGATAATGTAACAAGAGATTTAAAAGATAGTAATAATGAATGGGTTGAGAGTCCTAGTGATTTTTCAAAAATAAAATCATATTTTATTGATTTAAGCCAATTGGTTTTAAAAATTGGTGATAAATATTCATTTGTATATGAAATAAATTTGCCAGATAATGTAGAATATAATCAAAATTCTTATTCAACACATGCGGTATATTTCAACTTAGATACTAATGAAGGAAAGTTATATCAAAGAGTTGAAACAAATAAATTAGGAATTCTAGTTGCTAAAAAATATAATTTAGATATAACAGATTATGAAGAATTTACAGCAGAAACTGTTAAAGGTGTTACATATAATATATCAGATGGAAAAGAGAACATAATTGGAACAACAGACGAAAATGGTAATTTAAAAATCAAAAATTTATATGTAGAAAAAGAGTATAAGATAACAAAAACTAATGTTACATCAAATTATGAATGTGATTCTACTGAAAGAAAGATAAAAGTAAATGCTAATGATGGAACTTTAAGTATAGAAAATGTAGCTGGAGAATTTAAGGAACAGGAAGTTATAAATGAACAAAATCTAGTTAAATTATCATTAGAAAACAAAGTTAAATATGCTTTAAATTTAGTAAAAACAGAAACAGAAACTCAAAATAAGATTGGTAATGTTAAGTTTTTATTAAAAGGTAAAGGAATTTCAGAAAATGGAGTAATAATACAAACTCTAAACGATGGAAGTGTGTATATATCAGGATTATACCAAAATGAAATTTATACTTTAAAAGAAATATATGCTGAAGGATATAAGGAAATAAATGAAGAAATAAGATTTAAAGTTCAAAGCAATAACAAACAATATATAGCATATGACTTAGATAACAAATTCAAGGAAATTAGTATTAATAAAGAGAGTGGAAAAGTTCCAGTATTATCAACAGTTTTAGAAAATGAAAAAGAAGATGCGTATACGCTTAATTTGACTAAATATCAAAAAAATAGTGATAATGTAGTACCAAATACTAAGTTTAATATTAAAGGTAAATGGTTTCCGGAGGAAGGAAAAGAATACTTGACAGATAAAAATGGAGAAATTGAACTAACTTTGTATGCAGGATATGAATACACAATAAAAGAAATAGAAGCTGCTAAAGGATATGTATTAAATGAACAAGAAATAAAGTTTATTGCAACTAAAGATAATGATGGAAATTTAAAATTTGCAGTGACACAAGGTAATTTCAAACAAGAACCAAATGTAGTAAATAATATAGTTTATGTTCAAATGGATAATGAAAAAACATTTGAGATAATAAAAGAAGATGAAGAGACTGGAAAACTATTAAAAGGAGTAAAATTTGCTATATATAAAGTTGAAAAAAATGAAGATGGAAGTGAGAGTTTATCAGAGGCTAAAAATATTAATGGACAAGTTGTTGGAAAAGAAGAATTTATAAACAAAGTAAAATATAGAGTTCTTGAAACAGATGAAGAAGGACGAATTCAAGAAAGCTTAGAGTCAGGATTATATAAAGTAATAGAAGTTCAGGCTCTTGAAGGTTACTATTTAGGAAGTTTAGAAGAACATACATATTATTTTGGGATTGATGAAAGCCAAAAAGGAGAAAGTGAAATAACTATAAAAGCTGAATATTCAGATATTAAGCAGACAAGTATGAGTCAAACAAATGATGGCGGATATGTAGGAGTGTGTGGTAGAAAAATTACTAAATACAATTCACAGTTTGAGGTTGAATGGGAGAAAAGTAATGAATTAATTGATGAATCAATTGGTAATTATTATTGTTCTTATAATCAAGTAATACAACTTAATGATGGGGGGTATATTGCACTTGCTAGTAAAGGTTATTCGCATGATGATGAAAAAATGATAGTTTTAAGTAAATTTAATTATAAAGGAGAAAGTGAGTGGAATCAAATTGTTCCTGCTAAAGGAAATGCTGGAAATATTATAATAAGCAAAGATAATTATATCATGGTTGCAGTTGGAAAAAATTCTTATAATGATACAATAGAATCTGCTCAACAAGGAGGTAGTTCAAGACCTACAATTGGGATTTTTAAATATACTTTACAAGGAGATTATATTGGACAAAAAGAATTTTTCACTGGAGGAGAAATTAATGGTGTAGAATGTGCAAAGATAATGGAGGATAATAATGGCAATTTTATAGTTTATTCTACGAATTCGCAGTATGAGGGAGGATGGATATTAAAACTTGATAAAAATCTAGATTTGTTATGGGTAAAGAAACTTGGAAAAACAGCACATGGATATTATAGTTCAGTTAATGTACTTGAGGATGGTTGTATAGATAATGATGGAGGATATCTATTTGTAGGAACAACTCAAGAAAGAGCAGAATATGGAGTATATACAAATGCAGCAAGAGGTGATGATTCAATATCAGCAGTAATTGCTAAGTATAGTAAACAAGGTGAATTAGAATGGATTAAAGAAGTAGAAACTGAAGATATATCACATTGGAATGTAGGAAGATTATATGGAATATTGAAATTGAAAGATGGAAGTTATGTGATTCAAGGAGAAAAAAGTATATATAAATATTCACCTGAGTTTGAATTGGAAAGTAAATATGAATTCAATAAAAAAATCGTGAATTATGATAGTGATTACTATTCATATAGAAAATCAATTAAAAATGTAACAGTAACAAATAATGATGAAATATTAATACCAATAGAATTGAACTCAGAAAGAATAAGTGCAACAACTTTATTAGAAATAAACAAAGGGGCAGCATCTATACCACAAAAAACAGAAATAAAAGTATATAATTCTTTAAAGGAATATGAAATAACTACAGCATGTGGAGAAAATGGAAAGATAAGCGGAAGTGAAGATTTTTTATATGAAAAAGTAAAACATGGAAAAGATGCAACAAAAGAAATTGTTGTTACTCCAAATGATGGGTATAGAGTTTTAAGTATATCAGTTAATGGCGAAAATATTAATTTTTCTGAGGAAGAAGATAATAGTGTAAAGATTCCATTGTTTAAGAATGTTACACAAAATAAAAATGTATATGCGACATTTATAGAAGAATCTAAAATGGGAGAAATAATTGTAAATCATTATAAAACTGACACAACAGAAGAAGTTGCTGATAAGCAAATAATAAGAGGAAATATTAATGATAAATATGTGACGAATCCTAAGGAATATATTGCAAATTATAGCTTAAATACTGAAAAATTACCAGTAAATGCCACCGGAAAAATAACAAATGAAACAACACAAGTAACATATTATTATAATGAGAATCCAGTAAAAATAGTAACTAGTTATATTAATATGGAAACAAATGAGTATATGCAGGATGATAATATACAATATAAAAATATAGGGGAAGAATATGAGACTCAGGGAATGGATAATATACCAGATGGATATGAATTATTTAAAGAACCAGAAAATAGAAGTGGTACAATTTTAGATAGTTTAGATAGCTCAGAAATAAATGTAGTATATTATTATAAATTAAAAGAGTATATCGTAAAAACTAATGTTATAAATGATGGTGGAACTATATCAGGACAGGGGAAAGATGCATACGAAATAGTGAAACATGGAGAAGATTCAAAAAAGAAAATAGAAATTGTACCATATAGTGGATATAAAATTTCGAAAATAAAAATAAATGAAAAAGAAATAGAAATTAATGCGAATGATGAGGGAATAGTAGTTATAGACAAATTAGAAAACATTAAAGAAAATAAAAATATAACTGTTGAGTTTGAAAAAATAAAATCAAAAGTTATAATAAAATATCTTGGAAAAGAAACAAATCAAGAAATATCAGAAGAACAAATAAAAGAAGGCGAAGTTGGAGAAGAATATGTTGCAATTCCAAAAGACATAAAAGATTATGTTTTAGTTGAACCTATTCCACAAAATGCAAAAGGTCAATTTGAAGAAGAGGCAATAATAGTAAAATATTATTATGCAAAAGAAGAAGTGAAAAAACCAGATGATACAGATAAAAAAGATGAAGAAAATAAAGATAATACAGATAATACAGACCAAAAAGATGATAATAATGATACGAATATTTCAAATGATAATAAACCTTCAAATAATGTAAAAGAAACAGATAATACTACTAATAAAATAAGTAATATAATAAATCCGCATACAGGAGACTATATAATTGCAGTAATAATAGTATTAATTATAGCTATTTCTATAAATGTAATAATAATAAGTAAAAGAAGGAAAGGAGGGAATAAGTAATATGAAACCAAAAGTAAAAAAGATAATATTATTAAGTATAGTTGCTGTTGCTTGTATGTTTTTAAGAAGTGACCAAGTTAATGCATATACTGGAAAAGTTACAGATGAAAATAAAATAACATGGGATTATACTTTAGAAAATGATGAGATAGTAGAAATAAAATATGAATCGGGAGAAATACAAGAAAATTTATATATACCATCATACTTAAATGGATATCCATTAACTAAAATTCAAGATAATGCATTTGATGGAAATAAGAATTTGAAAAATGTAACAATTCCAAAGACTGTTAAAGAAATTGGGTATGGGGCATTCATGTCATGCAGTAATATAGTAAGTATAGAATTTGATAAAGATAGTGCTTTAACTAAAATAGGTAACCAGGCATTTGATGGATGTGAAAGTTTGACAAGTATAAAGATACCAAATAAAGTAACTAGTATAGGTTGCTATGCATTTTATGATTGTTCTAACTTAGATAATATAACGATACCAGATACAGTAACAGAAATAGGAAAATATGCTTTTGATAGTACTATTTGGTATGATAAAAAACCTTATGGAGAGCTATATATAAATAATATTTTATATAGCTATAAAGGAGAAATGCCTGAAAATACCAATATAGTAATAAAGGAAGGAACGATTTCAATAGTTGCACGATGTTTTGAAAATAAAAAGAACTTAGTTAACATAGAAATACCAGATACTGTAGTATATATTGGAGATTATGCATTTGATGATTGCACAGGATTGACTAGTATAGAATTACCAAACAGTGTTACATATATGGGAGAAGATGTGTTTTCAGGGTGTAATAATTTAACAAGTGTAAAATTGTCTGATAATTTAAAAGAAATAAAGGATTATTCTTTTTCGAGATGCGATAAATTACAAGATATTAATATTCCTAATGCAGTTACAAATATTGGAAAAGGTGCATTTTCTAATTGTTCTAGCTTAAAAAAAGTGAGTATATCTAATCCAATAGAAATAAAAGATAATACTTTTTACCAATGTAGTAATTTAGAAGAGGTACAATTATTAGGTGGTGCATTAGGTATAGGAGATAATGCTTTTTATTCTTGTATAAAATTATCTGATATTACAATATTAGATGTATCAGAAGAATATGATGGAAAATATAGTATAGGAGCTAATTCATTTAGTAAGTGCCAAAGTTTGACGGAAATAACGATTCCAAAAAATTTTACTAGAATTGGTTCAGGTGCATTTTCAAGTTGTAGTAATTTAGAAAAAGTTAATATACTTGGAACTATGGAATTCATAGGAGCAGGAGCATTTTATGAAACTAAAATTAGTAGTGGATTTGTAGAAAGTCATATTAAAGATAAAGATATTGTTAGCTTTGTAATAGAAGAAGGAGTAGGACAAATTGGAGATTATACATTTTTAGGAGCTGAAAATTTAAAATCTGTTCATATACCATCAACAGTATATCATATTACAGAAAAGGCATTTTATGGATGTAATAACTTAGAGACAGTTACTATATCACAAGATAATCCATATTTTACAATCGAAGATGGAATTATATATAATAAAAATAAAACAATATTGATAAGATGCTTGCCAGGGAAAAATACTAAAGTAGAAATTCCAAATACAGTTACAGAAATAGAAGAGTATGCTTTTATGGGGTGCTCAAAATTAAAAGGAACATTAACAGTGCCAGGTAGTATTAAAAAGATATCAGAACATGCTTTTGAAAGATGTACAAGTGAGATTCCATTGGTTTTAGAAGAAGGAATAGAAAGTATAGAAGCATGTGCATTTTCAAATTCACACTTTATAGGAAATTTAACCATACCTAATAGTGTTACTCGAATAAATTGGGAAGCATTTATTAATTGTGATAAGTTTAATGGAAAATTAAATTTAGGAAAAGTAGAATATATAGCAACTGGAGCGTTTACTAATTGTAGTGGATTTACAGGAGATTTAGTTATTCCAGAAGAGTTATCAAGTATAGGTCAAAATGCTTTTCAAAATTGTACGGGATTTGATGGAAAGTTATATGTTGGACAAAAAGGTATATCAATATCTTATTATGCTTTTTTAAATTGCATAAAGATAAAAGAGATTGTAGGAAAAATATCTTATTTGGGAGAGGGAGCATTTGCTAATTGTATATCTTTGATAAATACTGGCGATTATGAAGGCAGTGGTTATGCTTCATGTGCATATTATGGATGTAAAAACTTGAAATACATAAATGTAAAAGAAATGAGAGGTATGTATAGTGGGTTTGACAGAGCAACTAGCTTAGAAGAAGTGAAAATAAAGGAAGGAGTAACAAGTCTATGTTCAGGAATATTTGCGAGATGTACAAGCCTAAAAACAGTATACATACCATCTACTGTAACAAATATAAACGAAAATGCTTTTTATGGATCAGATAATATAGAAAATATTTATGTGGCACAAGAAAAAGCAAAGGTTAATTTTGATGAGATATTAAGAAAGTATTGCAAAAATATACATTATTTAGATGATAATGTATATAAAATAGAGAAAAATGTACCACAAAATATAAAAATTATTGATGTACAGAACTCCTCAAAAGATGGAATAAAATATGGTGATACATATAAATTTAAAATACAAGCAGTTGAAGGTTATGAAATATCAGATATTATTGTAAAAGTAAAAAAATTAGGTGAAGAGATAGAGCTTACAGGAGAAGAAGTTGATGGAGAAGTAATTTATGAAATAGAAAAGATAAAAGAAGATATAGAAATAATAGTAACTGCCAATATTGAAAAAATAGAAGATACTGATACAGCGATTAAAGATACGAATGAGTTAAATGTAAATATAGAAGGATCTGATAAAGAAAACAATAATGATAAAAGTGTTAAAAAGCTTGACATTAATGAGTAGAATGTGATATCATATTAAAGATTCGTATAATAAATATGCCCTAAAAAGTTAAAAATAAGAATAAGGGTGATTAAAATAAAAAATATTAACAAAAGTAAAAGATAAAGAAACACTAGAGCCAGTTGAAAAATCAAAGATTTTCAACAGCTCTTTTGTTGCCGTTTATAAAAATTTTATTTTTGATATCAAACTAATTTACAATTCAAAAGTTTAAAATTAAAAGAAGAGGAATTAAATGTAATGAGCCCTAAGTAATTTTAATATGTAAAAGCAGACATTTTAAAAACTTAGTAAGCAAATTATCATTTGAGAGGGACTTCTTTTAAATAAAATAAATTTATTTCTGCTTAAATACATTTTATGGGGTGATTTTTTTGAAAATTAAAGAAGTTAAATACGAGAAAGCCTCTCGTAAAGATTTCGCAAAAGTTGGCGATTATATTGAAATGCCAAACCTAATCAAAGTGCAAAAAGACTCATATGACTGGTTTATAGAAGAAGGATTAGGAGAAGTATTAAAAGATATTTCACCAATTGAAGATTATTCTGGAAATTTAGTTCTTGAATTTTTCGATTATTACATGGAGGAAAAAACAAAATACTCAGTTGAAGAAGCAAAAGAAAGAGATGCTACATATTCTACAAGATTACATGTAAAAGTAAGATTAATTAACCGTGAAACAGGTGAAATTAAAGAACAAGAAATTTACTTAGGTGATTTCCCACTTATGACAGATAGTGGAACCTTCGTAATTAATGGTGCAGAAAGAGTAGTAGTAAGCCAATTAGTACGTTCACCAGGTTGTTATTATGGAGAAGAATTTGATACAAAAACAGGAAAAAGAACATACAATTCTACAGTTATGCCATTAAGAGGAGCATGGCTAGAATATGAAACAGATGGTAATGATATATTCTGGGTACGTGTTGATAGAACAAGAAAAGTTCCAGTAACCACATTGCTTAGAGCAATTGGTATAGCAACAGATAGCCAAATAATAGATTTATTTGGTAAAGAAGAAATGCTAAAAGCAACAATAAACAAAGACACTATTAAAGATCAAGATGAAGCCTTAATTGAAATTTACAAAAAATTAAGACCAGGAGAACTTCCAACAGTTGATGCTGCAAGAAATTTATTTAATGGATTATTTTATGATAATAAACGTTATGATTTAGCCAAGGTTGGTAGATATAAATTTAATCAAAAATTAGCATTAGCTACAAGAATTAAAGATAAAGTATCTGCAAATGATATAGTAGATAGTGAAACAGGAGAAGTTTTTGTACAAGCAGGGGAAATTATCTCTGAAGAAGTAGCAGAAGAAATTCAAGATTCAGGAATTAACATTGTAGATATTATGGTTGGAGATAAAAAAGTAAGAATTATAGGAAACTCTACATGCAATATCCACAAAGTATTACCAACAGTTGACTTAAGTAAATTACATATAAAAGAATTAGTAAATTATAATGTTTTAAAAAACATTATAGACAATACATCTGAAGAAGAATTAGTAAAAGCTTTAGAAGAAAGAATGGATGAATTAGTACCAAAACATATTACAACAGAAGATATGATAGCTTCTATTAACTATTTATTAAATCTTTCACATGGATTAGGAAAACCAGATGATATTGACCATTTAGCAAACCGTAGAATTCGTTGTGTTGGTGAATTATTACAAAACCAATTTAGAATTGGTTTAACAAGATTAGAAAGAGTTGTTCGTGAAAGAATGACAATTCAAGATTTAGATGTAGTTACACCACAAACATTAATTAATACAAAACCAATCACATCAGCAATTAGAGAATTCTTTGGAAGTTCACAATTATCACAATTTATGGATCAAACAAACCCATTATCAGAATTAACACATAAAAGAAGAATTTCAGCTTTAGGACCTGGAGGATTAACAAGAGAAAGAGCAGGATTTGAAGTACGTGACGTTCATTATACACACTATGGTAGATTATGTCCTATAGAATCTCCAGAAGGACCAAACATTGGACTTATTTCAGCACTTTCTTCATTTGCACAAATTAATGAATATGGATTTATTGAAACACCATATAGAAAGGTAGATCCAGAAACACATAAATTAACAGATATTGTTGAGTATATGAGTGCAGATGTAGAAGATAACTATATTATTGCTCAAGCATCAGAACCAGTTAATGAAGATGGAAAATTTGTACATCCACGTATTAGAGTTAGATTTAAAAACGAGGTTATTGAAGTAGATAGCGATAAAGTACAATATGTAGATGTATCACCAAAACAATTAGTTTCTGTTGCAGCAGCAATGATTCCTTTCTTAGAGCATGATGATGCTAAGAGAGCCTTGATGGGAGCAAACATGCAACGTCAAGCAGTACCTCTTATGATTACAGAAAGCCCAATTGTAGGAACAGGTATAGAATATAGAGCAGCAAAAGATTCAGGAATTTTAGTATTAGCAGAAGATGATGGAGTAATTAAAAAAGTAACATGTGATTCAATAACTGTTAAATATAAAAATGGAAAAACAGTTGTACATAAATTACGTAAATTTAAAAGAACAAACGGTGGAACTTGTATTAACCAAAAGCCAATTGTAAAAAAAGGTGAAAAAGTTAAAAAGGGAGATGCCATTGCTGATGGACCAGCTACACAAAATGGAGAAATGGCACTTGGTAAAAACGTATTAGTAGCATTCTCAACATGGGAAGGATACAATTACGAAGATGCTATATTAATTAATGAAAGATTAGTAAAAGAAGATGTATTTACATCAATTCACATTGAAGAATATGATTGTGAATGTCGTGATACTAAATTAGGAGCAGAAGAAATTACAAGAGACATTCCAAACGTTGGTGATGATTCATTAAAAGACTTAGATGAAAATGGAATTATTAGAATTGGTGCTGAAGTTAGACCAGGAGATATTTTAGTTGGTAAAGTTACACCAAAGGGAGAGACTGAATTAACAGCAGAAGAAAGATTATTAAGAGCTATCTTTGGAGAAAAAGCAAGAGAAGTTAGAGACACATCTTTAAGAGTACCACATGGAGAAGCTGGAACAATAGTTGATGTTAAAATATTTACTAGAGATAATTCAGACGAATTAGGACCGGGTGTTAACCAAATTATTAGATGTTATATTGCAACAAAAAGAAAGATTTCTGTTGGAGATAAAATGGCAGGACGTCATGGTAACAAAGGTGTTATTTCAAGAGTTTTACCAGAAGAAGATATGCCATTTATGCCAGATGGTACACCAATTGATATTTTATTAAACCCATTAGGTGTTCCTTCTCGTATGAACTTAGGTCAAGTTTTAGAGGTTCACTTAGGTGGCGCAGCAAAGGCATTAGGATGGAAAATTTCTACACCAGTATTTGATGGTGCAACAGAGGAAGATGTAAAAGAATTATTAGCAAAAGCTGGAATGAGCGAAGATGGAAAAATGACTTTATATGATGGTAGAACAGGAGATCCATTTGCAAGCCCAATTACAGTAGGAGTAATGTATATGTTAAAACTACATCACTTAGTAGATGATAAGATACATGCTCGTTCAACAGGACCATACTCATTAGTAACACAACAACCTTTAGGAGGAAAAGCACAATTTGGTGGACAACGTTTTGGAGAAATGGAAGTTTGGGCATTAGAGGCATATGGTGCAGCTTATACTTTACAAGAAATGTTAACAGTTAAATCTGATGATGTTGTAGGACGTGTTAAGACATATGAAGCAATAGTAAAAGGCGAAAATGTTCCAGAACCAGGAGTTCCAGAAAGCTTTAAAGTTCTTGTAAAAGAATTACAATCTTTAGGACTAGATGTAAGATTATATTCAGAAGATAATCAAGAATTAGAACTAAAAGAAAACATCGAAGAAGGAATAGAATATGATCCAAATCAAGATAAAAAGATATTAGCTGAAGATGAAGTTATTGCAGACGGTGACCTAGATGGTTATGGCGAAGAAGAGGACAATGAAGAATCTTTAAATGAAGATAGTGATGAATTGTTTGAAGGACTAGATGATGAAGGAGACGAATTATTATTTAATGATGATTTAAATAATGATGATATCTAATAAAAATAATCAGTTTAGATTTAAATTAATTTAATAGATTTTAAACATAAAATAAGCGACAGGATGGAATTGCAAGAGCGGTGGATAGACTTATTTTATGTTTAAAATCAAAAAATATTATAAAAGTCTAGGGGGAAAAATAGTGGACGAATTAGATATTTTTAATAAGCTAAAAATAGGAGTGGCATCAGATGAAAAAATAAGAGAATGGTCAAAAGGTGAAGTAAAAAAACCTGAAACTATAAACTATAGAACATTAAAACCAGAAAGAGATGGTTTGTTTTGTGAAAGAATCTTTGGACCAACAAAAGATTGGGAATGTCACTGTGGTAAGTATAAAAGAGTAAGATATAAAGGGATTGTATGTGATAGATGTGGTGTAGAAGTTACAAAATCAAAAGTTAGACGTGAGAGAATGGGACATATTGAACTTGCAGCACCAGTAGCTCATATATGGTATTTTAAAGGTATTCCAAGTAGAATAGCATTAATGTTAGATGTTTCACCAAGAAACCTTGAAAAAATAATTTATTTTGCATCTTATATAGTTGTAGATAAAGGAACTTCAGGATTAGAAAAATGTCAAGTGTTAAATGAAAAAGAATATCATGAAGCAGAAGAAAAATATGGTAGAGGTTCTTTTAAGGCAAAAATGGGAGCAGAAGCTTTAAGAGAATTATTAGAACAAATTGACCTTGAAAAATTATCAAAACAAATTAGAAAAGAATTAGAAACAGCTAGTGAACAAAAAAGAGTTAAACTTGTAAAAAGATTAGATACAGTAGAAGCATTTAGAATATCTGGAAATAGACCAGAATGGATGGTTATGAATGTTGTTCCAGTTATTCCACCAGAATTAAGACCAATGGTTCAATTAGATGGTGGTAGATTTGCAACATCAGATTTAAATGACTTATATAGAAGAGTTATTAATAGAAATAACAGATTAAAAAGATTATTAGAATTAGGTGCACCAGAAATTATTGTAAGAAACGAAAAGAGAATGTTACAAGAATCTGTAGATGCATTAATTGATAATGGAAGACGTGGAAGACCAGTAACTGGAGCAGGAAATAGACCATTAAAATCTTTATCAGATATGTTAAAAGGAAAACAAGGTAGATTCCGTCAAAACTTACTTGGAAAACGTGTTGATTATTCTGGACGTTCTGTTATCGTAGTAGGACCAGAACTAAAAATATATCAATGTGGACTTCCAAAGGAAATGGCTGTTGAATTATTTAAACCATTTGTAATGAGAGAATTAGTAGGTCGTGGAATTGCTCAAAATATAAAAAATGCTAAGAGAATGGTCGAAAGATTAAGACCAGAAGTATGGGGAATATTAGAAGAAGTTATAAAAGATCATCCAGTTATGTTAAACCGTGCTCCAACACTACATAGACTTGGTATTCAAAGTTTCGAACCAGTACTTGTAGAAGGAAGAGCAATTAAGCTTCACCCATTAGTTTGTGAAGCATTTAATGCTGACTTTGATGGTGACCAAATGGCAGTTCACTTACCATTATCACCAGAAGCACAGGCAGAATCAAGATATTTAATGCTTTCAACAAATAACTTGTTAAAGCCACAAGATGGTAAACCAGTTGCTGTACCAAGACTAGATATGATTTTAGGAAGTTATTACTTAACAATGGTATTAGATGGCGAAAAAGGTGAAGGAAAATACTTTAAAGATCCAGATGAAGCAATTATGGCATTTGAAAACCATGATGTTGGAATTCATGCTAAAATCTTTGTAAGAGTATCAAAAGAAATTGATGGAGAAATTAAAACAGGAAAAATAGAGACTAGTGTAGGTAGAATTATATTCAATCAAGGAATTCCTCAAGATTTAGGATTTATTGATAGAGAAAAAGACCCATTCCAATATGAAATTAGTTTCCCAGTTATGAAAAAATCTATGGGGCAAATTATTGAAAAGGTTATTAACATTCATGGTTTAATAGAATCTGCAGAAGTAATTGATTATATTAAAGCATTAGGATTTAAATATTCTACTTTAGCTGGTATAACATTCTCAATGGATGACGTAAAAGTGCCAGAAGCTAAAAAAGGATTATTAAAAGAGGCTGATGAGAAAGTAGAAACAATAAGAAAACAATATGCACGTGGTTTAATTACAAACGACGAAAGATATAACGCTGTTATTAATGTGTGGGAAGATACAACTAAAAAAGTAAGTAATGCTATGGAAGATAATTTTGACGAATTAAACCCAATTTATATGATGGTTAAATCTGGAGCCCGTGGTAATATGAACCAATTAAGACAAATTGCAGGTATTCGTGGGTTAATGGCAAGTACAACAGGTAAAGCAGTTGAAATACCAATTAAATCTTCATTTGCAGAAGGGTTAGATGCATTGGAATACTTCATTTCAGCCCATGGAGCTCGTAAAGGACTTTCTGATACAGCTCTTAGAACAGCAGACTCTGGATACTTGACAAGAAGATTAGTTGATGTTTCACAAGATATTATTGTTCGTGAACATGACTGTGGAACAGAAGAAGGTATCATAGTTTATGATATTAAAGATGGAAATCAAATTATTGAAAAAATGCAAGAAAGATTAGTAGGAAGATATCCTGTAAAAGATGTAATTAATCCACAAACAAATGAATTAATTGTGGATAAAGATACAATGATTACAGATGAAATAGCAAATAAAATTGTTGAAGCAGGAATTGAAAAGTTAGAAGTACGTTCTGTTTTAGGATGCCGTTCAAAACATGGTGTATGTCAAAAATGTTATGGTATGGGATTGGCAAGAAGAGACTTAGTTTCTATAGGAGAATCTATAGGTATCATTGCAGCTCAATCTATTGGTGAGCCTGGTACACAGCTTACAATGAGAACAATTCACTCTGGTGGTGTTGCTGGTGTAGCAGATATTACTCAAGGTTTACCTAGGGTTGAAGAATTATTTGAAGCTAGAAAGCCAAAGGGTCTTGCTATTATATCTGAAATTGATGGTAAAGTAAAAATTAAAGAAACAAAGAAGAAGAAAGAAGTAGTTGTAACTTCAAAAGATAATTCTAAATCTTATGTAATACCATTTGGTTCAAAAATGAAAGTAAAAGATGGAGATATGGTAGAAGCAGGAGAACCATTAATTGAAGGATCTATCAATCCAGCTGAAATCTTAGAAATTAAAGGACCAGAAGGAGTATATGAATACTTGATTTCAGAAGTACAAAAAGTTTATAGAAACCAAGGTGTTGATATTAATGATAAACATATTGAGGTAATTGGTAGACAAATGCTTAAGAAAGTTAGAGTTGAAGATAATGCTGATACTGATATGTTCCCTGGTTCATTAATAGATATGTATGAATTTGAAGATAAAAATAATGAAGCAATAGCTCAAGGAAAACGTCCAGCAACAGGTAAGAGAGTTTTACTTGGAATTACAAAAGCTTCACTTGCAACAGATAGTTTCTTATCTGCAGCATCTTTCCAAGAGACAACAAGAGTATTAACAGAAGCAGCAATTAAAGGAAAGGTAGATGATTTAGTAGGATTAAAAGAAAATGTTATTATTGGTAAATTAATCCCCGCTGGAACAGGTATGCAAAAATATCAAAATATTCATATTAATACAGAAAAGGAATTAGAAGAGACAACAGATGGTATTGAAGAAAGTGTTGAGACAACTTCTGAACAAAATGCATAAAAAATATATAAAGAATAGTTATTAGGTTTTTAAATCTAATAACTATTTTTTATTGGACGGTAACATTTTTGATTAGGTATAAGTTACAGTTCATTGAGAAATGATTATGTTGTCCAAGCATTGGTTCCAACTATAA
>FR888057.1:2786-3851 GCA_000431335.1 Clostridium sp. CAG:343 | reverse complement strand
TAAAAAACAAAATAAAGAAGAATACAAAGACCCTTTTGATGTAGTTGAGTAAGTAGGTGGTTAAATGCAAACTACAGGAACATTAGAAGAAATAAACATAGACTATAAGACAGGAAAACCTAAAATAAGCTTTTTGATTAATGATAAGGACAAGTTATCAGATATCGAACAATTAAAAGGCTTAAAACTAAAAATAGAAGCAAAGAGATACATAAAGAAAAGAACGACTAATGCAAATAATTATTTCTGGAAACTTTTACAAGAATTATGCGATTTAGCAGAAATAGATACAATAGAAGAATACAAAAGAAGAGTAAAAGAATTAGGAATATTTAGAAGATTTAAGATAGAAACAGAAAATATTAAGACATTTGAAAAAATGTGGACAGCACAAGGAATAGCTTGGTTTTGTGAAATAGCAGATACAACATACATAGAAAATACAGAATTTAAAATTATTAATGCTTATTATGGATCAAGTTCGTTTAATAGTAAGCAAATGGCAAGGCTTATAGACGGAGTAATACAAGATTGTAAACCTTATGGAATAGAAACAAAATCACAAAAGGAAATAGATAGTTTGTTAGAAAGTTGGGATAAGAAATGATAGTAACAGATTTAAGTAATAGTTTTAATCCTTACCCAAAAATCACAGAGAAAAGTCAGAAGAAAGATAAAAATAAAAACGAAGAGGAATTTTGCATCATGCCAAAAAGTACATTATACAGCACAAAAAGAACAGATATATATTGTGAAAGGCACGAGGTTTATTTTTCAAAGGCTTATAGACATAAGAGTATAAATGATGGCTTGATAGTATTTTTAACCAAAGAAAACCATCGTGGTACAAATGGAGTACATGGCAAAAATGGAGACAAGCTTAACAGACAATTAAAGAAATTAGCACAAAAAGCTTGGTGCAAATATTACAACAAAACAAAAGAAGAATTTATTAAAGAATATGGAAAAGCAAACAACTAAGGGGTAAGACATAAGTTTTACTCCTTATATTTTACAAAAGGAGGAGCAAATGGCAAGAGATAGTTTTATATTTTACAGAAGTTT
>FR888057.1:0-2756 GCA_000431335.1 Clostridium sp. CAG:343 | reverse complement strand
AAGTTTTTATGAAGCTATAAGCGAGTTACCAAAAGAAAATCAAGCAGATTCATATAATGCAATAATGAGATATGCACTAGACCAAGAAGAAATAGAGTTGACAGGAATATCTAAAGCAATATTTTCTCTTGTTAAACCTCAATTAGATGCAAATTATAAAAAATATGAAAATGGAAAGCAAAAGAAAAGCAAAACAGAAGCAAAACAGAAGCAAACAAAAAGCAAAAAGGTAACTAATGTAAATGAAAATGAAAATGTAAATGATAATGTTAATGTAAATGATAATGACAAAGTAAGCGACAGTTGTGTTGACGGCTTACAAAAAATTATTGATTTTTACAATGAAAATATAGGACTTATTACTCCTTATGGGGTAGAAGTTTTAGAAGATTATTCTAAAGATATGCCAACAGACTTAATAATTTATGCAATGCAAATTAGTGTAGAAGCTAATAAAAGAACAATTAAGTACATAAAAGCTATATTAAATAATTGGCAAAAAGCAGGAATAAGAACATTAGTACAAGCAAAGGATGAAAACCACAAAAAGAAAAATGAAAGTAAAGAAATAGAGGAGTGGTTAAATGAATAAACAAGAGTTTTACAAAAATATACAAAAAATAGAAACAGCATACAATAAAAAGTTCATGAAAGTAAAGAAATAGAGGAGTGGTTAAATGAATAAACAAGAGTTTTATAAGAATATGCAAAAAATAGAAACAGCATACAATAAAAAGTTTAGTAAAGAAGAATTGATGTTGTGGTTTAAAGAATTTATGACAACAGAGACTAGCGAGTTTGAAAAAGCAGTTAATAAAACAATAAAAGAAATAAAATTCACACCAAAAATAGCAGATGTAAGAGCAAGAATAACAGTAAATCCAAATGATTATTATACAAATGATCCATATGCTTATTTATACAAGAATTTAGAGTGGTGCGAATTAGTAAAGGAGTGATAAACAAATGAAGACAACTCAAAAGGACAGAATTATAAATTATATACGACAGTTTGGAAGTATAACAAGTTGGGAAGCATATCAAGATTTAGGAGTAATGCAGTTAGGAGCAAGAATTGATCAACTAAAAAAAGATGGATATGAATTTACAACAGAATGGGTACAAAAAAAGAATAGATTTGGAGAAGATGTAAGTTTTAAAAAATATTATTTATCGGATATGGTAGCTCAAAATATGAGTCGTATTCCAAGAATAGATTAGGAGGAATTATGGATAAAATAAATGTTAATTTATATGGAGGAAAAGGTATATTTGGTGGAAGAGAAACACCATTAGAAGCTGAAATGACATATTGCGATAAATATAAAAATTGTAGTTTCTATAAACAAGGAAAATGTTTTAGTGCAGGAAGGTGGCAACAGAACTGTAAATTTGGAAAAAAAGTTAGACAAAAAGGATATACAAGTAGAGCTCTAAAATACAACGATTTTAGAGATAAATACAGAAAAGATGAATGTTACAACAAGCTAGATGAACCAAATAATACAATTGGAAAAATAGAAGATACATTCGTAATAAATGTTAGGTACTTACATGAAAAAGAAGGTGGAGGATATGAAATTGAAACAAATATATTTTCACACCCATTAATTTATATAAATGAAAATGACTTTAAAAATGAATTAATATCATTAATTTGCGATGGAAAACCAAGAACATTTGTGGATAATGCAGTTATAAAAGACTATCAGGAAAAAACTGTGCCTAGATTCTTATATGAATTAAAAACAGAGTTTACAGATATTTATAACAGATTTATAACGCAGTATCCTGAATATAGAGAAAAGCAATTAAATTTTATTGGAAGAATAGCTTATATATACTCTTTAAGAGATGGTATTGAATTAAAAAGCAATTATTCAGACGGAGCAAAGTTTGTTAAAGAAGGAGAATACTTAAAAAGTACAACTAACTATAATGGTTCATTTATGCCATTTAATGCGAAAGAGGCGGATATAAGGCTTAAAATAGATAAAAAGATGAGTGTAAAAATAACAGACAACAGTATGGTAGATGAAAATACAATCTTTAAAGATTAAGGAGAGAGCTTGTGAAATATAATTATCCACCGTTAGAACGGTAAATGTGTAAAATGTAGAGGCTGTAATAGGCTTGAATTAGAAAACTTCAAACGGAGTTAGGAGATGTGAAAATTACATAGAAAAGGAGCTAAAGAAAAGTGAACAAATACAGAAATAAAAAAGTAATAGTAGACGGAGAAGAATTTGACAGCAAGAAAGAAGGAAATAGATATAAAGAATTAAGACTGTTAGAAAGAGTAGGAGAAATAAGCAACTTAGAACTACAACCAAGATTTTTATTACAAGATAAATTTAAGAAAAACGGTAAAACTTACAGAAAGATAGAATATGTAGCGGACTTTAAGTACATAGAAAACGGTAAAAAAATAGTAGAAGACGTAAAAGGAATACAGACAGATGTATTCAAATTAAAACATAAGATATTTGAAAAAGTTTACCCAGATTTGGAACTAAGAATAATTAAGTAGGAGGAAAATTAAATTGATTAATTGGAAAGAAGAATATAAAAAACTATACAAGTGTTTAATAGCAGTAACAATATTAATAATAACAGCTCTAGTAATGTTTATATTCACATTTACAGGAGTAACAAAGAAATTACAAGATAAAGATAAAAAGTTAACAGAGCAAGCAATAGAAATAGTTGATCTAAAAGAAATCATAAACGAAAGGGGAGAAAAGCAATGATAGAAG
>FR888056.1 GCA_000431335.1 Clostridium sp. CAG:343 | reverse complement strand
AATTTTTTTACTGTTTCTATTTCTGCATCTTTTGGTTTTGCTTCTTTATTGTGTTTTACATCAACAACCCAAACATTTCTTGTAATATCGCCTGTTTTAATTTCGCCATTTTCATTTGTTATATTATTTTCTAAACAAAAAATAAATATATTCATTTTTTCAATTGATAAATCTGCAGTAGTATCTGATATTTCCAAATTACTAAATTCTTTTTCTTTATTTGTCGCAATTTCAATAGCTTCTTCTTTCGTAATTATAATTGGATTATTTTCAAAATTATTGTTATCTATAAATGTAATAGAAGATATAACAATGTTATTATCACATATAGAAAAACAAATTGTAGATATATTAGATTTATCATAATTTCCATTATACATTTTACCAAAACTTACTTCCCACAAACTATTAATATGTTCTCCAAATGCCATATCTACTTTTTTGGTATTTACTATTTCATATTTGTTTTCATTATCAAATAATCCTAAGTTATTATATATTTCTCTAGCAATTTTATTTACTTGTGTTTCTGATAGCTCATCACATTTTATATCTCTATTATTAATAGAATTATCTCCAAAATACTCTAGTTTTCCTGTTTCAGCATTTATAGTTATTAATATATTATTAGATCGTAAAATATAATGACCTGAATATTCATTATTATATTTTCTTTTTAAATCAACATTTGATATTTGAGTGTTTTTATAACCTAATTTATTTATTACTTCATTTGCTGTTTTTATAGCATCTTCTTCTGATATATAATTTTCTTTTTCTTCTTTTGAAATTTCTTTTTCTACATTTGCATTTTCTTCTTGATTTACTATAACAGGGTTTTTCCAAACTTTTTCATATACTATATAGCTTGTTGCAAATACTCCAGAACATGCCATAATTAAACAAGATGTTGTTGTTGCTAGTTTTAATAATAAATTACTTTTTCTTTTATTCTTGCTATTGTAAAATGCATTTTTAATAGCGTAATCATAACTCAATGGTTTTTCAACATCTTTTTTTAGAGCTCTTTTTATTTTATTTTCAAAATCATTCATACTCATTTCCTCCATAATTCGTTTTTATTTTTTGTCTTGCCCTATAAAGATGAGTATTAATAGTATTTTCATTCATTTTTAATATACTTTTAATTTCTTTTACAGAATAATCTTCCATATAATAAAGAATAATAATTAGTCTTTCTTCATAATTTAAAATTTTTATGATATCATAAAAATTTAATTTATTTTCTACATCAATTATATTATTGGATTTTAATGTTTCAACATTGTATTCATCTATTGAAATATCTGTTTTATATTTTCTTCTATAAATTCGATTACACTTATTAATAAGTATTTTTATGACCCATTTTTTGAATTTATTTGGATCTTTTAATCTTTTTATTGATTTATATGTTTCTATCATAGTTTCTTGTATAGCATCTTCTATATCTGTTTCATTGGCAATTCTTGTTTTGGCAATTTTATATAAGTCATCTTTTATATATAATATCATCTTTGTAAATGCATCTTCATCTCCAGCTTGTGCCATTAATATCAATTCGTCCAATCTTTTCCTCCTTTCCATACTCTTTATTTAATGAAAATTATATACTACTACACTCATTTTACATATAATAAGAGTCCATAATTATAGTCTTATATTTAAAAATTAATATAAAATTATAAAAAAAATAGAAATTATATCGCAAATTTCTATTTTTTATTATACTTTCTGGAGCACTCTCATAATCAAACATATTGTTTACCTCCAATTTTATTCATTATTCAAAAAATTCATCACTAAATCTATAATTACTTCTTTTTCCTTTGGATTCGATTCAGCAATTAATAAAGTAAGAGCCGTTAATGTATTATTATCAATTACTTGTTTACCGTTTTTATATAATATTCCGTAAAAATTTAGAAAATATATAAACAAAGTTGCTGCAATTCTTTTATTGCCATCTGCAAATACATGATTTTTTACTATTAAATATAAAAAATTTGCTCCTTTTTCTTCTATACTTTTGTAGATATCCTGTCCGTGCAAAACTTTGATAAATGTTACCAATAATTGATTCCAATCCTTTATCTCTTTCAACAGCAAAAAGTGAACTTTCTTCATTGAATCTTAATTTATTAATTATATTTATACATTCTTGGTATTTAATTTTCCTATCGTCTATATTTCCTTCAATTTTCTTTAAAGTTCTATGATCATAATCATCTAATAAGTCTAATGCTTTTGAATATCCTCCAATTACTTTTAATATTTCTTTTGCATCATTTCCTTCTAGTCTTTCATCAATACGATTAGCAATATCTATTAATTTTATAGTTTTTTCCAAATATTCTAATCTTTTTTGATTTACTGCATAACCTTTTAGCATGTAATCTTTTAATACACTAGTAGCCCATTTTCTAAATAAAATACCATTTTGTGATTTTACACGATACCCTACAGAAATTATCATATCTAGATTATAATAATTAGTTGGTTTATCAGCAAATTCGGAATTTCCGAATTTAGTCATAGTTTCTTTTTCTATTAATTCACCTTCTTTATATACATTTTTAATATGCTCATTAATAGTAGATTTTGCTTTTCCAAACAATTTTGACATTTGCTCTTGTGTAAGCCACACAGTTTCATCTTTTAAGTTTACTTCTAATTTTACTCCTTGGTTTTCAAATAAAATAATTTCATTCTTTTTTTCGTCCATACGAACACATCCTTTATTATATAAAATTTAATTCTTAGTATATTTGTTAGTACTTATATATTACAATTTTTAGTATTTTTGAACTATTGTACATATTTTATAATAAGAACAAATATTTGTCTATACTTCACGGCAAAATTATTAATTATTTTTATTTGAAAGTGTCGCGGCATCAAAGTTTTGTGCAAAAAGGGATAGGAGTAAAATATAAAACCATACATATATGGTCCTACCCGCAGAATCTTGCAATTCCTTGCTATTACTAGCATTTAAGCTGTTTATTCTAACAACAAACTATATTACTTCCTTATAAAACTCTCTTAAATTTGATTCTGAAGCT
>FR888055.1:112569-116141 GCA_000431335.1 Clostridium sp. CAG:343 | reverse complement strand
TCTCTTCAATCAAGCTATTTATTATTTAAATTATGGATTTATCCCCTATTGCCCCAAAAACCCGAGATTCAAAAACTTTATTTATGACATAATTCTACAAGCCACTACACTTGTAACAATCCCAACAACATCTGCAATTAAAGAAGCAACAATAATATACCTTGTTTTCCTCACTTTTATACAACTCGTATAAATAGCAATTGTATATAAAGTAGTTTCTGTTGATCCCATAATAGTAGACGCCATCATACCAACAAGACTATCTACCCCACAATTTTTCATAATATCAGTAGCAACTGCAATTGAAGCACTTCCTGAAATTGGTCTTAGCATGGCTAAAGGCATTAATTCACTTGGAAAATGTGCCATATTCAAAACAGGACTTGCCAAATTAATAATTAAATCTAAGACCCCTGAACTTCTTAATGCTCCAATTGCAACAAACAGTCCTATTAACGTTGGAAATATGCTAAAAGTAGTTTCTATTCCCTCTTTTACTCCATCTAAAAAAGTATCAAAAACTTTATTTTTTTCCTTTACTCCATATATTACAATAAGTAAAATAATCATTGGCATAGCTAAATTAGAAATAAAATTAGTAATCTGCATTAAAATTACTCCTTTTTAGTAAACTTAATTAATACTTTTGTTGCAATAATTCCGAAAAATTGCTGCGACAATTGTTGCAATCCATACTGGAAATACTATAGCTGTCGGGTTACTTGAACCCATAGAGTTTCTAATTGCAATTACTGTTGTAGGAATAATTTGAATAGAAGCTGTATTTAAAATAAGAAACATCATCATAGAATCTGTTAAAGTATCCTTTTTTTTATTTTCTTTTTGCATAGACTTCATTGCTTTTAACCCTAAAGGTGTTGCTGCATTTCCTAATCCTAAAATATTAGCAATTATATTCATTGATACTTCTTTTTGAATTTCATTATTATTTTTTAATTGTGGAAACAATAATTTTATAACTGGTTTTAAAATCTTCGTTAATTTTTCTATTACACTTGTATTACTTGCAATCTTCATAATTCCACTCCACAAGCAGATAGTCCCTAAAAGACTTATAGATAAATTTATTGCATCGCTTGTACTTTCAAAAATAGATGAATTTAATTTTTCTAAATTTCCTGAAAAAATAGCAAAAGAAAATGATATTATTATAAAAATTGGCCAAACTATATTTAACATATTTTATCACCAAAATAATTTTATTCTAAAGTTGACTTTTTATTACAATTTAATTGACCAAAATTTTTATTTATGATATATTAGGGTTATATAAGGATTGTAAAAATATAACTTTTAAGGAGGATTTGTTATGAAATCAACAGGAATTATTAGAAGAATGGACGAACTAGGAAGAGTTGTTATACCTATAGAAATAAGAAATCAATTTCATATAGTTGAAAAAGATCCAATCGAAATTTATGTAGATGGTTCTTCTATTGTATTGAAAAAATTTGAACCAAATTGCATTTTTTGTGGTAATACAAAAAACTTATTAGTATATAATGATAAATTAATATGTCAAAACTGTTCTAAAAAAATCGGTAATTTAAAATCTGAAGAATAATTATATAAAAATAAAGACATAAAAAATTATGTCTTTATTTTTATATGAAATACTGATATATTTCATTTTTACTTACATTTCTATCTTTAGCTATTTTTTTTATAATTTCTTTTTTATTTAATCCTCTTTTTTCATAAAAATTATAATGTTCCTCTAGAGTTAGATTATTTAAACTATTTAATTCCTCTTCATTATCTTTATTATTTTTTTCTATAATTAATATCATTTCTCCTTTTAAATTATCTGTTTTTTCCATTAATTCTTTAACTGTACCTCTGATATATTCCTCATGTATTTTTGTTAACTCTCTAGCTAATACAACTTCTCTACTTTGTAAAATATCACTTAAATCATTTAACGTATTTTTCAATTTATGTGGCGCCTCATATAAAATAATTGTTTTATTTGCATTTTTAATTTCTTCTAATTTCTCTTTTCTTGATTTTTTATTTAATGGCAAAAATCCTAAAAAAATAAATTCTTTTGTACTGATGCCAGAAGTAATTAAAGCATTTATCATTGCACATGCTCCAGGAATAGGTACAACTTTAATTGACTCTTCTATACACTTTTTTATTATTTCTTCTCCTGGATCACAAATTCCTGGAGTTCCCGCATCAGAAACTAGTCCAATATTTTTCCCTGTTTTTAATTCTTTTATTAATTCTTCTGTTCTTATTTCTTCATTATGTCTATGATAACTAATTAATGGTTTTGATATTTCTAAATGATTTAATAATTTTAAAGTATGCCTTGTATCTTCTGCTGCTATTAAATCTACTTCTTTTAAAATTCTAATTGCTCTTAATGTGATATCTTCTAAATTTCCTATTGGTGTTGCTATAATATATAAATTTCCTTTTTTCTGATTTTCCATTAAAATCTCCTTTTTCCTTTTTTTTATAATTTTTTTCGAATTTATTCTAATTTTTTAATTATTAATTAATTTATTTATTAATTTTTTCAGTTTATTAACTGGTTGATTTTTACTTTTTCTTTTTTTATCTATTTTTTTCGAATTTATTCTATTTTTTTCTTAATTATATTTTTTATTTTATTAATTTTTTTATTTTTCTCTTATTTTCTAATTAAATCTATTTTTTAGAATTTATTTCTAATTTATTTAAATTTTATTATATATTTTTAAAATCTCTTTTGTATATTTTCCTGTATCTTCATAAATATATAAATTACTTTCTACTTTTAAAAATGGTTTAGCATTTTTAACTCCTTTTATCAAAATTAATTTTGGTTCTTTATTTTTATATGAATAAACCATTTTTAATATTTTAGGCTCTATTTTATATTTTCTCATCAATTCAAAAATATCAACCAATCTTTCTGGCCTATGAACCATATAAAATTCTCCTTTATCTTTTAATAAATCTTTTGATATTTTTATAAAATCTTCTAAACTAGCACTTATTTCGTGTCTCGATATTATCTTCTTCTCATTCTCATTTGTAATTCCAGTATCTTTCTTTTTATATGGTGGGTTACTAACAATAACATCAAATGTCTGATTCTCATATATTTTATTTAAATTTAAAATATTTTCATTAATAACATTAAACTTATCTTCCAGATTATTTAATTTAATACTTTTTTTTGCCATTTTCGCAACTTCTTCTTGTAATTCTATACCAGTTACTTTTTTTAACTTTGTTTTTCCGCATAAAAGAATTGGTATTATTCCAGTTCCTGTTCCTAAATCTAAAACCATACTATCTTTTTTTATATTTTTAGCAAAATCAGATAATAAAACACTATCAATTCCAAAACAAAATCCATCTTTATTTTGAATTATTTTTAAATTCTTAAATTCTAAATCATCAATTCTCTCATTTGCTTCTAATTCTATGTCCATATTTATTCTCCATATTTTTAATAATTAATAAAATTATATTTTCTTTTACAATTATTTATTTTCTTTCATATTATATAACAAATTATATAAATTTGCAAAAACGAGGTGATAGATATGGAA
>FR888055.1:65958-112533 GCA_000431335.1 Clostridium sp. CAG:343 | reverse complement strand
CCGCCAAAAAAATGTGGTAAAAAATTACCACCAAAAAAGAAATTCGATTTTAAAGTTTATAAAAAAAATACAATTAACTCTTTAAATGAAGTCGAATGTTTTTTAAATAATTTTAAAAAGTTTTCAAGATATGTTAGACTCTATAAAATCTTTAAATAATTATTTAATTATTATAAATAGATATAATTTTTTAATATTAATTATATCTATTTATATTTTGTTTTTATTCTGTTATTTTTCTACTATATATATATCTTTAAACTCATCATTAGTATTTCCATCAATTAAAATTTTTACTTGGTTAACTTCTGTTAATTGAGTTAAAGTGTTTACAATACTATTTATCATTTTATCTTTTGTTTTTTCATCTGATTTATCATAATTTAAAAATTCAGCAGAAAAATCTAGTGTTACGCAATCATCTTCCATATAACTTTTGTTTAACTTGGTATTCTCAGGAATTATCTTTTCTTCTTTTTCACTTTTTGGTCCTTCTATTAATAAATTAACTAATTTGTCACATGGATCATTTATAATCTCTTTTATATCTACTAATCTTGCTTCTGGCACCAACTCTTTAGTTTCTTTTGATGGAAAATATAAACTAACTATTGTTTGTCTCAATTGCTCCTCTGATATTTCCTCTTGAGGTATGTATTCTTCTGATTTTGTATTTTCACCTTGTTTTTCCTTAACATATTTTATTGCAAAATATCCTCCTATTAATATAATAATTAATAAAATACTAAATATTATAATTATCTTTTTGCTTTTCATTTTTATCCTCCTTAATATTGATTATTTACTATCCATTTTATTATTTGTTTGTCCTTTTTAGAACCATTATTTTCCATTTGACAAAAACCTGTTTTCCGTATACAATTAAGGTGTTTAAAGTATAAAGTTTATATACAGAAAAGGAGATTTTGTCATGAATGAAACATTACATGTTGGATTAGATGTCGGTTCAACAACAGTAAAAATTATAGTAATGGATAAAAATAAAAATACATTATACAAAAATTATCAAAGACATTTTTCAGATACTAAAAATACTGTTTGTAAAGTATTAGAAGATTTACTAATAAAATATCCTCTAAATTCATTTACATTAGCATTAACAGGTTCTGGAGCAATGTCTGCAGCAAAATTTTTAGGAGTTGATTTTATACAAGAAGTGGTTTCTTGTAAACGAGCTGTTGAAAAATATATTCCTAAAACTGATGTTGTTATTGAACTTGGAGGAGAAGACGCCAAAATAATATATTTTGATCAATCTATAGAACAACGTATGAATGGTACTTGCGCTGGTGGTACAGGAGCATTTTTAGACCAAATGGCTTCTTTATTAAATACTGATACAGCCGGACTTAATGAGCTTGCAAAAAATTATAAAACAATCTACCCAATCGCATCTCGTTGTGGAGTTTTTGCAAAAACAGATATTCAACCATTAATTAATGAAGGAGCAGCAAAAGAAGATATTGCAGCTTCTATTTTCCAAGCAGTTGTTAATCAAACAATCAGTGGACTTGCTTGTGGAAGACCAATTAGAGGTCATGTTGCATTTCTAGGAGGTCCTTTAAATTATTTATCAGAATTACGTACAAGATTTATAGAAACCTTGCATTTAACAGATGATGAAATAATTGTACCAGAAGAAGCACACCTTTTAGTAGCTAAAGGTGCTGCACTAGATTCTATTGGAACAGAAGCAATTACACCAGACCAATTAGCTAATAAAATAGAAATATTAAAAAATTCACATGATAATACTTCTAAACCTTTAGAGCCTTTATTTAAAAATGAAGAAGATTACAAAGAATTTAAAGAAAGACATGATAGAGATACAGTAACAAAAAAAGACCTTTCAACTTATGAAGGAAATTGCTATTTAGGAATTGATGCTGGTTCTACTACCACAAAACTTGTCTTAATTGATGATGAGGGAAATCTACTTTACTCTTTATATGGTAGCAACCAAGGAAACCCTTTAAAAAGTGTTATGAACATGTTAAAAGAACTATATACAAAATTACCAGAAAAAGCAATTCTTAGATATAGTGGGGTTACTGGATATGGAGAAAAATTAATTCAAACTGCTCTTAATGTTGATTTAAACGAAATAGAAACTATTGCACATTATACAGCAGCTAAAAAATTTGAACCAGATGTTACAAGTATTGTCGACATCGGAGGTCAAGACATGAAATACATCAAAATGAAAAATGGTTCTATTGATAATATCATGTTAAATGAAGCTTGTTCTTCAGGATGTGGTTCTTTTATTGAAACATTTGCCAAAAGTTTACATATAGAAATTTCTGATTTCGTAAAAGAAGCAATAAAATCAAAAACTCCTGTTGATTTAGGTTCAAGATGTACAGTATTTATGAATTCTAAAATTAAACAAGCCCAAAAAGAAGGATACTCTGTTGGTGATATTTCAAGTGGTCTTTCATATTCTGTTATAAAGAATGCAATTCAAAAAGTAATGAAAGTAAGAGATGTAGAAACCCTTGGTAATCATATAGTTGTACAAGGTGGAACATTTTATAATGATGCAGTTTTGAGAGCTTTTGAATTAATTGTTGGAAAAAATGTAGTAAGACCTGATATATCTGGATTAATGGGTGCTTATGGAATGGCATTACTTTCTAAAGAACAATATGAAGCAAATCTAGATATGGAACATACATCAACAATATTAAAAACTGATGAATTAGATAAATTAGAAATTAAAGTAACTCATGCTCGTTGTAACAATTGCGAAAATCATTGTAAATTAACTATAAATAAATTCAGTAACGGTCAAATCCATGTATCTGGTAACCGTTGTGAAAAAGGCGCTGGTGTTGTTACAAAAGCTAAAAAATTACCAAACTTAGTACAATATAAATTTGAAAGACTATTTAACTATCAACCTCTTGAAGAACAATTTGCACCAAGAGGAACAATTGGAATCCCTAGGGTTTTAAATATGTACGAAGATTACCCATTCTGGTTTACATTTTTAACAAGTTTAGGTTTTAGAGTAATTTTATCTGAAAAAACAACTCGTAAAACTTATGAAAAAGGAATGGAATCTATGCCATCTGAATCAGTATGTTATCCAGCAAAACTTTCACATGGTCATATTGAAAGCTTAATAGAACAAGGAATTAAAACAATATTTTATCCTTGTATACCATATTCTAGAAAAGAATATGAAAAAGCAGACAATCACTATAATTGTCCTATTGTAATTTCATATTCAGAAGTATTAAAAAATAATGTAGAAGAACTAAAAAATCCGGAAATAAAATTCATAAATTCTTTCTTACCTTTTGAAAAAAAGAATTTAGTTAAAAAGATTTTAGAATTAGACGAATTTAAAGAATATAAATTTACAAAAGCAGAATTAAATGAGGCCGTAGATAAAGCAGAAGCAGAATATCAAAAATGTAAAAAAGACATTAGAGATAAAGGCGCTGAAACAGTAAGATATATAGAAGAAAACAACTTAAAAGGAATAGTTTTAGCTGGTCGCCCTTACCATATAGACCCAGAAATTAATCATGGTATTGATACATTAATAACATCTTTAGGTTTATGTGTTTTAACAGAAGATAGTGTTTCTGACAAAACAGAAGCAAAAAGACCTTTACGAGTTGTAGACCAATGGGTATATCATGCTAGGCTTTATGCAGCTGCAGACTTTGTTGGAAAACATGATTGCTTAGAATTAGTACAATTAAATTCATTTGGTTGTGGTGTTGACGCTGTAACAACTGACCAAGTAGAAGAAATATTATCAAGTTTTGACAAAATGTATACATTAATAAAAATAGACGAAGTAAACAATTTAGGGGCTGTTCGTATACGTATTCGTTCACTTCTTGCCAGCATGAAAAAAAGAGAACAAGAAAAGAAACAAGTAAAATCAGATGGCGATTATGGTGTTAAAAAGAAAATCTTTACTAAAGAAATGAGAAAAGATTACACTATACTAATACCTCAAATGGCACCTATCCATTTTGAATTACTAGAAGCTGCTGTTCGTGCCTCTGGATATCATGTTGAATTACTAAGAAAATGTACACAAAAAACAGTAGAAACTGGTTTGAAATATGTTAATAATGATGCATGTTACCCATCTATTTTAGTTACAGGACAAATGATAGAAGCATTACAATCAGGTAAATATGATTTAAACAAAACTGCCTTAATTATGTCTCAAACTGGTGGAGGTTGTAGAGCAACTAATTACATTGGATTCATTCGTAAAGCACTTAAAGATGCTGGATTTGAAAATGTTCCAGTAATATCTTTTAACATAGTAGGAATGGAAAAAATGCCTGGATTTAAACTAACTATACCTCTAGTAGAAAGACTATTAAAAATGGTTGTATATGGCGATTTACTACAAAAAATGTTAACTAAAAATAGAGCATATGAAGTAAACAAAGGTGAGACACAAAAATTATTCGATACATGGTTAGAAAAATGTAAAAAACTATTAGAAAAATCAAATAGTAAAGAATTTAAACAAAGTATATATGACATTGTAAACGATTTTGAAAAAATAGAATTAGATACATCCGTTAAAAAGCCAAAAGTAGGAATTGTAGGAGAAGTACTTATTAAATATCATCCTTTTGGAAACAATTATGTTGCAGACATCTTAGAAAAAGAAGGCGCAGAGGTTATTTTACCTGACTTCATGGGATTTGCTAAATTCATGTGCACACATAAAATAACATTTAATAGCTTATTAAACACAAATAAAACATCTTCAAAAATAATGAAAACTGCAATTAAATTAATTGACCTTCTTGAAAAAGACGTAAAAATAGCTTTAGCAAATTCTAAAAAAGGTTACTTACAACCATGTGACATTTGGCACTTAGAAGACAAAGTTAAAAATGTTTTATCAATTGGTAACCAAACTGGTGAAGGATGGTTCTTAACAGCTGAAATGATTGAATATATTGAAAATGATATTCCAAATATAATTTGTGTTCAACCATTTGCTTGTCTACCAAACCATGTAGTTGGAAAAGGAGTTATCAAAACAATAAGAAGCTTATATCCTGAAGCAAATATTTCTCCTGTTGACTATGATCCTGGTGCAAGTGAAGCCAACCAAACAAACAGAATAAAACTTCTTATGACTGTTGCAAAAGATAATTTAAAAGCCAAAGAAAATGCAAAAAAGTTAATTGAAAAAGAAAATTCTACAGATGCAAAAAAAGAAGAAATTAAAATTAATAATTAATATTAATACTACATAAAAAAGACAGAGAATATACTTCATATATTAACCTCTGTCTTTTTTTTTGCTTATTTTTTATATATCTTTTATCTTTTCTTTTGCTTGCTTATACCCTAACTCATAAAGTTCATCAATCTTCTTCATATCCAATAGACCTACTTTTTTGCTTGTTATTTTTAATGTAAAATCAGAACCATCTAATTCATAATTTGATAATTCTCTACACAACAACCCTATAGACCTTCCTGCTACTTCTACCAAATTTTTATTACATACCTCATTTCCCTCATCTTCAAAAACTATATTAACAACTTTATCTGCTCCTAAAAACTTTAATTCCTTCCATGGTACATTTTCTCTAATTCCACCATCAACTAATTTTATATTCTTATATGGGCATGGTGAAAAAACTACTGGATAACTACAACTTGCTCTTACTGCCTTTCCTATTTCTATGTCACTTGTAAATATAGTATTATCTGACATATTATTTCTAAATTTTTGAGAAGTAAAACATATAACATCTCCATTACATAAATCAACACTTGGTATTGCTAATGGCATTTTTATATCACTTATTTGATAAATTCCTTTTTCATTGCATACTTTATTTATTAATCTTTCAATTTGTTTTCCTGAATTCAATCCTTTTATAATAATTTTTCCTGTAAATATTAATCCAAAAATTAATTCAAATATATTTTTTATATCTACATATTTAATTTTTTTACAATATTTTTTAAAAATTTTATACATTTCATCTGCCGAAAATCCACATGCATATAAACATGCTACAATACTTCCAGAAGATGTTCCTCCTACACAGTCAAATTTTATATTTGCTTCTTCTAATGCTTTTATTGCACCTATATGTGCTGCACCTTTTACTCCTCCTCCTGCTAAACATAACCCTTTTTTCATAAAACCACCTAAAATATTTTATGAAAAATATCTTAGGTGGTTACTATAATTATATTTTTTCGTTTTTTACATATTAAATATTTCTATTAACTGTCTTTATAATTTTTTTATTAATAAGCTTTTATTAAATTATAAACTTATGTTATAATAAATTTGATTAGTTTATATTTAGAGGTAATATATATGGAAAAAAATTATTATGAAATATTAGAAGTAGATAAACATGCATCTTCAGATATAATAAAAAAAGCTTATACTACATTAGCAAAAAAATATCATCCTGATTTACAACCAGATGATCAAAAAGAAGATGCAAAAAAAAAGTTGCAAAAAATTAATGAAGCTTATGAAACATTGTCTAATGAAGAATTAAGAAAAGAATATGATATTTCTCTTTCAAATACACTTATTCCTATTGAACAATATAATGCTATATTTTTAGAAAACCAAAAATTAAAAAATATAATAAATGAATTTCATAAACAATATTTAAGAGATAATTATGAAATAATTGAGCCTGATAATAGTTCTACATCTAAAGATAATTCTACTAATGAAAAAAAATACAATAATAAATATAATGAATATTCTAATCAAGATAATTTTTCGACCAATAATAATAGTTTAGAATATAAAATTAAAAATATAATTGCTATTATTCTTACATTTTTGATCTTATTTTTATTATGGCAAATTCCTTTTATTAGAAATTTTATTTATAATTTTATTTTTCGTATTTAATAAAAGCAATGCCAAAATTGGTATTGCTTTTATTTTAATATATTTTTTTATATAATGATTTTATTTTTATTTTTACAAATATATTAATTAAAATAATTATACTTATAAATATAATTGCCATATATCCTAATGCAATTTCTAAATTTAAATCAGTAAATATATTATCCATATATATTAAAAATAAAATACTAATTATTGAAAATACATACTGAAATATTTTATTGTTGTTTTGCTTTAGAACAGCATATTCCGTATCCCATTCAAGCTTAGGATTAATTAAATCTACTATTAACATTATATAACTATTAATTATATTTAATAATATTGCTAACATACTTATTTCAAAAATATATTTCATTTCTATTTCAGGTATTGTAATATGTATTGTAGTAACTACACCTATAATTGAAATAATATTTATTATTATTTGTGGTATTCCTTTATATATAAATTGACTATATAATGATATTGGTATATATTTAATAAACTTCGCATTTTTACCATCTCTTGACACCGCTGTCAAGGATGCTGGAGACAACATAAAAAATATCTGGATTATTCCCAAAATAATACAAACTGCAGTTATATCAAATGACAAATCATTAAATTGATTTCTAATTGTTTCGTTATTAAGTGCCTCTCTAAATTTGGGAATTATTACCATTGACATCATTACAGTAATCATTAAGCATGTTATAATTGGATATACACACTGCATAAAAAACATTGGGTTTCTAAACAAATTCCTAACTTCTTTAATTAAATATGAAAAACTTTTATTATGTTTTTTATACTTATTTATTCTTTTTTTTCTGTTATTTTTTACTGATGTTAAATAAGATATGTTTTTTAATACATCTTTTAAATATGTTTTTTTACCTGTAATAATAAATAGGATAAACAATACAAAATCGATAAATAAAATTTTTATTATGTTTATAAAACCATACATATTAGGTCTTTCTAAAGTTTCAACCAAAGGATTAACAAATAAAAAACAAGAATTGGCTTCTTTTATTTTGTTATTTATTAACTTAATACCTTCCTCTATTTGTATGCTAGAACTTTCACCTTCACCTTTGTTTTTTAATAAAGTTCCAAATGCTGTATACTCAACAAATACTACAGCAGAAAGTAATATAAATGTTAAAATAAACTGCACCAAATCCTTATTTTTTATATATTTCAAAACTTTCATTGCACACATCATAACAATACTAATTATTAATGAAATAGCTATTGGAAATATAATTAAAATTATAATTTCAAATAAATAATATAAAATTGTTTGACTTGTTAATATTCCATACATTGTTAATGGTACTATAGCAAAAATAATTTCAGTAATATAAAGTTTAGATTCTAAAGTAATAAGCTTTGCAACTAAAAGTTCAACTGGTTTAATTGGAAAATGCAATATCATCTCTAAATCTTTTGAAAAATAAAATATATTAACACAAACCAAAACCGTTTGAATTGCAAAAATAATTGTCAAAAATATCATATAAACATTTAAAAATAAGTTTTCTTGATTATATGACATTAAAGCTTTAATTGCTTTTTGACTCAAATACAATAATACAAAAAATATAATTATACTCATCCAAACATAAATTGACTTCATATTTATATTTTTATTTTTTTTATCAAAAATATTTAAATCTTGATATGAGTCTTTTAAAAATATTATAGTTAAATCTTTAATTATTATTAACTTACTTTTTATCATTTTTTTCTGTTATCTCCATAAATAATTCTTCTAAACTTAAATCCTCTTTAAACTGATTTTTCAAGTCATTATATGTACCTACAAATACCAAATTTCCATTGTCAATAATTCCTACTCTATCACATAATCTTTCAGCCACCTCTAGTACATGTGTAGAGAAAAATACAGCCTTTTTTTCTTTAGTATATTCTCTCATGATTTTTTTTAAATCGAAAGATGATTTTGGATCTAATCCTGTTAACGGCTCATCTAAAATCAAATTTTGTGGTTGATGTAATAAAGCACTCATAATAACAATTTTCTGTCTCATTCCATGTGAATAACTTTCTATTTTATTGTTTAATACTTCTTGCATTTCAAATTCTTTTGCCAATTTATTTATTCTTTCTTTTCTTTCATCAATCGAGATATCATATATATCTCCAATAAAATTTAAATATTCAATCCCTTTTAACTTTAAAAACATATCTGGATTGTCTGGAACAAAACCAAATCTTTTTTTTGCATTTATAGCATCTTTAGAAATATCTTTTCCATCTATTAAAATTTTCCCACTATCAATTTCTAAAATTCCCGTTATCATTTTTATTGTAGTTGTTTTTCCTGCTCCATTTGGACCTAAAAAACCAAATATCTCTCCATCTTTAATGGTTAAACTTAAATTATTTACAACTTTAATGCCTTTTTTATATGCCTTTGATACATTTTTAATTTCTATCATAACATCTCCACCACCATTGATTCTATTAATATATAGCATTATATAAAAAAGGTTGCATTTATGCAACCCTTTTTTTATTCACCTATACTAAATGACATAACAAAGTCTGTTCCTTGACCTAACTTCATTATTATGTTTAGATTTTGAAACTCCGCATTCTTTCCTTCTGGGGCTTGTTCCCCATCTTGATACTCTTTCTCTATACGTACTTTATATATTCCCAAATTTTGTTCTGATGAATATTCTTGAAAACTTGCTTTGTTTTTATTAAATAAATTTTCTTTTATAAATGCTTCTAAACTTTCCTGGTTATTATAATAATTTTGTTTAAATGTCTCATCTAGTTTACTATATACATATTCATAATCTTTTTGATTTATTGCTGATATAATCTTATTAATATTTAGAGCCATCTTTTTTTGATTACTTGCACTATTATATTCTTCTATGAACTCTGGTAAATCTACTGTATATGTATCTAAAAATAAAGTATAATTCATTGCAGATGTAACATTGAATATATAATATCTACCATTTTTGTCTACACACATATACTCATTATATTCATTTTGATCTTTTACTTGATATTTAGATAACATATCTATACTTATATCATTTAAATTTTCTCTTATATATTTTTTAAAATTATCTAAACTACCAAATCGTTTTTCTCTATAACTTTCATCTAACTTTTCATATGCTTTTTCTTGATTATTTTTTATTAAATCAATATAATCTGAATAATATTGTAAACAAATTTGTTGATCTGTCAATTCTACTTTTTTTATTTCATTATTTTTATTCTTATCTATATATTTTATATCTAAATTCTTTATAATAGATTGTATATTTTCTATATCATTAAAGTACTCTTTCGGCATTATAGAATATGTAGAATTTGAATAATCTGAAAACACTACTATATCTGTGCTTTCTTTATCATATTCTATATTTACTATGTATATATCTAAGTTATTATAATTACACTTTTCCATTTTAGTTATATTAATTTTTTTATTAGCATATTTTAATAAATCTTCTGTTTGTGTATATTCATCTATTAAAATATCCTTTAAAAATTCTTTTCCTTTTTCAAAATATTGCTCTTTTAAATTATTTTTATCATCATCTTTTAACTGTACTTGTGCAAAATTATAGTCAAGGTAGTTTACATAACCGTAATATTTGTTCACTATCCTTTTTATTGTAAAAAATTCATTTTCGTCTTTAACTAATGAACTTGTTATATAACTATTAGTATTAATTATTTCTTTTTTATCTTCATTTTTATTTTCCTTATTCAGATTAATAATTATTACAACTAACATCATAATCACTATAAAAAGTATAATTATTGAAAGTATTATCATCCTTTTAGCCTTTTCCATATTATTCTCCTTCTTAATTACTATATTGTGTAAGCTCACTTCTTATTGTATCTGTTGTAAAATATACAGCATCACCTCCACCGACCTCATATTCTCTAAACAACTCTCGAGATGGTTCCCATGTAAGACTAGTATTTCCTTCTCCTCCATAACTATCCCATAACCAAACGTTCACAAATCCTATTGCTCCACCTGTACTATCACCTTCCTGAAGTGCAGCATTACAATTATCAATTGTTTTTTGGCTTGGAGTACAACTCCAATATGGTCCTCCTGGCTGACATACTTCAAATTGTCCTCCATCTACAAAATCTTCAACATTGTCTGAAAAAGCTGAAGACAAAAGTCTATTATAAATTACACATACATGATGTTTCTGATTCTCATCACTTCCTCCCCCATCTTCACACTCTATAATTTTATATATTATTTCCATATCTGAATCAGACAATGATAATGAAGAATATGATGCTCCTCCTACTATAGTTCCATGAGATGTATTCCTTATACTTACTGAATTCATTTTATCTGGATCAAATATATCTTTAAGACCTTCTACTCCTTCTGCATCTATTCCATAATCTCTACCAAAAGCACATTGAAACAAATACTTTAATAAATCTTTCAAATCTGCTATAGCTGTTGTATCATCTACTGATTCAAAGAACCAAGTATCTATAAAGTTTAAGTTTCCTTTTGCTTTTCTACTAAAATATAATAATTTAACAAATCCATTTTCATTAGCATTTGGATCTTTCTTAAACCTTACCTTATCATTTCTATTAGTTACATCTTGTACTCTAGCAGTTGTCTCTGTAGTCTCTATACTTTCAGTTTGATTTCTATGAGTCTCAGAATCTTCATATTGAATAGAAGTTATTTCTGCTTGATATGTCTGATTTTTTCTTGTGTCTTGACTATTTTTTGTCAATTGATCCCACAAATCTTCGCCACTACTATTTAATGTAATATCATCTCTTGCTCCACGCACCAATTCCTTTACTGCACTTATAACATCTGACCTTGACACATTAGCATTATCTATGTATTCTTTAATTATTTCATTGTTACTAAATTGATCCTCAATATATCCATCTGAATGTTCATCAATTATCATGTTAATAATATAATTTTGTATATCTTCTTCTTTCAATACAGATACATACCCTCCTGAAAAATTATAAATATTATCAATTGCATTCTCTAAAATTGGATATCTATAACTAAAGTTATTTTGATTGTATTGATGAGTTTCTTGTTTCAATCTATTTTTTTCATCTATTACTTGTTGATTTGCAGAATCGTTACCATCTAATCTGCCATTTATCTCATTTTCATCATTTGCTTGTCCATAATTTACATCAACTGTTTCATCATCTAAATTAATACTATCATTTGTAGGATCTCCCGTTCTTCTACTAACTTGATAATCATTCTTATAAACTGCTGCCCAAGTATCTGCATATTTTACTTTTAAGGATGGATTATCTGTTTTTAATGTTTGTGTCTCAGTTACTTTATATGTATATACATGGTCTACTGTAACTTCTCCTGTCTTTCTACCATTTACATATACAGAATCAATAGTAGTCACATGTTTATCATATGTATTAGTATAAACTGTTACTTTAACATTTGTGGCATCATATATTCCTATTACAATATCTGTATTTATAACTAATTTAGCAACATCATTAACAAAATCTTCATCATCACTATATGTTAATAATGTCCATAACAAACTAAATGGCATTGCATAATTTGATACTTGATCCAAATATGGTACATTTTTTGTAGTTAATTTTCTATATGGTTGATTTCTTGGCTCTGGTGCAGAATCAGGATTTGGGTCACTTTCTCCTCCTGTTTGCTCAATTGACACCTGAACATCTAAAGTTTCCCATCCTGCAATTACCAAATTATTATTTATATCCATTGAAAAATAATTCAATGCAGATTCATTATTGTCCCTAATTAAATCAGAAAAATCATCATATGGCATATATGTCATATACATTCCACCATCTTCAGAATCTGTTGGATTTGTCATACTATTCGTAAAGCTTTTTGTTTCATTATCTGCATATCTCTTTATTTTAATACATCCTTGAGTTTCATTTGCATCTATTCTAGCTTTGCTTGCTATTTCATTAGCTGATCTCAAATCAGGATATTGGGTTACTATAGCTGATTTTAATAAATTTCTTAAATGCTCATTATCATTACTAGCTAATAAATATTTATTAAGATCAAAGTCCTTTTCCTTTAATTTCTTTATCATTTTTTGGGTCTCTTCATTCCAGTTTACATTTATTTTATATCCGCCTCTATTGTTATCCGTAATATTTTGACTCATATTTATATTACTATTTGCTGATGACCCAGAAGAATTTCCTCCAGCACCATAGTTAACACTTGAACCATCATTGGTTATATACGCTATTGAATCACTCCCAAAATCACTATCTACGGTACTAACTGACAACCATCCTTGATAATTACTTCCATTCCATGGATTTGATACATATACTTTAGATTTATCCTCACTTATATCTAATATTGCCATATAATGTGTTCCTCCAGAAGAAACGTTTGAAGAAGTCCCATGAATTATAGCTACACATCCATTTGAAAGCTTATTTACCATATCACTACTATTATATGATACAAAACTTACACTTTGATTTGCATATTCACCCGTCCATCTCTCAATCATAGTATTTCCGATTAGTTGATCTCATATTATCAGTTGCAGACTGAAATGTAGCATCACTAGAATATCCACTTCCTATTATTATAGTAGATACAAGCCCACACTCACCTGTCCAATCTCTATTAGTCGCTGCATAACAACTAATTGGATATCTAGAATCCCATCCTGGAATATTTTGTTTATATTCTTTAAATTGTCTACCAGTAGTACCACTAGTAAATATAGTTGAATATCCATCATTGTTTAAATTATAACTATCATCAATTCTTGCCGTTCCAGTCCCTGTACTTGAATTATTACTTGATGAAGAATTTTGGTTATTTGTTGAGGATTGATTACTACTGCTACTATTATTATTGTTATTATTACTTCCATTTGAAGATGCCGTAAAATCTGATGTTATTAATATGTAACCGCAGTAATTTGAATCATTGATTGCATTATTTACTAAATCTTCTACTGTCTTTCCATACCTTGCATTATCCCCATCTTGTTTCCCAGGATCAGAAATAATTAGCCCATCTTCATTTTCTCCAATATATACCACATAATGATTAGGTGCATTTACTATAACTGGTCTTCCGGCATTTAAATTGTTTCTTATTTTCTGAACAGCATCTTGCGAAAATCCATAATGTTCTTCTGACTCAATATTAGCTATGTGCTTTAATGTATCAGTTAAATAATGGAAACTATCTGAACTATTATAATTAAGTTCATTCTGCATAATATTAACAACTTTTCCAGGGTCATAGTTATATCCATAACCACTAAGAACAATTGCGACAGCTGTAGGACCACATGCAGAATCTGCTATTGTACCTCCCCAATATGAATTACCAGAATATGATCCTTCATATTGTTTATAATTTCTATATTTTCTTGTAGGTCCAGAAGTTGAATTAACCTCTGTTACACTACTCCAACCATCACCACTATCACTATTATCTGTTATTATATTATTATTTGCATTTCCACTACTTGAGCTATTAGCATTTATATTAGTTTTTACATACTTAGATATTATAGAATTAGCAACAGCTGGCACCAGTGCTGGCAATTTTTCATCGTCATCATCATCTGCTGTTGCAGAAAAACTAACAATTGGAACAGATGAAAATATAGTAACAAATGTCATTAACAATATAAATATTCTTTTTATATAATTTTTAATATTTACTCCCTTTTCCATATTTTACTCCTTTAATTATCATCATAATTTTGATCATTTGTATCCTCATCTGCATCTAACCATTCCTGGAACTTACTTTTATCATCTCCATAAGCTTGATCTGTTGTTCTAGCTCTAAAAACTTCCCTAGCCGATACCCCTGCCAAAATTATAAATGCAAACAATGCAACTAAAAATATAAGCAGTCCCTTAAATGGTCCAAAAATAAAATTAGTTATTCTTCTAGCTGTACTTTTTCCCGCTTTTTTTGCAGTTTCCACTGCTTCATCCTGAACATCTGCCATAACTTTCTCCTTATAATTATAGATTTATTATGTATTTTATCTTTTTATAAACACCCTTATTTGCTTCACTATAATCCAATACTATATTTGAAAAACAAATTGACTTTATGTCTCTATCAGATATATATGGATTATCAAATTTTATTTCTATTGTAGATGTATGTCCTGCATATATTTTAAGATTATCTTTTACTATTTCATTTGTATATGCTTTATGTCTTACATCATTACTATCTTTTAAATATATTTTTCCAACTTCAGTTAATGGATCTAATAAAATCGTGTTATCAGTGTTGTTAGTAATCTTTAGTTTATATATTTCATAATCCATATATTTATCACTATATAAAACTTCTGTCTTAATATTATCTGAATCTTTACTCTTATTTAATATTTTCCTACCTATATATCTATTTATATTTAACTTTTTATTACCATCTTTATTAACTATAGTAATATAATCTGAATATGAATTATCTGTTGTAACTTTTCCTGTTGATAACATGTCTTCCATATATTTAACAATATATATATCGCCTGACCAATTTTCTATACTATATCCTAAATTACTTTCTTTAAATAAATTATTATAATAATTATTTTCAAATGTCTCAATATCTGGATATAACACTTCTTTGCATTCATCAGTAAGCATATTATATGCTTCTTCTATCTTTTGATTATTACAATTTTCTACAAATTCCTTTATTATATCATTTACACTTTGCATTGTACTTGTAGAAACTTTTCCTCCTGATACCATCGACTTATCTGAAACAACAGTCCCATTAGTTTTTTCATAAACGCTTTGTTCTTTGTTATTGTTCACATTTATATTTTTATTATTTTCTGTAAGATAATTTAATATCTGTAATATTAAAAACAAGAAGGCTGCAATTACTGCAATCCTTATAATTTGTTTTTTATTTTGTCTTATAAACCTCATTATATTATGCATAATTCAGCCTCCTATTTATTTTTTATATGAATGGAACTTACCAACTGCATCAAAAAGATTTGAAACATCTTGGTTTGCTTTTATTTCACTATCTCCTGCTTTTCTAAACTCTTGATTAAACATATTACTATATTTTTCTTTTGCTTCTGGATCAAGTTCTTTAACCTTCTTTCCTCCTAATCTATCCATCGCATAATGTCTTGTAGCAATCGCTTTTTTCCTTCCCATTCCTTCTTTGTGTTCCAATTGATATGTAGCAATAAATTCGTCCATATTAGTTATTCCGTTGTTTACATAGTCTTCTGCATGATCTTCCATTATATTTTGTGCTTGTTCTTTGTTTACATTAAGTTTATATTGTATCTTTCTTAAATTTTCCTCATTCTTTTTAAATTCTTTAATATATTTTTCTTGCTCTCTCTTTTCATATTCTTCTCTTCCATAGCGTGCCTTTTTACCTTCTTTTTTAGCTTCTTCTATCATTTCTTTTTGATTTTTAGCTCTATCAGCTATATTATTTCCTAAACTACTTCCTAGTTTATATCCTCCTACAGCTCCAGCTGCCATATATTGTCCTGCTTTACCTATATCACCAGAAGTTATGCCTATAACACCAGCAGCAGCTGTTGCAGCTGTAGCAGTAGCAATTCCTCCAGCCATTCTAATACCTTTTTTAAGCATTCCTCCATTTTGTTGTTTTCTTGCAAGATATCTTTTATGCATACCTCTACGGTATCCTCGCACCCCTGCTTTAATTCCTGCCCATTTTCCACCGCCTGTGCCTTTTTTATCCTTCTCAGAAGTATTATTAGGATTTTTTGCCTTATCTGCACCTCCGATATTTCTTACTGGTTGTGTACCTCTAGATAAATTAGCATTCCATGGATTTTGACCATCTCTCCATTTTATATATTCAGGATTCCTTAATCCATCAATATCTTTTCCATATGAATTATATAAATCATTATATTCTTGTCTTTCTGCTTCTGTTGTTGCATCTTGCATTCCCAATAGTGCTTCTCTTTGTCCTGTTGCTGCTTCATGATATTTCTGTGCATTTGGGTCATTTTCATCATTTACATTAAATTTAAATTGATCTGGCTCATCTGTAATATTGCCATTATTGCTTTCATTATTATCTCCCAAGAACCCTGATGTCTCATCTATCTTTGCTGTTCTAGGTGGTTTTCCATCTTCATCATCTCCAGAACCTATCTCTCCTTTTCCACCTTTTTCTCCTTTTCCACCAGGTCCTCCAATTGGAGGTCTAGGACGCATTAAATGACTAAGTCCACTATGCAATAATGCTGCTCCAGCAGCTCCAGCAAACATTCCTGGTGTTTGTGCTTTTTCAAATCCAAAGAATCTACGTAATAATTTCTCAGCTGGTACAAAGAATCCTAATGCCATAACCACATACACTAAATTCTCTGTTGCAAAACTCATTGCAGATCCTATTAATACAGAATACATTATTAAATGTAATGGTTGAATCAATAAGTTAAATATATATTCTTTAAACCACATATTAAAAGCTTGTGCTTTCCCATCATTCATTTTATCAATTGGATATGTTACAGCTACCAATGGTGCAATTACTGTAAGAAATGCCATATAAACAACCCTTTTCATATATGTAAATAAGAATATAATAGTATATATTACTAATATTACATAAATTAATCCATATCCATACATAGAGATATTATCAGTTCCATCTATTCTATGCAATTGGTATTTAACTCTTGCTTCTTCCATAAAATTACTAACAGGCCATATTAACACTTTGGCATTATTTTTATCATCAGCCCTTTGGCTCAATTGTGCATCTTGAAAAAAGAAATCAGCATATCTAGTTCTATCCGATCCACTCTTAGCTAATGTATCATAGGCGTTTTTAACTCTATCCGCCATATCATTATTAGTAGTACCATCCAATAGCAAAATATCTACCGCTGCACCTAGATTTTTCTCTTGATCAACTGTTAAGTTGCCACTTATTTGATTAAGTACCTCATTTTTCTTACTACCATCAGCTTGTATAGATACAATCATATCTGTTAATTCATTTACTATATATATAGAAAAAGACATTATATAATGCATCAGAAATAGCAAACATACAGCCACAACCCAATCCCCTAGCATTTGCTTATATTTAGCTTTATCGCTAGCTACACTTGATAACATTATTCTTATCCCTACATATACTAATATAGATAATAATATAACTAAAGCTAAATTTCTTAATGTTTTATACCATCCTGCAATATACGTTTTAAGTTCATTTGCAGGAGATTTCAATTCACCTGTTGGAGCAGAAGTTCCAGTTACCACTTTTTTCCATAAATATACAATTACATTTCCATTTGAAACCGCTGGATTGCAATACATTATAACCATTCTATATTCTTCATTATCATGTAACCAATCATATTCTGTATAATTTGTTCCAAATCCAATGTCTTGTGCCGATCCATTTTGGGTTGTTTGCATTCCATAATCATTTTTTAATGTATCATATGATTGACTACTCATTTCACAGCCTTTATCTCCATTTACTGTATCTAATGCATTTCCACTTCCTTGTCCTCTACCATCATTTGATACATTTGTTCCACTATATCTTGAAGTTAAATTTATTGATTCATATCCATAATACGTTGTCACTCCAATTGGCTCATTAGGTTTTGGATTAAAAAAGTTTACATCCAAAACGGTTATTCTATCAGCAAAAATCTCATACGGAGATAATTCATATTGTGGTAAATCAAACTCTTTGCTAAGCATCTTTTCCGTAATTTTTGTTAATGTTTGCCCAAATATAGCATACCCCGCAAAAGATATTGCAACTGTACTTGCTGCTCCAATCCAAAAAGCTGCCCATGCACCCACAGAAGCTCCTCCAGAAGGAATTGCTGTTACAATAGCCAAAGCTGTTCCAGCAATAAATAACCCTATAACTATAACAGTCGCCAAAACTCCAGCTCCATTATCTTTTACTTCTATCAAAGACTCATCTATTCCTAGAACTATTTTTTGCATAACTGATTCTAGTGCATCCGCTAATCCTACAAATAATCCTGTAATTGGTTTTAATAATATATCTGCATCTACCGCATGTGCAGGTTTCATAAATACAGCTTGAAACAATATAATTATAAGAAATATTATCAAAAGTTTCTGCCATACTTTTTTATTTGTAAAAAGACTCATTTCGTAGTCTCCTCCTTCATGACTAATTTTTCTTTGCAATTTGATTTAAGTTCGTTTCAACAAATTCAAATTCCTTTTTCGTTGGCATTATTTTCAAAATAGCAGTATCAGAACCTACTTTAAGTAATCCTTCTCCTTTAGCACACGTGGTTAAGAAATTAGCCTCTCCTTCAGAAAGTTTAAATACTTCCTTTAAATATTGAATCTCTGACTTATCTTGTGCTAAAAATAACTTTGTGTCTGATGATGTTAGTACCGCTTGTGCTTCTGGTTTTTCATAAAAATCTTGGAATCTTTGTGAAATAATAGCTAAAGATACGTTTCTCTTTCTCGCACGTCTTGCCATTTTATTTAAAAAGTCTACAGCTTCTTGATAAGGAAGTAACATCCAAGCTTCATCAACTAGAACCCTTTTTTGTTTTGCCCTTTTTCTATCTTCACTATTTTTCTTAACAAATTTCTCCCAAATCCAAGAAAGTAATATTTGCTGTGCAAGAGGTCTAGCAAATCTTTCTTCTAATTGAGATATATCAATATTAATAAATGGTGCACCTTCTAACAATTCAAATGTAGATTGTCCATCAAAATATGCCATTTGTCCATCATATTCTCTTATGTATTGTTTCATAACTTTTAATAAGTAACTATAATGATATTGATAATCTGGATTTGTATTGTCTTGTGCCTTTTTCTGAATTCTTTTAAACCAACTTCCTATTGTTGGCATTTGTTTTTTTTCTTTAGCTAGCATATTATTATTGTTTATTTCGACTTTCGCAGATTCATATAAACTAGCAGGATTACTATTTATACCTCTAGCTGCATATTCTTCTGCTACTGATTCTGCAATTATTTGTTTTGTAAGCTCATTTACCTCATCACTTCTTGTACTTCCTCTAGCCATTGTAAGTAAAGCTTGCGTAACGTCTTCGACTTTATTCTCCACATTTAAAACATTTCTTTCTCTTCCTGTAATCTCATCTTTTATGATTTCTGTTTCTATATCAAAAACATTTATTATTGTCTTAGAAGTTGGACTTATAACAACATTTATTCCGCCTAAACTTTCAGCTACAATTCTGTATTCACCTTCTGCGTCTAATGCTAAACTTTCTATTCCCATAAGAACAGAAGATCTTGATACCAAAGTTTTCATTGTAACAGATTTACCAGCACCAGACTTAGCAAATATAACCATATTATAATTTGTAAGAGATTTGTGGAAATTATCAAATAATATTGGTGTACCTGTTTGCTTATTAAAGCCTATTGGAACTCCTGTAGGATGTCCTATTTCTGATGTTGTAAATGGAAAAACAGTCCCCATTGAATTTCTATCGAATGTGTGTTTTTTATTTATTTTATCATTCATTAATGGTAAATTAGACTGAAATGCTTCTTCTTGTATTCCCCATGCAGTTCTAATTCCTACTAATGTCTTTGACATTTCTCCAGTTAATAATTTAGTAAATTTGTCTAATTCCTCTTCGTTATATTCAAATAAAGTTGCAACTATTGAAGCTTCAAATAATTTGTTGAATCCTGAAGCTATCGCATCTCTTAGTTCTTCTGCTTCCATCCTTTTTTGCGATATAATACTTTCTCTATTTATATTTCCTTTATCTGCCGCCACAATTCTCTCTGTTTCCAATTCATTTATAACCCTATTAAGTTCATTTTGTGATCTTTCTTCTTTGATAGGTGTAATATATATAGATGTATTTATATCACCAAAAAAATATAAATCTCTAAATATTTCTGGAAATGTACACATTCTTGGAAGTGATGATATGAAAAAACTTCTTGCAAATCTTTTTGTACTTGAAATTATTTCTAAGTGATCTATATTAGAAACATCTATTCCAGATGGTGCAATTAATTCTTTTATACTTTTTTTCTTTAAAAAGCTTGTTTCTTCTTCTTGTAATCTATGTTGTCTTTCTAGTTCTTCTTGTTGTAGTTTTTGTCTTTTCTTTTTTGTCATCTACTTTTCCTCCTTTTTCTTCTGATTCCTCATCTATTTTTTCTTTTGCTTTATTTGCTATATCTTCGCCTATATATCTCTCATTATCACTTATAAACATTTTTGCCATTTCGTCTATCAATTTGTTCATGTTTTCTTCTTTTCTTCTTACTTCTTTCTGTTTCTCTGTTTCATCAACAGCTTCTAATACTTTTTCATTTGCTTTTTTCTTTGCTTCTTCTTCTATTTTCTTATCTAGCTCTCTGCTTCTCTTTTCTAAAACATCTGGAGCCGTAGAATATAATTCTTCAAATCCTGCACCTAATAAACTATTTAAATTATACATATCTGAATCATCTCGATTATATGCAACATATAATAATTCTATCAATTCTACTGAATCTAAAACCTTACCTTTAATTCCGCAAACATATAACGAACTTATAATTGATTGAGCTTTTGTATATAATTCAGAAAAAGCCAAATTTCTAATTTCATCTTCTGCATAATCTTTATTTTCTAATTCTTCTGGATAATAAGGTATTATTATATAATATTTTTTTGTTAGTATATTTTTATTAAAACTCATTTGCTCTGTATTTTTTATAATGTCTGAACCATACTCATATAAATTTCTCTGTTTTATTAATTCCATTCTTTTTTTATTTAATTCTTCAGCTGGAAAAGCATCTGAATTTACTTTTGACCTATAATCCATATCGGCTTTTATAAGATTATCTTGAATATGTTTTAGCCTTTCTTTATATGTACTAATACTTCCTACTAAATTTACTGTTCTAGTTTGTATGTATATTTGAATTGGATGTCTTAATGTATTTAAAAATTGTAAAAAGCCTTGTTCTACACTTGTTTTTTCTACTCCAGACATTAAATCATAGTTGATTCCTTGACATTCAATAGCCATCAAATATTTCTTTTTACTTTTTTGAATTATCATATTATCTTCAATTTTTTCAAATTCCATAAAATCAAAAATAGATTGTTTATTGTATTCTTTTTTTACTTCAACATTATTAGTCTTTGAATTTACTTTATCTTTTTTATCTTTTTTAGGATTATCCTCTTGTCTTTCTTTCAGTTTTAATATTACAAATATTATTACTAAAATAACTAATACACCAATCATAAAAATCAAACTATATGTTAATGCATTTTGAATTGAATCATTCATCTTTTGTTTCCTCCTCTTTCACACTTTTCTCGTCTTCTACTGATATATATGTATATATTTTATTTTTTTTCTTTTTAAACATTATCCATTTTTTTATTACTTCATCTATATTTTCTCCTGCATTTTTTTTGGCAACTCCAAATTTTTTCATTTCCGGTACTTTAAATGTACCTATTATAAACCCCAAAAGTCCAAAGAATGATGCAATTATTATTCCGACTGTTGTAAGTTTTAAAAAATTAAATATAAAATAAAATATTAACCCTACTCCAACACCTACAGCAGTATATATAAGAGCTTTAGTCGAAAAAATATATAATATTCTTCCCTCACCTCTATAATTTCTAGGTATATAATATGATTTCATTAATCTCTTATCCTCCCTTAATCAAAATTTAAGCCTAATTATACTTAATACTATTATAACAGATTTTGTTGATTATTGTAAGAATATATAGAAAAAAATATATATTTAATATTATTGTAATATTATCGTAACATTTTTGTTAAAATTTAAGTGTTTAATTTTACAATTGTATTCTGGTTTGTTGCACAAAAAATAGAGAGCAATTCTATAAATTCTTTGCTCTCTATTTTTCACTTATTATTTATAATTATTATCCTTGCATGAAATTGTAAATTACACCTGTTAATACAGATGCTCCAAATACCATTGCTGCACCAATTATATAAGGTAATAATGTTTTCTTGTATTCTGCTTTTTCTTCTGCACTACCCATCATATATTTAATACCTAATACAATTAATGTTATAATAGCTGCTGCAGAACCAATAATTGATATAACGTTAATTAGTGATGCTGAAAAATTTGTAATATCATCTGTTTTAATTTTATCTCCAGTTTGATTTTTCCACGTACCCGGATTAACTGATGTAGCAGCAAATACAGTACTTGCAAACGACGTTAACATAACAACTAATAATATTATTGCAAAAATTTTTGATACTTTTTTCATAATATTTATTCCTCCTTTTATTATTTTTTATATTAATTTCTCTTTCGAGAAAACTTTAAAAACTTATTTAACCATACTATATACTATTCCTGCTATAGTAGATGCTCCAAATACAAATACAGCTCCTATCATATAAGGAAACAAACTTTTTTTGTATTCTGCTTTTTCTTCAACACTACCCAACATGTATTTAACTCCAAGTAATATCATTGTAATAATAGACATAGCTGAGCCAATTATTCCAGCTATTTTTAAAACACTGGCTAGTACTGGCTCGATTTCACCTGTATTATTACTAGTTCCACTTAATTTGTCTGCCGTTAATATTGCATTTACTGGTATATAACTACAAGCAATTATCATTAATATTGATAAAATCAATATTAATATTATATTTTTTTTATTTATTATCATATTTATCACCTCTATGTCAACTATATAGTTTAACTAACTTATTCCTATAAATGTATTTATTAGTATTCTCCATATTCCAAAAGCCCCAAAAGTTACTACGCATCCAATAATGTATGGCAATAATGTTTCTTTTACCTCTGCTTTCTCATCAGCTCCTGCAATCATATATTTTATTCCTAAAACAATCCCTACTACAACTGCTATTATCATACCAAAAGATGTTAAGATATTATAAATTTCACTTGAAGGTTTATTTAACTCTGTTGAATTTATAGTTATATTACTATCCGCTGAATTCATAAAATCTTGAGCTCCTTCAAACCATCCCCCAGCATATACTGTGCTATAATCCCCAATTAATACTAAAGTCAAAAAACAAATTAAAATAATATTAAATATTAATTTCGTCAATTTCATTTTTTCCATATAACCACCTTCTTCATTTATATACTGACAGCTATATCATATATAATACTAACTATATTGGTTATTCCAAACACCATTATTGCACCCCAAAAATATGGTAATAATGTCTTTTTATACTGAGCTTTTTCTTCGACACTTCCAAACATATATTTAACACCAATTATTATTAATGCTAAAACCGAAACAAAGCTCCCTATTACTCTTATTGGTCCTACAATAGCTAAACCAATTTTTTGTAACTGAGTTTCTCCTTTTACCTCAATCATAGTTGAGTCTGGTTTATATGCATTAACATCAAAATCTGCGGCAGCATTTGAAATGTTCGATATAAAAATGCAAAATAATATATTTATTAAAAAAAGTATAAAAATTTTTATTATTTTTTTATTTACATTTCTCATGCTTTCACCTCCAAATTTCAAATCACTACTTTCATTATACAATATTTTCTATTTTTTTTCAACTTTTTGCAATATTTTTTATTTTTTTAACAAAAATGTAATAATTCTGTAACATAAATATCAAATTATTTATATCACAGAATTATTATTTAATACTTATAAACATATAAAATGCTCTGAATCTTATCCCCTATACCTCTAATCTCTATATTATATCTTTGTCCAATATATCTATCAATATGAATATTTTCATCCTCACTTACTTTTTCGTCATATTTTTTCAAAAAAACATTAACATTTCCAGTTTTATATATTTCTTTTACTTCATCTATACTATTATTTAAACTTACATTGTTAGGAAATATAATTTTATCTATGTCAGATTGACTAATACTATCGAGGTCTATTTTTAATCCCTTTATCTGTTCATCTTTAATATAAAGAAGTATCGTACTCTCTCCTAATTTTACCTCAGCAAAATTGTTTTCATCTATTTCTTTGATTTCTATTTGATTTTTCTTTTCAAATTCTTTTACTCCTATAGGCAATATCATTTTTTGTTCAAAAATTGAAACTTCCCCTGTATTCCATTTTATATTTGGTTTTTCTTTCATATATATTAGTACAGACATCATATACAATAAAATTATTAATATTGATATAATATTAATTGCTTTGTATATTACGTGTCTTTTCTTTTTATAAGGATTATCTTTTGGTTCTATTTTTAATTTTTCTCTAGCTTGTTTAGCTATATATAAATTATTTCCTTTTTCAGCAACAAATTTATATTCATTTTTATAATTTTTATTATTTTTTTCTAAAACAACCCCTTTGTAATATTGAACCATTATTTTGTCTAATAAATTCTTTCTTTTTTCTAATTGTTGACTTAACTCATTTACTTTTTTAACATCTTTATCCATTATTGCTTCTTTTATTGTCATATTAAAAGTAATTTCTTTTCTACTTTTTTTAGGTAGAAATTTTATAATGTTTCTCATTTTTTCACATTGTTCTTTAAATTCTTTCTTATTTTCTGTAAAAAATGCTATATCTATTTTATTTTTTATTATTTCTCCTTTTATAATAATATTATTTTTTATTTTTTCTACATCTTTTATTATTCCTTTTGCTTTCTCAAATTCTCCTAATTGTATATATCCTGTAGCTATTTTATTTAGTGTATAATTATAAGCAGATTTATTTACTAGCATTTTTTTAGCATTATATATGTTAATATTCAGAAATCCCTCTGGACAAATGCTTGTATTTAATGCTTCTTTTATTAACTTTTCTGAATGTTGCCTATATCTGGTTGCAAAAAAAGATGAAAAAATTATATATATTACTAAACACAATAATAAATTACTTGTCCCATATATATTTATTGCCCATAAAATACATGTTATAGTTAGCAATAAGAATATTGTGTAATATATCCATTTTTCAAATTTATATCTTCTTAAAATCTTTTTTGCAATTTTATTTTCTTCATAATCTATTTGATTTATTAATTCTCTTTCTTTTCTTTTCACGATTTGTCTCCTTATATAAATTGTTTTTCAAATTTATTTTATACCAAATTATAAATCATTACAAGCTTTTATAGTCTTTTAGTTTAATATTTTTCAATATATAGAACAAATCTAAAAAAAACAGTAGAATAATCTACTGCCTCCAAAATATTAATATATTTATGGCGGAGATGAGAGGGTTCGAACCTCCGCGCCCCTTTCGGGACCTAACTGTTTAGCAAACAGTCCCCTTCACCACTTGGGTACATCTCCATCTTATAAATAAAAGTTAGATATTTTTTGGTTTTTAATATCTAACTTAAATTGTTTGGCGGAGAGGGTGGGATTCGAACCCACGGTACGCTATAAACGCACGCCAATTTTCAAGACTGGTGCCATAAACCAACTCGACCACCTCTCCATATCTTAAGACAAATGTCCAGCGACAGTATTTATCTTAGCATTTTTCAGGGCATTTGTCAATAGGAATTTTTAATTTTTTTATCTTCCAGATTTTGTGGAATTTATAGCCCTTTCTATCGCCTTTTGCTCTTCATCTGAAAGAGTATAAGTAGACTTTCCATTTTCAATTGGTTTTGCATATATGTTTGACATTTCTCTAGAATAAATTCCATTTAATACAACTCCATTGTTATTTTCATCTAACAAGGCAAGCGTAAAACTTAAATCACTTCCTGTGTCTTTATATGCATTATATCTAATAATTCCAACCTTTTGTATACTTTTTTCAAAATCTTTATCTAATTGCTCTATAAATTTAGCTATTTCTATATTTTGTTTTTCTACTCTTTCTACTTTATACATATAATTCTCTAAGTCCTCTTCTATATTTTTCCCTTCTCCTAATTTTTGCATAAAGTTCTTGTATTTTTTACTAATTGCGTTTGTTTTGATAATATTAATAATAAATCCTATTAGTAAAACAACATTAAAAATTAATACAAACAGTATAATTTTTTCTATTCCTACTGAATTTATAAAATTTTCCATAATATCACACTTTCTTTTTCGAATTTATTTAATCAACCCTAAAATTCTTTCTAAATCATCATTTGATGTATATTCTATTATAATCTTTCCACGTCTTTTTCCTGCATCTAACTTTACTTTTGAACCAAAAAATCCTTGAAATGTATCTTCTATATTTTTATATAATATATGATTTCTTCTTTGTTCTTCTCTTGTTTCTTTTACTTTTGCCTTTTTTTCAACTTGTCTTACTGTTTGTCCTCTTTCTAACATTTGTATTGCTGTTTGGTATTGTTTTTCTGGGTCTGTTATTGCTAATAATGCTTTACAGTATCCTTCTGATATTTTACCTTCTTTTGCCATTTCTAATACCCTTGGCTCTAAGTTTAGAACTCTTACCCAGTTAGCTATTGTACTTCTACCTTTTCCCAATTTTTTTGCTACTTCTTCTTGTGACATTCCATAATTGTCTATTAAAGTTTTTATTCCCATAGCTTTTTCTACAGGATTTAAATCTTCTCTTTGCATATTTTCAATTAGAGATATTTCTGAGTTTATTTTTTCGTCATCTTCCCTAATAATTGCTGGAATCTCTTTTAACCCTGCAATTTTAGAGGCTCTCCATCTTCTTTCTCCTGCTATGATACTGTAATATCCATCCTTTTTTGTTACTACTATTGGTTGAATTAATCCATATTCTTTAATTGAACTTGCTAATTCTTCTAATGCTTCTTGATCAAATCTTTTTCTTGGTTGGTCTCTATTAGGTTCTACTTCTGTTATTTTTAAATTCTTTAATGAGTCATTTTCTTTTATTTGCTCTTCTTCTGGAGCTGGTCCAAATAAGGCATCTAGCCCTTTTCCTAAGCCTGTCATTTTTGCCATTTTTATTCCTCCTATCATTTGTTTTATTGTAGTTGTATTGTACTTAAATATATTCTTTTTACTTTTACATCATATGTTTTGCTTTTTTTTGCTCGTCATTTATTTTTAAAAATTCTTTTGCAAATTTCATATAGCTTTTTGCTCCCTTTGATCTTGGATCATATTCTGTAATTGGCATCCCATAGCTTGGAGCTTCACTTAATCTTACATTTCTTGGTATTACTGTTTTATATACTTTGTCTTCAAAGTATTTTTTTACTTCTTTTACTACCTGATTTGAGAGATTTGTTCTTGCATCATACATTGTAAGTAATGCTCCTTCAATTTGAATTTCTTTATTTAAATGTTTTTTTACAAGATTTATTGTATTTATTAGTTGTCCTAATCCTTCTAATGCAAAATATTCACATTGTACAGGGATTAGTACACTGTTTGATGCTGTAAAAGAATTTAATGTAATTAGTCCCAAAGATGGTGGACAATCAATTAAAATATAATCAAATTCGTCTTTTATTACATCTAATTTTTCTTTTAATCTTTGTTCTCTTGACATCATTGAAACAAGTTCTACCTCTGCTCCTGCTAAATTCATGTTTGCTGGACATACTTTTAAATTTTTTATAATTGTATCTTGAATTGCATCTTTTATTTCTGTGTCATTTACTAATATATCGTATGTAGAATTTTCAACTTCTTTTTCTACTCCTAACCCACTTGTTGCGTTTCCTTGAGGGTCAGCATCAATTAAAAGTACTTTTTTACCCTTTTTGGCTAAAATCGTACATAAATTAACTGTTGTTGTTGTTTTTCCTACTCCACCTTTTTGATTTGCTACTGATATTATCTTTCCCAATTTAATTGCCTCCATTTTAGTTAATATTTATTAATGAGTTTTATTTATTCTTCACTATAATAATATATAAATATATAAAAAAAGTCAATAAAATTTAAGAAATTTATTGACTTTTTTTGCTTTTATTGAATTTGTTTTTTGCAGTGTAAATAGCAACTTCTTATGTTTTTATGATATCGGCTCTTTCGCTGGAATTCCTGGTTTTCTAGGATATTTAGCTGGTGTGTTTTCCACCTTTTTAATAACAATTATATTTCTTTTAATATCACTATTTGGTAAAGTAAATTCATCAACTTTTAGTATTTTTCCACCTAAAACTTTTATTGCCTTTTTACTATTATTTAGTTCTTCTTCTATTTCAGAACCTTTCATGCAAATACTTTTTCCTTGCTGTTTTATTAATGGTATTAAATATTCTGACAGAGTAGCAAGATTTGCCACTGCTCTTGATGTTGATACATCAAATTTTTCTCTGTACTTTACATTTTTTCCAAATTCTTCTGCCCTACTATGGATTGCTTTTATTTTTTCTAGTTTTAATTCTTCTATTACTATATTTAGAAAATTTATTCTTTTGTTTAACGAATCTACTAATGTAACATTGATATCATCTCTATATATCTTAATTGGTATTCCTGGAAATCCTGCTCCTGTACCTACATCTACTAAAGATTCGCCTTTATTAATATATTCTTCAATTGTTAATGAGTCTATGAAATGTTTTAAAATGATATCTTCTGGATTTGTTATTGCTGTTAAGTTTATTTTTTCATTCCATTCTAATAATAGTTCCATGTATCTATAAAATTTTAAAATCTGTTCATCTGTAATTGTTTTATTAATTATTGATAAATGATTCTTAAATTTTTCCTTGAATTCTTCAAATTCCATATTATCTCCTTTCTTTTTTCTTTTGTTCTAGATATACTAAAAGCACCGATATATCTGCAGGTGAAACTCCTGATATTCTTGAAGCTTGGCCGATTGAATATGGTTTAAATTTATCTAGTTTTTGTCTTCCTTCTAGACTTATTCCCTTTATTTCTTCATATGATATATCTTCTGGCAATATTTTAGTTTCAAGTTTCTTAAATCTTTCTACCTGTGCTTCTTGCATTTTTATATATCCTTCATATTTTATTTGTATTTCTACTTCTTCTTTTTCTTGTTTATCTAATTTTGGTCTATCTGGATCAATTTTTTCTAATATATCATAATTTAATTCTGTTCTTTTTAATAATTCTGCCATTTTTGTTCCTGTATTAAGTTCTGATGTTCCATGTTCCTTTAGCAACTCATTTACTTCTTTTGTTGGTTTTACAGTTAAATTTCTTAATCTTTCTATTTCTTTTTGTATATTTTCTCTCTTATTTTTAAATTTTTCATATCTTTCTTCTTTTATAAGACCTATTTCATGGCCTATTTCAGTTAATCTTAAGTCTGCATTATCTTGTCTTAATAAAAGCCTATATTCTGCTCTAGATGTCATCATTCTATATGGTTCATTTGTTCCCTTAGTTACAATATCATCAATAAGAACTCCTATGTATCCTTGTGTTCTATCAAGAATTAATGGTTTTTCTCCTTTTATTTTTCTGCTTGCATTAATTCCTGCAATTAATCCTTGACATGCTGCTTCTTCGTACCCTGAAGTTCCATTAATTTGACCTGCCATGAATAATCCGTTTATTCCTTTATATTCTAATGATAATTTTAAATTAGATGGGTCAATGCAATCATATTCTATAGCATAGGCAGGTCTTGTGAATTCTGCATGTTCTAACCCAGGTATTGTATGATATAAAGCAATTTGTACATCTTCTGGTAAAGAAGAACTCATTCCTTGTATATACATTTCTTCAGTATCTAACCCTACTGGCTCTACAAATGCTTGATGTCTTGGCTTATCACTGAATCTAACTACTTTATCTTCAATAGATGGACAATATCTTGGACCTGTCCCTTCTATCATTCCTGCATATAAAGGTGATCTATGTAAGTTTTCTCTTATTATTTTATGTGTTTCTGCATTAGTATAAGTTAAATAGCAATCTACTTGTTCGAAATCTGTTGGTTTATCTTCAAAAGAAAATGGTTCTATATCTTTATCTCCTTTTTGTACTTCCATTTTACTAAAATCTATACTTCTTCTATTAATTCTAGCTGGTGTTCCAGTTTTAAATCTAATTAAATCAATTCCTATGTTTTTTAAACATTCTGATAACTTGTTAGCTGCTGCTACACCATCTGGACCACTTTCTTTTGAATATTCTCCTATAAATATTTTTCCTTTTAAATATGTTCCGGTGGCAAGAATTATACTTTTAACTTTATAAACTGCTCCTAAATCTGTTTTTATTGCCCTTACTTCTCCGTTTTCAATTTTAATATCTACAATCTCCCCTTGCTTTACTTCTAGATTCTCTTGTTTTTCTAAAGTATGCTTCATTTCTGCTTGATATTTTTTTCTATCTGCTTGTGCTCTTAAAGAATGTACTGCTGGTCCTTTTGAAGTGTTAAGCATTTTAATCTGAATCATTGTTTTATCTATATTTTTCCCCATTTCTCCACCTAGTGCATCTATTTCTCTTACTAAATGTCCTTTTGAACTTCCTCCTATATGTGGATTACATGGCATATTTGCTATTGCTTCTAAACTGATTGAAAAAATTAATGTTTTCATTCCAAGTCTAGCAGCGGCAAGACCTGCTTCACATCCAGCATGACCTGCTCCTACAACTGCAACATCATAATCTCCAGCGTAGTATTCTCCCTTTTCTAATTTCATTTCTATTTCTAACCTTCTTTCATTTTATACTTTCTTATTTTTTCTTTTTGTTCCACGTTTTATTTTGATTTTTTTCATTCCTTGTGAAACAGAAAATCGCCGTTCGTTTTTATCATCAGGTCAAATTTACTTTTAAGTTCTTGTGAGTTTTTATTGTTAAAACCTTTCTGTTTTTATTGTCCTACAAGGTTTTTCTCCGTTTGTCGAATTTTGTCTTTTTTTGCGTATTGTATTTTTTAAGTCTTTGATTTTATGTAACCTATTGTTTGTTTTTACTTTTTAAGTTTATTGTTTTTATGCTCTTTATTTTTTATTAAATTATATTAATTCTTCTTTTGTTTATTTTGCTTTCAGATTCGTTTTAATAGCTTTTTTGTTTTTTGTTATATAATCTTATTACTTTTTTATTAAAATCGTTTATTTTTTATTCTCGCTTGCAATTTAAGTTTTATTTCCCCAGACAAAAGTTGGCAAAAATTTCTTCAATTATATCTTCAGTTACAACTTCACCTGTAATTTTGCCTAAATCCTCTAAAATATCTTTTATAAAAATTGCTACAATATCTATTGGCATTTTTTGTTCGATTGTTTTTTTAGCCTTTTTTACATTTTCAATTGCTTTTGTTATTAAATTTTTTTGTCTAACATTTGTAATTACATTTTCATTATCTAGATTTATCTCATTTAAATTAAACATTTCTGTAATTTTTTCATATAATTTATCTATTCCTATATTTTTTAATGCAGACATTTTTATTATATTGCCACTTAATTTTTTCAAATTTTCATTATTTTCGTCTATTTTTGCTTTTAAATCCATTTTATTTAAAATTATAATAGCTTTTTTATTTTTAATAAAATCTATCACTTCTAAATCTTCTTCATCTATTTCCTTTGAAGCATCAAATATTGCAATTATTAAATCTGCTGCATTAGCTGTTTCCCTAGATTTTGCTATTCCTATCTTTTCAACCTCATCTTTTGTTTCTCTTATTCCCGCTGTATCAATAAGTTTTAATGGTATACCATTAATATTTACAAATTCTTCGATAGTATCTCTTGTTGTACCTTCATATTCTGTAACTATAGCTCTATCTTCCTTTAAAATAGCATTTAATAAAGATGATTTACCTGCATTTGGCTTTCCTATAATAGCTGTTTTTATGCCTTCTTTTATAACTTTTCCATTATCAAAACTTCTTTCAAGTCTTTCTAACTTTTTCTTTACACTATCTAACATATCAGTAATTTCAGCATTTGCAACATCTTCAACATCATATTCTGGATAATCTATTGACACTTCTATATTAATCATTACATCCATTATTTCTTGCTTTATTTCCGCTATTTCTTTAGATAATAGTCCCTCTAATTGTTTAATTCCTGTTTTTACTTCTTTTTCAGATTTAGCATTAATAATATCAATAACCGATTCTGCTTGTACTAAATCAATCCTTCCATTTAAAAAAGCTCTCTTAGTAAATTCGCCTGGTTCCGCTAATTCCGCACCATTTTTTAAACACAATTCTAATATCTTTTTTACAATAATATTTCCTCCATGCGAATTTATTTCACACATATTCTCCATTGTATAGCTTTTAGGTGCCTTGAAATAGGATACTAATACTTCATCTATCACTTCACCATTATCAACTATATTTCCATATTTAATGGTATATCCTTTTATTTCTTCTATTGATTGTTTATTTTTTGGTATAAACATTTTGTCTAATACTTCAAAGCAAAGCTGTCCACTCATTCTAATAATACCTATTCCACCAATTCCGCGGAGCCGTAGATATAGACGCTATAGTACTCATTTTTACCTCCTATTATATCAAAATTTTTATTTTACAAAAAAGGCCAAAGATAGATTTACAAATTATTTGTAAAATCCGACCTTTGACCTCCGATTTTATATATTTTATTTATTCTTTAAAGAAATTACCACTCTTCTATATGGTTCTTCCCCAATACTGATTGTTTCAACTTGTGGATTTTGTTGTAATTTACTATGAATTATTTTTCTTTCATATGCTTGCATAGGTTCTAATTTAACTGATTTCTTTGTCTTTATAACTGTTTTTGCAACTTTTTCAGCTAAATCCTCTAGAGTTTTTTCTCTCTTTTCTTTATATCCTTCTATATCTAAAATAACTCTTATTCGATTTTGAATTCCTTTACCTGCTATAGATGATATAATGTTTTGCATAGCATATAATGTTTCTCCTCTATAACCTATTAAAAAGCCTAGTCCTTCCCCATTTAAGCTTACTTTTATTGCTTCTTCAGATTTTTCAATCTGATAACTTATATTTTCCTGTAAGTTTGTTTTTAGCTGTTCTAAAAATCTTTCTATATTCTTTTCTGCTTTTTCTCGTTCTTCCTCAGTAAGAACTATTTCTTTTTTATGTTTTATTTGTTTTGTTTGTGTTTCTTCTTCCTCTTTTTCTTTTAGTGTCATCTCTACTTTTACGACTCTTGGAGCTAAAATACTAAAGAAACTTCTTTTATCTTCACTCTCCAAAACTTTTATATCTACCATCTTTTTTGAAACATTTAACTGTTTTAATCCTTTTTCTATGGCTTCATTGGTAGTTTTTCCTTCCGAAATAATACTTTTTGCCATTTTTATGGCACCTCCCTAAGATTTTACAACTTTATCTATAATTAATCTTTCTGCAATCATAAGAATATTACTTATTAGCCAATATAATGCTAATCCTAAAGGTGCTATAAATGCTATAGAAATAGACATTATTGGTACAAACCATGACATCATCTTGTTTGTTTGCATTACAGCATCCATTTCGTTATTTTCTTCTTCAATTTCTTTTCCTGTATTTCCATCAATATTTTTTGACTTCTTATCTTCTTTATCTTTTTGTTGCTTTGCTGTTGTAATTCTGATTGATATAAAAGATGATAAAATATATAATACTGGAATAATATATACTGTATAATCCGTCATATTTTGTTGTGGTATTTTGCTTAGATCTAGTCCTAAGAAATTCATTTTAATATTTGTTTTTTCAATAAACTGATCTTCCGGATTTTTTTCTTTTAATAATTCTGTTTCTCTTATTAAATCTATTTCTGGATAAACATTACTTATTACTTTACCTTCATCTTTTAACTGTTGAATATATGTATTTATATTCTCTTGTGGTATTTTTTCCATAAAAGTTAATGGACTTCTTACTAAATAGAAAATAGATAATAATAACAACATTTGTATAATTGAAGTTAAACATCCACTAAAAGGGCTTACATTTTCTGTTTTATACAAGTTCATCATTTCTTTATTCAACTTTTCTGGATCGTTTTTGTACTTAAACTGCATCACTTTAACTTTTTCTTGTAATTCTGAAGATTTCTTCATTGTTTTTTGTTGTTTTATAGATAACGGTAATAGTAATAATTTAATAATAAGTGTAAATAAAATAATTGCTAAACCATAATTATTTACTAGAGTATATAAAAACTGTAATAAGTAGCCAAAGATATTTGCAAAAAATTCAAACATCTATCATATCCTCCTAGTTTTATTTTAATGGGTCATATCCTCCTTTTGAAAAAGGATTACACCTTATAATTCTGCAAATTCCAATTATTATCCCTTTTGTTGCTCCATATTTCTGAATTGCTTGTTTGGTATATTCTGAACAAGTAGGATAAAACTTGCAATTTATGTTTTTACTTTCAAGCCATTTAGAAATATGTTTTTGATACATTTCAATTAGCCTTATAAGTAATTTTTTCATTTCTTTTCCTCAATAAAAAGCTTTGATTTATGGAAAATATCTTCCATATCTTGTTTGATATTTTTATAATTCGCATTTTTTATATCAATTTTTTTCTTCCATAAAAACACTACTGTATTCCCTGAATTAACCTTTTCTTCAAGATTTTTATAGTTTTCTCTTATTAATCTTTTTATATGATTTCTTTTAACTGCCTTTGCTATCTTTACTCCTATAGCAATCCCTAGAAAATTTTTATTGTTATTGTTTGTTTTTATAAAAGCTTCTATGTATTTGCCTGAATAATACTTTCCTTTTGTCAAAACTCTTTTATATTCATAATTTTTTTTTAGCATCTCTGTTTTTTTCATTATTCTTTTCCCTTCTTCTTCCTTTATTGTCTTAATGAAAAAAACTATTATTTAATAAAATTATGTGGAAAGGGATCACTTTCTGCGTCCCTTTTCTTATTAATTTTTATTAATAAAACATAATTAAATTAAGCACTTAATTTTTTTCTACCTTTTGCTCTTCTTGCTTTTAATATGTTTCTTCCAGATTTAGTTTTCATTCTTTTCATAAATCCATGTTCTTTCTTTTCTTGTCTTGTTTTTGGTTGAAATGTTCTTTTCATTTTAGCACCTCCTATTGATTTTTTTATAAAACTCCGTTGTTACGGAAATTGTTTTTTTCACAAAATAACAAGTATATCGATTATACTCCAATTTTGCTATAATTGTCAAGCAATTTTTATAATTTTTTTTTGCAATATTCGTAACATTTTTGTAATATTTTATTTTTTTTCCACAGCTTTTTCTCATTTTATCCACACAAAAAAAATTTTTTCCACAATTTTATTGACTTATTGTGTATAAATTTGTTATTATGTGAAAGTAAAATATAAATACTACTTTTGTTGAAAACACTTAAATTTTTGTTCGTATTTATGAGTTTTATTATGTCAAAAATATTACAAACTTATCAACAGTTGTGGATAACTTTGTGGATAATTTTTTAGAAAGGATGATTATAAATGGCTATTGAAAAAGACGAGTTGATTGCAAAAATAAAAGAAGTCTTAAAACCTGAATTAACTCAAATTTCTTACGAAACTTGGATTTTACCTTTAGGAATCAGAAGCATAGACGGTAATCATATTATTTTTACAACCACCTCTGAATATCAACAGGATTTTATTGAAAATAAATATAGAAGTCTTATTTTCAATACTTTAAGATTCATTACAAATATGGAATGGACTTTTTCTGTTATTGATATTTCAAAAGAAAACAAAATATCTACAAATGAAATTATTATAAATGATTCTAATAATTCTTCTGCTGAAGTTGAATTAAACAAATCAACATTAAATCCAAAATATACTTTCGAAACTTTTGTTGTTGGGAATAATAATAGATTTGCACATGCTGCAGCATTAGCAGTTGGAAATGAACCTTCTAACTCTTATAATCCTTTATTCCTTTACGGAGGCGTTGGATTGGGGAAAACTCACTTGATGCATGCAATAGGAAATAGAATTTTAGAAAATAATAAAAATGCTAATGTTTTGTACGTTACATCTGAAAAATTTACAAACCAATTAATTAACGCTATTAAAGATAATAAAAATGAATTTTTTAGAAATAAGTATAGAACGATTGATGTTTTATTAATAGATGATATTCAATTTATCGCTGGAAAAGAAAGAGTTCAAGAAGAATTTTTCCATACTTTTAATGCTTTATATGAAGAGGGAAAACAAATAATTATTTCAAGTGATAAACCTCCTAGAGATATTCAATTTCTAGAAGATAGATTAAAATCAAGATTCGAATGGGGGCTTTTAGCAGATATTTCTTGTCCTGATTACGAAACACGTTTAGCAATTTTAAGAAAAAAAGCTCAAGAGGAAAATATTATCATAGAAGATTTTATTCTTTCAAATATTGCTAATAAAATAGATTCTAATATTAGAGAATTAGAAGGTGTATTTAATAAAATCGTTGCAAGAGCTTCACTTACACACAGTCCAATAACGATTGAATTAGCCGAAAATATTATAAATGAATTTAAATATGAAAATGAAAAAGTAATTTCTTGTGATTTTATAAAAGAAACTGTAGCTAAATATTTTAGTATAAATAAAGATGATTTATCTGGAAATAAAAGATCAAATGATATTGCGTTTCCAAGACAAATTGCTATGTATCTTTGTCGAGAAGTTGCTAACATGTCTTATCCTCAGATAGGAACTGACTTTGGTGGTAGAGATCATTCGACTGTTATGCATGCTTGTAGAAAAATAGAAAAAGAAGTAAAAGAAAAAAATAATACAAAGTTAATTGTGGATAGTGTGAAAAACATTATCATAAATGGTAAACAATAACAGCCTTATAAAATTCACAAATTTTTTAAAAATTGTGTTTGGAAAAATTTGTGTTTGGAAAAATCATGTGGTTCTCTTCTTACGGAATTAACACATTGGATATCCACATACAGATGTTAATAAGTTGTTTAAAAACTGTGTATATCTCATTTTTACACAATTAAAAATTTTAGTTGTGGATTACTTATTGAGTTTTCCACTAAATTATAAACAGTATTTTTGCTAGGGATTCTAACTATCAACATAGTTTTCCACAGTTTCCACAGCACCTAATACTATTACTACTAAAAATATTATATATATTATAAAGGAGGAAGCAAAATGAAAATAGTTTGTTACAAAGACAAAATTATTAAAGCATTAAATTCCGTAGTAAAGGGGGTAGCTTCTAAAACTACAATGCCTATACTAGAAGGAATACTAATTCAAACAAATGATAATGAAATAAAATTAACAACCTATGATTTAGAAATAGGTATAGAATATATAATGGAATGTGAAATTAAAGAACAAGGAAGTACAGTTGTAAATGCTATAATGTTTAGTGAAATAATTAGAAAATTACCTGATACAGAAATATATATTTCTCTAAATGATAAAAATTTATTAGAAATTGAATGTGAAGGATCTCTATACAAATTAGCTACAATGAATCCAGAAGAATTTCCAGAACTTCCAAAGATAGAAATAGAAAATTCAATAGAAGTAGATCAAAATGTTTTAAAAAATATGATAAGAAAAACAATTTTCGCTGTAAGCTCAGAGGAAAATAGACCAATATTTACAGGATGTTTATTTGAAATAGAAAATAATAAATTAAATTTAGTAGCAGTAGATGGATTTAGATTAGCATTAAGAAGCATTTATTTAAATAAACAAACTAATAATTTTAGTGCAGTTATACCAGGAAAAACATTAAATGAAGTAAATAAAATTATATCAGATTCTTTTGAACCTGTAAAAATAGGGGTTTCAAAAAATCAAGCATTATTTGAAATGGATAATTGTAAAATTGTAACAAGAATATTAGATGGAGAATTTTTAAATTATAAAAATGTAATACCAAGTAATTGGGAAACAAGAATAAGAGTGAACAAAAATAGCATTCAAAATAGTTTTGAAAGAATTAGTTTAATATCAGCATCAGCAATTGAGAAAGAAAAAAAATATCCAGTAAAAGTTCAAGTTGATATTGGAAAAGTCATTATATCTTGTACAAATCAAACAGGAGATGCAAAAGAAGAATTATTTGTTTCTACAGAAGGGAAAAATTTAGAAGCAGGTTTTAATCCAAAATATTTTTTAGATAGTTTAAAAGCAGTTGAAGATGAAGAAGTATTTATAGAATTTGGAACAAGTATATCACCATGTTTAATAAAATCTGTTGAAAATAATGATTATACATATATGATTTTACCAATTAGATTAAAAGAAGAGTAAAAGATAAAAAGGTAGAAGAAATTCTGCCTTTAAATTTTAACATAATTATCCACAAATCATTAATAAACTGTGGATAATTCGAAAATGAAAATTCGAAAAAAATAGAATAAATTAGAAAAAAATAGTAAAAAAAAGATAATTAAAGGTATTTTAGGTGTGGATTATTTTTAATAGGAAAAATAAAGAAAAAAATAGAATAAATTAGAAAAAAAAAGATAAAAAAAGAATATAAAAGAAAAATTAAATTAATTACAATTGTGGAAAAAATAAATTAAAGTAAAATAATAAAAAATAAATTAAAAATAGAATAAATAAATAAAATAAAAAAATAAATTAAAAATAAAATAGAAATAATATAAAAAATAAAGAAAAAAATTAATAAAAAAAGAAAATACGAGATATATTAAGGAAAAATACATATAATACGAAAAAAAACATTGAAAAATAAAAAAAATAAATAAAAATAGTAAAAAATATGCTTAAAAAAATAAAAAAATAATTAAATAAATAAAAAAATAAATAAATTCAAAAAAAAACGAAGCACGAGAATCAAAAATAAGACGATTTAATTTTTTAATAATATAATTTGTTATATAAAATTTATTATAAAAATTCAATAAAATAGAAAAAAATAATAAAAAAAAGAAAAAATTAGAAATAATTAGAAAAAATGAAGTTAACAAATTATACACAGATGGAGAAGAATATGTGGATAAAAGAATTAAGAATTAATAATTTTAGAAATTATAAAAATGAAGAAATAAAGTTTGAGAAAAATATAAATATTTTTTATGGTGAAAATGCACAAGGAAAAACTAATATAATAGAAGCAATTTTTTTATGTAGTATGGGAAGGTCTTTTAGAACCAATAAAGATAAAGAAATGATATTACTAAATGAGAGCCAGGCAAACATTGAAATAGAATTTGAAAAATCTGATAGAAGTGGAAAAATAAAAATAGAATTAGCTGGTAAAAAAAATGTAAGTATAAATGGAATAAAAATTAAAAAATTAAGTGAATTATTAGGAAATGTAAATATTGTTATTTTTACACCAGATGATATAAATATTTTAAAAGGTGGTCCTCAAAATAGAAGAAGATTTTTAGATATTATGATTAGCCAATTAAAGCCGAATTATATGCATAATTTAAATTTATATTTAAAAACATTAGAACAAAGAAATAATTATTTAAGACAGATTAGAGAAGAAAATAAAAATGAAAACATGTTAGAAATTTGGGATGAAAAATTGTCAGAATATGCAGTTAATATTTATAATTATAGAAAAGAATTTATTGATAAAATAAATAATAAAATAAAAAATATTCACAATGAAATTACAGAAAATAAAGAAGAAATAGAAATAGATTATATAGCAGAAAGTAAAAATAAAGAAGAATATTTAAGTTTGTTAAAACAAAGAAGAAAATTAGATATTATAAAAGGATTTACAACAAAAGGTATACATAGAGACGATTTTGTGATATATATAAATAATAAAAGATTAGATATTTATGGTTCTCAAGGACAACATCGAACAGCGATTTTATCTTTAAAGTTATCTGAATTAAATATTATTGAAGATGAAATAGGAGAAAAACCAATTTTATTATTAGATGATTTTATGTCAGAGTTAGATGAAAAAAGAAGAAATCATTTTTTAGAGAAAATAGAAAAAACACAAGTTATTATAACTTGTACTGATAAAATAGATATTGAAAATAAAAATATTTTAATATATAATGTAAAAGAAGGCAAAGTAATAAGAGGAGGAAATTAAATGGAAAAGTATAATCATAAATACGGTGCAGAACAAATTCAAGTATTGGAAGGTCTAGAAGCCGTAAGAAAAAGACCAGGTATGTATATAGGTAGTACTTCTGTAAGAGGACTTCATCATATGGTTTATGAAATAGTTGATAACTGTGTAGATGAAGCATTAGCAGGATATTGTACAGAAATAAAAGTAGCTATTGAACCAGGAAATATAATAAGTGTAGAAGATAATGGTAGAGGAATACCAGTTGAAATCCACCCTAAAACACATATATCAACAGCAGAAACAGTATATACTGTTTTACATGCAGGAGGAAAATTTGGAGGAGATAGTGGATATAAAGTATCTGGTGGTTTACATGGAGTAGGTGCTTCAGTTGTAAATGCATTATCTACATGGACAGAGGTTACAATTAAAAGAGATGGTGGATTATACCAAATGTATTTTGAAAAAGGAAAAACTGTTAAAAAGCTAGAAAAAATAGGAGATGCAGAAGGAACAGGAACAAAGGTAAGATTTTTAGCAGATGATACTATTTTTGAAAGTTTGGATTATGATTATGAAACTTTAGAAAAAAGATTTAGGGAAATGGCTTTTTTAACAAAAGGTCTAAAAATAACAATAGAGGATAAAAGAGAGGAAACACCTAAAAAAGCAGAATTTTGTTTTGAAGGTGGATTAGTTTCTTTTGTAGAATTTTTAAACAAAAATAAAGAAAAATTACACAAAACTCCTATTTATATAGAAAAAAATGGAGAAATTCCAGTAGAAATAGCAATTCAATATACTTCAAGTTATTCTGAAAATATATATACATTTGTTAATAATATTAATACAATAGAAGGTGGAACTCATCTTGAAGGATTTAAAAGATCATTAACAAAAGTATTTAATGATTATGCAAGAAGTCATAACATATTAAAAGAAAAAGATAATAATTTACAAGGTGAAGATATAAGAGAGGGAATCACTGCAGTAGTTTCAGTAAAAGTTAAAGAGCCTCAATTTGAGGGACAAACAAAAACAAAATTAGGAAATAGTGAAGTAACAGGTGTTGTTCAGAGTATGGTAAATGAAGCTTTATCTACATTTTTAGAAGAAAATCCAAATGTTGCAAAAGCTATATTAGAAAAATGTATTAGTGCATCTAGAGCAAGAGAAGCAGCAAGAAAAGCAAGAGAATTAGTTAGAAAGAAAAACTCTTTAGAAACTTCAACATTGCCAGGAAAATTAGCAGATTGTAGTAGCAAGAATGCAGATGAATGTGAGGTATACATTGTAGAGGGAGACTCTGCAGGTGGAAGTGCAAAACAGGGAAGAGACAGAAAATTCCAGGCAATTTTACCATTATGGGGAAAAATGTTAAATGTAGAAAAAGCAAGAGCAGATAAAATATATGGAAACGACAAGTTAAATCCTGTAATTTTAGCTGTTGGAGCAGGAATAGGAGCAGATTTCGATATTACAAAAATTAGATATGGAAAAGTTATAATCATGGCTGATGCTGATGTAGATGGAGCACATATTAGAACATTATTATTAACATTCTTCTTTAGATACATGAGACCTTTAATAGAAAATGGTAACGTTTATTTAGCGCAACCACCATTATATAAATTATCTAAAAAAGGAATGAAAGATGTATATTGTTATACTGATGAAGATTTAGATAAAGCATATAAAGAATTAGAAGAAAAAGGAATAACTAGAGATCAATTAGGACTTCAAAGATATAAAGGTCTAGGAGAAATGAATCCAGAACAATTATGGGATACAACAATGAATCCAGAGACAAGAATATTAGTAAAAGTAACAATGGAAGATGCAATAAAAGCAGACGAAATATTTACATTATTAATGGGTGATGAAGTAGAACCAAGAAGAGAATTTATACAACAAAATGCAAAATATGTAAAGAATTTAGATATATAAACATAAATGAGACATGAGGGACAGGTCTTAAATGTACCAAAAAAGTGTTGAAAAATGTCAAAGAAAGTCTAAATATTATAATAAATAAAAAATTTAATGGCAGATAAAAAATATTTTTATCTGCCATTAATCGATAAAGCCAATAACAATCTCCACTAAAACTAATATTTCTAATATTAAAACCTAATATATATTTCTATATAAATAAGCTCGAATACCAAAAGTATTAATCATTCGCTCGACCATTAATACACCAGAAGTAACTATATTCATCCTATAAGGACTAGTAATAACCACTTAAATAAAAATCTAGATATAAGAATAATCTTAGCTCGAATATATTATCTATTATTTGACCATATATGATTATAAAAAATTAAAAATAAAAGAAAATAAATTTAATAAAATATAGCCTACAAACAAATAATATATTCTTATCGCCGACTTATTATAATATATAAAAATACACTGTAATAAATCTTTGCTCGAACATTAATAAACAAAAAATTATCTAATAATGCTCTTTGCTCAATCATTATTAACCTTATAAAATTATTATGAACAAATTTAAAAAATATATACAAAAAAATAAAAATTTTTTTAATTTTTATTTTAAAAACTCTTAAGTCGATTTTTGTCGATGAAAAGTTCTTGACAAGTAAAGATAAATAATGTAAAATCTTTCCTGAAATAGGAGGTGAAGAAAATAAATAAATTAACTCTACAAAAATGGTTGCCCATAAAAGAAATTAATAAGGAAGGAGTTGTTAAATTAAAAAATAATAAATTAATAAAAATAATAAAGGTAAATCCGATTAATTATAATTTAAAATCCAATTTAGAAAAAGAATCAATATTAAATTCTTATAAAATTTTTTTAAAAACGTGTAATTTTAATATTCAAATTTTAATTCAAAGTAATAAAGAAGATTTAAATAATCATATTTCAAAAATCAAAAAAAATATTTCAAAAAAAGAAAATAAAATATTTGAAAAAATAGCTAATAATTATATAGATTATATCAATAAAATTAATTCAGAAAGAAAATCATCATCTAAAGATTTTTATATTATTATATCAGGGGAAATTAAAGATAAAAATAATCAAACAGAAGAAATTTTGAAAAAAGAGTTAACAGAAAAATATTTTAAAATCAAGGAATGTTTATCTCGTTCAGGAAATTTTATTTCAGAATTATCAAATAAAAAAGATGTTGAAAATTTATTATATTATTTTTTAAATAATAATAATAATAATAAATAATAATAAAAAATAATAATAAAAAAAATAATAATAAAAAAATAATAATAAAAAATAATAATAATAAATAATAAAAAAAATAATAAAAAAAATAATAAAAAAAATAATAATAAAAAATAATAATAAAAAAATAATAATAAAAATAATAATAAAAAAATAATAAAAAATAATAATAAATAATGAAGATAAAAATCAAAATAATAAAAAAGAATAAATAATTTATTTTAGGAGGCGAAAATATAAAAAACATAAAAAAAATAATAAAAGAAAAAATAAATGAAAAAAGAATTAAAAAAGAAAAGGAAGAAAATTTTTATAAAGGTACTAGTAATCAAAAAGATGAAATATGTCCATCATATGTAAATTTGCAAAATCCAAAGTATATTGAAATTGATAATATATTTTATGCAGGATTAATAGTGGTAGATTATTATAGAGAGCAGAATGATATTCTATTAAAAAGTTTAATTGAAACTAATATTAACATGAATATTTCGATATTTTATGAAAAACAAGATTCATATAAGGCAATAAAAGAACTAACTTATCATATAGGAAATGTAGGTGTAGAGTTAAAAGAGGGAAACGAGAATAGAGAAGATATAGAGCTTGCAGCTTTTACATATAATGATGCAAAATATATTAGAAAAGAAATTCAAATAAATAATGAAGATATTTATTATTTATATATCTATATAAATTTATATGCAGATAATATAAAAGATCTAGAATATTATTTAAATAAAATTGAAGGGATAGCACAAAGTAAAGGTATGCAAACAAGAAGAGCAAATTTTAGACAAGAGGAAATATTTTTAGCTACTTTACCAATATCAGAAAATAGGGAAATTATAAAAAATGCAGCAAGAAGAAATATATTAACATCAGGTTTACTTTCTACATATCCATTTATATCTTCAACAATTTTTGATCCAAATGGAATTTTTATAGGGACAAATATATACAATAATTCACTAGTTTTTATTGATAGGTATAATACTGAAAAATATAAAAATGCTAATATATGTATTTTCGGAACTAGTGGAGCAGGTAAATCTTTTTATACAAAGCTATTAATATTAAGATATAAATTATTAGGAATTTCTCAATATATAGTAGATCCTGAACGCGAATATAATTCTTTATGCAAAGAATTACATGGAATTCAGGTAAAAATAGGACCAAATTCTAATACATATATTAATATATTAGAAATAAGAAAAGAGAGTATTGAAGATGGAGAAAAAGGATATTTAGCAACCAAGATATCAAAACTTATAGGATTTTTTAATTTGATTTTTGGAGAACTTACAGAAGAAGAAAAAGCTTTAATAGAAGAAAAATTAATTGAAACATATAAAAACAAGAATATTAATTTTAACGATGAAAGTTTGTATGAAGAAAAAAATAATAAAAAGGAATTTAAAAAATCAAAAAAAATGCCGAAGTTAGAGGATTTATATAATGTATTAGGAAAAGATAAAAGAACAGAAAAGTTTAGAATAAAATTAATTCCATTTGTAAAAGGTTCAATGAAATTTTTTAACAATTATACAAATATAGAATTAAATAACGATTTAATTGTCGCTGACATTTATGATTTGGGAGAAGAAAATCTTAAATATGGAATGTATTTATTTACAGATATTTTTTGGGATAAAATAAAAGAAAATAGAAATAAAAAGAAGGCTATTTACTTAGATGAAATTTGGAGACTAATAGGCGTTACGTCTAATAAAGAGGTTGCAAGTTTTATATATAAAATATTTAAAACAATAAGAAAATATGGAGGAAGTAGTGTTGCTATAACACAAGATATATCTGATATTTTTAGTTTAGATAGTGGAACATATGGAAAAAGTATTTTGAATAATTCAAGTATAAAAACATTTTTTGCACTAGAAGAAGAAAATATAAAAATACTTTCAGATTTTGCAAATTTATCAGAAAAAGAAAAAATTGAAATAAAGTCATTAAAAAGAGGAGAATGTTTAATGTTTGTTGGAGAAGATCATATATTAACAAAAATAGAGTGTTCGGAATTAGAAAAGAAAATTCTTGAAGGTGATAAAAATGAACAAAAAAGCTATAACAGCAATTGAAAATAAAAAATTATTAAAAAACATAAAAAAAAATAACAATATAAAATTTATTTATAAAAATATACAATATAGAGAAGCAATTATAGAAATTTTGAAAAAAGAAAAAGATATAGGAATAATTTTTATTAGTGAAGATATACCAGGTGAAATAAGTATAGAAGAATTAATAAACGAAATAAAATTAATTAATAAAAAAATAGAAATAATATTTTTTTTAAACAAGAAAAATAAAAATAAGGAAGAAAAATTAAAAAAAATAAAAGTAAATAAAATTTATTATATAAAGAAAATAAATAATAAATTTAAAAATAACAAAAAAAATATAAAAAATAAAATCATAGCAATTTATGGAGAACCACAGTCTGGAAAAACAACAATTGCAAATTTGTTATTAATTTATTTAATAAA
>FR888055.1:0-65797 GCA_000431335.1 Clostridium sp. CAG:343 | reverse complement strand
AAATATTAGCTTTTATTTTAATGTTGTACAAATTCCTAAAAAAACAAAATTAATCAATAAAAAAGATATTGTAAAAAATTTAATAAAATATTATATAAAGAAATATGATTATATTTTAATAGATATAGGAAAAGATAGTGATGAGTTTGTAAAAGAAGAGATATTAAAAAATAGTGATAAAAGAATAATTGTTGGAAATAATAATTTATTAAAAATAAAAGAAGTAAGAAAATTAGCAAAAGATAATAAGAAAATAGAAAAATATAGTAATAATAAAAAAATAATTGCAATACAAAATAAGGTTTCTATTTATTCATTCAGTTTTTTAATAAATAAATACATTTTAAAAAAGAGTGCTAATATTTATAAAATTTTTAATAATAAAAATTATATTGATTTATTAAAAAAAATATTAGAAGGGAAAAAATTGAAAATAAATAAATTAATGAAAATAAAAATAAAGAATATAATAAAATTGTAAAAAATAAAAGAACATAATTAATAAAATATTAAGAAAATAAAAATAGAAAATTATAATTAATTAATTATAAAAAAATATAATTGATCAATTATTAGAAATAAAAAATATAAATAAAAAGAGGTAAAAATGGAAATAGAAAAATTAGAAAAAAACAATATAAATTTAAATAATGAATTAGTAAATGAACATATACAAAAAAATTTCTTAGAAACTAATTTAGGAAAAGCAATAAACACTGCAGTTGATATTGGAATTAGAGCTATTTTCCCGGATTTTTTTGAAGATCAAATTATAGATATAAAAGACAACTTATTAAATTATGGTTTAAAAGATGGAATTAGACAAACTATTGATGATGCAATTGATATAGGCAGAAGTGCAATAGGGATTGTTACTGGAAATTTTGAAAGTATAAATCAAATGCAAAATGCAGTAAAAAATGGCGGAATAATAGATGGGATTTCTTCCTTATTAGATACTGTTATAGACAAAGTAAAGAAAGCTGGATTGATAAATAATACAATAGCAAAGACAATAAAGCAAGGAAAAAATATTATTTTAAATAATGTTGAAAATAATATTACAAGTACTTTTAATAAACAATATGAATCAATAGATTATGCAAATAAATATATTTCTAATTGGAAAGAAAATTTTGAGAAAAAGGATTTTTCTGGAATGGAAAAAGAATATAAAAAAATAGAAAAACAATTAAATAATATAGCGCCTATAGAAAAAACAATAAATGAAGCAAAAACGATTATGACGTTACATAATTTAATAAAAAATAATGGTCAAAATTTTAATTTAAGTAAAGAACAATTAGAATTAGCAGAAAAATTAAAATAAAAGATTTTATAATAAAGCTGTACATAAATATGTTAAAAATATATTGCTTATATTAATTAATAAAACATAGAAATCCCTAGAAAATTTAATGATTTTTAGGGGATTTTACTTGCAAAATTGATGGTGTTTTAGTATAATACAAATGTAGAAAAACAAAGAAAAGAGGGAAAATAATGGAAGAAACACCACAAGAAAGAAATGACGGAAAAATAATAGAAAGAGACATTGAAAAAGAAATGAGAACAGCATATATAGATTATGCTATGAGTGTTATTGTATCACGTGCACTTCCAGATGCAAGAGATGGTTTAAAACCTGTACATAGAAGAATTCTTTATGCTATGCATGAAGATGGAATTACAGCTGACAAACCATACAGAAAATGTGCTAATACAGTAGGTTCTGTTTTAGGTAGATATCATCCACATGGTGATAGTTCAGTTTATGATGCTATGGTAAGAATGGCACAAGATTTTTCAATGAGATATATGCTAATTGATGGACATGGAAATTTTGGTTCTGTAGATGGTGATGGAGCAGCTGCTATGAGGTATACAGAAGCAAGAATGTCTAAAATTTCTGCATATATGTTAACAGATATTGAAAAAAATACTGTAAACTTTATGCCAAACTATGATGATAGATTACAAGAACCTACAGTATTACCAGCGAGAATACCAGCACTTTTAATAAATGGTTCATCAGGAATTGCGGTTGGTATGGCAACTAATATTCCACCACATAACTTAACAGAAGTAATTAATGGAATTATAAAAATAATTGATGAGGATGAAGTAACTGACGAGGATTTAATGTCAGTAATTAAAGGCCCAGATTTTCCGACAGAAGGAATTATATTAGGTATTGAAGGAATTAAACAAGCATATAAAACAGGTAGAGGAAAAATTACATTAAGAGCAGAAACAGATATTGAAGAAATGAGCGGAAATAGACAAAGAATTATCGTTTCTTCATTACCATATCAAGTAAATAAGGCAAATTTAATAAAAACAATATCTGATCTTTCTAAAGAAAAGAAGATAGAAGGAATATCTGAATGTAGAGATGAATCTGATAGAATTGATAGAGTTAGAGTAGTTATTGAATTAAAAAGAGATGCAAATGCACAAGTTGTACTAAATCAATTATTTAAACATACACAAATGCAAACAACATTTGGAATTATAATGCTTGCGTTAGTAAATGGAGAACCTAAAATATTAACATTAAGACAATGCTTAGATTGTTTTATTGATCATAGAAAAGATGTTATTTTAAGAAGAACACAGTTCGACTTAGATAAGGCGTTAGCAAGAGCTCATATATTAGAGGGATTAAGGATTGCAATTGATTATATTGATGAAGTAATCCAAATTATACGTTCTTCTTACGATGATGCAAAAGAAAGATTAATGAAAAGATTTGGTCTTACGGATATACAGGCTCAAGCAATTTTAGACATGAGATTAAAAACTTTATCAGGTTTGCAACGTGAAAAAATTGAAGAAGAATATAAACAATTAATGGAATTAATTGAACATTTAAGAGCTGTTTTGGCTAGTGAAAAATTAGTTTTTGATATTATTAAAGAAGAATTAATTGAAATAAGAGATAAATTTGGAGATGAAAGAAAAACAAAAATAGTAGCAGCAGAGGGAGAAATAGACTTAGAAGACTTAATTAAAGAAGAACAATGTGTAGTTGCTTTAACACATTTTGGGTATATTAAGAGAATGCCAATTGATACATATAAAAGTCAAAGAAGAGGTGGAAAGGGAATTACAGGAATTGCTACACGTGAAGATGATTTTGTAAAACAAATATTTACAGCATCTACACATGACATGATATTGTTCTTTACTAATAAAGGTAAGTTATATAAATTAAGAGGATATGAAGTACCAGAGGCAGGAAGAACTGCAAAAGGAACAGCAATAGTTAATTTATTAAGTTTAGATCCTGGTGAAAAAGTATCTGCAGTTATACCTATTCAAAATTTTGCCGATGGAAAATATTTGCTTATGGCTACTAAAAATGGATTAATTAAGAAAACAGCATTAAAAGAATATGATACAACAAGAAAAACTGGATTGCAGGGAATTACATTAAAAGATGAAGATGAACTAATTGGAGTAAGATTAACTGATGGAGAGGATAATGTTGTTTTAGTTACTAAAAATGGATTATGTATTACATTTGATGAAAAAGATGTAAGACCAATTGGAAGAGTATCACAAGGTGTTATAGGAATAAGACTAGACGATGATGATGAAGTAATTGGAATGGAATCTGTTATAGTTGGAGGAAAAGCAACTTTACTTGCTATTACAGAGAATGGCTTTGGAAAAAGAACTGAACTTGATGAATATAGAGTTCAAAAAAGAGGTGGAAGAGGAGTAATTACTTATAAAATAACTCCAAAGACAGGAAAAATAGTAGGAGTAAGAATTGCAACAGAAGAAGATGATGTAATGCTTATAACAGATAAGGGAACTATTATTAGAATTAATGTAAAAGACGTAAGCATTTTGGGAAGATCAACACAGGGAGTAACATTGATGAGAACAAATGATGGAGGAAAAGTAGTAAGTATTGAAACTTTAACTCCGGATATTGAAAATGAATAAAAATAAAAAAGAGGCATTATATGCCTCTTTTAAATCTTAAATCATCACCAAAAAAACAATATATATCATAATAACCAGCTATTCTTGAACCAATACGCTCTTCATAATTATTAAAAATATCATTAATATTTAAATTTGTCGATATAATTGTTTTAGTTGGTTTATGATTTAAGTTTAAAATTCTTGTATTTAATATAGTAAATAGTTCACTTAATTTCATACTATTTAAACTTTCTGTTCCTAAATCATCAATGATTAATAAATCAGAGTCTAGAATAGATTTATAGATATTATCTAATGAGTCTTTTTGTTTACTCATTTTATAATTTATAACATTTTCAAGAAGTATAGGAGCTGTTTGATATAATACAGTTTTCCCATTTTTTAATAATTCATTAGCAATACAATTTGACATAAAAGTTTTACCGTAAACCAGTATTTCCTGTAAATAATAGATTTTTTTGATTTATATTATCAAAATTGTTTACAAAATCAATGCATTTATTTTTTATATTTATTATATTTTTTCTTGGAGAAATGTTAAATTTATATTTAGATAAATCAACTTCATCAGAAAAAATATTTTCATTAAAAGTATTAAAGTTTTCTTTATCTAGATTAGACATGTTTGATTTATTAAAAGAATAATTTAATAGTTTTTGTTTTAAACAATTACACATTTCTGTTTTGTAATTATTATTCATTATATAGCCGGTATCATTACAGATTTTACATTCATAAAAAGGTTGTAAATAATCTGTTGGTAAATTAAGTTCTTTTAAAATTTCAATTTTTTCTTTTTTTAATTGAGAAGCTTTTATTTCTAGTTCATTAATAGAAGCTTCATTATTTTTTAAAATATTTTTAGCAGTATTAATAGCAAATTGATTTAGGTCATCTTCTATTTGTTTTAATTTTGGAACTTTTTTATATAAATCATTTTTTCTTTTTTCTAAATCTAATTCTGCTAATAATTTTTTTTGTTCATATTCTTTTATTAAAGAATTTAAGATTTCATTAGACATTTAATTTCCCTTCTTTTCTATGTTATTTGCATAAAGAAAATCTAAATTAGAATATTTTCTTTGCTCATAATTTGCCTTATTTACTGTAGTTTTAAGTGCTTTTGTATCTTTATCTTGTTTTTTTCTTTGCTCAATAAAAGCAGTAATTTCAGAAGGAGTTTTTAAATTTCTATCATGCCAATCTGTTATAATATTATTAATATATTCAAAAGTAGGATTTTGTTTAAAAGTAGTTCTTTTTAGAGCTATTTCTATAATATTCATATCATATCCGAAATTTAAAATCCAATTTTCTATATAAGCTTCTTCATATTGTGTTAGTCCATTATATTTTCCTAATTTTTTAGCAATAGATTTTTTTATTTTATTTAGACTCTCTTGTTGTTGATAATAAGTATCTAAATCATTCCAAGTTTTTACTTTATTAGAAGCCCATGCTTCAGCTACTGTTTGAACATAATTTCTATGTAAAGCACTACGTTTATAACAATAATCAAATAAAGCAATCATTACTTGTTCGTCAAAACAGTATTTTCTAAACCATATATCAATATCATTGTACCAAGATGGTCCCATAATACCTTGAAAATATGTATTATTAATATGTTCAATTGCTTTAGATTTAGACTTGTTTTTAGAAGTTTGTTCTATTTTTTCTTTTGACATAGTTAGATTAGGAGTATATAAGTTATGCAAAGTAGCTTCTTGTAAATCAATTATAATATATCCTGTAGTTTTTTTAGTTATTAAATGGTGTTCTTCTAAAAATTTCATTCCATCATTAATAGCTTTTAAAGGAATATTTAATTTTTTAGATAAATCTGTTAATTTTATATCTTTACCATATTTTGATAAAAAAATCATATATAAATAAATTTTCAAGTAATCACCAGGCAATTCAGATAAATGTTCAGAAAAGAATATGTCTGGAATTATTGTTTCTGAAAATAAAAGTGGTTTTTCATTTTGCTCTAATTTCATAATAAAACGCTCCTAAATAAAAATTAAACTTTGTAACTCAAATTATAACTTTTTTAGACAGAAAATTCAAGATAAAAATATAAATTTTAAATAACTATAATTTTAAAAATTAAAATATAAAAATAAATTTTAATATTTTTTATAATTTTTATCATAAAAATATAATTTCTGTTTTAAAAAATATTTTAACATATAGCAAAAAACATAAAGAAAATTTTCTCCATTTAAACCAGAAATACTAAATAAAAGAACTGGAAAACAAGTAAAAATAAATACAAATATTTTTATTTTTATGTTTGAAAATAAAAGATTAATTAATAAAAAAATAAAAGCATACCAAATAATATTAACTAATGCAGTAGAATAATCAATAATTCCAAATATCTTATTTTTAAAAGTATAATTTTTAGGAAAAATAAATTTCATAGAAAACCTCCTCACATTCTTAAATTAGAAAAATTTTGCACAGTTTGTGAGATATTTGTGGAAATACCTCCGATAAATTCACGTACAATAGTGTTAGCTTTTATTAAAGCATAAATCCCACCTACATAAACAAATTTAGTAAATAAATTGGAATTAGAAAAATCAAAAGAAAATAATATAAGGAGAACAAGAGAAACTATAATTTGAATAAACATTAAAGAAAATATATTTTTCAGCCAAGATTTAAAGAACCAAGAAGTAGATTCTAAAGTAAGAGATAGAAAAGAGAATGGAGCTAAAAGTACAAATATTTTAATCATAATGTATCTGAAAGAATAAGAAAAAACTAAATTTACTAATGAAAGTGTTAAAGTGCTTTTTATAATTCCGTTTATGGAGAAAATATCAATAGAATTTGAATTTATAGAGATATTAGAGTTTATTTTAATAATTAATTCAGAAAAACAGATGGAATGATTAAAAAGATTTTCGCCTAGAGTTCTAATAGATAAAGAAATATTAGAAATCAAGTCTAAAAATAATGTTAAAATAGAAAATGAAAAATTCATAAATATTCCGAAATATAATTAATTTAATAATAAAACTAAAGGGATTCTCTACTTTATTAAAAGTAAGATGAGACATTAAGTATCTAATAGAATAATATATAATAAATCCTAATAATAAAGAATTAGCAATAATTAAAATACCATTAGAAGTGGATGTGCCAAAAATTTTTTCAAATGTTTGATCTTTTATAATATCTGAATTAATAAATGTTATTTCATCTAAAAGTGAATATAAATTATTGTCTATAGAAGCAAATAAGTTTTCAAAAATAGTATTTATAGTATTAATAATAGTTTGTGTAATATTACTAGTATCCTCCAATTTATCCTCCTTAAGAAATTAATGATTTAATAGCAGACAAAATTAAATCAATAGCAAGAATAAATGCATAAGAAAATAAAGATCCTTTTATAATTTTTTTACCGGTTCTAATTTTCTCTTCATCTCCAAAACTAAATTTTTTCATAAAAACACCACTTCCTACGGCTACTGCAGCTGCGGGAGTAGATATTTGCAAAATCCATTTTTCTATGTTTTCAAAAGCAGAATTAATTTTACTTACTATTTGTGGACTACCCCAAGCAAGAGATGTTACAGATAGGGAATTTAATAATATAAAAGCAAAAGTAAAAGTAAAGATAAAATAAAAAATTTTTTTTCTCAAATAAATCAGTCCTTTATTTTATTTAAGTTTTTATAGGAAAACTTATAAAACTATTATTTTTTAAAATAAGGAAACATTTTTAATTTCTTGGGTGTATATATTTTGTTTCCATTAGATAAAAATGTAAGGGCAGTAAATGTTTCTAAATTTTGAGTAAAGAAATTAGATTCAAAGATAAAATCATTTTGAGTATAACTGCTAAAAGTTTCAGATATATTTGAATTTTCAGAGTTTAAACTATTAGTAATATAATTAAATTTAGTTTCTTTAGCACTCTCGGAAATGCTTTTAGAAATTTTTTCTTTTTCTTCTTTTCCTAATTGTTTTTGAGCATCCTCAATGGTGAAAGAATCATCTGTGCGAAACCAAATTTTATTGATTAGATTTTGAATTATGACCTTTACGGAAGAATCATCTTTTAAAGTAGATTTTAGAGAAGAGTAACTTTGAGTACTAACGATATTAATACATTTAGCTTCTCTACTTAAAGAAAAGAATTCTCCATCTGTTTTGCTAGCAAATTTATCATATTCATCACAAATAAATGCTGATGTTTTTGAAATATTCTTTGATAAACGAGTCATAATTTCTGTTTGAAAATCCAGTTTTAGATATGTTGCAATGATTTTAGATAACATGTTATATTCAGAAATATTTATATTTAAAACTACGATTTTTCCAGATTCTAAAACAGTATCAAAAGTATTAAATGTTAATTTAGATTTTGGAGAACAAAATGTAGACATTACATCGTAATCAGAAATAAATGTATTTGTTATTCTTGTTATTTCAGAAATTAATATGTTTTTTGTTCTACTATCGAGAGAAAAAAATTCTTTTTCAAAGAAATCTAAACAGGCATTTAGTTCATAGATTTGGGATTTAGAAAATTTAGAATTAATAAATAAATTTCTTAATATTTGAATTTTTTCATTATAATAATTTGGATTAGTTATTAATTTATGTAATTCAAGAAAAGTAACATATCCGTTATTATAAAGTCGACACAATTTTATAGCTTCACAAATAATTTGCTCAGCTTTATCTAGCCAATAAGATTCTGTATTGTTTTCTGAAAATAATAATAAAATAGTTTTTAATCTATTAGCTAAAATTTGGGGTTTTAAATTAGGTTTATGCAAAGGGTTATAAAAAACATTTGAGTTTAATTCTATTACAATTAAGTCATTTAAAAGGTTGAATTGTTTAGCATATTTTTTTACTTGATTATAATAGTTTCCTTTTGCATCTAATATTAATATTCCGAGTTTTTTATCCAAATTGTTACTATTATATTCTAAGAGTTGACGAGTAAAGGGATACATAGCGCTAGAAGTTTTACCAGAGCCAATTGTTCCTGTAATTAAAAAGTTTTGATATAAACCAGATTCAGGGATATATATATTAGTTTTTCTATCTTCATCAAAACCAATTAATAAATGAAGAGAATTTATAAAATTTTTGGAGTGATTTTTGAATTTCTTATTATTAATTGAATTAGAAGTTATAGTTGAAAAATTAAAAACTTTTGTGATCTTAGAAAGAATTCTAATATAAATGAAATTGCTTATTATAAAATTAGAAAAAACAAAAATACAGATATAAATAATTTTTATATATAACCATAATTCGGGATTTTTTGAACATATATCAAAAGGATGAATACCATAAGGAATAATAATTTCTTTAGATATATAAATTGGATAAAAAGTTTTTATAGTAAGAATACTGGATAAAATAAAGAATGAAAAACAAAATAATATTTTTTTTATATGTTTAAGGATAAAATAAAACCTCCTCTATTTAAAGTTTTTCTTTTTGATTTCTAATTTAGAACCTTGCTTGTTATGAAATAATATTATATCAAAAAAACTATATAATGAATATAAAGTAATAAAAAGATATATAATAAAGGTTAAGAAATAAGTATTTATTAATCTAGAAATATTATCACCGCCTTACAATTTTTACCATAATACAATATTTTTTTATATTTGTCTATACTTTTTTAAAAAATTATGTTAAAATTTATAAAAGTTAGGTTGTTTTTAGACTTGACAAAGATAAGATTAATAAAAATCATGTAGGAGGAATTAAAATGAATTTTAATAAAGATACAAGAATAGGAGAAATATTAGAAAAAGCTCCAGAAAAAGCAGAGATATTATTAGAAATAGGAATGCATTGTTTGGGTTGTCCTGCTTCACAAATGGAGACTTTAGAAGAAGCTTGTGACGTTCATGGAATAGATGTAAATGAAGTTTTAGAAAAACTAAATGCATAATATACACAAAAAAACGATTTTTTTTCACAAATGTATTGACATTTGTGAAAAAATGTTGTAAACTATAAAAGCGTTGTGGTTATCACAGTTATGTGGGCTATTAGCTCAGGTGGTAGAGCACTTGACTTTTAATCAAGTTGTCCCGCGTTCGAGTCGCGGATAGCTCACCAAAAGAACTAAATAATTATTAAAATTATTTAGTTCTTTATATATAAGGCCCGTTGGTCAAGCGGTTAAGACATCGCCCTTTCACGGCGGAGACATGGGTTCGATTCCCGTACGGGTCACCAATTATTTTTATATAAAGTATGCCACTTTAGCTCAGCTGGCCAGAGCATCGCACTTGTAATGCGAGGGTCCCCAGTTCGAATCTGGGAAGTGGCTCCATCTTAAAGGTCATTAGTTTTGAGAAAGCTCTTAATTATTGGCTTTTTTTTTGCAATTACGAAATAAAAATGTTAAAATATTAAAAAGTAAATAAAAAGGAGTAATTTTATGAAACGAATTGCCATAGTAACAGGAGCATCAAGGGGAATTGGTAGAGAAATTGCGAAGATGCTTGCAAAAGAAGACATACAAGTAATAGCAAATTATAATAATTCAGAAAAAAAGGCTATAGAATTGCAAGAAGAATTAAAAAAAGAAAATATTAATATTGATATCTTTAAGGCAGATATTTCTAAAAGAGAGGATGCAAGGAAATTAGTAGAATATACTTTAGAAAAGTATAAAAAAATAGATATTTTAGTTAATAATGCTGGTATAAGTGAATATAAAATGTTTACAGAAGAAACTGATAGTGATTGGAATAGAGTTATTAATAATAATTTATATTCTGCATTTGTTATGTGCCAAGAAGTAATACCAAATATGATACATAATAAAAATGGAAATATAATAAATATATCTTCAGTATGGGGAATGGTAGGAGCATCTCTTGAAGTTATATATTCTATTTCTAAAGCAGGAATGGATGGATTGACAAAAGCTTTGGCAAAGGAATTAGGACCATCTAATATAAGAGTAAATTCTATTGCACCAGGAGCAATAGATACAGATATGAACGAGCAATTAAGCAAGGAAGAACTGAAACAATTAGAAGAAGACACACCATTAGGTAGAATTGGCTTGCCACAAGATATTGCAAAATGTGTTAAATGGTTAATTGAGGATAATTTCACAACAGGTCAGATTATATCAGTAAATGGAGGATGGATTATTACTTAATAAGAAAAAACACACTAATATTTAAATATTAGTGTGTTTTTTGGTTATCCGTTTGCATCTGTTACTTTTCTTTTATAATTTCCTGAAATTAATTTTGGAAGATAAGTAATTATTTTATAAACTGCTAGACGAACTTTTTTACTCCATAAATAAGATCTTCTTAATTTTCTAGCAGATCCTAAAGAAACTGGTTCATCTTCTAAAACTAATAATTCTTTTTGAACTTTTTCTAATGGAAAAACATAATTTTGACCATTATTATTATCCCAGTTATTATTTTCATTTTTAAAACAAAAATTAAATGTATCTCCTTCTAGCAAATCAATTTCTGCTTGGAAACCTAAATCTGTTTTAATCATTTGTATATCATTTACATTATCCCAATTTATTCCAAAACCATAATGAATAGATACTTCTGTTGAAGCATCTTGATAAAGTTTTCCTATATATGAGATTTTTACTTTACTATTTTCTACTAATTTATCTGTATTGAAGAATATATTTTTTGTTAATTCCATTTAAATTCTCTCCTTATTTATCTTTTGCTGTCAACATTATAATATTAAATTCTACAATGTTCAAGTGTTTTTTCAAAAATTTTTCAAAAATTTTTCAAAAATTTTTGGAAGGTATAATTTAATAGTTTATACATACTATTAGATTAGGAAATATTAAAAAAAATTAAAAGTTAAAATATTGTAAAAAAAGTGTGTTTATGGTAAGATTTAAATAGATAAAAACAAAAGGGGAATTTTTATGAAAGATAGTGTAGTTAAAGAAGAAAAGATATCGACTTCCGAAGAAATAAAAGATGAGAAGAAAAATAAAGATAAAAAAGAAGAAGATAAAAAAGTTAGTAAGTCTGAACAAAAAAATAAGGAAGTTGAAAAAAGTAAAAAAACGAATAAAAAAAGAAATTCTATTTTAATAGCAATTATCATTGGGATTCTTGTAATTTTAGGAATAGTTGTATCTACTATTTTTGCATTGCTTAATATTAGAAATGATAAAATCGTAAGTGGAGTTTCTATTTCAGGAATTGAAGTATCAGGATTGTCAAAAGAAGAAGCAAAAGGAAAAATTGAGGCAATGTATCAAGAAAAAAAGGAAGAAGAAATTGACATTAAATATGAAGATTTTGAAACAACACTTAATCCAACATTATTAGAAGTTAATTACAATATAGATAAAGCTATAGAAGATGCTTATTTAGTAGGAAGAAAAGATAATATATTTTTTAATAATTATGATATTTTATATACATTGTTATGTAAAAAAAATATAAATGTAGATATGACATTAAATGAAGAAGTTGCAAAACAAAATATAGAAGATATAGGAGTAAATTTACCAGGAGTAGTTGTTGAATCTAGTTATTCTGTTGAAGATGATGAGTTAATTATAACAAAGGGAAAAGCAGGAGTTAAAATTGATACAGAAAAATTATTAAATGAAATAAAAGAAAGATTAAATGATGTTAATTTAAAGGAAGAAATAATAGAAATTCCTGTATTAAATAAAGAGCCAGAGAGTATAGATATTGATAAAATACATGAAGAGATATATACAGAAGCAAAAGATGCATATTATACAAAAAATCCATTTGCTGTATATCCAGAAGTAGAGGGAATAGATTTTGATGTAGAAGAGGCAAAAGCTTTATTAGAAGAAGAAAAAGAAGAATATGTAATAAAATTGAAAATTACTAAACCTAAAGTTACAATAAGTCAAATTGGTTCTGAGGCTTTCCCAGATCAATTAGCAACTTTTACGACAAGGTTTGATGTAAGTGATGTAGATAGATCAACTAATTTAAAAATTGCATGTCAAAAGATAAATGGAAAAGTAATATTATCTGGAGACACATTTTCATATAACAAAGCATTAGGAGCAAGAACTGCTGCTGCTGGTTATAAAAATGGAAAAATATATTCAGGAGGCCAGGTAGTAGATGGAATTGGAGGAGGAATATGCCAAATTTCATCAACACTTTATAATTCTGTATTATTAGCAGATTTAGAAATAGTAGAAAGAAGAAACCATCAATTTGTTACTTCATATGTAGGACCAGGAAGAGATGCAACGGTAGTATATGGTTTAACTGATTTTAAATTTAAAAATACAAGACAATATCCTGTAAGAATTTCTGCATCAGCACAAAATGGTATAGCAACTATATCTATTTATGGCATTAAAGAAGAAAATGAATATACTTTTAAATTTAGTACAAAGACAGTTGCAACTATTCCATTTTCAGTAAGATATGTAGAAGATGAGAGTTTAGATGTGGGTACAGAAAAAGTAAAACAGAAAGGTACAAATGGATTAAAAACAGAAACATATATTACAAAAATGTTAAATGGAAAAGTAATATCAACAAAGCTACTTTCAAGAGATACTTATGATGCTATGGAAAGAATTATTATTAAAGGAACAAAGTCAGCTAATAATAAAACAATAAATGTAACAGAGGGAACAACTGAATCAGTTGAAAGTTCTACAAATACTACAGAAGAAAAACGACCAGAAACAACACCATCAGGAAATAAAACAACAACGGAAACAAATACTACGCCAACAACTGAGAGTAAAGAATAGAACTAAATATAAGAGGTGATACCACCACAAATGGGAACGCCTCTTTTTATTATTTTTTATAAAAATATTGACAATATATCAAAAAGGTAATATAATTTAAAAGTCAAAATTAAATAAATGCGCCATTAGCTCAGTTGGTAGAGCAGCAGACTCTTAATCTGACGGTCGGAGGTTCGACCCCTCTATGGCGCACCACTTTTGCGATATAAATTATTATATCGCTTTTTTTGTATTATAAAAAAATTCTTCGAACTTACGGCAATATAAACTTAATAAAAACTAATTGACATAAAACATGATTTTGGTGTATAATTAAACTCGAAAAGTTTCAATTGAAAAGAGGAAAAAAATGAAAAGTAAAAAAGATGTAATTATAATTGAGGAAAATCCACATTTTACAAATAAATTAAAAGAGAAGTTAGAAGATAAAGTAAATATAATTAATATAGAAAGCATTAAAGAAGCTTTAGAATGTTGTGGTATCAGTTCTGAAATGAAATATGAGAAAGGTAATATTTGTCCAGATATAGTTGTTATAGGGGATGGATGTAAGGTTTCGAAAGATTTACAGAATAGATTAAAAGAAGAGTTACCAAAATTATATAATCAAAAGATGTTGGAAGAATTTATGCCTGCATTTTATTGTAATTTATTTAAGAATGGAATAAACAATAGTTTATCAAAATCACCTAAGGTTTGTATCTGTGCAGATTTAAAACAATACCCAATTAAAGGAAAAAATCAGGATATTACAGCTAAATTAGGATATTGTTTACAACATGATATTCCACTTATGAATAAAAATAAAGATAATGAAGAGTTAATGGTAACTGTATTAAAAGAATATATAATGAAAATGTGCAATATAAAAGAAAATAGAAGTTATAGATAATTTTTGAAAACATATAAAAGTAATGTTATTGACAAATTTATTTTTGAAGTCTAAAATTAATAGTATTAAAGAAAATAGAAGAGGTGAGAGGTTTGCTAAAAATATATAATACAGATATTGAAACAAATGAATTTCAAGAAATTAGAGAATTTAAAAAAGGATCATGGATTAATTTAGTAAACCCGTCTGAAAATGAAATAAAAAAGGTATGTGAGAATATAAATATTCAGGAAGATTTTATTAGAGATGCATTAGATTATGAGGAAAAGGCCAGAATTGATAAAGAGGAAGACGATAACACAATACTTTTTGTAGTTGATGTTCCAATTAGTGAAAAAGGAGAAGAAAATGAGATATATACTACTATGCCACTTGGAATGATAGTGGTTAGAGATGAGTTTTTTTTAACAGTTTCATTAAGAAAGAATAAAATAATTGAAAGTTTTGAAAAAAGAAAAATAAAAAATTTTCAGACATATAAAAAAACAAGATTTATTTTTCAAATTTTATATTTGAATTCATCATATTATTTAAATTACTTAAAACAAATAAATAAAGAAACAGAAATAGCAGAATATATTTTAAAAAATTCAATGCAAAATAAAGAATTATTAAAATTATTAAGTTTAGAAAAGAGTTTAGTATATTTTACAACTTCTTTAAAATCAAATGAAATTGTAATGGAAAAGACGTTAAGAGGAAAGATAGTAAAACTTTATGAAGAAGATGAAGAAATATTAGAGGATGCTATTACTGAAAATAGACAAGCTATTGAAATGGCACAAATTTATAGTAATATTTTAAATGGAACAATGGATGCATATGCTTCTATTATTTCAAATAACTTAAATGGGGTTATGAAGTTTTTAACATCTATAACAATTATTTTAGCAGTTCCAACTATGATTTCTAGTTTTTGGGGAATGAATGTTAAGCTACCATTTGAAAATAGTCCAATGGGATTTTTGATAATGGTTTTAATAGCTATTATAATGACAATAGCAGTTACTTTATGGTTAAATAAAAAAGATATGTTAAAATAAAATATACCAGTTAGCTTTTATAAAAGTTAACTGGTATATTTATATAATGTTTATTAATTTATTTCATTACCTACAATGTTTTTTATTTTTTCTAATTGTTTTTTTAGGTCTATGTATGTAGCTTGACCTATAGAAGTGTCGGTGCCAGTTTCATAATCACTAATTGATTTTTCTATATCTAATATTTTCATTCTTTTTAATTTAGAAGAAGATCCTTTATACATATATATAGGGATATAATTAGCTTTATCAATTGTAATTTTTCCATCTGAATGTTTAGTTATTGTTAAATTTAATATAATAGAGTTTCTTGTATTTTCGGCATTTTGGTCACAAATAAAATTACCACATGCATAAATAACAAAACCATCTTTTGTAGATCCATCAGCTAAAGTAATAGTTCTTTTTTCCATTTGTTCTAATACATGAGGATGATTTCCTAAAATTACATCTACCCCATTTTGAAATAAGAAATCTGCTAATTCTTCTTGTTCAGAGTTTGCAGTTGTTCTATATTCTGTTCCCCAATGCATACAAGCTACAATCATATCAACTCCTTCAGATTTTGCTTTATTAATGTGTTTAGTTATTAAATCTTTATCAATCAAATTAACAGAAAAAGGTTTATCAGAAGGAACGGGAATACCATTGGTTCCGTAAGTATAATCAATAAATGCTATTTTAACGCCCTTAACATCTTGAATTAAAATTTTATCTTGTTCTTCTTGGGTTTTATAAGTTCCAAGGTGCTTAATACCAGCATCATCAAGAACGTCAATAGTTCTTGATAGTCCACTGAATCCCATATCTAAGCAATGATTACCAGCTGTTGAAATAATATCAAGTCCCATATCTTTCAAATTATAAGCTAATGCATCAGGGGAATTAAAGGTTGGATAGTTACTATAACCACGGTCTTTTCCAGCAAAGCTAGTTTCTAAATTTCCAATAGAAATGTCTGAATTTTGTATGTAATGACTAATATTTTTGAATACATAAGAAAAATCATAAGTATCTGATTCTTTATTATAAGCATCCCAATATTGTGTATTATGACACATAACATCTCCAATCGCAGTCATTGTAAAAGTTGTATCTGTGACTTGAGTTGTGGTTGATTCAGAATTAGAGCTAATCTGTGATTGTGATTTTTCAATATCATTTTGCTTTAGTATAAAGTTATAAAATAAAAAACCAACAATTAAAATAATAACAAATGAAAAAATAATAGCTATTTTATTATTATTATTTTTTTTACTTTTTAAATTTTTTTTCATAAAAATCCCTCTCTTTTATTTTAATATATACAAAATATCATATAAAATTAAAAAATTCAACAATATGTATAAACAAAAAAAAATAGCATATAATAAGTACAAAAGAAAAGTAAAGGAGGAAAAAATGAAAGTTATAGATAAAATAGCTTTAGTTTTAATTATAATTGGAGCTATTAATTGGGGATTAATTGGATTTTTTAATTTTAACTTAGTAGCAGTTATATTTGGAGAGATGACTTGGATTTCAAGAGTTATATATGCTTTAGTAGGAATATCTGGTTTATGGGGAATTAAATTATTATTTGATGATTAAATATAGAGTAGAATTGTTTAAATAAGACAGTTCTACTTTTTTTATATTATAGTAAAACTTAAAAGCGTTTTTTACTTGAAAATAAACGAAAAATGATATATAATACCATCGATTTAGAATTAGGAGGATAAGAAATGTTAAGTGCAAATGGAGTTACAGTTAGATTTGGAAAAAGGGTGTTATTTGAAGATGTAAATATACGTTTTGGAAAAGGAAATTGTTATGGAATTATAGGAGCAAATGGTGCTGGAAAATCTACATTTTTAAAAGTTTTATCAGGAGAGATAGAACCAAGCAAAGGAGATGTAAGTTTAGATAAAGGAGAAAGACTATCTGTTTTAAAACAGGACCACTTTGCTTATGAAGATTGTACTGTTATGGATACAGTAATTATGGGAAATAAAGAGTTGTATGACATAATGAAGGAAAAAGATGCAATTTATAGTAAACCAGATTTTTCAGAAGAAGATGGAATGAAGGCAGCAAAATTAGAAGAAAGATTTGCTGAATTAGACGGATGGAATGCAGAGTCAGATGCAGCAAAACTTTTAAATGATTTAGGTATTATTCCTGAAAATCATTATAAATTAATGAAAGAAATAGAAGCCAGAGATAAAGTAAAAGTTTTATTAGCTCAAAGTTTATTTGGAAATCCAGATGTACTTTTACTAGATGAACCTACTAATGATTTAGATTTAAAAAGTATTAACTGGTTACAAGAGTTTTTAATGGAATTTGAGAATACTGTAATTGTAGTATCTCATGATAGGTACTTTTTAAATAAAGTTTGCACACATATAGCAGATGTTGATTTCGGAAAAATAAAAGTTTATCCAGGAAATTATGACTTTTGGTATGAATCTAGCCAATTAGCATTAAAACAAGCAAGAGAACAAAATAAAAAGAAAGAAGATAAAATAAAAGAATTACAAGATTTTATTGCAAGATTTAGTGCTAATGCATCGAAATCAAAACAAGCAACATCTAGAAAGAAAACTCTAGAAAAAATAGAACTAGATGATATAAAACCATCTAATAGAAAATACCCATATGTAGACTTTAAACCAGATAGAGAACCTGGAAAAGAAATATTACAAGTAAAAAATATATCTAAGACAGTAGATGGCGTAAAATTATTAGACGGAATTTCTTTTGATGTAAAACAGGGAGACAAAATTGCATTTTTAGCAGATAATGAACTTGCTAAAACAGTATTATTTCAAATAATTGCAGGAGAATTAGAGCCAGATGCAGGAGAATTAGTATGGGGAACTACAATTACACAAAATTATTTCCCAAAGGATAATAATTATTTGTTTGAAACTGATGAGAATGTAACAGAATGGCTTAGAAAATATTCGAAAGATCCAGACGAAACATATGTTAGAAGTTTCTTAGGAAGAATGTTATTTTCAGGTGATGAAGCATTAAAAGAAGTTAAAGTCTTATCAGGAGGAGAAAAAGTAAGATGTGTTTTATCAAAAATGATGTTATCGGGAGCGAACTTTTTAATTTTTGATGAACCAACAAACCATTTGGACATGGAAAGTATAACATCTGTCAATGAAGGAATGAAGAAGTTTATTGGAAATATTTTATTTACATCACATGACCATGAATTAACTCAAACAGTAGCAAATCGAATTATTGATATTAAAGAAGATGGTAAAGTGATAGATAGAGAAGTTTCTTATAATGAATATTTAGGTGTAGAATAGAAAAATTCGAGTTATAAAGTAAATAAATATTTGGTTAAGGAAGGAATAACAAATGGATAAGATAATAAATACGATTGCAGAAGAATTAAATATAAAGCCTAATCAGGTTGAAAGTACAGTAAAATTAATAGATGAGGGTAATACTATACCGTTTATTGCAAGATATAGAAAAGAAGTAACAGGAGGATTAAGCGACGAAATCCTTAGGGATTTAGGAGAAAGACTAACATACTTAAGAAATTTAGAAAAAAGAAAAGAAGAAATTATAAAGTCAATAGATGAACAAGGAAAATTAACTGATGAAATATTGCAAGCAGTTGCTATAGCAAAAACATTATCAGAGGTAGAAGACATATATAGACCATATAAACAAAAGAAAAAAACAAGAGCAACAGTAGCTAAAGCAAAAGGCTTAGAACCATTAGCAAAAATAATTATAGAACAAAAAGAAGTAAAACCAATAGAAGAAGTTGCAAAAGAATATGTAAATATTGATAAATTATCTGATGAAGATAAGAAAAACAAAGATAAAGTTGTTGCAACTGTTGAAGATGCAATACAAGGAGCATTAGATATTATTGCTGAAGATATTTCAGATAATGCTAAATATAGAAAAGAAATAAAGAGAATATGTTATAGAGAAGGTCAAGTAGTAACTAGAGCATCTAAGCCTGAAGAAAAGTCTAATTATGAAATGTATTATGAATACCAAGAGGCAATAAAATTTATTCCAAGTCATAGAATTTTAGCAATTAATAGAGGAGAAAAAGAAGAATTTTTAAAAATTAAATTAGAAAAACCAGAAGAGAAAATATTGAAATATATTGAAAAAGATATAATAAAAAATACAACTCAATTTACAGAAATGTTAAAAACAACGATTGAAGATAGTTTTAAAAGATTAATAGAACCTTCAGTTGATAGAGAAATACGTTCAGATTTAACAGAAAAAGCAGAAGAAAAGGCAATAAAAGTATTTGGAAAAAATTCAAAACAATTACTACTAGGAGCTCCTATAAAAGGTAAAACAGTTATGGGATTTGATCCTGCATATAGAACTGGATGTAAAATAGCAATAATAGATGAAACAGGAAAGTTGTTAGATTATACAACAGTATATCCAACAGAACCTCAAAATGATGTTGTAGGAGCTAGAAGGGAATTACTTAAACTAATTGAAAAAGATAAAGTAGATATGATTGCAATAGGAAATGGAACAGCTTCTCGTGAGTCTGAAATGTTTGTAGCAGACATGATAAAAGATACAAAAAGAGATGTACATTATGTAATTGTAAGTGAAGCGGGAGCATCTGTTTATTCTGCATCAAAACTAGCAACAGAAGAATACCCAGATATAAATGTTTCTATTAGAGGTGCAATATCAATTGCAAGGAGATTACAAGACCCATTAGCAGAATTAGTAAAAATAGATCCAAAAGCTATAGGAGTTGGACAATATCAGCATGATGTAAACCAAAAAAAATTAGCCGAGAGTTTAACTGGAGTAGTAGAGGATAGCGTTAATAAAGTAGGAGTTGATGTAAATACTGCAACACCATCTTTATTATCTTATGTATCAGGAATTAATAATACTATTGCAAAAAATATTGTAAAATATAGAGATGAAAATGGAAAATTAAAAAATAGAAAGCAATTATTAAAAGTTCCTAAACTTGGAAAAGTAGCCTTTGAACAATGTGCAGGATTTTTAAGAATATTAGATGGAGATAATCCTCTTGAGATAACTGCTGTACACCCAGAAAGTTATGAAGTTGCGGAGAAATTATTAAATGAGATTGGCTTTGATAAAAAAGACTTAAAAGATAAAGAAAAATTAGAAGCTATACAAAATAAATTAAAAACAGTTGATATTGCAAAAACTTCAACAGATTTAAATGTAGGAGAAATGACATTAACAGATATTATAGAAGAGCTTTCAAAACCAGGAAGAGATCCTCGTGAAGATATGCCAAAGCCAATTTTACGTAGTGATGTATTAAAATTAGAGGATTTAAAAGAGGGAATGGTATTAACAGGTACAGTAAGAAATGTAATTGATTTTGGAGCTTTTGTGGATATAGGTGTTAAACATGATGGTCTTGTACATATATCTGAAATGAGTGAAAAATTTATTAAAAATCCATCTGATATTGTATCAGTTGGAGATGTTGTAAAAGTTAAGGTTATTAAGATTGATAAAGAAAGACAAAAAGTTGGATTATCAATGAAAGTATAAAATATAGAATTTTATATAAAAGAATAAGTCATATAATAAAAAATATAATAATTTCGGCTCAATACGAACAAATATAAAATCTAAAAATAGCTAAATGATACTTCCCAAAAGAATTTTGGGTTCCCTCATTTAGCTATTTTAAAATTTTCTAATTTATTCTTCAATCACATTCAATTATTATATCTTTTATTATATGACTTATTCTTTATTACATGAATAAATATTTTACTCTGTCATATATTTATTTCTAATTTCTTCAATTTCGTCATAATGATTTTTCAAAATATCTAAGAAAACATCATCAATATTAGGGTCAAATTGAGTTCCTCTAAATTTTTCGAATTCAGAAATAACAATATCAATAGGTAAAGAATCTCTATAAGCGCGTTTTGATGTCATTGCATCAAAACTATCAGCAATAGAAGCAATTCTTGCCAAATATGGAATATTTTCACCAGCTAATTTGCCTGGATATCCAGTACCATCATATTTTTCATGATGATGTTCAACAATTGGTAAAATATTTTGAAATATTTTTGCGTGTGACAAAATATGAACACCAATATTAGGATGTTGCTTTATTTGAGAATATTCATCATCATCAAGTTTTCCGTTTTTTTGTAAAATTGCGTCAGGAACACCGATTTTTCCAATATCATGGAATAAACCACCAATTCTTAAAGTATTTAAATCTGCTTCTGGTAATCCTAAATATTTTCCTATTAAAACAGAATATTCAGAAACACGGTCAGAGTGACCACGAGTATAAGTATCTTTTGCTTCTACTGTATAACGTAGAGTTTGAATACTTTCTAAGTAAGCACTTTCTAACTTTTCGTAAGTATCTGATAATTCATCATTAATTTTTTTGATTTGATTCATTTGTTTAATAGATTTAATTCCAGACTCAATTAATAAAAGCAACTGATCAAATTTGTCTCCCTTTTCACAATATCCTTGAATATCTAATCGTTTAATTGTCTCTAAAGGCGGAGCTAAATCTTTATGTCCAGTTAGTAACAAAATATACAAGTCTTTATTAAATTTTCTGATTTCTTCTACTACTTGATCACCATGAAATGGAGTCATAATGAAGTCTAAAATCATTAAATCAAAATGCTCATTTTTTACTTTTTCAATTGCTAATTGAGGGTCTGTAACACCTGTAAAATTATAGCCAGATCTTTTTAAAAATATAGATAAAGAATCAATAATACCTTCTTCATCATCAACGGCTATAATTTTATAATTATTATTTTCATTATTTTCTAAATTTTGCAATCCTTTTCTCATATTAATTCCCCATTTTATTAATATTTGTTCACATTATATTAATAAATGCTAGAAAAATCAATAGATTTTGTTAAAAAAATTATGTAAAAAATAACCAATTTTTATATAGTAACACTTTGAGTGTGATAATATAAAATAAAAATGAATTAAACTTGTAATGTTTTATAAATAAAACTTTAAGTTTAATTCATTTTTTAGTTATTTATAAGTAAAACTATTGTAAAGGTAATGTTATAGTAAAAGTAGTACCTTTTCCTAATTCAGAATCAACTGTAATATTGCCATTGAAGTGTGCTTTTATTGTAGAATATGACATATATAAGCCTAATCCTGTTCCATTTTTTCCTTTAGTAGTTATCATTTCTTTAAATAATTTTTCTTTTACTTTATCTGGTAGTCCAGATGCATAATCTTTAATTGAAATAAGTAGATTATTGTCTTCTTTTTCAACTATCAAATCAATTGTTTGTTCTGTTTTTCCTTCATATGCTTGGATTGAATTTGAAACCATATTATTAATTACTTGGACTAAACTATTTACATCTCCATGAATTATAGTATTTTCGTCAGTTTTTAGTGAAATATTTAAATAAATAATAGCATTTTTTAATTCATGTTTCATTAGGATATTTACTCTTTTTAATAATTCTTCAATTGTAAAAGAAATATCTTCTTCATTTGAAAGATTAACAGCTTGTCCTTTTACTGTTGTAATAATATCTGACATATATTCTGTATAATCTTTGATTTTAACAATCCAAGAATTCATATCTTTAGCAATATCGTGATGATCTTGAGAGTTTACATCTGGATCATCAATAGAAGAATCATATTCTTTAACAAGATCAGATAAACCTTCTGCTGCTCCTGAGATAGACATGATAGGTGTTTTTAAATTATGTGCTATACCACCAATTAGTTGTCCTAAAGAAGCTAATCTTTCACGTTCCATTAACATTGATTGGTTTGATTTTAATTGATTTACATTATTTTTAGTAAAGCTTTGTGTTAAATTAAATGATAAAGAAAGGTCTGCTAATTCATCTTCGGATGTAACAATTAAATTATTATTTAAATTAATATCATTTTTATTAGTAGAAGCAATTTCTTTTAGTTTATTTGAAACTGTTTTTATTTCTCTCGAAAGTGAAACAGAAACATAAACTAATATAAAGAAAATTATAATATATAAAACAATATCACAAGTTAAAATAGCTTTTAAAAATTTCGGTTGCATAGTATTATATCTAAAACCTGCATAACAAAAATCACCATTAGTTAAATAACATTTTATTGCAATACCTTCACTATCTAAGCAAAAATAATCATATGTTCTTCCATTTTGCATTTCTGACTTTTCTAAAGTATATTTAACAAAAAATTTTTCTAATTTAGAATTATCTGATACAAGTTGATTTCCATTACTATCAATAATAAAATATTGATGAGAGTCATCTAATAATGTTATATTTTTTAAAGTTGTTTCTATTTCTTCTTTTGAATCAAAAACTTTATCAAAAGAATTAGAAATTATTGTTAAATAAGAGTTATAGTAAATATCTCCAGTTTTTTTAGAAGCTTGTACATAACCTACAAGAGAGATGAAGATTAAAGATACAAGTACTAAAGGAGAAAATTGTAATATTAACTTGACTGGGAGTGATTTTAATTTACTCCTTCTTTTTTCAGAATATTCTAATTCTATTTTTTGCATCAAATCAGGATACATTGTATTTAGTAAATTTAATATATATCCAAATTCATTTTTTGAAAATACAAAACTTATTACAGATGCTAATGTAAAAAATGATAAATAAATCAAACATATTTTTAAAATAGTTACAGGATAAGCATCTATTATAATAAATGTCAAAGGTAAAAATATTAAAGGTAATAATATTTCTAGAAAATATAATAAGTAAGGTGTATTATAGCAAAAACCTCTGATTTTGTGTAAAATTAATAGCTTTTTTTGTGATGATAGTTTTTCATTATTTTCACTTAATTTATAAAATTGTTTATATATCAAGTAAGCTCTGATAAATAATATAATTAAGCTACAAAATACAATAATCATAATCAATAAAACATATTGTCCGAGTGTATGTAACTCCATCAAATTCAACTTGAAATTGATTATCTACACTCTCAGGTGGATAATTTAGTATCTTGGGTAAGACGGGGTATAAACATAATGCTATTAAAATTGGAATTATTAAATACAATAAAATAATTCGCAAAAAACAAGTGTTAATTTTTTTCTTCATTTGTTTTAGTCTCCTTTGTTAATATATTTTTTAAAGAATTTATTAATATAATTTTTGTCGATTGTTGGCCAAGATAAATGTGAATTTTTCATGTAATTAATAGTAAAATCGTTTTTCATAATAATATTAGAGTTGTAAGAAGATTTACTTGTTAAGTCATTTATTATTCCTAAGATATCTGATTTGTTTTTAATATATTCATAAAATTTTTCATCAGATACTACTTTAATTTTTTGATTTTCGGGTTTTAATTGATTAATTAAATCAACTAATTTTATTTCTTGATTATTGTATATATGAAATACTTTTTGATAACTACTATTAAGTAATATTAAAGAAGAGATAATATCTGCACAAGTATCAACAGGGCTTAAATCAATCTTAAAATTAGAGAAAGAATTAGCTAATTTATCCAATTTAGAAAGAGTTATAACTCTATTTAAGAAGGCATTTTTATCATCATTTTCTTGAAATTTCGCATCAGAGTATCTAGCGCATATATTTCCAAGACGATAAATAGATGCTTTTAAATCAGAGTGCAAAATAGCTTCTAAAATATTGTATTCAGCTTCAAATTTAGTTTTTATATAAATATTTTCAGAATAATTTTGACCTATGTAAAGGACATGTTCATCAAAAATACTAGGTTTTGCGTTTTCAGGAAGTGAAGCTGATATAGAAGTAGTAGATATATGGTTCATATAAATAGAAAAATCTTTACAAAAATCAATGATATGGTTAGTTCCAGTTACATTGATTAGCTCAAATAAGTCCTTATTACCATAATGGTCAACAATAGCTGCAGAATGAATAACCAAATCAATGGTTTCTCCTAGTTTATGATATTCTTCATTAGATAAACCTAATTGTGGTAAAGAAATATCTGCAACTAATACATGAATACGACTATCTACATATTGTAACATAGAGTTTCCAAAATAGAAAGATAGTTTATTTAATAATCTTTCTTTGGAGTCTTTTCCATTTTTATGACGAACAACGCAATAAACATTACTATTTGTTTTGTGCATTAATTCATTTAATATATGAACACCTAAATAACCAGTAGCACCAGTTAATAAAATATTTTTTACAGATAATTTTTCTGGTGAAAAATCTTCTTTAAAGTTGTAAAAAATATTATCAGAAATGGTCCTTTTATATACATTAGATTTTTTAGGATAATAGAAATTATCTGAAATTTCCCTTATTGTTTTTAACTCATAAATATCTTGAATATTAACAAGATAATTTTCTTCAAGTAATTCTATTGTAATTTTCATTAAAGTAAGTGAGTCTGCACCTAGTTCTAGAATGTTATCATCAATACCAATTTGTTTTATATGCATAGAATTTTCTAAGATTGACTGGAATGTTTTTTCAAAATCATTTCTAGGAGCAATGTATTTTTTCTTCTTTTCAACTTTAATTTCCATTGATAATAAAGCTTTTCTATCAACTTTTCCATTGCTAGTAAGAGGTAATTTGTCTAAAAATACGAAAAAGTTTGGTACCATATATTCTGGAACAAGTTTAGAAATATAAGTTTTTAAATTATCAACAGATTCTTTTTCATCCATTACTACATATGCCACAAGATAAGAGTCTGTATCTCCGTTCTTTTTAGGTAATACGACACATTTATTAATATGAGGATGTTTTAATAATTTGCTTTCTATCTCTCCAATTTCAATACGAAATCCCCTAATTTTTACTTGATTATCAATTCTACCCATATAATACAAGTCTCCATTAGAGTCAAGTACAGCATTATCGGCAGAATGGTATAAGATTTCATCAGGATAATAAGGATTTTTAACAAATCTATTTTTATTAAGTTCAGGACGATTTAAGTAACCTTTACAAACACCAAGCCCACTTACACACATTTCACCTTCTACACCAAAAGGCAAAATATTAAGATATTTATCCATAACGTATACTTTTAAAGTAGGTATTGGTTTTCCAATATTAGAATCACTAGAAAGCAAATCTTCATCACTTAGTTCTTTAAATGTAACATGAACTGTTGTTTCAGTAATTCCATACATGTTAATTATTTTAGTAAAAGAATATTTTTCTTTCCAAGGTCGTACTAAATTTGGCTTTAAAGCTTCTCCTCCAAAAATGATATAACGAACAGATAAAGAATTATCAGTATTTAAAAGTTCTCTATCTAATAAGTTATAAAAATAAGTAGGAGTTTGATTTAATACAGTTACTTTTTCATCTCTTAATAGTTGCAAAAACTTCTTAGGATCTTTTGCAGTTGGCTCAGGTACTAATATTAATTTACTACCATATAATAAAGAGCCATATAATTCCCAAACAGAGAAGTCAAAAGCAACTGAATGAAACATAGTCCATACATCATTTTGGTTAAAATCAAACTGGAAGTTGCTGTTTTTTATTAAACGTACAACATTTCTATGGCACAACATAACTCCTTTAGGAGTACCAGTAGAGCCTGAAGTATATATAATATAAATTAAATCCTCAGGTGAATTAAGACAAGGCAAATTAATAGTATCGTTTTTATAAATAGGATTAGAATCTACATTATCTAATAAATAACATTCAATAGGAATATTTAAATCTTTTTGATGAAGTTTGTTTGTTAAAAAGATTTTTGCTGAGCTATCTTTTAACATGAAAGATACTCTTTCTTGTGGATAAGATAAGTCGATAGGTAAATAACTGCCACCTGCTTTTAAAATACCTAAAATTCCAACTACCATTTCAAGAGATTTGTTTAAGCGAATGGCAACCACATCATTTGGTTTTATTCCTATATTTCTTAAAAAATGAGCTACTTGATTAGCCTTTTTATTTAACTCATCATAAGTTAAATAAGAACCATTGTATTTAATAGCAATATTATTAGGAGTTAGTTGTACTTGTTCTTCAAATAGTTGAGAAATTGTTTTATTAGAAGGATAAGAACAATCATTTTTTTCTGAAAGTGCTAAAATTGCTTTTAATTCTTTAGGTGTCGTAATTAAAATGTCTTTTAAATTTATTTTTGGGTTTTTTAAGATTTGTGAAATTATATATAAAATTCTAGAATGAATTTGTCTAATATCTAAATCTGTATACTTTGATATTTTATAATCATAAGCAATATTAATAGAACCAGAATCATTCAAGTCAAAAAGATGAATGTCAAAGTCATCAGAAATAGAACCATTAAAACTCCATTCAGAAGAATATTTTATATCATCATCAGTTTTAATTTTAGTTATTTGATAAGATAAAAGTACTTGATAAAGGTTTGGAACTTTAGAATTTTCCTTTCTTATATCTTCTAAGATATTTTGATAAGAATATTTTTGATGTCTGTAAATAGAAGCAAAATTAGTAGCAATTTGACTAACGAAAGTAGAAAAGTCTAAATTATCTTCTATTTTTATACGTGCAGGGACAGTATTAATAAACATTCCCATTGTATCTTTTTGACTAACAGAAGTTCTGTTTAAGATAGGTGTACCTAGAATAAAGTCATTAGAATGATTAACTCTACCAATATAAATAGAATAAACAGCCATAAATAAATTGAATAAAGAGACATTATGAGCATGACAGAAGTCATTCATTTTCTTTATTAGGCTAGAAGGTAAATGAAGTATCTTTCTTTTCGCCTTGTAAGAAAAGTTTTGTTTTATATTTTTTTTGAAAGTAGGCATAGTAATACTATCTGGACGATTTTCTAAATAGTTTTGCCAGAATTCTTTATCTTTTTGAAATTTATTACTTGATAGATATTTTTGTTCATAATTAATATAGTCGATGTAAGAAGCTTTATTGGTTTCCATAGGAATATTATGAGAAATACTATAATATTTCTTGATAATATTTTTTGCAATTAAACCCAAAGTCCAAGAATCAGAGATAAGATGATGAATGTTAACAACAACACCACCTGTTGAATCAGGATATTTGAAAATTTTAAAATCAAATAAATCTGAATGTAAAATATCAAAAATATGAGATCTCATTTTTCTTTCAAGTTTACGCAAATCTGTTTTAGAGGAAATTTCTAAAACATCTATGTTATAATCAAGATCTTTTTTAAAAGATTGATATATGCAACCATCTTTAATATAAAATTGAGCGTGAAGATTATCATTTTCAGCAACAATTAAATGAAGAGCTTCTTTTAAAGCATTAATATCAAGTGGTTCAAAAATATTTATTGTACCACAAATATTATTAATATTAGAACCATTATAAAATAATTCTGTATTCCAAATACTTTTCTGAGCATTAGTTAACTCATAAACATCCTTTTCCATTTTATTCACCTTTTACCTTTATTGTATTATTTAGTCAAATTATATATTTTTTTACTTAAAAATGTCAATAGAATTTTATAACTGATACTAAAAGTTTCATAAAAAAAAAGAGTTTAGTTTAAAATTGCTAAAGTTGGAAAGAATATTTTTGAGGTGGAATATTTGAAAAAAATAAAAAAAAGAAAATACTTAAAAAAATCATTAAAAATATTTATCATTTTATCAATTCTTTGGGTTTTTGCTTTTTATTTATATAATACATACCAAAAGATAGAAATTAATGATAATTATGTTGCAACAAGGACACAATCCACATTAAAAGAACAAACTGTGGAAAACGTTCAGAATAATAGCAAGAAAATTGCAGATGTTTTAGAAGAAACGACAGAAAAGGTTGTGGGTATTTCAAAATTAAAAGAAACAGGTAATAGCATATTATCAAAAAGTTCAGAAAGTGAATTAGGACTAGGGACAGGATTTATTGTGACAGAAGATGGATATATAGTAAGTAATGAACATGTGACAGGCAGTAAGTATAGTAGATGTTATATAACGTTAGAAAATGGGACAAATTATGATGGAACAGTAGTATGGAGTGATAGTGATTTAGATTTATCTATTACAAAAATAAATGCGAAAAATTTACCGTATGTTACTTTAGGAGATTCTAAAAGCATAAGAGTTGGAGAAACGGTATATGCAATTCGGGAATCCTATTGGATTTGAATTTAGAAGGACTGTAACGTCAGGAATAATAAGTGCAAAAAATAGAACAATAAAAATAGAAGAAGAAAGCAAATCTTCTTATATGACAGATTTAATACAAACAGATGCTACTATTAATCCTGGAAATAGTGGGGGACCTTTGATTTATCCAAATGGAGATATTATAGGAATTAATACAGTTAAAATATCTACTGCTGAAGGAATTGGCTTTGCAATACCTATTAATATTATAAGACCAATTATTGAAAGTTTTAAACAAATAGGAAATTTTGAAGAAGCAACTATAGGCATTTATGCTTATGATAAAGAAGTAGTACCATATTTAAATACAAATTTAAATAATAATTTTCAAAAGGGAATTTATGTTGCGCAAATTACTAGTAATGGTCCAGCAGATAATACAGAATTAAAAAATGGAGATATTATTACAAGTATTGATAATATAGAGCTAAATACTATGAATGATTTAAGAGAATATATTTATACAAAAAAACCAAATGATGAAGTGAATTTAAAGATTATAAGAGGAAAGATAAATAAAGAATTCAATATTGTACTAGGGAAAAAATAAAAAGAAACCACCCGTAAGCAATATAAGCTTTTGGGTGGTGGTGAGATTAATGGATGTAGTATACGTGATCATTGCAATACTGCATCTTTGATTTGATGTCTTCAGGTGTTATTGTAACAATAACATCATATGTTTTTCCGTTATAGTTAACGGATTTTGTTATTGTTCCAATAATGGACTCATTACAACGACCTTTTTGAAAGGCCTGATCAATGAGACACCATTTAACTAAATCTGCTAAAGAATTCAAATAATCTCTCCCCTTTCTGTATAGTATAGAAATTAATTATAACACAGATATAATTAAAATGCAAGTTAAGGCAAGTTAATGTTTAAAAATATAATATTAAAAAGAAGTATTTTCATTAAATGCATATTTTCTAACATAATCTTTTGTTTCTTTATTATTCATATAAACTTCAGAACGAGAATTTTTTAAGAATTCAATAATTTGATAAACATCAATCCAAATTTCATTAGGACTATCTACTTGAGACTCATCAAATATTAGTTGCATACCAAAATGAAGATGAGGAACATTAATATTATTCACATTTTCCTTTGTGCTATATCCAGTCATTCCTAAATATCCTATTACATCACCAGCATTAACTGTTTTTCCTTCTTCTAAACCTTCTACATAGGGATGATTTTTTCTTAAATGTGCATAATAATAATATCTTTTTGTGTCAAAACTTCTAATTCCTATTCTCCAACCGCCATATTGGTTCCAGCCTAAATTTTCTACTATACCAGATTCAACAGCAATAATTGGAATGCCAATACTTCCCATTAAATCATTTCCTAAATGAGTTCTTTTAAATCCATAAGATCTCGAATTTCCAAAGTCATCATAATGAGAAAAAGAATAATTTTTAGCAATTGGTAAAAATGCTTTTAAACCATAACGAGATTTAAAAGATTTTGTACCATCTTCATTTTCTGTTTCAATTTCGTAATTTCCAATAAAGTTGCTAAGTACAGCAGAGTAACTTTCATAGTAATAATCATAGAATTTTAAATTATTTGTCAAATCTGATATGGTTTCAACATTAGATAATTTATTTACTAAAGTATCTAAATCAGATTTTTTGAAACTTTTAAAATCTCCACCATTTTTACAAGCTAGATAAGCTAATAATTCAATCCAGTTATATATTATTCCATTATTATTATTATTATGTGAGTCAATATCAAGCTTTGCTGTTAAATTTAGAGCTTCAGAAGTTATATTAAAATCAACCCATTTTATAAAGTTAGTATTATTAGTTTCTTGTGTGTCATTTGCAAATGAATAAAATAATATAATGCTAGTAAATAAAGTTATAATAATAGTAATGATTATTATTAAATTTTTATTAATTTTAAAAGACTTTATAATCAAAAGACTCACCCCATAAATTATATGGAAAATTGAAAACGAATATGATACAATAAAAAGAATAAAGGAGGAAGAAAATGAATAAATATATGAAAATAGCAAAAGAAAATTCTAAAAAATGGATGGATTTAGAAGGAGGACCATTTGGTGCAGTAATAGTAAATAAAGAAGGAGAAATTATATCAAATGGAAATAATAGAGTATTGAAAGAAAAAGATCCAACCCAACATGCAGAAATTGTTGCAATAAGAGAAGCATGTAAAAAGTTAAATACATATGATTTATCTGAGTATGAATTATATACTTCATGTGAACCATGCCCAATGTGCTTATCTGCTATTATTTGGGCCAATATAAAAACGGTATATTATGGATGTACAAAAGAAGATGCAGGTAGTATAGGATTTAGAGATGACAAAATTTATGAGTTTTTAAAAGGTGAAAACGTAGATTTAATAGATTTAAAGCAAATTGATAGAAAAGAATGTTTTAAAGAAATGGAGAATTATAAAAAGAATCAAGGAATTATATATTGAAAAGTTGACATAAATATTGAAAAATAAAAAGAAACATGTTAAAATGATATATAAATATTTTTTTGATTTATGAGGGGATAAAAAATGAAAGATATATTATTAAACAGATTTTATTTAGATAAAGAAAAAGATATTATAGTTAATTTATATAAAATTAATAAGGATGAAATAAAATATATATTAGAGACACCAAATCATAATACAGGTAATTTAATTACAAATTTAGCAAATTTATGTGGTGTAGAGACAACTAAAAACGAAAATGATATGAAAATAATAGAGGGAACAATTCCTGCTAGTATCAATGGAGACAATGAGATTGTTTATATTTTTAGAATGGGAGGCATAAAAATTGCTAATATTTATGAAAATGGAGTAATAGAAATAAAAGCCAAAATCCCAGCAATTTCAAAAACCTTAATGTCACAAACTAAAAATTATAAATTGCCTATTGATAAAACCATTGTTAAATCTTACATATTAAAAAAATCTAAATTTAGAACTGATTTACATACTCATATGAATGCTAATTTAACCCCCGATGTTTTAATAGCATTAGGTATAGTGCGTCAAATAAAGTATCCATTATATTATATAAAAAAATTAAAATTGAAAATGTCAAAGATACAAGAAGAAAAAATATTAAAACAAAGAAAAAAAGTAGAAGAACAATTTAAAGATTGCAATCTTACTGGAAAATATTTAACTAGAAAAATTGACGATAATACATTTATTAACTTTGCAGATTTTATTTTAAACAATTTAGAAAATGCAGAATATAACATTTCAAAAATTAGAAATAGCCTAGTAATATTAAAAGACGGGCAAGCAGTATTTACAAATTTAGAAAAAGTATATATTTATCGTTATATTTTTGCTAAAGGTAAGGTATCAGAAGAGAAAATACAAATAAAAGATATTAATAAAATACCAGAAAAAGACATTGTAAAATATGCAAAAAGAATGATAGAAGATCATAAAAAAGGAAGTCAATATGAATTTAATTCATTAAGACAAGATAAATTATTATGGATAGCTAGAGAATATCAAAAACAAGGTATTGAATATGTAGAAATGGCAGACACAGAACTTGCAAAATTAGGAGAACCAGCAATAAAATATTTGGAAGAAATTCATGAAATTATGCCTAAAATAGAAAAAGAAACAGGTGTAGCAATAAGGTTTTTAGCAGCAATTAGAAGAATACCGTTGACTATTATAAAAGGTGTTAATACTAGAGATTCTTATCTACTAGATAATTTAAATGTTATTAAAGCTGTGGCAAAAAGTCCATATGTAGTAGGTAGTGATTTTATTGGAGAAGAAATTAATGATATTACAGAATTGAAACCTGTCATTAGAGAACTTGTAAATTATGTTGTAAATGAAGATGAAAATTTTACAATTAGAATTCATGCTGGAGAAAATGATAGCTTAAGAGGAAATGTATCAAAATCAATAGAAAGTGTAATAGAAGCAACGCCAGAAGGAAAAAACATTCCAAAGGTAAGAATAGGTCATGGATTATATACTCCAAATCTAGAATCAAAAGAAGGAAAGAAATTATTAAAAAACTTAAAAAAATCAAAGGCAGTACTAGAATTTCAATTAACTTCTAATGTTAGATTAAATAATTTAAATGCTTTAGAGAATCATCCATTAAAACAATATATAAAAAATGGTGTTAGATGTGTACAAGGAACAGATGGATGTGGATTTTATGGAAGTGATACAATAGAAGAACAATTAGCATTAAAAAATTTGCTAGGATTAACTGATGATGATTTTACTAAAATGAGAGAAGTAGAAGAAGAAATAATTGAAAATAGTAAAAAATATTTTAATGAAAAAGAGTTTTTATTTGAGAAGTTTTTAAATGGCAGAAGTTTAAGAGATGCAATATTGGAATTAGAAAATAACAATATAGAAGAAAGCAGAAAAGTTAAAGCTGATTTAAGATTAAATAATAATTTAGAAGCGGAAGAAGTATTGAAAGATAAGATAAAAAGATTGCCAGAAAATAAAGTACCTATTATTATAGCGGGAGGAAGTTTTAATGCTAAAGGAAGAGAAACATTTTTAACTTCAGAAGGAAAAGAAATATTAAAAAGATTAATGGAAAAGGTTAGTTCAGAAAAAGCTTATTTTGTAATAGGACATAAAATGCAGGGATATGAAAAAGCTATTGTAGATATTTCTAAAGAAATTAATAAAAAGTTTGAAATTGATGCAATTATTCCTAAAATGGTTTCTGAGATTGAAAAAGATAATTTACTAGAGAAAGAATTAAATGGAGTATGTGTTTCAACAGAAACGGAGGAATTAGGAATTTATAAAAGTTTTAACTATGAAATTTTTGAAAGAAGGAGTTCTGTAGTTTTAGCATTTGACGGTAATTCACCAGTTTCTAATTTGGTGCAAGAAGCAAAAAATGGTAAAGGTAAAGCGAAAATTTATATTAATGAGGAAATTCCAGTTTTAAGAGAAAAAGCTAGGTCACTAGGGGGGTATGTAATACCATTCAATATGAAACAAGATATAGTAAATAAAATATTAGAAGATAATCCAGATATAGGTAATTCTATATAGATAGAAATAATAAAACTTTAAAAACCAATTTAAAGTTTTATTATTTTTGTATTTACAACTTTTATTGTATAGTATAGAATATAATTATAATGAAATAGAAGGGGGAATAGAAATGGAAGAACAAAAAAATATACCAGATGAGTACAAACCAATATCAATGTGGGGGTATTTTGGATATGAAATATTATTTTCAATACCAATTATAGGATTTATTTTTATATTAGTTTTTTCATTTGGAGGAACTAATAATATTAATTTAAGGAACTTTGCTAGATCTTATTTTTGTGTATTAATAATTTTATTGATAATAGTAGGATTTTTTGCACTATTTACAGGTGCTATATTATCTAGTAAAGCATTACAAACAATTATATATTAAGAATAAAATGACATAAGGTAAGTAAATATAATAGTTATAGAGAATTTTTATATTATCTAAAAATGAAAAAATGTTTTTTATGGAGAATGCCCAGTTAACTAGGTGTTAACTGGACATTAAATTACAGTATTTATGAAAATCAAGATTCGCTTGATATAGGAATGAGAAATTCATCCAAGACTGATACAACATGATAAAAATCTTCCTTTGGATATTTGATAAGAATATCATATACGACTTGCATTTTATTTGCGTAGACCTTACCATAAGTTGTTAGATTTTTTTCAGTAAGCCTTTCTTGACTTATAGAACCATATCCATATGAACCACATACAAATGTCCAACCATCAATTAAATCCTTGCTAAAACCTTCTATAGCAAATTTATTTTGATAGGGATATTTTTCATTTATCCAAAAACCGTCTTGGGATGTTCCATGATAGGAGTCATCCATAGAATCCTGTGATAAACCGTCGAGTTGAGGATTAGTTGATTTTAAAGACATGTCTATATGAACATGTTCAATTAATATGGTTGCACCTTCTGGAACGTTTGTAACCTTTGCGGTCATATTGATTGTTTTGGAGTCAGTTATTCTCCATCTACTTAAATCATAATCACCTGTATCATAGGTAGTTATAAATTTAAGGTATTCAATTTCATGAGTTTTTTCAAGGGTACTTCCATCAAGAGTGTTAAGAACTTCTAAGTTCTTCTCTTCAGGAACAGTTTCCGTATGGCATCCGACTAAGCCAAAAACTAATACAATTGTGATTAATGTGATTAAATACCGTTTCATAAAAGTCTCCTTATATTTTTAGCAGAACACTAAAATAACAGCATTCTATACTAAAATGGTACATTTGTTATATTTCGCTGTACCCACGAATATTAAATTAATTATACCAAAAATTGACATAATTTGCAAATGCTTAATGAATTATAATTATTAATTACTTGATTTCAATATTATTAATAAAAAGAATCAACTGTTATATATAAAATAGCTGATGTATTGCCAAATGGGTATAATATAGTTGTAAATAGTTTAAAGGATGACTTAAATGGGGCAAAGGCAATATGCTGGAAGGCAAAAGTATTAAAAGACGATGATGAAGGTTTTTCTTATGAAATATCAAAATGTTTATATTTCGACACTTGCAAAGAACATGGTTATCCAGAGTTTTGTAAAGAGTTTTGTACTCATGATTGGTATGCTTATGGTGTTTTAAAGAAACATTCTAAATTTGTTAGAAAATCAACTATAGCTGAGGATGGGACGGTATGTAATGACACGATATTAAAACTCAAATAATATTACAATTTATATAGGAGATGAGTTATGAAAGAGAAGATAGCAATAATTATAGCAATTTTTATTATAATTGTATCAATATTTTTTTATAATCTTATTGAAAATAATGATGATTTTGCACCATATGAATGTAAAGAATATGATAAAGATTATAATTTATGTACAGATGTATATGATTTATTAGAAATAAAAAGTGAACTAACGGATATAGCACAGGAATATGAAAAAGGACTAAAGTTAACTTTTATCCAATATGATATAAAAGAAAATAGTAAAACAGCTATATTCCAATTTTATAAAGATGATTATAACGGAAAAAATAAAGCATGTTTACTTACTATGAATATTGATATTGATAAAAATGAAATGACAAAAATAAAGTATGAAAAAGGAAATAAAAAAAGAGTAACAGGATATTCTAATGAAATTAGCTCATTAGAAAAAATATCAGATTATATAAATCTAAATGAAAGCATCAAAATTATTGTTACTAGTGAAGACATAACATTATATAAAAATGGACAAAAAATAGAAAAAAAGGACTTTATAAAAAATATTACTAATAATATAGAAGAATACATTCATAATGGAGAGGGTGTAGTAACTGAAATAACAGATAATAATATCGTTTTTGAAAATCAATCAAATAATAAAAAATATTCAATAGATAAAAATAACAATTTAAAGTTTATAAATGGAAGAACAAATGATGAAATAAGCATTAATGAAATAAAAGTTGGTTATTTTATTGATACACTTACTACAAAACAAAATGTAATTAGTGTATTAAGTAATATAAAGGGTGAAGAATTAAGAAAAGAATTGATGAAAAACTTTACATTAGAAAATCCTATTTATTTAACAGTTTCACCAATAGGCACAAATATGGAGATAATAAATAAAAACAAAGCAATATTATCTATAACATTTGATGATTTATTACCAGATTATAATATTGATGGTGGAGAGTTTGAACTTAAAGTAGAAATTAATTCAAAAACAAAAATAGAATGTAAAGGTGGAATTGATAGTATAGAGCGATTAGGAGATGTATCATTAGATATTATAAAAATAAAACTAGATAAAAATACTATTAATGATGAAATACCTGTAGCTACGTATTTTATGTCTAGCAATGGTAATTAAATAAAAAAATGTGATTTTTTGTTGAAGAAAATAAAATCTTGTAATATAATAATAGAGACATTAAATGCTGTCTAGTCTATGTCTGCGACTAGATGGTATTTTTTCGCTTTTTAGAGAAAATACCAAGAACTTTTTAAAGAAAGGGGGGAGGTATATAATGCCTAAAACAAAGTTTCAAAATTTTATATTTACTTTAATGACTGCTGTTTTGATGGCTTATCCTTTACAGATATTTTTTATTGGACCATTAGTAAGAAATATTTTTAGAATAATATTTAAGAATCAATTATATAGTGTAGCTCAGACTTTAAGAGAAAGTCAAATAAATATGTATTACAGTTGAATATGATGTTAATATTAAATATAATGGATACATACCAATGAGGTATATTTATTAGGCAATAATTCAAATGTAACTTGGATGTAGAATGGATATATAAATAGTGCTGAAAAAAATAAAAAAACGCTTTTATCAAGCGTTTTTTTGGTGCACCAGGAGGGATTCGAACCCCCGACCTTCCGGTTCGTAGCCGAACACTCTATCCAACTAAGCTACTGGTGCATAACAAATATTATAATGGTTTTTTTATGATTTTACAAGACTTTTTATAGATTTTTACAAATATTATTGTAAAAATTCTAATATTATGAAATAATATTGTTGATAAAAAGGGGGATATTATGAAAAGGTATTTAAAAATTACGTTTATAATTTTATTTAGTTTATTTATATTTGGATTAAGTAAAAATGTAGAAGCCAATTCAATAAGCAAAATATCAATGGATATTTATATTGACAATAATGGAGATGCAAGTATTACGGAAGTGTGGGATTGCTATAATGATAAAGGAACTGAAGCATACCATCCATATTATAATTTAGGAAATTCTAAAATCGAAAATTTAACGGTTTCAGAAAGTGGAAATACATATACAACATTATCATCTTGGAATACTTCTGGTTCATTATCAGATAAAGCATATAAATGTGGGATTAATGAAATTTCAAATGGAGTTGAGTTATGTTGGGGAATTAGCCAATATGGTTCTCATAAGTATACAGTAAAGTATAATATAACAAAGTTTATATCTGAATTAACAGATTCACAAATGCTTTATTGGACTTTTATACCATATGATTTTTCTACTTCAATTGGTAGTGTGTATATCAAAGTACATACAGATTTTAACATCTCAGACACAGTAGGCGTATGGGGATATGGTAATTATGGTGGAACTGTATATGTATATGATGGATATATAGAAATGCAATCTGATGGTAGACTTGATACTGATGAATATATGACAATGTTAGTACAATTTCCAAGTAAAACATTTAATACATCAAATTTTATAAATCATGATTTCGAATATTATTTAAATATGGCTGAAGAGGGAAGTGAAAAATATCAAGGGACATCTAATAGTAGTGGAATAGGTGCTATAGGATTGGTTTTTGTAATATTTGATTTTATACCAATTATACTTATTATAGTTTTTCTAGGTATTTTTGCGAAAAAACAGGTTGTTTCTAATTTGAAGTTTGGAGCAGAAGGAAAGAAGATACCATCAGATGTTGCATATTACAGAGATATACCTTGTCAAAAAGATATATTTAGAGCTTATTATATAGGATATAATTATGGACTACTAAAAAACAAAACTGACATATTAGGAGCAATTATTTTAAAATGGATGAAAGATTCTATTATCAGAGTTGAACAAAGAGAAAGTGGAAAAATATTTAAAAAGGAAAATGCAGTAATAATATTAAATGAAACAAATCCAGATATGATTGAAAATGAACAGGAAAAAGAAATTTTTAAAATGCTGTATGAGGCTAGTAAAGATGGTATACTAGAAAGCAAAGAATTTGAAAAATGGTGTAATGTAAGTTATTCACGAATATTAAAATGGTTTGATAATATATTGGATAAACAAAGAGACATATTAGTTAATGAGGGATTAATTATAGCAGAAGAAAAAACTAGTTTTAAGATTTTCACCTCAACTATATATACAGCAACACCAGAATTAAAGAAAGAAGCAATAGAATTAGCAGGATTAAAGAAATATTTGAAGGAATATACATTGATTAAAGATAGAGAAGCTATTGAAGTAGTGATTTTTGAGGAATATTTGATATATGCTCAAATTATGGGAATTGCAAAAGAAGTAGCAAAAGAATTTAAAGATATATATCCTGAAATTATAGAGCAGTCTAATTTTAGTTCATATGATAATATAATATTTATTAATATGTGTGCTTCAAGTGGAATTTTTCATGCAGAAAGTGCAAGAACGAGAGCAGAAAGTTATTCTTCTGGAGGAGGCGGATTTTCTTCAGGAGGCGGAGGTGGAGGTTCCTTCGGTGGAGGCGGAGGCGGAGGCGGTTTCCGTTAAAATAAAACCTTATTTCTAATACGAAAATGATTAATATTGCAAGAAATTTTAAAAATTTTTTAAAATTTCTTGCAAATTTGTATATTTTGTGTTATATTATATTAGTCACATGAAAAATCGAGGTGTAGCGCAGTTGGTAGCGCGCGTGGTTTGGGACCATGAGGTCGCAGGTTCGATCCCTGTCACCTCGACCATATTAGACCGTTTTTCAAGAAAATTCAATAGAATTTGAAAACAGTCAAAAATATTTAAAAGTGCTATTTTCTAAGAATTTTAGAGAATAGCACAATTTTTTTACATTCTAAAAAATTCTCAAAAATTCCAATATTTTGTTTAGAAAAATGTTCCGCAATTTTTAAAATCTTTAAAAAAATTGTTCCGCAAATTTCCGCAAAGCAAAATTCATTGATATTTAGGCACTTTCAGTGTTGTTCAAAAAAACTGAAAGGAGAACTATTGCTATGGATTTTATACCTTATAAAGTGAATGAATGTCTTGAAAATACTTTTTATCAAGTTCCAAAAGAACTATTTATAAATCCATATTATGAGAAACTAAATTCAGATAGTAAATTATTATATGCACTTTTACTAGATAGACTATCAGTTTCAATGAAAAATGAATGGATTGATGAAGATGGAAATATATTTTTAATATTTTCAAGAAAAGAGGCTGGGGAGAAACTAAACTTATCAGACAAAACAGTCACAAAAGCATTTAGAGAGCTAAACAATGTAAAATTGATATATGAAAAGAGGTTAGGTTTTAGAAAAAAGAATATTATCTATGTTGGAAAGATAAATCATATATCAACCGAAAAAATTATGAGCCGTAAAAATTACGATTCAAGAAACGGAAAATTTACGAATCAAGAGTCGGAGAATTTACGATGTAGTAATAATAAATATAATAAAACTAATTATAGTAATACGCCCCAGAGAAAAAAATTCATATTCAAATTATGAACAAAGAGTTTATGCACCTGAACAATTAGATAAATTATATTGTAATGTATAGAAAAGGAGATTTAAAATTATGGAAAATAAAGAATTAAAAGATAGATTTATTGATGAAAAAAAAGGAATTGAATATATAAGAAAAGGTGATTTCTACTTTCCAAATTTAGTCGATTCGGCTAGTGTAAATAAAAGTGAACTTGGTAAATATGGAAAGTTAAGATTGAAATATTTATTAGAGCATAAGAAAGTAGAATATACAATTTTATGGCTTGATAATAAATTAAGAAGTCATTTATTAGAAATAGATAAAACAGCCAATGAAAGATTTCATTTGTTAATGAAACAATTTGCAGAGCAAGAAAATATAACTGAAGAATTAAAAGCAACTAATCAAATGGAATGGGTTAGATGCATGAACAATATTAAAAATCGTGTTGAAGAAATTATATTTAAAGAATTAATATATGTATAGGAAAAGAGGTAAAAGTTATGGAAGAAATAAGATTATATGATATAAATTCAATTGAATTTAGTGAGTTAATAGATGCTGCAAGAGTTGAACTAAAAAATAATAATCCTGAATATAAAGAATTGCAAAATAAAGTTAGTGAAATTATGGAGATGTATCCAAATTTGCAATTACTTTTTGAAGATGATAAAGCTATGAATTTAAACGAAGAAGAATGCAAAATGTTGCAAAAGTTAGTATCTCTTTATTTACAGATGAGTGATTATGAAGATAGAAAAATTTTCTTTTTAGGAGCAAGAGAAAACTATTTTTATTTTAAAAATTTAGGAATTATTAAAGGCTAAAATAACTTTTTTAAGAGAAGAAATCTAAAACTTTCTTCTCTTTTTTAGTATGTTTTAGATACTTTAAAACTTTATGCTATTTTGAAAGCAAGCATCGCATTTATACTCCCGTATAAATACCGCTTGTAGTTTTACGCTAAAACTAATTTATGGGGAATTTCTTCCCCAATCCCCTTAAAAGTATAAGCATTTTTCTGGCAGTCTTTTAGAAAAAAGACTGCCAATTTTTTTGAAAAAGGAGAATGAAAATTATGAGAAAAAGAAATATAAAAAAACAAATATGGTTAGATATAAAAGAAAATGAATTATTAAAAAGAAAATCAAAGGAAGCAGGTTTAAGTGAAGCTGAATTTATTAGAAGTTTAATCAAAAGTTATAGAATAAAAGCTCAACCAACTGAAGAAATAAAATCTTTTCAAAGAGATTTATATGGCATAGCAAATAATATAAATCAAATTGCTAAAGTTGCAAATTCAAGATACAGTGTTTCTCACGATGATTATAAATATATTTCAAATACTTTAGCTGATTTTATTTTAAGGTTTGAAAGAAAAATTTATTCAAGACAAAAATAAAAGGAGGTATTTAAATGGCAATTACAAAATATAAAGTTATTAAGAAAAATTTAGATGCAGTAATAAATTATGCAATGAATGGAGAAAAAACTGAAAATGGTATTTTAGTATCTGGTATAAATTGTTTACCACAAACAGCCTATTCTCAAATGACGCTAACTAAAAAAGCATTTCATAAAGAAGATGGCAGATTAGGTTATCATATAATACAATCTTTCAATGGTAATGAAATTTCTCCAGACAAGTGTAATAAAATTGGAATGGAACTTGCTGAAGAACTATGGGGAGACAGATATCAAGTTATAGTTTGCACTCATACTAATAAGCAAAATGTTCATAATCATATAGTTTTAAATTCAGTTTCATTTATAGATGGAAATAAATATCATAATTCAAATGTAGAAATTGCTTTACTTCGAGAAACAAATGATGCTATTTGTAGAAAATATGGACTATCTATAATTAAAAGTACAAAAGCTACTCAAGTGAGTGATATAGCCAAAAGTAGAATTGCAAATTATAACCGTAATTCTGGAAAAATGGAACTTATAAAAGCTGATATTGATGAAGCAATTAAAGATGCTCAAAAATATCAAGAGTTTGTGGATATATTAAATTATAAAGGCTATTATATAAAAAAATCTGGAAATTATATGTCTGTTTCATCTCCGTACTATAATAGAAATATAAGGCTTGCAAGAGCATTTGGAGAAGATTATACTTTTGAAAATATTAAAACTAGAATATATCATAGAGGATTATATGATTATATAAATGCAAATAAACAGGAAAAAGTATATAAGGTAAGAATATATGATGGTATTAAGATTGATCAAGAAAAATTAAAGACCTCCTCTTTTTATAGGTTATATGTGCATTATTTATATCTACTCGGAAAATTGCCACCTAAAATTCATTATGAAAAAAGAACAAAAGAATATTATCAAGAAATAGATAAATTTAATAAATTAGCAGATGAAATGAGTTTAATATGCACTTATAATCTAAACTCGAAAGAAGCTGTTCAAAATTTAAGAATTAAATATATTGAAGAAGTTACACCATTAAAGGCAGAACGAGAAAAAATAAGGCAGATATATAAGAAAACTACTAATGAAACTGATAGGTCTTTTCTTGAATATAAATTAAATAATCTCACAAAAGATATAAATAAAATAAATTCAAAAATACAAACTTGCAAACGAATTATTACTAAAGCTGAAAAAGGCGAAAAAGAAGCTATTCTAATAAAAAATAGAGTAGCAGAAAATCAACTAAATAATGAGTTGGAAGGTTTAAAAAATAAAGATAAAAAAAGAATTAGATAGGGGGATTAGTCCCTTATCTAATTTCACATATAAATTAACTATATACTATCTTTCTTCTTTATCCGTTGCTCTATTTAAATGCTCTGATATTCTCTTTCCTAATTCATAATATGATGTATTATCTGTACACACCACATCATAGTGCTCTTGAAATGCAGATATTCTATCTTCTACTTTTTCATCTAAAAATCCTATTCTATATGTTTTCGTTCTATCATTTATCATTTTAATATCTGAGATACTATTTCCAAGAAGTATAATAGTATTTCTATTAGCAACTTTCTCTTGAATATGTGTCGGCAATGAGATTTCATTTTTATTTAATGGATGTATTAAATTATTATCTCTAATGCTTCTAATAACGCCATCTTCATATTCCAAGAAATTTGAGCAAATATAAATATTGGGAAAATTACAGTCATTATTGATTAAAAATTGTTGTATAATATTTCCTACTCCTGCTGATATTACTATTATAGGAATGCCTCTATCATTCATTTCTTTTAAAAATTCTTTTGCACCATCTCTAAAATACATTATATTCTCATTATTAGCTGAGTAATTTATTGTTTGTTCAGTAATACCAAACTTTTTTAGTGTTTCTATGTTTTTGTTATACCATTCACTCATAATTACCATTTTTTCTTCTAGTGGAATGCTTTCGTCAATTTCATATTTATGGTAATAATTAAATATTCTTATACATTCTTGAACAAATTCATCTGTTACATTAGGATTTTTGAAAATGCTAGCCCAAGAACTATCACTAGAATCTTTCGTTATAGTTCCATCAAAATCTGTTAATATGTATAAGTCATTGGTAGAGACGTTGAATAGTTCTTTAATTCTATCATTTATTAGTATCATATTATCACCCTATTACTTAAAATTTGTTATTTTTTCATCTATAAATTTATTTATAATATTTCTTATATTTTCCATCCTAATACTTGTGTCTATATCTTTATAATCAAATCTATCTATTAATATATTTATATAGTCATTTTCTTTTACGATATTATATGTTACATCAAAATTCAAATCAAATGTAAATGCCAATATGCAAACCCAAAAGTCTAATGGTGTTACTCTATCATAGATATTAACACACTCTCTATTTAATACGGTTTCATATACTTTATCACTTAACAAGCATTCTTCCATATCTTCTTTTTTATTTACTCTTTTAGGGAAGATTGCTTCTATTTTTTCTTCTTTCTTTACCCTATAATTATCTAATTTATCTGCATCTCTGATTATTTTTGAATGCAATAATTCTCTTTCATTTAATCCTTTTTCAATAACTAATCTACTATGATTCTCTATTGATTTCTTTATTATTTCATCGTATTGACTGTCTTCTATAAAATTTCTAATCATTCCATTCTCAAATAACATTGTTGAGCCATGTGTTGCATGATCGAATTTTACACTATTTAACTCTTTTGTTATTTTTAATTCTTCAAATCTTCCTATATCATGAAGTAATCCAATTAATTCTGCAAGTTCTATATCTTCTTTACTCAGATTTAATTTTTCTGCAATATATTTTGAATTTTCTGCGACGTGATATGTATGTACAACTTTTAATTGAAAACTTAAATCACTTTTATCTTCGTACTTGTCTAAAAATTTTTTGAATGCAATTTTTGCCTTTGAAATATCTATCATAATTATTAGCTCCTTTTAAAATTATATTTGTTATTTTAATTCTCAAAATAAAATGCATATCTAGTATTATCTCTTATTAAATGTTCTTCATAGTTTCCATTACTAGCATTATTTACAACTTTTCTCCAAAATTCTTGAGCTCGTTTATTTTTTAATAATGTTCGTATCTCCCATTTTCCTTTATATTTTTTAAACATTTCGTTTGCCATAAATGTTCCAGCTCCAAGTGTTCTATATTTATTTAAAACAAAAAATTCTGCTATCTCATTCATTCCATTTTCATTAAATCTTTCTAAAACAAAACCTGCTAATTTACCATCACATTTTAAAATATATGGATGCCTTTTTTCTTGTGTCCAATATAATTCTATATACTTACTCATTTTAAACAAACCGTTTTCTATTAGTTGAAAATTAGTTGTTTCATCTTCAAAAAAGCTTAATTCATAAGTATATAGTTGCATTAAATTATAAATAATATTTTTGTCTTTTTCTTCTACTTCAAATAATTCAAACATAGAGTTATTTCCCTTTCTTACAATTAATATTTATATAGCCTTAAAAATAAAAGCTTTTTCTTCTATCCTCTAATTCATCAAAATATGAATCGTAGGAATAATCTATACTGATATATGGTTTAAATAATTGTATTACAATATCATCATAATCCGTTGTTATAAATTCATTATCAATAACTTTACCTAAAGTATTAATACAATTTTCACTAGCTTCCTTAGATATTTTAAATTTTTCAGATAAATATAAAGGTGTTATTTTCGCACCATTTTTAACTAAGTCTTTTAAAACACATTGAGGTGCTAATAATTGAGCTGCAAAGAAATTAGCTTCAGCTTCATTTTTATCACATTGAGTAGTATGGTTTAAAACTATATGTCCTAATTCATGAGATATTGTCCAAGTTTTTCTTCCTTCTGTTTCTATATCCTCATTATAAAAAATTAATATATTGTTGTTTTTAATATATGTATATCCATCATTAGTATTTCCATTAGAAGTTAATTGATTTATACTCAGATTTGTCTTTTGTGCATATTCTTGGAAACTGATTATTTTAATATCATATTCTTTTAATTTTATATTTTTAGGATTTATTGGAAAAGAAAAATTTTCTTGTAACATTAAAGTTTTGTAAGCTTCTTCTTTCGCTCTTTTAAAATTTGGTTTAACCATTCTTGTTATTCCCTAAAAATATATCTATTGTGCTATCTAATATGTCCAGTAGCTTTTCTTTTTCTTTTGGATCTACTTGTTCAGCTTTTCTAAAAATTATAGCAGTCCTAGAATTATCTTCTTCCTCTATTTTATCTTTAATTCCTAATAAATAATTAACAGTAACTCCAAAATAATTTGATAATTTATTTAATGTTTCAGTGTTTGGAGTTGCATTTCCAGATTCCCAATATGATACTCCTGTAGCAGTAATTCCAACTATATCAGCTAGTTGTTGTTGTGTTAGATTATTTTTTTTCCTTAATTCTTTTATTATTTGAGAAAATTTATTTTCGTTCATAATATTTCCCTCCATTTAAAGTAATTATATTATAAAATAAATAAAATGTAAATATTTTTTAAATAAAATGTAAGTTTTTTAGCATAGTGTATTGACAATTGCTAAAATAGTTAGTATAATCAAAATGTAATAAAAATATAAATCACACTTAAGTTGTGCTTTTATATACATACATAAATATTATATCATACAAGGAGGGTTTTATGAATACTTTAATGTTAAGCTCTAAGAGTTATAAAGAAAGTAAGGAACATGATTTTGGGGATTGTTTTATATCAGATAATGGAAATGATGTTGTTGTGTTTGACTGTGGCTCAAATGAACATGCTGAAAAAGTAATAGAATATTTAGAAAACAATTATGGTCCAGACAAAAAAGCAATAATTGTTTTATCACATAACGATTCAGACCATTTTAATGGTATACCAAAATTAATTGAAGAAAATAAAGTAGAAAAAGTTTATACTATTCTATTGTTAAAATTTTATGAAGAATTATTAGAAGAAATTGATGATGATAGAAAAACTAAAGATTCTATAAAGAGACAAATATTAGAAAGATATTCAAATATTGCTTCTTTAGGAGAACAGGGAGTATTGCAAAACATCTACAATGAAGATAATTCCTTTGTACAAATATGTAATGGAATAGAGGTCGTAGGTCCTTCTAAAGAGTATGTATTAGAAGTTGCTGGACAAGCCTTAGATTCTAGACAAGGGGATTCTATAGATAATGAAACAACCGTGAATGCTGCTAGCGTTCAAATAAGCATTGATTTAGGAACATCAAAAATCTTACTGGTTGGAGATGCTAGTACAAAAGCCATTGAAGATAATGCTAAAAAACATCAAATAATTCAAATCCCTCATCATGGAAGACTAGATCACGCTGAAGAGTTATTTGAGATAAAAAAAGACGATAAAGATACAGTATATATAATATCAGATAACAAAGGTTCTAGCTCAGGAGGTTCAGAAGAATTAATAAGTAGAGGAAAAGACAAAGGACATACTATATTTAATACTAGAACCGAAGACACTAAAACTATAAACTCTACAACTTATCAAAAATCTTATAGAGTGGGGTCGTATATATGATATACATTTTACAACATTCATATAAAAAAGAATATAAAAATTTCAATACAGAAATTATAGGAAGAAAAGATTATTTATATAATATTTTTAAATTATATTTTGTAATAAAGAAAACTGTGTATTTAAAGGGAAACTTTACATTACCACAATATTATATTCTTGAAAGCTTTCCCTTTAATTCTATGAATAATATCTATGTGGTTGTAGGCGATACAAATTTTGTTATAGAATATATAAATACACACAAGGAAGAATTTAATGGAAAAACATTAGTTATAATAACTTGCGTTAAAAATAATAAAAAGAAAATTAATAGACTATTATCTACCTTAAAATGTACATCAATATATTTGACTAGACAAAATAATGATGAGGCAGATTATTACGATGGTAGTAAATGGGGATTAAATTTTAAAATAACATTATCAGAACTAGATTTTTACAATAGTTATAAAAGTAATATTATTGAAAAATTAAACGAAAATTTTGAAAGGATAAAATAAATATGGAAGATTTTTTAAATAAATTAGAAAACTATAATATACTAAACTATATTTTACCAGCTATTATTTTTGATGTTGGTTGCAGATATTATATTAATATTGAATTAATTCCTACTGATAATATATTTATTTCAATTTTTATATATTATTTTTTAGGGTTGGTTATTAGCAGAGTAGGCTCCTTAATTATAAAACCATTATTGTGGAAATTAAAAGTCTTAAATAAAAAGGACAGCTCAGAATGTGTAGATTTTTATAAGGCTGAAAAGAAAGATGAAAAAATAAAAATACTATTTACAGATTACAATATGTATAGAAATTTTATAGCAACTTTTTTTCTTCTATTAGTATCTAAGTTTGCATATGCAGTAAAAAATTGGTTAAATATTAATTCTACAATTATATGCACAATATTATTCATATTTCTTCTTGTATTATTTGTAATATCATATAAAAAGCAACTGGGTTATATACATAGTAGAATAGAAAATACTAAATCTAAATAAGCAAATATAATAAGAGCTACAAAAAGTAGCTCTTTAATCATACATATTTATTTATTCATTTCCCAACTCTTGAAACAGATACATTCTAAATCGTCATTAAATTTTATTTCATATATTCCATCAAATTCTTGATTACTTTGTTTTAATAACCATTCTGCAATTAAAGTATTATTGTCTATTGCTAATACTTTTAAATCAATATCTTGTATATTTTCATTTTTTATATGTTGCCATTCTTGATTTATTTCCTCTATAGTTGTATAAGGTTTCATAAATGGAGTTTCTTGATAAAATGTTGTTTTAGTAAATAAAGAAACTGCTTTTTCAATATCTTTATTAAACCAATAATCTTTTAATTTCTTTAACCATTCTTCAGCAAATTCTTTATTTAATTTATTTTTATTATTTAAATAATTCTCTATAAATTTTTTACTTGGTGAATATAATTTTTCTGGTAAATTATCTAAATCAAACCATTTCCACTTATCTTCTTTAGTAGGTTCCATTATTTTTAGTTCACCACTATGTTTTTTAGCAATTACATGCATTGTTATATAATGTCTATCTGGTTGAATATCATCTGCTGCATCAAATAACTCTAGTTCATCTATGTCTAAATTAGTTTCTTCTTTTACTTCTCTTTTTGCTCCTTCAAAAAAAGTTTCATTATATTCTTGTTTTCCACCTGGCAAAGTCCAGCAATCTACTTCAAATATTCCACCAGTATCTTTTTTATCTTTAGCTCTATGTCCTAATAATATTTTATTGCCATCTAATATCATTACACCTATTCCAATTTTTATATATTTATCCATTTAACAAAATCCTTTCTTTATAATTAAATAATTATATGTTTTTAATACTTTACAACTAATTTTTAACCTTTATTAATCCATCAAAATATTCTAAAACATTATCAATAACATCTTTAATAGGTATTTCTAACCAATTGTTATTTGCCGTATTAATTCTTGACTGAAATCTCCTATTATTTAATATATTTGTTAATCTTCTATTTACATCTTCTAATGTATTTTCACGCATATTTTCATCTTGAAAAATTAAAATATCTATGTATTTTATAAGCTTGTCCTTATCTAATTTTTCATTATTAATTAAATAGTAAAAATCAAAGATGTCTTTAAATCTAGTAGAGGTAATACCAAATTTTAATAATGATTTTAATTTTTCAACAATTATTTGTTCTTTAGAATTTATAAGTAAACTAACACTTTCATCTATTATGTTAAAATCAAAATAATACTCGTCTTGTTCCATATCAAAATATTTATGTACTCCAATATCTAGTTTTGAACTTATTGAATACTTGTTATTATCAGTTAGTTGTATATAAACTCTTTTTCCATCGTAGTCTTGATGATGTAATGGTTCAATTTTTCCAGTAACTTTTATTTTTATGCCATCATCTGTATTATTTAATTCCTTTATAAAATTAAGAATTGATTTATCTTCTAAAGAATATTTTATAAAGTCTATATCCATATCTCGAGTTGCACGACGCATATCTTTAGAAATGTTATGCATTACAACTCCACCTTTTACAGTTATATTCTTATTATATTTGCTATTTCCAATTTTAAGTAAAACAATATCTTGAGCAACTTTTGGAATTGCATCATCTTCAGAATAACCTACTGATATGTATTTATTTACTAATTCATATATATCCATTAAAACACCTCGTCTTGTATTATTTCAAAAATTTTATCTCCATTTACAAAGTATTGTAAATATTCTTCTATCTTTTGTGTATCTAATGAATCTGCTAATTTTCTATAATTAGATATTATTTCTTTATATAAATCATAGCCAATTTGATTTTTATTTCTAGCCAAATCAATTAGCGTTCTTTCTTTATCATAAATATTTATTTTTATTCCTTCATAATCAATTTCAGTTTTTCCTAAATTATATAACTCTTCTTTCATACGAACTTGCTTTATCTTATTAGAAGATATCATTCTGTTATTTCTATCTGTAGCTAAATATATTTTATCTGGAATTACATCTGTAAGATTATGATAATAATAAGCAGAATAAGAAGTGAATACTCCATATGGATATTTCTTCATTATAACTGCTAAATAATGTACACTTGGCACATCAGAATATATTCCTTTTTCAATTTTATATATTTCTTTATTTTCTAAGGCTTTTCTAATTTGATAAGTACTTTTATACTTATTTTTTATTTCACTATGATTATATAACATACTTTTTCCCTCCAAAAACATTTTAACCTAATTCGCTCCATAAGTCAATAGGTATGGAGTGAATTAGGTTAATTTTTATTTTTTAATTATGACACTGAATATATATTATAAATTCAGTGCCATAGTTAAATTCTTATTCTATTTTTTCTTTAATCTTTTTATCAAGCTATCTGATAGTTCTTGACTTGGAATTTTTACTGCAATTCCGTTTTCAGTATGTACTACATTTCTACTTAAATGCTTTCCTCTACTTTTATACACATTAGCTTTATTCTTACATTGTGGTGTATCATATTCAGCTTTTGGGTTATTTGCAATAAATGCATTATTGCAAAAATTACAAATTTTTAATAGTCTTACATCTTGTGCTAATTGAATTGAAAAAGCTAAATCTATTACTTGTTTTAAATTAAACACATTCAATTCTATTTCTGCATTTGATAAACCATCTATATTGGTTGCTAAATGATGTATGTTAGAAAGAGCAGGAAACTTAACTGTGTATTTACTATCAATTAACTCATACAAAGCCTTATATAAATCTCTTGCATAGTAAATTATTAAATCAACAGATTCTCCATAATTAATTGAATAAATAAGTTTTTCATTCATATTTGTTATTATATTTTTTTCAGAATCACAAGAATGTATTTGCTTTCTGCATTCATCTATAATTTTCTTCATTTCCCTTTTATTTATTCTTGGCATAAATGTTTCTAAATATTCTTCAACTTTCATAGTTGATATATATTCTTTAGCTTCAGAAAAGTTATAATCTCTAAAAATAACTTCATCTTCTAATATGTAATACTTATTTATAGGAAAATCAGCCATAAATCCTAATAAACCATAACTCTTTGCAAAATTTAATATTTCTAAATCATTAATATCTTCAAAAAAGTAGGCTTTTTTTCCAATATTTAATAAAGCTAATAATTTTTTATCAATATTTTCTGTTAAGCTAATAGCGTTTTGGGTAGCTTTCTTTTCTGGTAGAATATATTTTCTATCTCTTATTTTTTCAATTTTGTAATTGCTATAAACATAGCTAATTTGTCCATTTTCAAAATTAAAATTAACATTCATTTTACAATCTCCCAAATTTTTTTAAAAATTTTCTTGTAATCTATTGACAAAGATAATCGATTACTATATTATATTAATGTATAGTAATTGATTGTAAGTGGTAACAGCTTACTTTTTTAACATCCATCAAGTAAGCGATTATCTATAACAATAGTATACAATAATTACAAAAAAGTGTCAAGAATATGTAAGAAAATTCTTGAACAGCACATTGAAAATTGAATACCCTATAGCTAAATACAAAATAATGATACACTTGCATAGCCACAGCTCGAGCGTGATAAAACCGTCGCAAGCAATGGGTGCAACTCGGACAGAGTCGGAGTGGTGAAATTCCAGTGGAGTATGAAAATACCGTTTGCTATTAGCCCAGAATAGAGGGACAGGAAAAATATCATTCAAAAAATTAACGAAAGGAGGAGCAATTTATATGGGAGAAACTATTCAACTTCTTACAACAGCAGATGTAAGGAAACTTTTAAAAATAGGAAATAAAACTTGTTTAGAATTATTTCATAGAGAAGATTTTCCTTGCCAAAAATTTGGAAGAGCTTATAAAATTACAGAAGAAAATTTAAAAGAATATCTAAAGACAAGACATGTTAATAATGAAGAAGATGAAAGATAAAAAAATAAGCTATTGTCAAAATCTTCGATTTTGTGTCAATAGCTATATGCGTTAGCTGAAGATTTAAATATGCGACATTTAAACCTTCAAATACAAGATTATGTATTTTTTAAAAACTGAAAGGAAACTATTGCTATAGCTTTCCTTAACTGATATAATTATACCATAAAATCAAATTATAGCAATAGTTTTCCTTAAATTTATTACGAAAAGGAGAGAACAATATTATGAAATTTAAGGGAATAACTGTTGGCACATATATCTCAAAAAGACCAAAAGGAAAATTTGATGAATCAATATGTACGGGTTGCGAAAAAAATAAAAATAAGAACATTGACAAAGAAAAACAATATGAATTATGCAAAGGATGCGATAAGTTTTACGTTTCAAAAACTTGTAAAGCTGTTTTAACGATAGGTAGAGATCAGACAACAGGCAAGAATCAAAGAAAATCATTTGTTGCTGATACTGAAGAAGAAGCTTTAAACAATGCTTTGGAATATAAAATCAACCTAGATAGAAACGGTGGACCAAGAATTATAACAAAAACAAATAAAACTTTAATAGATTTAGTAAAACCAATGATAGAAGAACAATTTAAATTAAATGGAATTAAAGAATCAACTTATAAAAGAAAATTAGACACATTAAAACAAGTTGAAAACGCATCATTTGCAAGAAAGCCAATTGCAAAGGTAACTAGAGATGAAGTAGTTAATTATCTTGCAAAACTTAAAACTTATTCAAAAACAACAATAAAGCAAAATTATGAACTACTATGTATGGGATTTGGAGAAGCTTATCATCAACAACTAATAAAAGATAACTTTTTAGATGGTTATAAAAGAATTGAAAAACCTAAAAGCGAATACAACGGACATCATAGAATAGCACTTACAATAGAAGAACAAAGAAAGCTAATAGATTTTTTAAATGAAGTTGATTATTCAAATTTTAAACACAAATATCTATTTTTGTTATTGCTTAGTACAGGAATGAGAATAGGCGAAGCTTTAGTGTTAGATTATACTAAAGATATTGACCTCGAAAAAGGAATTGTAATTATTAGAAGAACACAAACTAAAGATACAAAAGGAAAATCAAGAATAGGAGAATCAACAAAAACCTTTTCTGGTCAAAGAACTATTGATTTAAATGATATTAGTAGAAAAGCACTTGTAGATGCTATGAACCATATCATTCCAAATAAGTTTCATTTACTATTCTATAATCCTACAAATAAACAATATGGATTATATGAAGAGAGTAGTATAAATTCTGCATTAAAACGAGCAGGATTGAAATTAGGAATTGGACTTTACGAAGAAGTTAATTCAAAAGGCAAAAAGGTAACAAGAACAGATATACACACTCACATGCTAAGAGGAACTTTTGCAACAAGATGTGCAGAGGCAAAAATTGCTCCAGTAGTATTAAAAGAAATATTAGGTCATTCAGATATATCTATTACAATGAAATACTATGTCGATATAGATACTGATTTTATTAAATCTGAAAACAAGAGTGTTGTTAATTATTTAATAAACAAAAATATATTTGGAGCAATAATGAATAAGCAGATAGTAGCTAGTTAAAATTTTAAAAAACTTATAAAAGAATACTGGAACTGTGCGGAATTTTAAAGCATTTAGGACTTTAAATGTTCCGCAAAAGTGTTCCGTAAAATAAAGTACAATCACTGCAAAGGCTGAAATATCAAAGAAAATAGTACAAATTGTCGAGTACTCACCTCGACCAATTTTAGATAAAAACTACTGGTAAAGTAGTTTTTTTATTTTAAATAACCATTTTAGACATTTATCTTTCTTTAAAAAATTATAAATTTTATTTCATAATATTACAATATCATCATTCATTATATTTAATATCTATTATTAATAGAAAAATATAATCCTTAATAAATAGCAAAGAAACTTGAAAAATTATGTAAATTATAGCATAATACAAGTGCAACTATTATTATGTTGACTAAAACCCGCATTGGGTTAAAAGAAAGGAGATAATAAATAACGAACTAATCAAAAAAATTTAACAAAGGAGACATAAAATGTACAGAAGAAGACAAGAAGAAATTCAGAAGGATTATTGGCTATGTAAGAAATATATAGATAGTCATCCAAGAGTTTCAATTAAAGAAATTGCTAAAGCAGTTCACTTAAGTGAAAGCAAGGTAAAAACAAGTTTGAGACAAAATCCGCGGGATTTTGAAAAAAACATGGAGAAGATTTTTAAAGTAGTAATTGATGCGTCAATTACAGGGGTAAAAGATTTTGAGTGTGTTGTAATTGATGAAACACTTGAGACTCCAGATGATTGTATTATCAAGTATTGTGCTGGTAATAAATCAAATGTAATATTGTTTACTGCAGATAAAACTATGGACCTAAAAGCGAGAGCTTTTGGGGTAAAAACAAAGTTTTTTAAGCAGCCAAAATCTGCAGAAAACTCGATGAAAAAACCGCATAAAAAAGTATCAACTTTATATGAGGCAAAAAGAAATGGAAATGAGCTGAAAATTACTTGCTTTGTAGGTAAGTTTAAATCAATTAAAGTAATATCAAAAGATATTCAATATAGTTCAGGAAGTATTGCTTTAAAAAAGGGAGACAATGTTTACATTGCAAGGACAACAAAGGATGATTGCATATTTTTTATTCATTATGAGATAAATTCTACTGATGAAGAAAATAATTGCAAAATTATATATTTTAAAAAAATATATAATAAAGGACAAATCAGGAAGTTGCCAAAAGAAAAATACAAATCATTTATAAGAGAATTTATAAATGAAGGAAAAAGATAGATCGTTATTTATAATTCATAAGCCTAACCATACTAATATTGGTTAGGCTTCTTTCTATAAAAATATCATTTGAATCATGTAGAGAATATAATAAGAACTAGATTACTTTTTAAGGAGAAATCTAGTTCAATAAACAAAAAATAAACATATAAATATATGATTTATTATTTGCATTGTAGCAAAAAAACAGCTACAAGTCAACAAAAATAAGCAAAACAAAGAAGAAAAATTAAAAAACAAGGAAAAAAAGAAAATTATTCATCTAAATTGTAAACTTCTAAATCTTTAAAAGCAGGATCATATAAGCTTTTTCCATCAAAATTAAATCGAGAACCATGGCAAGGACAATCCCATGTTTTATCTACATCATTCCAAGACAGCAAACAGCCTAAATGAGTACAAATAGGCTTTACGGCATATATTTTTCCATTAGCATTTTTATAAATTCCTATTTTTTCATTATTTATTTCAATTATACTACCTGAATCATTAGCAATTTCATCAAAATTCATGTTAGCACGTTTTAATTTATTTAATAAAAGAGAATTTGCAGATTGAACTAAAATATTTTTCATTTCATCTGCATTTTTAAGAGGCTTTAAGCGAGAAGAATCAAACAAATAAGAGAATTTATTTTTTTTGTTGTTAATTATATCTACAATTATATTAGCAGCAACATTAGATAATGTCATTCCCCATTTTTTAAATCCAGTTCCTACATACATGTGTGGTAATATATGAGAATATGAACCAATATAAGGTAGTTTATCTAAAGAAATACAATCTCTAGTGTCCCAACGAAATAATATTTCACAATTTGGATAGTATTTTTTTGCTTCTTCTTCTAACATACCATAACTATTTTGATAACTAGTTGGTTGACCTGTTTTGTGTTCGCCTCCACCAATTAGTAACAATTCTTTACCATTGTAATTAGCAGTTCTAAATGATAGTATAGGATTTGTAGCAGAAATATACATACCATTAAATAATGTTTTTTTTTGTATCAACAGCAATTAAATAAGATGTTGATTGGTACATTTTTGCAAAATAAAATCCAGGAAAATTTATAAAAGGATAGTGAGTAGCTACTATTACATATTTAGATTTTACATTAAAATTATTAGAAAAAGTAATGTAAAAATCATTTTCTTTTTGTACATCAAAAACAGTACTATTTGTATAAATTTCATTATTATTTTTTGTAATACAGTGACATAAACCATTTAAATATTTTAAAGGATGAAATTGTGCTTGGTTTTTAAAACAAATAGCACCTTCTATTTCAAAAGGAAGTCCTGTTTTTGTTACATATTCACAATTAAAACCTAGATTTTCTATTGCTTTTTGTTCTTTTTTTATAAATTTTAAATCTTCTTTTTTTGTTGTATATACATAACTATTTTTATATTCAAAATCACATTTGATTTTTTCTTTATCTATGATATTTTTAATGTTTTTAATTGCTTGTTCATTTGCTTCTAAATAATCTTGTGCAAATTTTTGACTGTAGGAATTAGCTAAGTAGCTATAAAATAAACCGTGTTGACTAGTGATTTTTGCGGTAGTATTACCAGTTGTTTTTTCTCCTATTTTATCTTTTTCAAGAACAGTAACTCTGTAACCTAAATTTGACAAATAGTAAGCACAAGTAAGCCCAAAGATTCCAGCACCTACAATACATACGTCAGTTTCTAATAAAGTTTTATTTGAAGTATTAGATGTATCAATTTCTTTAATAAAGTTATTATTAATTAATTTATTATTAGATAACCATAAAGAATTCATAAAAATTTCACCTCTAAAATAGTATAACCAATTTTTTAGAATAAATCATTGAAAATGTAGCAAAATAATTTATAGAGTGATATACTAATAAAAAACAAAGGAGGATTATTATGGAAGAAGAATTAAAAGAAAAGCTTTTTAATAAAAAAGATAATGGATGGGAAACTTTAGGTTCTAATCAAAAAGAGGAAGTTTTTGACTTATCAAAAAAATATATGGATTTTTTAAATGTTGCAAAAACAGAAAGAGAATTTATCAAACATGCAAGAAAATTAGCTAATGAAAATGGATATAAAGATATTATGGAATTTGATACTTTAAAGCCAGGAGATAAAATTTATTTTGTTAATAGAGAAAAAAGTATGTATTTAGCTATTATTGGTGAAAAATCAATAGAAGAGGGATTGCATATTATAGGATCACATGTAGATTCTCCAAGATTAGATTTAAAACCAAACCCACTTTATGAAGATACAGGATTAGCATATTTTAAAACACATTATTATGGTGGAATTAAAAAATATCAATGGACTACAATTCCACTTAGTATTCATGGTGTTATTGTAAAAGCAAATGGAGAAAAAATTGAAGTTAATATTGGGGAAGATGAAGAAGATCCAATTTTTACAATTACTGATTTATTACCACATTTGGCTCAAGAGCAAATGGAGAAAAAATTAAAAAATGGAGTAGATGGAGAAGATTTAAATTTATTAATTGGAAGTATTCCATATAGCAGTTCTAAAATTTCAGAGAAAGTTAAATTAAATATTTTAAATATTTTAAATCAAAAATATGGAATTACAGAAGCGGATTTAACAAGTTCTGAGATTGAATTAGTGCCAGCATTTAAAGCAAGAAGTTTAGGATTTGATGGAAGTATGGTTGCTGCTTATGGCCAAGATGATAAAGTTTGCGCATATACTTCACTTCATGCAATGATGGAATTAGAAAATGTTAAAAATACAGCAGTATGTATTTTATCAGATAAAGAAGAAATAGGAAGTATGGGAAATACAGGGATGGAATCACATATGTTTGACTTCTTTATTTCTGAGATATTAAATAAATTAGGTGTAAACAGACCAAATTTATTAGATAAAGTATTTTGTTTTTCAAAAATGTTATCATCTGATGTAGATGCAGGATTTGATCCTATTTATGCTTCTGTTTCAGACAAACATAATGCTGGATTTTTGGGAAAAGGAATTAGCTTAAATAAATATACAGGTGCAAGAGGAAAATCAGGAGCATCTGATGCAAATGCAGAGTATGTAGCATGGGTAAGAAATATTTTAGAAAGAAATGATATTAAATATCAAATAGCAGAATTAGGAAAAGTCGATATTGGTGGTGGAGGAACTATTGCATATATTATAGCTAATAAAGGAGCAGATGTAATAGATTGTGGAGTTCCAGTTCTTTCTATGCATGCACCATATGAAGTTACAAGTAAATATGATATTTATTCTGCATATAAAACTTATAAAGCATTTTGGGAAGAATAATATAAAAATAGTAAAAGCCAACTCGGTAGAGTTGGTTTTTACATATCATTTAATAAATCTATAACTGAAGTAATAAATACTTTTTTCTCTTCTGATAAAGAACAGATTTTTTCAGTTAATTCAATATTTTTCTTTGTTTGAGAGTCTGTAATAAATTCTTTATACAATGTATTAGGAGTAATTTTTAGAATATTCATATATTTAATTAGAGTTTGAGTTTTAATTCCATTATTACCATTTTCAATTCTAGATATATATTTTAAAGAAATACCCAATTGCTCAGCTAGCTGTTCTTGAGTAAGTCCAGATTTTTTGCGAAATTTTCTTAATATTTTACCGAAAATTTTATCTATATCTGATTTTGAAATAGAGTCCATTTTCATACCTCCATAATAAATATTAGTATTAGTAACAGTATAACAACTGCAATAAAAATGTTGAACACAGTAATACTGTGAACAAAAAGATGGTAAATTTTTCTAAAAAAGATAAAAAAACTTGAATTAACAAGTAAAATATGATACTATCATTAAAAACTTGGTATCACTATTAGTTATACCCACAAAAGGAAGAAAATATAGATATAAAAAAAGAAGGTATGAAAGAAATGATAAAAGATGAAGAATATATATGCTTTTTAAAAAGGGTGATTGCTTGTGTTAGCAATGGAGATTATTATTCAGTAAAAGAATTATCACAGTTAGAGTTGGAAAAAATGGAAAAAAAGCAAAAGACAAATAAAAGGAGAATATTGATAAAAGATTGAAATAAGAGTATACTAAAAGTAATAAAAAATGTATGTATTGTTAAAGTTTAGGAGGAAACAGATGATAAGGAAATTTAAAGAGGAAGATACAACTCGAGTTATGGCACTATGGACAAAGGGGAATTTTGAAGCTCATGATTTTATAGATAAGGATTATTGGTTGTTAAATTATAATGAAGTAAAAGAGAAATATTTAAAAAATGCAGAAACATATGTATATGTAAAAGATAATGAGATTATAGGTTTTATAAGTTTATTAGATGATGGATATATAGGAGCACTTTTTGTATGTAGAAAATTTCAGAGACAAGGAATTGGAAGAAAACTTATTAATTATTGCAAGGATAGACGTGATAACTTAATTTTAAAGGTATATGAAAAAAATGTAAGTGCCACATTATTTTATGTTGCACTTGGATTTGTTAATACAAAAATACAAATAGATGATGAGACAGGAGAAAAGGAATATATAATGAAATGGAATAAGAACAAATAAAAAACACTATACATATTTGTATAGTGTTTTTGGTGAGCCAGGAGGGATTCGAACCCCCGACCCCAGGCTTAGAAGGCCTGTGCTCTATCCAACTGAGCTACTGACCCATATCTAATGGACAATAAATATAATAACACAAAAAAATGAAAGTGTCAACAAAAAACAAAAAATTCAATAAAAAATAAATACTACTTACTATTTATAATCTTATATTTTAATTAAAATATAAGATTATATACAAAAGCAAATACTAACTTTCATGTTAAAAAGTAGTATAAATTTATAATATATTAAAAAAGCATGTTAACAAAACCAAGTAATCCAAAAATAATAAAAATAATATTAGATAAAATTTCTACAAATTTTGGTTTTAATTTACTTCCTAAAAATCTTCCGAAAAATAGTGCGATAGAATTACTAGCAACCATTCCAAAAATAGAACCAAGAATTAATGAAATCTTATATTTAGGATACTGAACACCAAGACCTAAAGAAGCTAAAAATGTTTTATCTCCTAATTCACCAATTACTATACTAAGAGCAATAATAGCAATATAATTTAATTTTATAAAAGAAATTTTTTGCAAGAGAGATGTTTTAGAGTTAGTATCTACTTTTGTTTTTCTTTTTGGTAAAAAACCAATAATTCCAAAAAGAAGAAAAGAAGAATAAGTTAAAAGTTCTAAATAAAATTGAAATGTTTCATTTTCTAAAGAACCTATTTGACTTCCAAATAAAATTGCTAATCCATGACTAAAGAAAGTGCCTAGGGCAACTCCAAAAAGAATATTTTTAGCCTTATCTTTAGTAGAAAAAGATAAAACTAAAAGTTGAGTTTTGTCACCAAGTTCAGATAAAAATATAAGAATAAAACTAATAAAAAAAGGATAAAGAAATTCCATTAGTTTAAACACCTCACTATGTTATAATGAATATTCATAAATTTTTAAAATATGTCTCAAGCTTACGGCTATTGTGAATTTTTTGTGAATTGCTTTACTTTAGATAAACAAAATGATAAGATATTAAAAATTGATAATTAGAAAAATATTAAAGGAGGAATTTTTTGTGATAGAGGTTAAAAATGTTACAAAAAAGTATGGAAAGTTCATTGCCGTAGATAATATCAGTTTTACTATTAAGGAAGGTGAAATTATTGGTTTACTTGGACCAAATGGTGCTGGTAAAAGTACAACAATGAATATGCTTACAGGTTTTATTGAACAAACAGAAGGCGAGATTATTATTGATGGATATAATACATTGAAGAAGCCTAAAAAAGCCAAAAAGGAAATTGGATATATGCCAGAAGGAGTACCACTTTATACAGATTTGACAGTAAAAGAGTTTATAACTTATATGGCAGAGATTAAAAATGTTGATCGAAAAAATAGAAAAGAAAAAGTTCAAGAAATTATAAATAAAACAGGATTAAAAGATGTACAAAAGAAATTAATTAAAAATTTATCAAGAGGATATAAACAAAGAGTAAGTATGGCAGGAGCTTTAATTGGGGATCCTAAAATATTAATTCTTGATGAGCCAACAGTAGGATTAGACCCAAAGCAGATTACGGAAATAAGAAATTTGATTAAAGAATTAGGAAAAACTCATACTGTTATTCTAAGTTCTCATATATTGTCAGAAGTAAGTCAAATATGTAATAAAGTAATTATTATAAATAAAGGAAAAATAGTGGCTATAGATACTCCAGAAAATTTAGAGGCAAAAGTATCAAATAAAAATTGTTTATATGTTACAGTAGAAGATCCTGAAGATAAAATGAATATAATAAAAAATAAAATAAAAGAAATAAAGAAGATAGAATTAGCTGAGAAAAATGAAGATGGAACTAAACAATATATGATTGAATCAGAAGATAATGCAGATTTAAGAAAAATGATTTTTTCAGAGTTAGCTAAAGAAGATATTACAATATTTGAAATGAAAAAAGCAGATACTACTCTAGAGGATGCATTTATGAAATTAATAGAAGGAGGTAATAAATAATGTTTGCAGTTATAAAAAAAGAATTTAAATCTTACTTTTATTCACCAGTAGGGTATGTGTTTATAGGATTATTTTTAATTATGTTTAGCATATTTTTTTATGTAGATGTTTTTCAATATCAAAGTACAAATTTTGAATACATATTTTATTCTGGTGCTACGATATTAACATTTCTTGTTCCAATTCTTACTATGAGAGCAATAGCAGAAGAAAGAAAAACAGGAACAGAACAATTATTACTTACTTCACCACTTAGTATTACAAAAGTAGTATTAGGGAAATTTATTGCAGCAACATTAATTGTTGCTATCACAGAAATTTGTACATTTTTATATTTTGGAATTTTATGTTATTTTGGAACACCACACATTACAACTGCACTTGTTACATTATTAGGATTTTTATTATTAGCTATGAGTTATATTTCATTTGGAATATTAGCATCTAGTATTACAGAAAATCAAATTATTGCAGGGGTAATTACTATAGGATTTTTTATATTAACATGGTTTTTGCCACAATTTAGTAGCATATTTACTAATTTTTCATTAATTAATATGTTTTCTAAATTTCCAACAGGGCAAATTGACATTGCAGATACTGTAACTTTTGTAACATTTACAATTTCATGTATACTTCTTACTATAATTGTTATGCAAAGAAGAAAAAGTGTAAGATAGAAGGAGGAAAAATTAATTGAAAGAGAAAAAAGATAAAAAGACTAAAAAAGTGGTAAAAGAAGAAAAACAAAATAAGTTTATAGAAATTATAAAAAAGAAATGGTTAGTAGATGGATCAAAAACTTTTTTATTAGTTGCTATTATTATAGCTATATTTATTGGTGTTAATATTTTAATGCAAAAGTTAGAATTAACTCCAATTGATTTCAGTCAGGAAAAATTATATACTTTAACTGATGAAAGTAAAGAAAAAGTTAAAAACATAGAAAAGGATGTAAAAATTTATTTTGTGGGTTATTCAGATGATGATTCTAATTTAGATTTAGCAAAACAATATAAAAAAGAAAATGAGAGAATTACAGCAGAGGCTGTAGATACAAATAATAGACCAGATTTAGTAGAAAAATATGGAATCGAAAGTGGAACACAAGGAATTATTGTAGAATGTGGAGATAGATCAAAAGTATTAACAGCAAATGATTTGGTAACTTATGATACTTCAACATATGAAACTATTAGTATTGCTGAAGAAAAATTCACAAGTGCTATTCTTTCAGTAACAAGTGATAAAATACCAACAGTATACTTTTTAGAAGGTTATAGCGATTTTTCATTAAGTAAAAACATGAATTATTTAAATATGTATTTAGGCAATGAAATTAATAAAATTAAAACTTTAGATGTTTTGTCTGTAGGAAAGATTCCAGATGATTGTGATACTTTAGTTATTACAACTCCATCAAAAGACTTTGATGATATAGCAACAAATGCCATTGTAGATTATATAAATTCAGGAAAAAATATTTTATGGTTAAACTCAGCAATGACTACTCAAAAAGATATGACAAATGTAAATAAAATTTTAGCAATGTATGCAGTAAATCCATTTGAAGTAGGAATAATAAGAGAAACTGATAGTAGTAAAATGGTAACAAATTCACCTGATTTAATTATTCCAGAGATACAAAATACTACATTAACTAAAGATTTATATAATTCTAAAGGAGTTATTTTTGTAAATGCTACAAAAATAAATATAAACGAAGATAATTTAGAAACTCAAAATGTTAAAAAGACAGAATTAGCTAAAGCTAGTGAAGGAGCATATTTTAGAACAAACTTTAATAATCAACAAAATGCAGCAGCAGATGGAGAAGAAAAAGGAACATTTACAGTAGGAGCTGAATTAGAAAAGACACTAAAAGAAAAGAACGAAGAAACTGGAGAAAATGCAGTAACTTCAAAACTAGTAATTTTTGGTGAAAATTATTTCATATCAGATTATCAATTAAGTGAAAGTTCACAATATGGAGCAATTCAATTAGCATATAATAAAGATTTAGTATTAAATTCAATTGCTTATTTGGTAGATAGACCAGAAGATATAACAGCAAGAAAAAGTACAGGAACTGTAACATATACAGCAACAGAAGAACAAGATACAATTATAAGAATTATAATATTTGCTGTTCCAATTATAATTATATTAGCTGGAATTATAGTATGGCAAATAAGAAGAAGAAAAAAATAGAATAAATAAAAGAAAACCTCATAAACTATTATGGGGTTTTTTATTATGAAAAATGTTTTAAAAGTAGTATTTGTTATTATAGGAACTTTAATAGGTGCTGGATTTGCATCGGGGCAAGAAGTATATTTATTCTTTTTTTCTTATGGAATGAAAGGATTAATAGGCATCTTAATTTCTAGTATTATAATTGGAGTTGTAATTTATAGTACTTTTAATATTTTAAATAAATATAAAATAAATACGTATAAAGATTTTTTGAATATTCTGATTCCAAAAAATACTAAGTTGAAGATAATTGCTAATTTTATAATTAATATATTTATATTAATTACTTTTTTTATTATGATAGCTGGATTTGGAGCTTATTTTGAACAAGAAATAGGAATAAATAGATTGGTAGGAAGCTTGATTTTAGCAATAATAACTTTTATTGTATTTATGACAAGTATAAAAGGCGTTGTAAAAGTAAATGAATTGATAGTTCCAATATTAATTGGTTTTATATTTATAATAGGAATTATAAGTATAAAAAATATACATATATTAAACTTAGAAAATTATGTTATAAGAACTAATTATACAAATTTTGCTTTAAGTGCTGTTTTATATAGTAGTTATAATAGTATTTTATTAATTCCTGTATTAATAACCTTAAATAATTATGTGAAAAATAAAAAACAGATTTTTTATATATCGTTTATTAGTGCCATAGTTACAATTTTATTGTCTGTAATAATATTTTTATTATTAGTAAGAGTAGATGTTGACATTTCAAAGTTAGAGATGCCTGTTGTTTATGTTGTTTCTAATATGTTTAAAATATTGAGGTATATTTATGGGGTTATTATATTGGGGTCTATTTTTACAACAGCTATTTCTTTAGGAGTTAGCTTTTTGCAAAATACGGCAAAAAATAAGAAAGGTTATACACAGATTTCGATAATAATGTGTATAACTTCTGTGATAATTTCTAAATTTGGATTTTCTAATTTAGTAAGTTTGTTGTATCCTATTTTTGGCTATTTAGGTTTAATCCAAATTTTAAGATTATGTGTTATAAAAATATCGAAAGTTACAGTTCGATAAGAGATGATTATGATGTCCAATCTTTGCCTCCAACTATAACACTTAAATTTTATTTAATGTCTTTTCAT
>FR888054.1 GCA_000431335.1 Clostridium sp. CAG:343 | reverse complement strand
TTTTATTTTTTATCTTTATTTATTAAATTTCTACTAAGATTAAATCATCTCCGATACACTTTATTTTTTGCCACGGTATTACAATATCGTTATTTTGAGAAAATATATTTAAAATTTTATTGCTTCCTGGAACTATAATATGTGTAATTGTTCCAGTTTCTAAATCTGCACATACATCTTGAACATATCCTAGTCTTTTTCCATTTGTTATATTAACAACTTCCTTATGTTTAAAATCCAAGCCTTTATCCATCATTTTTATTTCCTCCCTTTTATATATATTCTTTTTCTTTTAAAAAATGTATTTATATTAAAAATTAAATAACCAAAAGATTTAATTCTCTTGGTTATTTGTAAAATCTTTTTATATGATTAATAGCACTCTTTTCTAATCTTGATACTTGAGCCTGCGAAATTCCTATTTCTTCAGCTACCTCCATTTGTGTTCTTCCTTGAAAAAATCTTTTTGTTACAATCATTTTTTCCTTTTCATTTAATTTTTCTAAAGCTCCTTTTATAGTCATATTTTCTGCCCATAATTCATCAGTATTTTTATTATCTTTAATTTGGTCGATGATATATATATTCTCTGTGCCATCATTATAAATCGGTTCTTGCAAAGATATAGGATCTTGTATAGCATCAAAACTCACTGCAATTTCTTCTCTTTCCACTCCAAGTTCTTTTGCTATTTCTTCTATATTAGGCTCTTTTCCGTGTTCTTTTGTATATCGTTCTTTAAATTGAATCGCTTTATATGCTAAATCTCTTACTGATCTGCTTACTCTTATGCTATTATTATCTCTTAAATATCTTTTTACTTCACCTATTATCATAGGAACTGCATAAGTACTAAATTGCACATTTTGGCTTAAATCAAAATTGTCTATTGCTTTGATAAGTCCTACACAGCCTACTTGAAATAAATCATCTGCTGTTTCTCCTCTTCCATAAAATCTCTGTATAACACTTAATACTAACCTTAAATTTCCGTTTATAAATACATTTCTTGCTTCTTCATCTCCTTCTTTTATTTTTACGAATAGTTCTTCTTTTTCTTTCTTACTTAATAATGGTAACTTTGATGTATTTACTCCACATATTTCTACTTTGTTGTTTAACAAAAGAAAAACCTCCTTTGAAAATATTTATTATAATTATTTCCAAATTGAGATTTTTTATACTATGTAATACATCAACCTATTTTGCTTGTAATTTCCTTTTTCATTTTATTTATTATCTTTTTTTCTAACCTAGAAATGTAACTTTGTGATATTCCGAAGCTCATCTGCAACTTCCTTCTGTGTTTTTTCTTTTCCTGATTTAAAACCAAATCTCATTTCCATAATATCTTTTTCTCTGTCTTTTAGTTTCGATATCGAAGCTCTTAGCAACGTTTTGTCTACTTCATCTTCTAAATTTCTAGATGTAATATCTGGTTCTGTACCTAATATATCCGAAAGTAGTAACTCATTTCCATCTCTGTCTCTATTTAGAGGTTCATCGATAGATACTTCCCCCTTTATTTTATTACTTTTTCTTAAAAACATTAATATTTCATTTTCTATACATCTTGATGCATATGTGGCTAATTTTATCTTCTTTTCAGAATTAAAGGTATTAACTCCTTTCATAAGTCCAATTGTTCCTATTGATATCAAATCTTCAATTCCAATTCCTGTATTTTCAAACTTTTTTGCAATATATACTACTAATCTTAAATTTCTTTCTACTAATATTTGTCTTGCTTCTAAATTATCTTCATCTGCCAATTTTTCTATAAACTCCGCTTCTTCTTCTGGAGGTAATGGAGGTGGCAAAGTTTGACTTCCAGCTATATAAAAAATAGGTAAGTATTCTATCTCCTCTTTTTCATTTAGATATTTTGCACAAATTGTGTTAATACTATTTTTCACTAAATCTATGAATTTCATTTTTATCTCTCCTTCCTTTTGATATATAAATTTAAATAGTTTTTTATAAAAGTTCTATTCCAATCAAAGCTTGATATTCTCCTTTTTTTGTTAATGATTTTTCATATATTCCTATTATGACATTTTTATTTATTTTTTCTTGTTCATCTGTAATTACTTTTACATATTCAGGTCTTATCCCTATTAACATCCCATTTTGTTTTCCTAAAGAAGAAAATGGAATTAATTTTAATTTTGAGATATATTTTTCCTGTATATCACATGGTATATTCTTAAAATCACCTCCCATAATTTCTTTTAAATTATTTAAAATTTCTTTTGGCATGCATGAATATAAAAGTATATGTTCTACAACTATAACAGGCACATTAGTAATTGGTTCTTTTAACATATTTCCTGTGTCAATCATCGCTTTTGTTTTTATCTTTTTTTGATTAATTAATATTTCTATTTCACAAAACATATCTTTTTTAGAAATTTTATTTTTTATAATTGCAAATGCTCCTATAATAATACAAAAAGCAACAACAGCACCTAACATTACTGTTTTTAAAGTGTATGTACCTAAAAATAATCCATTTTTCATTAAAATATTTTGTGGTTTTATAATATAAATTAGTGCAAAAGTAGCTCCTCCAAACACAAAAGAAACAAGATAAAACAATAGTAAATCTTTACACATTTTCTTTATATTTTGTGGATTAAATGCTATATATATAATTAAAACAGATAATATTATTTTTAATATAATGCTAGAATATACTTTTATTATTCCCATATAAGCTATAATTGAATATCCTGCTCCCAGTAAACTTGCTAAAATAAGTCTTATATGGTTTACCTTTATTTTTAAAACAACTGCTGTTGTGAATAGTATTATATAATTCATAATTAAATTTTCTATTAATACTATGTCTATGTAAATTGTCATATTATCACCTGCCAAGTTATTTTACTACTTGCTGTTTAAAAATCTTGTCTTTTCTTATACGCGAAAAAAAGAAATAATCGATTACTTTCGATTATTTCTTTTTATTTTTCTCTATTATATAAAAATGTTTATTGTTTATGACATTTTTTCATGTATCTAATTACATATTTTTATTTTTATTTTTTCTTAAAAAAGAAGGAATATCTAAATCATTTTGTGATGCATTTACTTCACTACTTGATGGTATTGAATTGATTTTCTTTTCCCATGTTTTAGAAACAATGTTATCTACTCCAATACTTGAAATAGGTTCGTTTTTCTCAAAACCTGTTGCAATTACTGTTATTTGAATTTCATCTGTCATATTTGGATCTGTTACTGTTCCGAATATAATATTTGCTTCAGGATCTACACTGCGTTGAACTAATTCAGCAGCTGTATTTACTTCGTGTAATCCTAAATCTTCACCACCTGTAATATTTATAATAACTCCTTTTGCTCCTTCAATAGATGTTTCTAGTAATGGACTTTGAATTGCTTCTTTTGCAGCATCTTCAGCTCTATTTTCTCCTGTAGCTTTACCAACACCCATATGTGCCATTCCTTGATTTAACATTATTGTCTTTACATCTGCAAAGTCTAAGTTTACAAGGCCAGGAATCGCAATTAAATCAGATATACCTTGTACACCTTGTCTTAAAATGTCATCTGCCATTTTAAAAGCTTCTATAATTGATGTTTTTCTATCAATTATTTGTAATAATTTATCATTTGGTATAACAACTAAAGTATCCACTTTTCCTTTTAAACTTTCAATTCCACGTTCTGCTTGTGATAATCTTTTCTTTCCTTCAAATGTAAATGGTTTTGTAACAACACCTATTGTTAATATTCCCATTTCTTTTGCTGCCGCAGCAACTACTGGTGCTGCACCTGTACCTGTTCCTCCACCCATTCCGGCAGTAACAAATACCATGTCAGCTCCTCTTAATACTTCAGCTACTTCAGCTTTACTTTCTTCTGCAGATTGAGCTCCAATATCAGGATTTGCACCTGCACCTAATCCTCTTGTTATTTTTTCTCCTATTTGTATTTTTGTATTTGCCTTTGATGTTTGTAATGCTTGTCTATCTGTATTAACTGCAATAAAATCTACGCCTTTTATTCCAGCATCAATCATTCTATTAACTGCATTATTTCCAGCTCCTCCTACACCTATAACTTTAATTGTCGCTGTTCCATCCATCATTGTTATATTGCTATCGTCATTATAATCCATCATTTAGTTTATTCCTCCCTTTCTCGAAACTGTTCTATTTCTGTGACAGTTTCATAATGCACGATGATTCGCTCTCATCTGCAATTGATTTTATTTTTTAAAATTAATAACTTTTTCTAGATTAAGAATAAAAAAATTCTTTTATTCTTTCCCAAATATTTTTCATAAAACTTTCGTTGTTTTGAGTATCTATGCTACTTGATACTGTTTTAGCAAAAGGTCTTGCTGCTATATATCTAACTAATGCATAACTAGTTCTATATATTGGCTTTACTGTGCTAATTGCTCTCCCTGTTGAAATTTTTACTGGTATATTTAAGTTTATTTTTCCTGCAACATCACTTTTGTTTATATTAACTATACCTTGTCCAGTTAAAACAACATTATTAATTTTTTGTTTTAATCCCTGATTTGTTATATCTTTATTTATAATAGAAAACATTTCTTCAATTCTTGCTTCTATGATTTCTATTAATTCTGAACTTTTTATTATTTTATTTTTATTATTATCTTTACAAGTATTTAAAATAATATCATTATCATTATCTATAAATGACTTTAAAGCTAATCCATACTGTCTTTTAAGTTTATCTGCCTCTTCCTCTGATATATTAAGTACAAGTGCTATATCATTTGTTATATTATCTCCTCCTAGAGGAATTGAATTTGTATATAAAAATGTTGTTCCTTCAAACACTCCTATATCAGTATTTCCTGCTCCTATATCCAATAGCATTATATTGTCATGTAATTCATTTTTATCTAGTATTAGATTTCTTTCTGCTAATGTAATTGGTACGATACCATCTATCTCTAAGCCTACTTTTCTAAAAATATTATTTAATTGTCTTACATAATCTCTTTCTGCTAGTATAACTTGTGCGCTTATTGTAAAACTTGAACTTAAATTTCCAACAGGATCAGAAACTACTGTTCCATTTTCTAAAGTTATTTTATCTGGTACTATATCAATTAATGTTTCACCTTCTGGAATTTCTATGTCTTTTACTTGCATAATAGCTGTCTGTACATCTCTAATAGATATTCCAGAATATTTATCTTTTACATCTTTGGTTATACTATTTTGTACTATTGTTACATATTTACCTGGAATAGTTACATATGCTGAATTAATTTTTAAATTTGTTTCATCTTCGGCATCTTTGATTGTCTTTGCTAAACTTAAAATAACTTCTTCTTCATTTATTATTTTTCCCTTCTTTAGTCCACTACATTTATATGAGGTGTTAGCTATAATTTCAATTTGTCCAAAGTTGTTTACTTCTCCAACAACTGTGCAGACTTTGCTTGTACCTATGTCAACACCTACTATGATATCTCCTATTGCCAAGTTAATTCCTCCATTTTTTTGGTATAAATTTTCTAAGTGTATATATATTACATTTTAAGAAAAATGTCAATAGAATTTGTTATATTTTTGTAATATTTTTGTAATACTTCTGTAATAAAGTTTATTGTTGTCTATTTTACTGTATTTTTCTTTAATAATGTTTTAAACTGAATTCAAAAACTTATAATTTTTGAATTCAGTTCTATTTCATTTTTATTTAATTTTGTTCTATTTTTCTTCTTTCACTTTTTACTTTTCTTTTTTTGATAATTTTTATCCATTTATCTACATAGTATCTTCTTATAATCGCTAAATTTACAAACATTCTTCCTACAAATACAACAATTGCTGCTAAATAAATATCTACATTTAACTTCTGTCCCAATATTGTTAATAGAATGGCTAGAATAGCATTCCCAAAAAAACCTGTTACAAATATTTTTAAATCAAAATTTTTATTTATTACTGATGTAATTCCTCCAAAAACCGAATCTAATGCTGCAATAATAGCTATTGCAAGATAACTTGAATATGTATAAGAAATCATCGGCGCATTCATTCCAATTAAAGCTCCTAAAATACAGCCTATTAATATCGCTATAAAAATCATAATATTCCCTCCTATTTTTATTGTATATATTTTGTTTTTATTTCCCCGTCATATTTAAGAATTTTAACTTTATTCATCTTTTCAATTGAGATATTTTGTCCTATTTTCTTCATTTCATCTACATGTCCGCCATTTCCTGTTAATGCTGTCTCTAAATAAGATGAATTTCCAATTGCTTTTATAACATATGGAGCTAATATTCTTTGCCCATTTACTTTTATAAAAGTTTCATTAATATCAACAATATCACTCATATTAATAATTCTTTGGTCATTAATTGATATCGCTTCTGCTCCTGCCATTTTTAGTGAATTTACAATTACTAATAAATCATCTCCATTAATTCTTGCTATTTCTTCACTTTCATTCTCTCTTAATGTAACTTCTATTCCTTGTCCTTGTACATCTGTTTTTCCTAGAGATAAATTTACTTGTGACAACTCTTCATCTACTAACTTTTCTGTTTCTTCGTTTGATTGACTTGTTTGCTTATACTCTTCTATCTTTTGAGTTGTCTCTTCGTATTTTTGATTAGTCTCTTCATACTTTGATTTCCAATTAGCTAACTCTGTTCTTAGTTCTGCCTCTCTCATGTTTTCTATTGATGTAATATCTGTTTCATTAACAATTTTAAATTGCATAAACATTACTAAAACTAATGCAAAACAGGATATTCCAATTGTTATAATCATTGTAATTTTTCCCTTTTTCATTCTTTTTTTCATGTTAACCTCCTAATAAAGATTATTTTACTGTTTGAGCATACTGATAATTAATTACACCTGTATATTTTGAAATAGTTATATTATTAGATTTTTTAAGTTCTACTCCAACACTAGCTCCTTTTAATATTTCTAAATATCCTCCTGGTCTTGATAATCCTGCCAGTTGCTCTGGAAGCCCAATAGCTTTTATTACAAATGGTGTTCCTACTTTTTCTCCATTAATATCAATAATATTCCCTCCACATGAAATACTCGTTGTTGGCACTATTCTTTGATCATTAATTGATATCGCTTCTGCTCCTGCATTTTTTAGTTCATTTACAACACCCAAAATATCTACATCATGAACAAGTAATGTACTTGGATTTAAAACACTATTGGCATCTTTTTTACTATCACTAAGTGTAACAATTACACCTGGTCCTGTAACTTCTGTTAGTCCAATCATCTTATTTCCTTGTTTTATTTGTTCTTCCTTTTCCTCTAATTGTGAATTATCTTTTGTTGAATTTTGTCTTTCTTTTTCTAGCTCTTCTTCTGCTTTTTCTAATTCTTTATATTTATTATCATATTTTTCTTTATATTTTAATACTTCAGCTCTTAAATTATTTTCTTCATAATTACTGCTAACTGTTGAATTTGAGTTTTTTACTGTTCTAATTTGAATACATATTCCTAAAGCTAAAGCAAAACACATAATTCCTAAAACTACACTAATCTTCGTTTTATTTATTTTATTTTTCTTTTCTTCCAATTTATTTTGCCTCCTAACTATACTTTTTCTCTAAAATATGGCTGAAATTTATTATTCAAATCACCATTTACAAATATATCCCCTTGTTTTCCTTTTTCAGCTTCTATTATTGCCATTACATATAACATTTTATTACTCAAATTTGTACTATCTCCTAAATGAACTTTTTTGTTTTCTTCTTCTATATAAATACTATATTCATTTTTATTGCTAATGTCAATACTTGTGACTTTACCATCTAAACCATTTTCATTAGCTGAGTCTAATATTTTTATAACATCTTCTAATTTATTTAGATCATCATTATTTAATCTTTTTCCTGGTATAACCTCTTCTTCTGAAGTTGAAATTCCTTGAATAATCGGCATCTTTTTATTATCTTCTGCAATTTCTAATATGTAACCTTGTGTATTAATATACGCATATTTTCCCATATAGTCAACACTATATTTTGCTACTCTTTCTTTTACGTCTATTTCAATTGTATTTGGAATTTTTCTATGTACTTTTACATCTTCTATATAAGGATTTTCTTTTATCTTATCTTCAATGTTATTTGAGTAAAATTTAAATATATTTTCATCTGCATTTAATCCTGACAAACTAATTATTGTATCTTGAGATACTTGATTATTATTTATTACTTTTATGTCCTTTATGTTAAATATTGGTGACGTTAAAGCAAAAACAATTCCTCCTGAAATTATTCCTAAAAATATTATTATTTTTAATATTGTTTTTATTCTCTTATTTCTTTTCTTTCTTCTTCTTTGTTCTTTACTTAATTGCTTCCTTTTTTCTTCTTCTTTTTTTATTCTGTTTCTATTTGTCATTTGAAGGACTGTTTCTGTTTCCAAGTCAAACTCATCTTTTAAAGTTTCTTGTTTTTTTTCTTTTATCCTTTTTTCTCTTTCTTTTTCTTTTTTCTTTCTTTCTTTTTCCTCAATAATTGTTTTATTTTTGGCTTGTCCATTTTTCATATAATATAAATCCTTTTTACTTTCTTTTGCCTTCTTACTCAATTTATTTCCTCCTTTTGGACAGGTTTTATTCTTATAAGGGCTTACCGCCCTTATATCTTTAATTGTATTTTCACTCCAAGTTTTTCAAGTTTTTTATCAAATCTTTCATATCCTCTTAAAATATAATCTATATTTTCTACTTTAGTTATTCCTTTTGCTGTTGTCGCTGCCATTACCAAAGCCGCTCCTCCTCTTAAATCTGTTGCTTTCACATTTGCTCCATATAATTTTTTTACACCTTTTATAATAGCTGTTTTTCCTTCCACCGATATCTTAGCTCCCATTCTTATTAATTCTTGAGTGTATTTATATCTATTTTCAAATATATTTTCAACAATAATTGAACTTCCTTTTGCTGTTGTTAATAATGTTGCAAATATTGATTGCATATCTGTTGGAAATCCTGGATATGGCATTGTTTTTATATTAACTGATTTTAATTTTTTTGGTGCTTTTATCTGTATTTGTCTATCTTCTATTTGTAGTTCACATCCTGCTTCTTCTAATTTATCAATAATAGGAATAATATGATCTTCATCTATATTTTTTACTATAATATTTGAATGATTCATAGCTGCTATACATAAAAATGTTCCCGCCTCTATTCTATCAGACATAATATTATAACTTACATCTTTTAACTGTTTTACTCCTTCAATTTCAATTTGACTTGAACCAGCTCCTTTTATTTTTGCCCCCATCTTATTTAAGAAGTTTTGTAAATCTGTTATTTCTGGTTCTTTTGCTGCATTAGTTATAATTGTTTTTCCGCGTTGCTAAACAACTTGCAAGTATTGCGTTTTCTGTTGCTCCTACACTTGGAAAATCTAAGTCTATTTTTTCTCCTATTATTTTATCACAACTACATTCTATATTTCCATAGTTTTTGTTAATATTTATTCCTAATTTTTCAAAGGCTTTCAAATGTAACTCAATTGGTCGTGTTCCAATGTCACATCCTCCTGGATAAGAAAAGGTAACTTTTCTATGCTTTCCTACCAAGCTACCAACAAAAATTACAGAAGAACGCATTTGTCTCATCAGATCTTCTGGTATTTCATATTTATCTATCTTACTAGTATCTATTATTACTTTATTAGGCTTTTTTGTTACCGTTCCTCCTAATTTTCTTAATATTTCAAACATCATTTGCGTGTCATGTATGTTTGGCACATTATATAGTGTCGTTTTCCCTCCATTTAAAATAGTAGCCGCAATAATAGGTAATGCTGCATTTTTTGAGCCTGATATTTCTACTTCTCCTTCTAGTTTTCTGCCACCTTCTATTATGTAATCAGACATAATTCTCCCACCTTTCACGTTATTTTGCTATATATTATGTTTTCTTTACGTAAAAAGTGAATGTTAAAAAGTTCTAAAACATCAATATTTCTACTGAAATTTTAGAACTTTTATTTTCACTATTTACTTTTACTAAATATCTTCTTATTTTTTTCTTTCTCTATTTATTTTTTCTTTTACATTTTGTCTTTTGTATAGTCTCTTTTCATCTTTATTATTTCTTACTATCAATATTTATTTTATGTTCCGGATATTTTCCTTCTTTTAATATTTCTTTTACGACTTGTGGCAAAATAGGTTGTTCGTTAATATTATCTAAGTCTAGCCAAATATATTTTAGGTAGTCTTTTCCTTCTTCATTTTTTAATTCTTCTTCAATCTTTTTATCTTCTGCTTCTTTAAATTCTGCTTGATATACAAACATATACTCATGATATTTTGAGCCTTTCATTTCAAAGAAATTCTCTATTGTTGCTATATAACCAGTTATTTCTATTTGTTTTCCAATCTCTTCTTCTACTTCTCTTTTAATTGTTGTCTCTGAATCTTCACCTATTTTTACTCTTCCTCCAATCAAACAATAATAATTTGAATTAATATTCTTATGTACTAAAATTTTATTATTATGCTTAATAACACAGGCTGCTCTTACATTTAATTTGTAATCATTTACATCAATTGTAATATCCATTTTTATACCTCCTATTATTTTTTTATTATACATATATTATATATTTTGGTCAATTAAATTTATTGTATTTTCCAAGATATAATAAATATTATAGTATAATTAAATAGTGTAAGAATTTGTTACTGTTATAATATATAAAAAAGAACCATATACTTACTATATGATTCTTTATCTGTTTTATTTTCCATAATAGCTATCTAAAAGAATTTGTTTTAATTCACTAACTAAAGGTAATCTTGGATTTGCTGTTGTACATTGATCTTCAAAAGCTCTATCAGCTAACATATCTACTTTAGCTAAAAATTCTTCTTCTTCTATTCCTGCTTCCTTGAAAGATTTAGGAATATTCATATGAGAATTCATCTCTTTTATCTTTTCAATTAAACTATTAATTCCTTCTTCTTTAGAATCTGCTTTTAGTCCTAGTTTTTTTGCTAATTGATAATATTTCTCATCTGCTATAAAATACTCATATTTAGGGAATGACACAAATTTAGTTGGCTTGCTACTATTGTATCTAATAACATATGGTAATAAAATAGCATTTATTCTTCCGTGTGGTAAATGAAATTCTGCCCCCATTTTATGAGCTAGAGAATGGTTTATTCCTAAGAAAGCGTTTGTAAATGCCATTCCTGCTATTGTACTTGCATTATGCATTCTTTCTCTTGCATTTTTGTTTGTTCCCTCATCATATGCTGTTTTTAAATATTTTACTACTAATTCTGCTGCCTTTTCTGCTAATCCATCTGTATAGTCAGAAGCCATATTTGAAACATATGCCTCGATTGCATGTGTTAAAACGTCCATTCCTGTATCTGCTGTAATTGATTTTGGTAAACTCATTACTAAATCTGGATCTACAATTGCTACATCTGGTGTTAATTCATAATCAGCTAATGGATATTTTTTATTTTTTTCTTTGTCTGTTATAACAGCAAAAGAAGTTACTTCTGAGCCTGTTCCAGAAGTTGTTGGTATTGCTACCATCTTACATTTTTTACCTAATTTAGGGAACTTATAAGTACGTTTTCTAATATCCATAAATTTTAATTTCATTCCTTCTGCATCTGCATCTGGATATTCGTAAAATAACCACATACCTTTCGCTGCATCAATTGGGCTTCCTCCTCCTAATGCTATAACAACATCAGGTTGAAAACTTTCCATTGCCTTTACTCCTCTTTTTATTGTATCAAAAGATGGATCTGATTCTACTTCACTAAATATTTCAGAATGTACATATTGTTGTCTTTTTCTTAAATGATATAATATTTTATCTACATATCCTAATTTTACCATTGATTCATCTGTTACAATAAAAGCTCTTTCTATTTCTGGCATTTTTTCTAAATATTGAATTGCTCCTGCTTCAAAATATATTTTCTCTGGAACCTTAAACCATTGCATATTAACTCTCCTTTTACTTGTTCTTTTAATATTAATTAAATTTACTGAAGATACATTTGCTGTTGTTGAATTTCCACCAAATGATCCGCATCCAAGTGTAAGTGATGGCATATTAGTATTATATATATCTCCTATTGCACCATGAGTTGATGGTGAATTTACAATAATTCTACCTGCCTTCATTTTTTTTGAGAATTTTAAAATGGTTTCTTTATTTTCAGAATGAATAACTGCTGAATGACCTAGTCCTCCAAATTCCAATAATTTTTCTGCTTTACCAATTCCTTCTTCTTCATTTTCTACAATATAGTATGTTAAAACTGGACTTAGTTTTTCTTTTGAAAAAGGATATTCGTTTCCAATCCCTTCTTCGTATACTACTAAAACTTTTGTATCTTCAGGTACTTCAAACCCTGCTTCTTTAGCAATAGTACATGGTGATTGGCCTGGTACATGAGATTTTAATTTATAACCATATTCTTCTGTTTTTTCAAACATACTTTCTTGTAATTTATTTTTTTCTTCTGGACTTACAAAATAACATCCATCTTCTTTCATGAGTTTTTCAAACTCTTCATAAATATCCCTATCTACTAAAACAGCTTGTTCTGATGCGCATATCATTCCATTATCAAAAGCTTTTGATAGAACTAAATCATTAACAGATGTTCTCAACTTTGCTGTTTTATCAATATAGCATGGTACATTTCCTGGTCCAACACCTAATGCTGGTTTTCCACAAGAATATGCTGATTTTACCATTCCTGTTCCACCTGTTGCCAAAATTAAATTGACTCCTGGATGGTTCATTAGTAATCTTGTTGCTAAGATACTTGGTTCTTCTATCCATAAAATGCAATCTTTTGGAGCTCCTGCTTTTACTGCCGCATCTCTCAGAATTTCTGCTGCTTTTGAACTACATTTTTGAGCAGATGGATGAAAACCAAATATAATAACATTTCTTGTTTTTGCTGATATAATAGATTTAAACATTGTAGTTGATGTTGGATTTGTAACCGGTGTTACTCCTGCAATAATTCCAACTGGTTCAGCAATTTCTACATATCCTTCTTCTTCATTTTCTTTTATAATTCCTACAGTTTTTTCATGTTTTATACTATGATAAATATATTCTGTTGCAAACATATTCTTTGTTATTTTATCTTCATAAATTCCTCTGCCTGTTTCTTCTACAGCCATTTTTGCAAGTTCCATATGATGTTCTAGTCCTGCCATAGACATCGCTTTAGTTATATTATCTACTGTTTTTTGATCTAATTTTAAATATTCTTCTGATGCAATTTTAGCTCTTTTTACTAAATCATCAATCATTTTCTCTACTTTTTCTTCTTGGTTTATCTCTTCAGACATAAATTATCCTCCTTTTATTCTTTTGTTTATTCTAACTATTTTTATTATATATTATTAGAATTTTTTGTCAAGAAAAATTATTTATAAGTTTCTATTTTTTATTATAATATTATATAGAATTTTTTCAATTTTAGAACATTACTTTACCATATTAAGAAAAAACCGAAATATTTATTTAAATATTTCGGTTTTTTTCTTATAGGTTGTGCATTTTCAATTCATCTACAATTAAAGAAATGAACTGTGAATTGTTTGGTTTTCCACTGTACTTGTTTATTGTATATCCGAATAATTCTTGGATATACTGCAAATTACCTCTATCACAACATACAGTTATTGCACTTCTAATAGCCCTTTCAACTCTAGCAACTGTTGTATCAAAGCTTTTTGCTACTCTTGGATATAATTCCTTTGTTATAGCTTCTAGCAACTCACTTTCGAAATAGCAAGCTATTATTGCTTCCCTCAAATAATAGAATCCTTTTAAGTTTCTTGGGATTCCAAGTTTTGATAATACTTTTGTAACTTTTGTTTTAATTGTATTATCTTCTTTCAAAACTTCACTTTTGACTTCATTTTCTCCTGAAGCATTGAGGTAGTTATTTAAAACCTTTTCAAATTCACTGTAAAGTTTACGAGAGATTTCCTCCTTTTTTTCTTCACAAAACTTTCTCAAGTTTTCCTTTTCTTCTTCGCTTATTGTCGACATAAAAGCACTTCCTTTCTAACTATTGGTCTTTGCCTAATAAGCAATTATTATAGTATAATTATTTTTGATTTTTTTCAATTGTCTTTTACAAAAATTGTAAATTATTATATGAAACACTATTATTTTTATATAATAATTTACAAAATGCTTCAAAAAACAAACCATACTAAAATATGATTTGTTTTTATTGTTATTGATTATATAAATATTTTTGTGGATTAACATGGTTACCATTAATTCTGATTTCAAAATGTAAATGAGCTCCTGTTGAATTTCCTGTTGATCCAACCGCTGCTATAGTATCTCCTGCTGAAACCTTTTGCCCTACTGTTACATACATTTTACTTGTATGCGCATACCAAGTTTCAACTCCATCTCCATGGCTAATTTTTACCAAATTCCCATATGAACCACTGTAACTTGCATTAGTTACAATTCCATCTGCGACAACTTTAATTGGCGTTCCTGTAGTAGCTGCTATATCTAATCCTGTATGAGTTGATTTTCTAAGACTACTACTTTCTCCATATCTAGAAGTAATTGTTCCTGATATAGGTTTTAAGGCTAGTTTTATACCATTAACTTCTGGCATTAATTCCTCTTCTTTTTCTTCTTTTTGTTTTTCTATTTTTTCTTTTATCATTTCTTCTGATTCTTGCTTAGCTACTTCTATTTTTGTAGTATTAACTTCATCCTCATTTTGAGTGTATTTTTCTATAATACTCAAATCTAATTCTTTTTCTTCATTATCATCCTTAATTTGTTTAATTAATTCCTCTGCTTCTTCTATTGTATTTACTGAATTTATTTTTTCATTATTAAAAGCTATTTCATAATATTTATATGTTATAAGTAAATTTTCTTGAATTTCATTTATAATTTGGTCATCGTTTGTCTTAAGTGTTCTGTCTACAAGCTTTAACTCATATTCTGGGTTTTCTTTCATTTCAACTGTGTCAATATTTTTTTGACTTGTCGCAACAACTTTATTTTCTATTAATTCTTCTAAAGATTGTTTATTTTGAATAATTCCTAATTCTTTTCCAGATATACTTACTATATAACTTGGTTTATATTTGATTAATATTATCGCGATTATAAAACCAATAGCTATTAGTATGATGTTAAAATACTTTAAAATTTCTTTTGTACAGTATTTTAATTTCCTGTTTAAAATATATATTCACTCTCCTTTTTTTGATTGTATTTAAAACGCGACCAATTTCTATTATACTATATATTTTCCCAAAAATCAAATTATGTATACTTTTTTTGGCTTAATTTGTCTTTTTATAGTAAAAATACTTTTCATAGTTTCCTTTTTTTGCTATTTTTTCTCTTTTTTATTTCTTTTTACTTCATTTTTCTTGCTTTTTCTCATTTGTTTAATTTTCAACTATCAATTCAGCAATCATTTTAACCTATAGGTTGCACCTGTATATTTTAGTTTCTGTAAATTTAAACCATAAAATGCTATTATGTTTTAAAAAATAGGAAGGTGATAAAAATGGCTTTAGATTATAGCGTAATCGGTCAAAGAATAAAACAGGCAAGACTTGCTAAAAATTTAACACAAGAAGATTTAGCAGAACAAATTGACATTTCTGTCGCATTTTTAAGCAGAGTTGAAAGAGGAAACTCACATATAAATTTGAAAAGATTAAATCAGCTATGTAGATTGTTAGATGTTTCAGAAGGTTATATTTTAAATGGTGCTTCTAGCAATTCAACTAACTATTTAGATAAAGAATTTTCAGAATTACTAAAAGGTTGTTCTTCTGAAAAACAAAGACTTATTTATGATATAGCAAAAGTAATTGCAGAATCTGATAATAATGATGATTAATAATAATTGAAGTTATAAAATAAATGTGGACACAAAATGTTTACATTTATTTTTTTTATTTTGATTGATAATGTTTTTATGATATGTTATTATAATAAATGATTAATTAGTAAATAATATAATTATATGAGGAGGTAAATTATGAAATTCGAACAATGGAAAGATTTTAAAAAGGGAGATTGGGAATCAGAAATTAATGTAAGAGATTTTATTCAAAAGAATTATACACCTTATGAGGGAGATAGTTCTTTCTTAACAGGAACAACGGAAAAAACAAAAAAGCTTTGGAACGAAGTTCTTGATCTTTACAAAAAAGAACACGATTCAGAAGGTGGAGTTCTTGATATAGATACAAAAACAATATCAACTGTTGCTTCTCATGAGGCTGGTTATATTGATAAAGATTTAGAAGATATAGTAGGACTTCAAACTGATAGTCCTCTAAAAAGAGCTATAATGCCATTTGGTGGTATAAGAATAGTTGAGAAATCTTGTGAAGCATATGGAAGAAAGGTAGATGAAGAAGTAGAAGAAATTTTTCATAAATATAGAAAAACTCATAATGATGGAGTATTTGATGTATATACACCAGACATAAGAGCTGCTAGAAGTTCTCATTTAATTACAGGTCTTCCTGATGGTTATGGTCGTGGAAGAATTATAGGAGATTATAGAAGAGTTGCGCTTTATGGTGTTGATATTTTAATAGATGAAAAGAAACAAGAATTAAATGTTTTAGATGTTGATGAATTAACAGAAGAAATAATTCGTGAAAGAGAAGAAATCAGCGAACAAATTAAAGCTTTGAATGCCTTAAAAATTATGGCTTCTAAATATGGATTTGATATTTCTCAACCTGCAAAAAATAGTATAGAAGCTGTTCAATGGTTATACTTTGGATATTTAGGTGCTATTAAAGATCAAAATGGTGCTGCTATGAGTATTGGTAGAACTTCTACTTTCTTAGATATTTATTTTGAAAGAGATTTAAAAAATGGTACTATTACTGAAGAAGAAGCTCAAGAAATTATGGATCATTTTGTTATGAAATTAAGATTAGTTAGATTTCTTAGAACTCCTGAATATAATGAATTATTTAGTGGAGACCCTGTATGGGTAACAGAAAGTATTGGTGGTATGGGAATTGATGGTAGAACTTTAGTTACAAAAAATTCTTTTAGAATTTTACACACATTAGAAAATTTAGGACCTGCTCCTGAACCAAATTTAACTGTATTATGGTCAACTAGACTACCTGAAGGATTTAAAAAATTCACCACTGATTTATCTATAAAAACTTCTTCAATTCAATATGAAAATGATGATTTAATGAGAATAACTTTAGGAGATGATTATGGAATCGCTTGCTGTGTTTCTCCTATGAAAATTGGAAAACAAATGCAATTCTTTGGTGCTAGGGCAAATTTAGCTAAAACTTTACTATATGCAATTAATGGTGGAAAAGATGAAAAAACTGGAAAACAAGTAACTCCAAAATTCGAACCTATTACTTCTGAATATTTAGATTATAATGAAGTAATGGATAAATTTAATCAAATGATGGATTATGTAGCAAAAATTTATATTAAAGCTTTAAATGCTATTCATTATATGCATGATAAATATTCTTATGAAGCAATTGAAATGGCTTTACACGATAGAGAAATTTATCGTACAATGGCTTGTGGAATTGCTGGTTTATCTGTAGTTGCAGACTCTTTATCTGCTATTAAATATGCAAAAGTTAAAGTTATTAGAGATGAAACAGGTTTGGCTGTTGATTATGAAATAGAAGGTGACTTCCCAAAATTCGGTAATGATGATGATAAAGTTGATCAAATTGCTGTTGATATAGTAAAGAATTTTATGGATAAATTAAGAAAACATCAAACTTATAGAAATTCTACTCATACTTTATCTATCTTAACAATTACTTCAAATGTAGTTTATGGTAAAGCAACAGGAAATACTCCTGATGGTAGAAGAGCTGGCGCTCCATTTGGACCTGGTGCAAACCCTCTTCATGGAAGAGACACTAATGGTGCATTAGCAGTTATGAATTCAATTGCTAAATTACCATTTGATTCTGCTCAAGATGGAATTTCTTATACATTTTCTATTACTCCAGGAACTCTTGGAAAAACAGAAGAGGAACGTGTAAACAATTTAGTAAATATGCTTGATGGATATTTTACACAAACAGGTCATCATATTAATGTAAATGTTTTTGATAGAAGTCTATTAGAAGATGCAATGGAACACCCTGAAAAATATCCTCAATTAACAATAAGAGTTTCAGGATATGCAGTTAATTTTATTAAATTAACAAGAGAACAACAATTAGATGTAATTAATAGAACAATACATGAAAAAATTTAAAATATTTTGTTCTTAAGTAAGGAGCATTTAAATGGAAGAAAAAGATTTAAGATATTATGCTAAAGTTCATTCTGTTGAATCTTTTGGTACAGTAGATGGACCGGGTATTCGTTTTGTACTTTTCTTACAAGGTTGTCATTTACAATGTAAATATTGTCACAATAGAGATACTTGGGATATGAAAGGTGGTAGTTACAAATCTTTAGATGATATATTTAATAAAATAATGAACTACAAGAACTATATCTTCCCTAATGGTGGCGTTACTATTACTGGTGGTGAACCTCTTTTACAAGCCAAATTTATTTTCGAACTTTTTTCAAAGTTAAAAGAACAGCATATCCATACTTGTATTGATACATCTGGAATGGTTGCTTTAACAGAAGATATTAAAAAGGTTTTATCTGTAACCGATTTGGTTTTATTAGATATTAAACACATTGATGATGAAAAGTGTAAAAATTTGGTTGGAAAATCAAATAAACTTGAATTAGAATTTGCAAAATATCTGAGTGATAATAATATAAAAATGTGGATTAGACAAGTTTTAGTTCCTGGATATACAGATGATAAAGATGATTTATTGAAATTAAAGAATTTTATTTCTACATTAAAAACTGTTCAAAAAGTTGAATTGCTACCTTATCATAATCTTGGAAGATATAAATGGGAAAAACTTGGTATTACTTATCCTTTGGAAGGTGTTTCTCCTGCTAGTGATGAAGATGTAGAAAAAGCAAAAAATATTTTGGGAATTTAATAACTTAAGTATTTTTATAATATAAAAAAAGAGTTAATATTAGATATTTTCTAACTTAACTCTTTTTTTGTTACATTCCTAATAATTTTAATTCAACATTTTCTTTTTTATATTTTCCATTTTCTAATTTAAACTCTACCAAGGTATTCTCTAATGTTTCCTCGTTTTGTCTTAAATCAGTTGTAAAATACAATTTTATTTGAGGTATTTCAACTTGATTTGTTACAATTTCTTTGAATGCTTCTGCCATATGTTTTTCATCCTCACAAATCAATATTAATTGTGGCATTCCTGAAAACCCCGAATCTCCTGGTACAAAATTTTCATAAAAATCTTTATATAAAATCATTTTATCTATTAATTTCTTTTTCCAGTCTTGTTCTCTTCTAATTGCTTCAAAAACAAATTGAATAGATTTTCCATTTTTGGTTAATTTAACTGCTCCTCCAGTTGCTTTAAAAACTTTTCCTGCTATTTTTGCATTAATTGCTGGTTTTACTATATAACTATCAAAAGCTTTTACTTTTCTTAAATATGCAATTAATGTTTGGTTTCCAGCTAATCTTTTCTTTATCATTGCAACTGGCTTCGTGTTATCAGATGGTTGCCATTTACATTCAGTTTCTTTTGAATTTAATAAATATTTTCCCATTTTTTCTAAGCAATAAATTCTATATATTCCTTTTCCTTCTTCTGAAGTAAAATAATATCTAGTTAAAATTTTTGATTTCACTAATTGCTCTAATTTATTATTTAATTTATCTTGAGATTTTGGATCGAATCCTTTAATTTCTAACATTTGATATAACTGTCTTGAAGTAATAAATTCAAATTCATTTACTAAATCCAATATTGCAAAATGAATTTCATTTATATGACCAATATTTATCTTATGTACAATTTGATTCATTGACACATATCCGTCTTTACCATCAAAAGTTTTAATTTCTCCTTCTCTAATAGCAAATGGTGATATCTGTGCTTTTATCTGGTTATCTTCAACCATTTCAATTCCTCCTCTTTTAATTTATATAAATTATTTTTTAATACTAGTTTAAACAATTAATAACTTTACTTTTTTCTTATCTGCATCAATTTTCTTTATATATACTTCTACATCTTGTCCATATTGAAGTCCCTCTTCATATTCTGCCATTCCTACTAAGTTTGGAGTAAGTTCAATAAAAATTCCATTTTTGTGTTTTTCTGTTTCTCTTACTTTTCCTTTTACTTTTATTCCTGTAGTAAATTTTTCTACATTTTCTTCCCATGAACCTAATGTCTCTTTATAAGATAAAATTACTTTTCCTTGCTCTCTATCTATAGATTTTACCACAACTTCTATTTTTTGTCCAATTCTTACTCTTTCATATGGTGTTTTAATTCTAGCAACTGATAAATCTTCTATATGAACTAATCCTACAACTCCACCACCAATTTCTACAAAAGCTCCATATGGTTTTATATTTTTTACTATTCCTGTTACTTTTTCGCCTATTTTTAAATCATTTTTTACCCAATCCAATGCTTCTTCTTGAACCTCTCTTCTTGATAAAATTAGTTGCATTTCTGGGTCTATATCTCTCACTTTAAATTGTACAAATTTATTTACTTTACCTGTACATAAATTTTCTTTTGGTAGTCCATTTTCTTGTAAGTTAATCCCTTCTACATCTTTCCTTGGTATAATTCCATTTAATCCATTTTCAAAACTTACATATAAATTATAATTATCATCACATTTTTTCACAAGTCCTTGTACTGTTTCATTGTTTTTTATATACTGTTTCACATTTGTTTGATTTAATTTTGTGACTTCATTATTCCATCCTTCTGGCATAATTCTCATTGTATTCATTCGTTATTTTCTCCTTTTATCTTATGTTTTTGGTTTATTATATCCCGTCTAATCTTATTTTTCAATATTTTCATTTAAAATTTTTCTTACTTCTTTATTATTTAAATATCTCCATTTTCCGAAGTGGTATATCTTTTACTCCTATTCCAGCAATCTTACTTCTGTGTAAGGCTAAAACACTATGACCAATTGCTTCACACATTTTCCTAACTTGTCTATTTTTTCCTTCATGAATTGTAATTTCTAGTCTTGAAATATTTTTTTCTTCATCAGTTTTTAAAATCTTTACTTTGGCAGGTTTTGTTATATATTCTCCTATATCTACTCCTATTTCCAAATTTTTAACTTCTTCTTTTTTTATAATTCCTTTTATTGTTACTGTATATGTCTTTTCTATCTCATGTTTTGGATGTGTTACTTTATAAACAAATTCACCATCATTTGTAAGAATTAAAGCTCCTGATGTATACATATCTAATCTTCCAACAGGTACTAGTCTTTTTCTTATTTTTACTAAATCCATAACTGAATCTCTATTAAATTGATCTTTTACTGTTGTTACATATCCTATAGGTTTATTTAACAAAATATAAATATACTTTTCTTCTATTTCTACTTTCTTTCCCTCATATCTTATTTCATCTACATTAGGTGTTACTTTTGTTCCTAACTCATTTACTATTTTTCCATTAACATATACCTTTCCCTGTTTAATTAACTCCTCTGCTTTTCTTCTAGACGCAATTCCAGCATCTGCAAGATATTTTTGTAACCTTATTTGTTCCATATTTCCTCCTTGAGACAGAGGGGACAGGTCTTTAGTGTCTCATTTCTTTATTATTTTTTTATTTTAACTCTATCTACTTTTAATGAGACACTAAAGACCTGTCCCCCTTTGTCTCATTTGTTCTATAATATCTTTAAAATACTTTGGTAGTTCAGCTTCTATAAACATCTCTTTTTTTGTAACTGGATGTTTAAATTTTAAACTTTTAGCATGTAAGCATTGCCCTTTTATGTTCCACTGATTTTTTCCATTAGAATATACTTCGTCTCCTATAACAGGATATCCTATTTCAGATAAATGTACTCTTATTTGATGTGTTCTTCCTGTTTCTATTTTTATTTCTAGTAATGTACAATTATATTTTGGAAATCTTTCTATTACTTTAAAATGTGTAATTGCTTCTTTTCCTTTTTTATTTACTGCCATTTTTTTTCTATCTTTTGTGCTTCTTCCGATTGGCATGTTTATTGTTGCTTGATTTTCCTTAACTATTCCTTTTACTAATGCTATATATGTTTTTTCTACTTCGTGCTTTTTTATTTGTTCACTCATTTTTACATGAGCTATATCATTTTTTGCAACTATAAGTACTCCTGATGTATCTTTGTCTAATCTGTGTACAATTCCTGGTCTTAATTCTCCTCCAATTCCAGATAAAGTTCCTTTACAAATAGCCATTATTGCATTTACTAATGTTCCATCTGGATTTCCATTTGCAGGATGAACAACTAGTCCTTTTGGCTTGTTTACTACAATAATGTCATTATCTTCATAAAGAATCTCAATTGGTATATTCTGTGCTTTTATAGATACTTCTTTTGGTTTATCTTCTTCTACTATAACCTCATCTTTTTCTTGAATTTTATATGATGCTTTTGTCTTTTTATTGTTTACTAAAATTTTTCCTTCTTCTATTAATCTCTGAATTGTAACTCTTGAAGCAGTTTCTATTTTAGTTGATAAATAAGCATCTATCCTATTATTCTCTTCCTCTTTTTTTACAATAATCTTTTCCATTAATTTACTTCCTATCTTTTTATACAAAAATATTTTTTGTATTAATACATGATTTAAAGATAAAACAATTTTCTATATTTACGCTCTATTATTCAGTGATTCTTTCATATACAACAAAATACTTATCACTATATAATTCTTTATATTTCTTATCATTTGTTTTAGTTATAATCATATTCATTTTAGAATTTTTATATGTTATAACATGTGTTATTTTGTATTTTTCAAAAGTATCTTCATAAAATTTACTTATATTTGATGTTTCTATAAAATCCATAAATATATCATCTTGTTTACCACTAAATTCTGGTGCATATAAATCTGCTCTTGAATCTATAAATACTGGAATTCCTCTATATAACATATAAGATCCATAATTATATTCATTATAAAATCTAGCTTGTCCTAAGTCTATATTATTTAATATATAATCACATGCCTGTACAGGATAAGTTGATTCATCAATATAAGAATCATTAATTTTATCTTTTGCCATGTAATAACTAAATCCTAACATTATAATTGATATACTAATAATTCCAATTGCACTTGTAATTTTTTTCATAATATCTTCTAATTTTATTTTTGTATATTGACTTATTAAATCCATTATTAACCTATTAAATATAAGTGAACACACTAAAGCAAACATTGTTATTTGCCTTCTAGATGCTAACATTAAATAGCACAATCCCCCTAGCATAAATAAGTCACTTAATCTTATTTTTACCTTTGTAAATATTAACATTGCTAAAAATAATATTAAAGTACAAATTACTTCTGTTTCATTTGTAATTGTCATTGGTAAATGTTCATTTATATTTTGAGTTGTATTTCCTTGCATTGTTTTTACTAAATACGTATATGGTGTTGTTCCTAATGGTGTTAATAGTCCTGTAAATAAACAAATTATCATAATTAAAATTAGCCATTTAACATTGTCATTTCTATTTAATTTTATTTTATAAGGATTTTGTAATTCTTTACTTCTTTTTATTTTTATTTTATCTATTTTTTCTTCTAACTCTTTTAATTCTTTCTTTGCCTCTGATAATTTTTCTTCTTGATTTTCCATTTTAGATAATTTTTTTATTTTATTCTTTAGTTGTCTAACACTTGTTTTTCTATATATAATAGTTTCTGCAAAACATGCAATAATGTATTGTGCTATATATGGCAAATATAATACAAAATAAAATGGAAATACTGCTAAGTGTAAGTTAGCAATTAATATTGGAATTATAATTAATCCTATTGCATATCTTTTCTTTTTGCTTTCTAAAAACTTCTCAATAAAAAATATAGTTAAAATAAATAATATAAAAGTTACTAATTGCGCTCTTGCTGCTATATATCCTCTTATTAAATACATAACTCCTATTGTTATTAAAAATGATAATATCTGATTTTTAGCTAATTTAGTATTTACTAGATAAATTGAAATGCCTAATATTGCTGATAAAATACATGTTGTAACATATATTCCAGTCATGCCAAACGAATTATAAATAAAATAAGTTATTACATCATATGCCCAATGTGGATATGTGTATGCTAAATTTTCATGCCATGAAAATGGATCTTGCATGTCAATTCCATCTTTTACTATATGTTCTCCTATTTTTATTGTATAAAAAGTATCATTTTGCAAAGTGACTGGTGTTAATGCTATGCAAAAAATTGCTATTAATATAATTGCCATTATATTAAATTTGATAATTGAATTTATCTTTTTAGTCTTAGAAACTTCCTTATTTTTTACTGTACTCATTATATACCTCTTCTTATTAATTTTGTTGTTAAAATTATAACAAAAAAAGTTTCAAAAGACTAGACTTTTGAAACCTTTTTATAAAATTTATTGTTATAATTTTAATTATTAAACTTATTATAGTAATATAATCTATTTTATATTTTTACACAGCTTCTTGATTTTCTTTTTCTACTTCATTTTCATTATTTTTTTCTTCAATAACTTCTAAACTTCCAATTGAAACTTCATAAGCAACTCTAGTTTCTACTGTACCATCTTCATGCTTTTTCTCATAAGTTCTTGATTGGACTCTACCAACAACTTTTACTTGACTACCTACTTCTAAGTTTTGACAAAATCTTGCATTTCTTCCCCATGCTATACATGGAATATAATCTGACTTATTATAAGCTCTGTTTACAGCAAGTAAAATATCTGATATTTCTCTTCCAAATGGTGTTTGTCTATAAATAGGTTTTTTACAAATATATCCTATTAATACAACTTCATTTGTTATCATGTCTTTTTTTACCATTTCATTTTCTTCTATTTCTTCTTCATTATCGTCTTCTAGTTCTGTAATGTCTTTTGCAAAAACAGTTAGTATTAATCTGTTTCTTTCATTTTCGTAGCTATTATAAGATCTAAATTGACCTTTTACTAATAGTTTGTTTCCTTCTTGTAATGTATCTTCTTTAATCAATCTTTCTGAAACAGTAATAGGTATAATATCACTATTTCCACTTAAACGAGGTATCATTAAGTTAAATATATAAAAGCTTTCTCCATAAATTTCATGACTAAATTTCTTTTCTCCTGTAACTTTACCAACTAATGTTAAATAGTTGTTTTCTAAATAATTTGTATCCAATTTTTTTCCTCCCTATTTTTTTATTTATCCTCGGTTTACAAAATCATTTTATAATTTTGCATAAGTTATTTGCCTTTATTTTTCAAATAACTTAATTGTATATTTTTCTTTGTGTACGATTAACTACAGTTACTATTATACACCATTTTTTTGGTTTTGTCTACATAAAAAGTTAATTTTGTTCAAAAAAGTTAGATTTTTCCTGTGTTTTGTTAATTATGGAATTATCATTAATTAAATATATTATATATATTATCAAAATTTCATAAACCATTACTCTCTCATTTTCACTTATTTTTATTCTTTTTTCTCCTATTTCTATTATTTGATTTTTTCTATTTAATATGTTTTTTTGTAAATATATTAGTATATTAGTATCTGTTATACTAGATACTGTTACATCTGCTTTTTGGTTTAATCCATAAGTTATAATATTAGTTTTATCTTGATTTAAAATTTCAAATTGTAAATTTATGTCTGTATTAATAATTACATATTTTGATTTTGAACATAATTTTTCAATTATATTAATTTCATTCGTAAAATTTTCCAGATTTGAATTTATTATAATAATTTCAAATTTTATATTTTTTATATTTCCTATACTTTTTTTATTAATATTAATTAACTCTAATTGTGGTTCTTTCAATTCTTCCTTTACCTTGTCAAAACTTTTATGATCTGAAATCATTCCAATAAAAGTCATTTTTTATCCCCTTACATTTTTTTATTTTTATTATGCCCTACATTTCCAATTTTATACATTACTTACTTTTTATTTGTGTTCCATTATTATTAATTGTATAATTTTCTTGATATATTAAATCTGATATTCTAACAACTTCAAGGCCTTTTGCTTTTATATTTTTTATTATCATATCTAAACTGTCTGCTGTATGCTTAGTTCCATTATGGCTAAGTATAATATCACCAGCTTTTATCTTTTCTTTTAACCTATTCCACATTTCGTCTCCTGTAATTCCTGTATAATCTAAAGTATCTAGATTCCATTGAATACAGAAATATCCTTTATCTCTTGTTGCTTTTATTACTGTGTTATTATATTCTCCATATGGCGCCCTGTATATTTTTGTTCTATTTCCTGTTATTTTTTCAATTTTATCGTTACTTTTTTCTATTTCATTAATATTTTCTTCATATGTTAAATTATTTACATGTGGGTGTGTATCACTATGGCTTGCTATTTCATGTCCCGCATCTTTTATCTTTTTTACTGCTTCTGGGAACTTTTCAATCCAATCTCCTACCATAAAAAATGTTATCTTTATATTGTTTTTTTGTAATGTTTCTAATATGCTATCTATATCATCTGCATTCCATGCACAATTCATTGTAAAAGCAACTTTATTTTCTTCTGTTTGTACATTATAAATTGGTAGTAGTTTTTGGTTCTCAGCAGATGTCTCTACTGTCTTCTGATTTTCTTGACCAAAGTTACTTGCTACAAAGAATAATACTATTACTGTTACTAAAGATACTGCATATGTATATATTTTTTGTTTATTAAATACGAAAAACATAAAAAAACCTCCTATTTAAAGCTACTTTAATTTTATGCTTGTTATAGGAAAAACATTCATATTTTATTTTATATTATCTCTTTTTTCAATATGTACCTTTAGTCGTTTATCCCTACTATCTATTTCACATAAAATATCATACAAAATAATTCAACTTTCGTCTTTTTTCTTCATATTATATACAAACAACATTTAAGTTGTTTATAAGAAAGGAATGAGAAATATGGATATGGAAGGGAAAAAACCTTATTGCCCAGTTTTAGATGTTGATGGTGTTATTTCAGGAGGCAAACAATTTGATTTAGATATTACTTTACCAGAAGATAACCGTGATGTTATATATGGTGTTGTAAAAAATTGTTTTAAAGAGCCTGTAGATAATGCTGTTGTAAAATTAGTTGAAGTAGTATGCGAACATGGCAAAGAAGAAAGAAGACCTATAGGTCATACTTTCACTGATAAAGAAGGAGAATTTGTATTTGGTCCTTTATGCCCTGGAAAAGAATATGCTTTACAAATCTGGGTTAATGATACAAAAAAAATAAAAATATGTGCAAAATGTCATCATGAAGGCAAATGTCTAAAAGGTGATAAATGCGATAAATGTGATTGTTTTATTAATGAAAAACATGAACCATGTAAAAAATGTGATAAAAAAGATGACTTTTTAAAAGAAGAAGATTTTAAAGATATGAATTTCTAATAAAACTATAAATATCTGTTAATTTTAGCTTGATAAAAAATAGATGCTTATTTTGAGTTTTATCTCCTATAAGCATCTTTTACCTTATTACATAATTCCCATCTTTTTTGCTAATTGTTTACCTTTTTTCATAATCATTTTTTTGTTCATTTTTCCTGTTTCTGCATACATCATAACAAAACCAGTAGTTATTAAACCTCCAATTACAACTCCTTTTACAAATTTCATGAAAATCCCTCCTCTTTTTATTTATTATTTGTTTTTTTATCTTTTTTATACAATCTTATTATGGAATATATTTCATTAATCGCAACTATTATTAAAAAAACTCCAAAACATTTTTTTAATATTTTAACATCTGTATATACTGATATATTAGAGCCTATAATAGCTCCTAAAATACCAAATATAGATATTATTATTGCTAATTTTAAATCAATATTTTTATTTTTTATATTTATAATTATTGCAACAATTGAAGTTGGAATAAAGAATATTAAGTTTGTCGCTTGAGCCACATGTTGCTCTATTCCCATCATAAAAGTAAGAAGAAATATTAAAATTGTTCCTCCTCCCATACCCGTTCCACTTACAATTCCAGATATCATTCCAATAAGAATTTCTATCATATTTCTACCTCCGATTTGGAATGTTTCCGATTTTTATTTTTGCAATTGTTTAATTTGCTGTTAACATTCTAACTGCTACATATATTAAAAATATAGCAAAAGCACTTTTTAATATCTTTTCTGGCAATTTTTTTAATAATCTTGCTCCTATATATCCCCCTATTGCACCTCCTAGAGCACACAAAAATGCTATTTTCCAATTAATATAGTTTCCTTTATAATAGAAAAAACTACTTGTTAATACCATAGGTAAAATACAAAATATTGATGTTCCTCTTGCTTTTATATCTTTGATTTTTAATAAATATATAAATGCTGGAACTAATATCATTCCTCCTCCAGTAGAAAATAGTCCGCTTATTATTCCAGCTATAAAACCTATTGCCATTTTTAAAAAAATTTTGTTTTTATTCATATTATTATTTTGAAGTTTTTTTCAGAATTTATTCATTTTATTTTAAAAAAAGAGCTATATTACATAGTAATATAACTCATTTTTCATCTTTTACATAATATTTAGTTCCAACCATTTTATCTGGAAGATATTGTTGCTCTACATAGTGTCCTGGGAAATCATGTGGATACAAGTATCCCTCATGATAGCCTAATTCTTTCATTTTTTCTATAGGAGCATTTCTAATATGCATTGGAACTTCTCCTGTGTCTTTTGTTTTAACATCTTCTAATGCTTTGTTTATTGCCATATATGATGCATTTGATTTTTTTGATGTTGCTACATAAATAGCTGCTTCTGACAATAATATTCTTGCTTCTGGCATTCCTATTATATGTACTGCTTGCATTGCACTATTTGCAACAACTAACGCATTTGGATTTGCCATTCCAACATCTTCTGATGCACATATTACTATTCTTCTAGCTAAAAACATTGGATCTTCTCCACCATTTAACGCACGTGCTAAATAAAATACTGCTGCATCTGGATCTGAACCTCTCATTGATTTAATGAATGCACTAATATTATCATAATGTTGCTCACCGTTTTTATCGAAAATCGCCTTTTTACTTTGAACACTATTTTTTATATCTTCATCTGTTAAATGAATATAACCATCATCACTCATTGCTGTTGTTAAAGTTGCTACTTCTAATCCATTTAGTGCTGTTCTTACATCACCATTGGATATTGTAGCTAATTTTTTTAATGTAGCATCTTCAATTTTTATATTATATTCTCCAAGCCCATCTTTATTTTTTATTGCATTTTTTAAAATATCGTATATATTGTCCTCTGTTAATGGATCTAGCTTTACAACCATTGATCTTGAAATTAAAGCTTTGTTTACTTCAAAATATGGATTTTCTGTTGTAGCTCCTATTAGTATTATTGTTCCATTTTCTACATAAGGAAGTAGAGCATCTTGTTGTAATTTGTTAAATCTATGAATTTCATCTATAAATAATATGCTTTTTCCTGTTGGATTTAGCATGAAGTTTTTTGTTTCTTCTATTACTTTTTTTATATCTGCTACTCCTGCTGTTACTGCATTTATTTTGTAAAATTTATATTTCGTTGTTTCACTTATTACTCTTGCAAGTGAAGTTTTTCCACATCCTGGAGGTCCAAATAGAATGATACTAGATAGTCTATCTGCTTTAATTGTTCTATATAAAATTTTATCTTTTCCGTAATACATGTTCTTGACCAATATATTCTTCTAATGTTTTTGGTCTTACTCGAAATGCTAATGGTTCATTCATATTCATAATCTCTACCTCTATTTTTATTATTTTCCTAATGCTACTAATCCTTTTCTTATTAATTCTTCTGTTGACATTTCTATCGTTGGTAATTTTCCAAAGGCTTTTTCTATTTCTTTTCTATTATATCCTAAAACTTGAAGAGCTGAAATTGCTTCTTTTACTTTTTCGTCATTTTGAATAGCTATTTGTATTTTTGAACTTGCCTTATTTTCTATTGTATCTTTTATAGCTTTTACTTCTTGTTCTTTCTTTATTTTATCTTTTAGTTCTAATATTATTCTTTTAGCTGATTTTGGTCCTATTCCAGGAATTCCTGTTAATGCTTTTACATCTTCTGAAATAACAGCTAATGCAAACTCAGAAGGTTCACATACTGCAAGCATTGTAAGAGCTGTTTTTGCTCCAACTCCACTTACTCCAAGTAAAAGTTCAAACATCTTTAATTCTTCTAGGGTATTAAAACCAAAAATACTTATGTCATCCTCTCTTACTCTGTAATATGTATGTACTTTTACTGTGTCTCCTATATTTCCTATATTTTCTATTCCTAATTCTGACATGAATACTTTATAACCAATGCCTCCAACATCTATTACTACATATTCAGTCATTTTCATTTCTAATTTTCCCTTTATATATGCTATCATTTTTTTCCTCTCTAATTTAACTTTTATGTATCATAAAAATAAGTTGCTTCCAAGTCTGCTTCATGTGTTAATAAAGCAATTGGATATTTTGTATAACTTGCTCCTATTGCATTATAATTTTCTTTTGGCTCAGTGTATCCCATATGCCAACGTATAGAGTATTTTTCTTCTGGTGTTAATTTCATATATTCTGTAATCATCATTACTGATTTTTCTCCATGTCCATATGGTATTGTATCTTCTATTGTGTAATATGGTACTTTTTCCCAAACTCCCAAGGCATTTTTAGCATTTCTAAAATCTACTTTATAAAAATTAGTTTTACAAATATCATGTAATAATCCTATTATAATTATTGATTCTTCTGGTATATCTATTTTTAATATGCTATTTTCTACTTTATGTTTTAATATTTCATAAACTTTTATACTATGTTCTACAAGACCACCTTCGTGATTTCCATGAAATCTTGTACTTGCTGGTGCAATAAAAAAATCTGATTTTTCTAAAAATTGTATTAATTCGTCTATTCCTTCTCTTTTTACTTTTTTTAATAATTCTAAAAATTGTTCCTTCATTTTTCGCCCACCTTTTATAATTTTTTCTTTGCTAATTATATAAATATTATAATTAAAAGTCAACATTTTTTACAAATTTATGTTTGTATTATTTTCATTTAATTGTAATTTACAAACCTATAGTATAATTAGAATGTATATATGTATATGATTTTAACCTGAGTGAAAGTGCCTTATTTTTTATACTAGATTCTCTTTTTGAACATAATGAACAGATTAGATTAATCTGTAATACTATTTAACAATTTATTACATACCAATTTTAAAATTAATAAAAAGGTAATGACTACTTTCTTAGTAATCACTACCTTCTCTTTTTACATTACCTTTTTTATTCTCTCAATTGCCTTAATTGTATTTTCCTTCGTTCCAAAAGCTGTTAATCTAAAATATCCCTCTCCATGAGGTCCAAATCCACTTCCTGGAGTTCCTACAACATTTGCTTTTTCTAATAGTTCATCAAAAAACTCCCAAGACGTCATACCATCTGGAACTTTCAACCATACATATGGTGAATTAACCCCTCCATAGCATGTAAATCCTGCTTCTTCTAAACCTTTTTTTATTATTTTAGCATTTTCCAAATAATAATTTATATTTTCTTTTATTTCTTTTTTACCTTTTTCAGAATATGTTGCTTCTGCTGCTCTTTGTACTATGTAAGATACACCATTAAATTTTGTACAAGTTCTTCTATTCCATAACTTATTATAGCTTATTTCTTTTCCATCTTTTGTATATCCTTTTAACTCTTTTGGTATTACTACATATGCACATCTAACTCCTGTAAATCCTGCTGTTTTTGAGTAGCTTTTGAACTCAATTGCAACTTCCTTTGCTCCTTCTACTTCATAAATACTATGTGGTATTTTTTCTTCTGTTATGAATGCTTCGTATGCAGCATCATATAAAATTACTGAATTATTTGCTTTAGCATAGTCTACCCACTTCTTCAATTCTTCTTTTGTTAAAACTGTTCCTGTTGGATTATTTGGGAAACATAGATATATCATATCTACTTTTTCTTTTGGTAGCTCTGGCATAAAGTTATTTTTAGCTGTTACAGGTAAGTATATAACATCTCTTCCTGACATAATGTTTGTATCTAAATATACAGGATAAACAGGGTCTGTAATAGCTACTTTATTTTCTTTTCCAAAAATATCTACTATATTTCCACAATCACATTTTGCTCCATCTGATACAAATATTTCATCTTTTTTTACATCTATTCCTCTTGATTTATAATCGTTTTTTACTATTGCATCTCTTAAGAAATCATAACCTTGCTCTGGTCCATATCCTTTAAAACCTTCTTTTGTTCCTATTTCATCTACTGCTTTATGCATAGCTTCTATACATGCTGGAACTATAGGCCTTGTAACATCACCTATTCCAAGTTTTATTATTTCCTTTTCTGGATTTTCTTCAGTAAATTTTGCTACTTTTTTTGCTATTGTTGAAAATAAATAGCTATCTTGTAATTTTAAAAAATTTTCATTTATTAAACTCATTCTAATTCCCCCTCAAATACTGTTACTGCTGGTCCTGTCATATAAATATGATTATCTTCTTTATTCCATTCTATTTTTAATGTTCCTCCGAAGTAATTCTATGTATACATTTCTATCTGTAAGACCATTTAAATGGCAGGCAACTGCTGTTGCACATGCTCCTGTTCCACAAGCTAAAGTTTCTCCTGCACCTCTTTCCCATACTCTCATTTTTATATGTTCTTTGTCTACTATTTGAACAAATTCAACATTTGTTTTATTTGGAAAAGCTTTGTCTACTTCCAATATTCTTCCATAAGTTTCTACATCAAATTTTTCTGTGTCTTTTACTACTGTAATAGCATGCGGATTTCCCATAGATACACAAGTAAAAATAAATTCTTTATCTAAAGCTTTTAACTTTAAATCTTTTACTGGATTTTCACTTGATATAACTGGAATCATTTCTGGATTTAAAATTGGTTCTCCCATATCTACCCTTACTGTTTCTACTTTTTTATCTTTTAAATTAAATTTTAGTGTTTTTATTCCAGCTAAAGTCTCAATTGTTACCGTTGTTTTATTAGTTAACCCTTTGTCATATACGAACTTTCCTACACAACGAATTCCATTGCCACACATTTCTGCTTCACTACCATCTTGATTAAACATTCTCATTTTAAAATCAGCAATATCACTTTTACAGATTAAAATCAAACCATCTGAACCAATCCCAAAGTGCCTATTACTAACAAAACGAGCTAGTTCAGATCCATTGTCTATTTTTTGGTGTATGGCATCCATATAGACATAATCATTTCCTAACCCGTGCATTTTTGTAAATTTTTTCATTTTCTTCACCCTCTTTAGGTATTAATACTAAATAAAATATAGTTATATTTTATTAGTTGTCATTCTATCATATGTATATTTTTTTGTAAAGCTTTCTTATTTTTAAGTTTTAGTATTTTGTTATAGGTCAGTAAGAAATGCTTATGATGTCCAAGCTTTGGCTCCCACTATAACACTTAGATTTTATTTAATGACGTTTGATTTTCCAACTATAACACTTAAATTTTATTTAATGACGTTTGATTGGAATGAAAAATAGAAAATCTTTTACAAGAAAATGAGTAATGTTCACGGGCAAAATTATTATTATATGAATTTAAACTTTTCTCAGTTCAATACATAATCTAAGAATTTCTAAAATAATTTAATGGCACCCTTTCACTTAGTCCGAGCTAAAGCTCGACGCGAACATTTTCCATTAAATTATCTAAGAAATTCTAAGATTACTCCAATTACATTCGAAAAGTTTAAATTCATATAATAATAATTTTGAGCTTGAGTGAAAGCGCCTTATTTTCTTGTATTAGATTTTCTTTTTGAATGAAATGAAAAGACATTAAATAAAATTTAAGTGTTATAGTTGGAGGCAAAGATTGGACATCATAATCATCTCTTACTGAACTGTAACTTTTGAAACTTAAAAAATTCGTAAAAACCTTGAAAAAAACATGAAAAACTGATATAACTTAACTAATAAAAACCAAGGAGAAAATATAAAATGAAAGATATTTGGATAGACGCAACTAATAAGGAAAAGAAAGTTAATAAGAAAAAAATAGTTATTTTAACGATAATTATAGTATTTATTGTAATAGCAATTATAACAATTGGGCTATATAGTACTAATGACAAGGCAAGAGAATGGATTGATAAAAATATATTTAGAAAAGAAGTATTACAAGATAAAGTAGCAACAATAGATTTAAAAGAGAATCAAGATTCTAATATTTATGCTTTTAATAAATATATAGGTATTTTAAATAAAACTAAATTTTCAATTTATAATAGTACAGGAAGTCAGGAAAAGACACTTGATTTACAAATTTCAAATCCTATTTGGGGTTCAGCAAATAGATTTTTAGCAATAGCAGAAAACAAAGGGAAAAAAGTCTATTTAATTTCAGATAAAGACATAGCTTGGGAAGCGGAAGTGGAAGGAAACATTTCACAAGTACATGTTAATAAAAATGGATATGTAGCAGTAGTAATAGTAGATACAAGTTATAAAACAGTTATAAAAACATATAATCCTCAAGGAAAAGAATTGTTTAATACATATCTATCATCAACAAGAGCAGTAGATGTTAGCATCTCAAATGATAATAAGTATTTAGCAATTGCAGAAGTTGACACATCAGGTACTATGATACAATCTAGTATAAAAGTTATATCAATAGATAAGGCAAGTACTGATCCTACTAATTCATTAGAAAATACATATAAGGGAGAAGAAAATAAGCTAATAACTAATATAAAATATCAAAATAAAAATAAGCTAGTTTGTATGTATACAGACTCTATACATCAAATAGAGAACGGAGAAGATATAACACTAATAGATAATCAAAATAAAAAAGTAATATTTCAATCAGTAAATTTAGTAAATAGAGCATGTTCAATTGAAGAAAAATCTTCGGGATTATTTACAGCAGATTCTTTAGTAAATATAGTGAATATTGAAAATCATGAAATAAAGCAATATACAGCAAGTTCTGTTACTAAAGAATTATATACATATGGAAATATTATAGCAATTAATTTAGGAACAGAAGTAGAGTTCATTAGTACAGATGGATGGCTTGTAAAGAGATATGTGGCAAATCAAGAAATTACTAATATTGTTGTTTCAGATAGTATAGCCGGAATTATCTATAGAGATAAAATTGAAATTATAAACTTATAAAAGGGGATAAATTATGGGAATTGTAATTGATATAATAATTATATTATTTATATTAGCTTCAGCGTTTTTTGGCTATAAAAAGGGATTAATTTCATTGGCAATAAATATATTAGCATTTATAATTGCAATGGTTGTAACATTATTATTATATAAACCAATTGGTAATATAATAATTAATAATACTACAGTAGATGAAAAGTTACAACAAATGATACAAACCAAAATAGAAGAGTTTATGAAAAATGATGATAGTAAAGATAGTTCAAGTAAACTTATAGAAAGTGCAAAAAATGGACTTTTACCAGATACATCTAAAAGTTTATCGATAAATATTATATATGGAATAACATTAATAGTGTTATTTATAATAATTAAAATTTGTTTATTACTAGTTAATTCGTTAGCTAATCAAGTAGCAAAATTTCCAATTATAAAACAGTTTAATGAAATAGGAGGAGTTTTGTACGGATTATTAAGAGGAATTATTATTACTTATGTGATTTTAATGGTAATACAATTAGTAGTAATACTTAATCCAAATGGAGCACTTGATAATGCTATGCAAGAATCGTATTTAGCAAAGACAATGAGTACTTATAATATATTAAATGTGTTTTTTAAAACATAATATTTTCTAAAAAATACTATAAAATAAGAGATTGGGGTATTAGTTACGACTCAATCTTTTTTTGTTAATGTTGGAGTTTATGTTACTATTAAAAAGTAAATTCAGTAAAGATTATAAGAATGTAAATTATACTGTGTTTATTTATTGTGAATTTTTTGTAAAATTATTGCGTTTTATATATAAGTTTGTTATACTTATAACATAAAATTTTAGGAGTGAGCAATTTTGAAAAAAAGTAATTCTAACAAAAGAGGAAAAAAAGGAACAACAAATAAGAAAAAAGTATGGAAAAAAGTTTTGCTTATAATGTTATTTATTATATTAATAGCAGGAAGTGTATTTGCATATAAAGTTTATAAAAATGGAGGCGGAATGTCTGGAATGTTAGCAACAGTGGTAGGACATGATGAAAATACCAAGAAAAATTTAGGGGAATTTAAATGCTTAATATTAGGTATTAGTACAGATCAAGAAAATGTAGATTTAACTGATACTATTATGGTTGCTTCTTATAATCCAAATACTCAAAAAGCTACATTATTATCTATTCCAAGGGATACATATACTGGAAAAACCCCAGCTAAAGCAACAGCTTATGAAAAAATAAATGCATTGTATAGTAGAAAACATAGACCAGATGAAACTTTAGAAGCAGTAAATGAAATAACAGGTTTAGATATTAAATATTATGTAGTAGTAAAAACAGAAGCTTTAATTAAATTAGTAGATGTAATTGGAGGTATTACATTTGATGTTCCAATTGATATGAATTATGATGATACATCACAGAATTTACACATTCATTTAAAAGCAGGAGAACAAAAATTAGATGGAGACAAAGCAGAACAGTTAGTAAGGTTTAGACATAATAATGATGGTACTTCATATCCAGAGGAATATGGTGACAATGACACAGGAAGAATGAGAACACAAAGAGAATTTATTATGCAAGTTATAAAACAAACAGCAAAACCAGAAAATATATTTAAAATTGGAGAAATTTTAGAAGTTGCAAAAGAATATGTAATAACTAATATAGACTTTGAAGTTGCAAAAGATTATGTCCCATATGCAGTAGAGTTTAATACAGATGATTTATTAACAGCTAGTTTACCAGGAATCAATACTAATAAAAATACATCTGGAAAATGGGTATTTATACATGATAAAAAAGCAACACAAGCATTAATACAGGAATTATTTTATGATAGAGATAATACAGAAGAGTTAACTGAAAATGCAGAAACTACAACAAATAATGTGACTTCAAATACTTCAACGAATAGTACTATTAATAATACAGTAACATCAAATAAAAAAAGTGATATTAAAATAGAAATATTAAATGGAAGCGGAAATAGTAAAAAACTACAAAAGGCAGTAAGTGAACTAGAAGGAGCAGGTTATAAAGTTACTAGAACTGGAACTACTAATTCAACTTCTAAAACAACTATTATAGATAAAAAAGATGTAAGCAATACTTTATTACAAAACATGAAAGAAGTATTAGGTACAGGGGTTATACAAAATAGTCAATCAAGTTCAAGCAAAGTAGATGTAACGATTATTATAGGAAAAGATTATTAACAATCAATATACTATTATAGAAAAGATAAGATAACAATTTGAAATACTTATCTTTTCTATAATAAATTTAATTCAATCAAATTTATTTCAAGTAAAATTCTTACTAAAATTCAAATTAATAAATATTAGTTATAAAGCACATAATGTGGTGATTATATAAAAAAACCAAAGAAAAAATATAAGATTAATATAAATTATATGGTTTGCTAAATTATTCTGAGGAAGGAGAGATACATATAAGAATAAATGATTTCAATAAAAAAAATAAAATTCTATTAATAGTAATTGTAGCAATTGTTGCAATAATTAGTTACTATTTTATTTTTGATAGAAAAGAAGAGTGGTTAAACAATCAAGAACAAAATTTAGAAATAAAAGAAGAGATTAAAACAAATGATCAAATTGAAAATAATTCTAATGAACAACAACTAGAAAAAAACGAAAATACAATTGTTCATGTTAGCGGAGCCGTAAATAAAGAGGGAATTGTAGAATTGAAAAATAATTCCAGAATTATAGATGCTATAGATAAAGCTGGGGGATTAAAAGATGAAGCAGATATTACAAATATAAATTTAGCATATATAATAGAAGATGGGATGAAAATTCATATACCAAGTAAAGAAGAAAAAGAGTCAACTATAATTGTAGAAAGTAATATAGATTCTGGAACAGTAGAACAAAGTAATGAGATAAAAAGTAATAATAATAAAAAGTTAAAGATAAATATAAATACAGCTACTAAAACGGATTTAGAAACTTTACCTGGAATTGGAGAATCAACAGCTTTAAAAATAATAGAATACAGAAAGAAGAAAGGAAAGTTTAAATTAATAGAAGATATAAAACAGGTAAATGGCATTGGAGAAAATAAATTTAATAAGATAAAGGAACTAATTACAGTATAAAATAGTAAATAAAATGGCATGTAATCAAATTGTAATAAAAATAAAATATTAAAGAATGTGGTGTTTATATTTTAAATATCCGCAAGTAGTTTTCTAGTAATGCATTGTAACATTCTTGAACTAAGAAATAGCTACTATTGAAACTAAAATAATAATGTAGTAAATTTAAATTAGTGATTAATAACATTAAAGGGGATATTATTATGAAAATTATGAAATTTTTAAAAGTATTAAATTTTTTATTTATTATTTTGGTGGCAGAAGTAATAATTGGACTAGTATGTATAACAAATAAGATAAAAGATGCTAAGTATGAAGAAGATAAAACTAGTATTACTCAAATAGCAATTAATCCAATTGAGAAAAAATTGGCTAAATATAGTTCTGTTAGAATAACTAGCTCTAGTGATGTAATATTAAAATATATTATTAATAAGATATCCGATGAAATATGGTTAACGTGGGATGAACAAAAAAATATGAATCCAGTAGAGGCATCATTAGAAAGAAATAATAGAAAGGCATTACATAAAATATCAGGAGGATATTATATTGAAGTACCAAGTAGATATTTTAGTTCAGCTACATGTAAAAAAGAAACAGAGTTTAATTTTTCAGGATTAAATATAGGAGGAATAACTACATTACCTGATTTTTCAAAATGGCCGAATTTAAGAAGATTAAATTTTTCTAATTGTAAAATATCTGGAACAAGTGGGTTTATGACCTCTTCTGGAAGGAAAGCTTTAAAAAATATTACATATATAGATTTAAGTAAAAATAATATTGAAAGCATAAATGATGGTATTGTACATGATGCTAGATATAATTTACAACACCAAATAATAACTAAATATTTAGGAACAATAAAAAGTGGAAATACAGGAAATAGTACATTGCCAGATATCTTTGTGAAATCATATGGTAATATAGTAGCACCTACTTATTATAAGGAGAATATTGTCAAGATATCTGGAAAAAAAGTTACAGTTAAAAGTAAAGGAAAAGAAAAAGAAAAAGCAATGGTTCGAATACCAGGTACGTCAAGTTCACCATTTAAAGGATCATATGTAATGTTTAATTGGTCAGGAACCAAAGCAAGTACTAATCCAAATAATAATAACAACAATAATAACAACAACAATAATAATAGCAACAATTATTATCAAATGTCTTTAAGATATAATTCGAGTGTTACTAATGGTTGGGCAAAAAAGAAATATATAAATATTTGGCCAAGTAATGGTTTAAATGTTGATTGCAACAATGCTAAAATTTATGTAAATGGAAAATATGTAGGGTATAATACAGTAAAATATTTAGTAACAAAAAATGGAACTTATAATATAAAAGTAATATATCCAGGACTAAATACTATTGCTTTTTCTCAAGAGGTTAAAGGAATTGATACAAATCGTCCAACGATTACTGCTAGTTGCAAAAGTGAATTAGGAAAAAACATAAAGTACTTAATGATATGTGCTAAAGATAATGTGGCTATAAAAAGGATATCAGTAAATGGAAGTGATATTTATAAATGTAATAATAAAAATTACTATTGTGCATATCCTGTAACATATGAAGTTACAAAATCTGGAACATATAATATCGAAGTTGAGGATTTAGCAGGCAATATTAGAATATCAAAGAAAAAAATTAAAACAGATACAACGCCACCTAAAATACAAAGTTTACAAATAAAGAAAGATGGCAAGATTTATGATAAAGATAAATGTGCAGTAAAAGTAGGAGACAAATTGATATTAAATCTTAAAGCACATGAAGAAGTTTCAAAATATAGTGGAATAAAAATTAATGGAACAGATTTAAAAACTGGTACAATAAATGTAGGAAATAAAACCAATTTCTCTATAGAAATTCCAATAACAGATAAATTTGGAACAGGGACTTTATATGGAGATTATGTAATAGAAATATATGGACTATCAGATAAATGGGGAAATGCTACAAGTTATACTATAAAAAATAAAGTTTATTTCGATAGTAGTTATCCTGAAATAAGTGAAATAAATATAACAGGAGGAAAATTGTCATCTGATAAACAAAAAATGACAATATACCAAAATCAAAAAATAGTAATAGATTTAACAACAGAAGAGAAACTTGGAAATAATCCAGAAATATATGTATGTGGACACAAAACGACTTTTGCTAGATTAAAAAATAAAAATAAAAAAGATAAAAGTGAAATATATCATTATTATGCATATTTAGATTCAAATTATATACTACAAACAGCTAATGCATTTGGTTATGTAGATAAATGTATACCAATAGAGATAAAGAATTATAAAAATTTGTCAGGAAACTTGGGAGATGACATTATTATAGATGAAAGTAATAAATCTTCAAATGGAATTTATTTATATTACGGAAATAGTGAAGCAAATAAGTTATATTTCGCAAGTGCTGTAGATATTTCAACTTATTCAGAAACAGGAGATGGATATACTTGGTTAACAAAAGTTGGAGATAAGAATTATAAAAATTATAAGCAGTTTAGAGGTTCATATGCTGAAAAATCATATTGGGGAGGTACAATACATCAGTATGGGTGTGGACCAACATCTGTTGCAATTGTACTTAGTGGATTAGGAATAGATAAAAATCCAGGAGATGTAGCTAATAGTATAAAAGAGGGAACGTCCCCTTCATCATTAAAAACAGCTTTTGAAAATTTTGGAGTAACAGTTGAACTAAAATATAATACTTCAACAGAAACTACTATTAAAAATATAAGGAATAATTTAGAAAAAGGTATGCCTGTGCTTGTTGGAGTTAGTCCAGGGCCTGATTCTAAATATACTACAATAGGTCATTGGTTAGTTCTTTTAAGTATAAGTGGAGATACTGTAACAATTTCAAATGCTGGTAGGGATAGTGAAAGCGGAACAGAAACAGACAATATAAATACTTTAGTAGAAAAGTATATGGAAGGAAATGGATATATATTAGTAAAATCTGCCAAAACAGATAGTGCGACGAATGTAAAGAATGAGGCTATAGCAGGAGATATAAATCAAGATGGATATATTAATGAATACGACTATTTGTTATTACAAAGATATTTATCTAAATTACAAGAACTTACAGATGATCAAAAAAAATATGCTAATGTTGATGGAAATGATACTATTGACGCTAATGATTTAACAGCTTTAAAAGTTATTATAAATAAAAGAGTAAATTCATTACAAATAGGAAGTTCAGAAACATTTAAGGTATATGACGATAAAAATAAATTAGTTTCAATTGACAATTTAAAATTATCTGTTACTGAAGGAGAAGAATTAGTAAATGTTACTAAAAGTCAAGATGGAATTTCAATTAAATCAAAAAATGAACTATCAGCTTTAAACGGTAGTGTGGTAATAAAAGTAACATACCTAAATGAAAATAATGAAGAAGAAAAAGTGGGAGAAATAAAATTAAAAATAATAGATAAAAATAATATTACTACTGGATTTGAAGTAATTACTGCAAAGAAAGTAAACAAAAATATTTTAGGAGATGTTAACAAAGATGGATTTATTACAGAGGTGGATTCGTTTGAGGTACAAAGAGCAATAGTAAACTTGGTTCAATTTACAGAAGAAGAAAAAGAAAGAGGAGATATTAACAGAGATGGTTCATTAAATGTAGTTGATGCTACAGGCATTCAGAAAATGAGCTTTAATAATTATAATAGAATGTATAAAAATGATGTTTTTACATTAAAGTTTAAAAGTTTAAAAGATGACGATTATGAAGATTTTAAAGATGAAAGTATTCAAAATAAAATTAGATGGTATGCTGAAGGGCAAGCAGATATGGTAACTATTACTCAAAATAATGATGGAAGTGCTAATATTAAAGTTAATGAAAATGCTGTAACAGGTAGCAAAATAGTTATATGTTGTAGCATGCTAGATGAGAATAGTGAAGATAATAAATATAAAACAGCTAGATTTAATATTGAAATTATAGATAAAGCATATGTTGAATTAAGTGAAAATACAATAAACTATGATTTGTCTAACTTACCGGATAAATATACATATTTAAAAGTAAACACAAATTTAGATAATAAAGACGCTGAGTGGAAAAGTTCAGATGAAAATATTGTAAAATTAAAAGAGGATAGTTATGGAAATGTAGAAGTTATACCTGTAAAAGAAGGAACTGCAAAGGTAACTGTTACAATCGATGGTATAAGTGATGGATGTGATGTAAAGGTAGAGAAGTCTATTACTAAAATTTATACAAGTAAGCAAGATATTACGCTAAAAGAATCATTAGAAGATGAGGAATATATAATTGCAAATTCAGTATCTAAACTTCTAAAATCAAGTGCAAATAGTCAAGATATAGAAGGAGAAATAGATGCAACAGAAGAACCAATTATTACATCATCAGATGAAGATATTGCAAGAATGTATAAGGATGAAGAGACAGGAGCATATAAAATACTTGCTATTTCAGAGGGAAAAGCAACTATAGAAATAAGTAGCCCAACAAATGAAGATGTTAAAGAGACAATAAAAGTAAATGTAAAGCCATTAAATATACCTACTATTCAAAAAGTTACAATTGATCAAGATGAAGGACAACAAGAATATAAACAAGGGGAAAAAATAAGTATAAAGATTGCATTTTCAGAAGAAGTAAAAGGAAATGTACCAGAACTACAGTTAGAATTTGGTAACAATTCAAGTGTTAAAAATCCAGAATTTATTAGATTTGAAGACAATAATACAGCTATTAGATACGAATATGAAGTGCAAGAAGGAGATAATGGAATATTAAAAATAGTAGGACTAAATGATGGAAATTTAACAGATGATACTGGTAAAATGGATACTATATTAACAGTTAATAATGAAGAAGAAGAAGATTTTACTATTGAAGAAACAGAAGAAAATATAGATATAGAAAATGAAAAAATGGAAGTTTTATCTAATGATGAATCAGAAGATGAAAGCAAAGAACTAAGTGAAGAATATATTTCTAGCAATACTAAAGCATTTGTAGGAGATGATGTAACAGAGCAAGACGAAATGTCTGATGAATTAACAGGCAATTTAGAAACAGTTCCAAACGGAATAAATTTATTAGTTGGTGAAGTTGTAGCAGATACTACAGCACCAGAGATAACAGTAGTCCCAGAAATAGAAAAAGATAGTTATTATTTAAATAAAGGAGATATTGTAAAAGTTAATATTACTTCAAATGAAGATTTAGCAGAATTGCCAACAGTTACAATGGGAGGACAAGTGGCTACAGTAGAAGGTAGTGGCAAAGAGTATACAGCTAGTTTAGAAATAAATGACAAAATAAAAGAGGGATATCTTGAAATCCAAGTAAGTGGATGTAGAGATTTATCAGGGAATGAAGCAAATTTGACAGTAATGAATGAAGAAAATATGGATGAGCCAATAGTGATTGATTATTCAAAATCAACTATAAAGGCAATTTATGTAATGGCAGAAGAAGGAAAAAATTATAAGGCAGGAGATAAAGTTAAAATTAAAGTCGTTTTTGAAGATGAAAATATGAAAAACAGAAATGAGTATATAGCAGCTGAAGAAGTACCTGTATTAAATATTAAATTTGGAAGAAACAAAGCAGAAGGAAATTTAGAAAGCGACTATACTGTAGGAGAATATGTAAATTCTATAATATATACATATACAATATCAGAAAAAGATATTGGCAAAATGACCATCAATAATATAACAGAAAATATAGAAGATGCAGCTGGAAATAAAACAGATTTAAGTAAGATTAATATTTCAAATGTTGTAACTGGACAAATAAATGAAATTGTGAAAGAAAATGAAAGCAATAGCAATAGTAATAAAAATGAAGGAGTTTTAGAAAAATTACCATTTAAATTACCATATACAGGTTCAGTAGCATTTTGGATTATAATAGCATCTGTTGGAGTAGGAGCTACAATTGCAGGAGTAAGTTATATAGTGAGAAAAAAACATTATATAAAATAAGCAAAAAATTAAAAAAGAGATTTAAGTTATAATTTTAACTTAAATCTTTTTTTTACTATTTTTTTTATAAATTAAAATAAAACAAATTATAATAAATATAAAAGCAATACTTAAATACAAAATATAAACTGGCAATTTAGATTTTTCAACATTATGTTCAGCGATAATATTAGTCGAATAAGTAACTCCTGCTACTGTATATTTTATTTTACCTAAAATAGAGCCTTCTTCAATTGGAGCTGAAATATTATCATTCAATATTATTTCAGGTGAAATTTCAGAAATATCTTGAGAATTAGATATCAGTACAGGAATACTTTCATCTAATAATAGATTCAGACTTTCGGTTTCTTTTGTTGCATTAGAGATGGTTATATTACTTGCAATGTCTCCTTCATTTGCAATAATCTTAATAGAATAATTAGAATATGCAAAGTCATATATAGCACGAGTATCAGAAAATCGATTATTACTTCCAAGTACAACTCCAATTAATTCTAAATCATCTTTATAAGCAGAAGAAACTAAGCACTCTTTTGCTTGAGAAGTAAATCCTGTTTTTCCAGTAGTTAAATATTTATAATAAGATGAACTATTTGGAATTAAAAGTTCATTTGTAGAATTATATGTTCTAGTGCCATATTTGTTAGTTGATGGGATAGAACAAGAAGCTTGACCAGAGATTTTTCTAAATGTATCGTTCTTGAGGCAATATTTCATAATTATTGCTAAGTCATGAGCAGTTGTATAATGATTTTCATTATGCATACCATAAACATTAGTAAAATGAGAATTAGATAATCCTAATTCATTAATTCTAGTATTCATCATAGAAACGAAACTGTCTGTTGAACCTCCAATAAATTCTGCTAATACGTTAGCCGCGTCATTAGCAGAGTGAACTAATAAAAGTTCTAATAATTGTTCAACTGTAAGTTGTTCACCAATTTGAATATTAGCTATTGAATAACCATCTGGAATAGACATAATAGCATCATAGCTTGCTGTTACTAAATCATCTAAATTTGAATTTTCAATAACAAGAATTGCTGTTAAAATCTTAGTAGTACTAGCAGGGTACATTTTTTTATTTTCGTTTTTACTATATAGGATTTTATTAGTTTTATTGTCAATTACAATAGAAGCATCTGCACTAATTGAAGGTTGATTTACAATATCAGCTGATAGAACATTTCCAAATGGAATTAAAATTAAAAATGTACATAATAATATAATAAATATTTTTTTTATTTTCATTTTTTTATATGATTATTTAATAAACTAAATAAATCATGGACTCCTTTCTATTAAAACAATATAAATAATATATCGTATTTCGACAAAAAATTCAATAAAAATACTTTTAAAAGTATCTTTTAGTTGTTATAATATACAAAAAATTATCTAGAGTCAGAGTCATCATAATCTATAATTTCACAAATAGAATCTCCGGAATCTATTGAAGATCCTTTATCTAAAATTTTTTCTAATTCATCGTAAGTATATACTTTACTAAGTTTTTCAACTATTATTTTTCTTTGATTATCTTTGCTATATTCCTTTAAGTCAGATGATAACATAGTTTTAGCAACTCCATAAATTACGCTAGCAGCCCAATGTCCATTCCTTTTATCGTTTGCAAGTGTGTGATTTGCTTTAAAGATTATATTCTTTGTTTCTTTTATTGCATCATCTTTTTTTAAGTAATTACTTAGAACCATTAAATCTTTATATTTGAAGAAGTATGTAGCGTTATCAGTAGCATATTTAATGGTTGTATTAGGATTTTTTATATGCTCTTCTTTTTCTTCATAAATTCTTTCTGCAATTATAACACTATTTAAATTTACTTTTCCACTTTCATCAGGGATAATATAAAATTCATAATTATAGAAAGGACTAGTCTCTGATATTTCTACTTTATTTGGTTTACCAGCTTTTAACAAACTAAAAAGGGACTCTCTTTCATTTGGGTCAATCATTAATTTAGGTTTAGAGCTTTTGCTTGAAGTGTTTTTTTCTTCATTAAAATACAAGCTATCATCTCTTTTTATTTTTTGGAGTTTATCACCTATTACTAATACAATATTAGAATATTTTTCTAAATCTTGTAATTGAGTATTATTTATAATATCAAGTGTTTTTTGTTTACTTATAATTGATTTTTGTGATAATTTTAATAAATCATCCTCTCTAATAAGAGCCTTTGAGTATAATTCAAAGATTTCTTCTTCAGGGATCCAACCTTCTTCTAAGAGTTTTAGTCTTTCTTCATAATTAATATTTTCTTCCCATACTAATTGTTTTATATATTCGAAAGGTAAGTTACCGTTTTTTACGAATTTTTTTACATCATTTAATTGAATAATATTTTCTTTATATAAGTCTGTTAAAAAAGTTTCTATTACAGAAGGATCATTCCATTCTATAATAGTATTTAATGTTAATAATCCTTGTTTATAAAATTCTTCTAATTGAGTTATATGTGTATCTATATGTCTTTTGTCATAATTTTCAATCATTTGCTCCATAAAGTTTAGTGAATATTTTTCGGTTTCTTTAGGATTATCATTTAGTAATATTTCTTTATAAAGATCTAAATATCTAGTATAGTTTATTAAATTATTTTCTTCAGATTTATTTTTATTATAATTATCATATAAAGAAATTAGTTCTGAAGCGGAAATTTCATTAGAAAAATTTGAATATTCTTTTAAATTTTTTATATATTCTATATCTATTATATTATCTTTATATAATGATATTATATCATTTGGATAAATAATTTTTTTAGTCATAAAATCTTTCAATAACTCAACAGGGCAATTTTTTTGAAATTTAATATTATTTAATATTTTATCTTTATTCCATTGTAATATTGTAGATACATATTGTAAGTTTTGACTATTTAATTTAGCTATATTTTCTAATTCAGAAGGTGAAAAACAAATCTTTACATATTGAGGATCTAAATCAAATAAAGTAAGTTCTTCTGAATTTATTTTATTTTTATATTCTTCTATTTGTGATTTCTTTATATATGAGTCGTCTGTAAATCTATTTATACAGTTAATTATATCAGTTAATGAATATTCTATGTCTTTAAGATCATAAGAATTTTTTCTATCTTGTAGAGATAAAGTTAATGTTTTATTATTTTTGGTATGTTTTATAATTGTATTTAAAATTTCTTTTATAGCAGGTGCATTTTCTATAGATATGAATTCATTTTCTAGACTTTCCTCAAATCTATATGCACTAATTGCAAGAAGCTTGTCAATATCTACATATTTTATATATTTTTCTAGTAAATTTTTCATATCTGATAATATATCATGAAATTTATTGTTTTCTATTAAATTTTCATATTCATCATAATTTTGGTTTTTTAAATTTTCTATTTCTTTTCTGGTTTTAACATTGTTTTTTAGGATTTGGTTTTCCAAAAGTAAAGTTCTCATATTATCTCCAATTTGTTCATTAGGAAATATATTATTAAAATCTGTTAGTACGATTGATTGTAATAGATATTCAATTCCTACAGTTTCGGTTTTATCAGATTCCATGAAATCTTGGTTTATTTCTTTGAATCTTTTTAGATTAGCGGAACTGTTTATTTTAATACCATCAATTAATTCTTTTGAATCAATTATATTTATGTCATATCTATTGGTATCTGTATTATAGAAATAGAATGCAAAAGATTCATCCATACCTTTACCTATTTTTTTGGCTATATTTAGATTTTGTTCTTGCTTTTGTTTCTGTATTATTAATTCCAGAGTTTCAGAATTATTACTTTTTGATTTATAGGTATTATCTTTTAATATAGAATCTATTAATTGTATATTATCAGAATAATTTTTTACAATTAATAATAATAATTTTTGTTTATTTATTTTGTTTTCGTGTTTAATTAAAAAATCTTTAATTTCTTTATAGTTTAAGTCAGAATTTTTTCTAGTAGAATTAACGAATTCATTAATTGTTTCAACATCATCACAAAAATATAATATATCAGATAAATGCATTAATAAGTCCGTAGAGTCTAAAAGTTCTTTTAAAGTTATTTTATTTAGTTTTTTCATATATTTTCCTCCATATATTTTCCATGGCATATATTATATCATGTTTTATGTTAATTAACAATAGGATTATAAAAAAAAAACATTTGCTATTGCTAGCAAATGCTTGATATAATTGGTTGCGGGGGGTAGACTCGAACTACCGACCTTTGGGTTATGAGCCCGACCATTTCTTCCAATTTTTATCTTTTAAAATTTTTATATATTCTTACTCTTGCAACCATTTCGAAAGTATTTAATATTTCGATTTTTTATATAAATTTATCAATGTCCCTTTCATGTCCCTTAAACTGTATTTTTAAGGACAGACACTATATTACATTCCCTTTAAAATTTTAGGTACTATTTGCATATTATTGATGGGTTCTAATTTTTCAATTTCAGCTTTATTCGTATCTTCATCATATTCAACATAATAGTCCATTGTTGTACTCGCTAAAGCATGACCTAAATATTGTTTGATTTGATTTACAGGTATGTTTACATCAATGCATCTTGTCGCAAATAAATGCCTTAATTGATAAACACTTAAATGTTTAAAATTATGTCTTTTTAAAATCTTATCAAGTGTATCCCATAAATAATCACTACTTAAAGCATGTCCTAAACTATTCATAAAAATATACTCATCATCTAGCTGTTTTTTATTGGTATATCCTTTTTGTTTCATAACATATAGCATATATGTATGCATTAAATTATTTAACCAATTTTGCAATGGTATGTTTCTATAACTAGATGGTGTTTTCAAGTCTTTTTCTTCATAAGTAGATTCGATTTTTTCAAAATTATCATCATAATAGGTTACTTTTCCATAATTATCTCTTACTTTTACATTAGCATTTTCATAGCTGTAATGTTTCCATTTCATCCCACCATTTTCTCCTGGTCTAACACCTGTATTCATTATAAAAATATAGCATAGTCCATTTGTTTCAGACAATAATATTTCTATTAGTTGTTGTTGCTCTGCTGGTGATATAATAGGTTTCTTCTTCTGTCTTTGCACTTTCGGTGTACGAATTGTTGGAATAGGATTAAATTTTATTATTTTATCAATTTCAGCATCTGTAAAAGCCATATTTAGAATACTTTTTATTTCCTTAATTGTTTTAGGAGAGTATTTTTTGATGCCATTTTTTTCATTTCCCGTTGTTAAATCTGAAAAATATTCTTGAAGAATTAATCTATCTAGCGATTGCATAGGATAGTTACCTAAATAGGGAATAATGTTTGTTTTGATTTTTTCAATGTACCCTTGTAGAGTTCTAGGCTTAACAAATGGTTTTTTATGAATACGAATCCATTTCTTTAGCCACTCTTCTAAAGTTATTTTGTCTTTTTCTACATATTCATTGTCATTTGCTTCTTGTTTTGCTTTTATCATTTCTTGCACTAGAATTCTCTTATCTTTGTTAAATAAAGATATTTGTTTTGATTTGCCATTTGCTTTTATTGTTATTCTTCCTTCATATCCACCATTTTTGGGTCTAATAGAGCCCATTCCTCTGGTGTTTCTTTTTTTCTTTACGGATTGGTTTTGCGATGTTTTTACCATAACTTTGCCTCCATTCAAGATAGAGAACATTAAAAGTAAAAGCACAATATTTAATATTCTCTATTATAGGGCAAAATATAGAGGAAAGCAATGTTATACAAAAAATCTTCCAGAATTTTTATCAAACCATTCCTGTAATTTCTTTTTGTTAATGACAATTCTTCTTTTGAACTTAATGCAAGGAAAATCAGGGTACTTTATTAATTCACTCATTAAGTTTTTACTAATGCCGAGCATGTTAGCTGCTTCACTAACATTTAAACCAATTTTTTCATTAAAATTTTCATTCATTTATATCACTTCCATATATAGATTAGGCACATTTACTATAAACTGCCTTATGGAAGGGCAAATTTTTTTGAAACACTATATTATATTTTTATTAATCTTTTTTCCAATCACTTCCTTTCTCGTATATAATTTTATAACCTTTTTTTGTAAATTTCAATAAGCACGCCTAAAAAAAAATTTTTATTGATATTTAGGCATTTTTAAGCAATTTTAGTATGGCAAAAAATTTTTATTATTAATTTTTTGTATTCATTTTTATTTAAAAAAATAGACTTGTTTGCTTGATTTACAACGAACAAATAAGTCTAATAATAAAAGAAAATGAGTAAAACAGTGTGTGGAGTGTCGCTTTCTTTATGAACGGGGAGATGTATATGTTATTTGAACAAGTTTATGTACTTTTTATTTACATACTAATTGGTAAACTTGCAATGGTAACTGTTGTCGCTATTGCCTTATTTGTAGCTCTAGTTGTTACAATAAGAAGATTAGACAACAAAAAAAACACATCTCTGTCTGGTCATAGAGATGTATTCTATTATAATTAAATTATTAGGATTATCATATAAGCATTTGTTCTGATTTCTAAGTTATTTCGTCTTGAAATATCAATACTATTATTCTCTATCTAGGTATATAATCTAAAGGGGCTACTCTGTTATTATATAATCCTGGATATTGTCTTACTTCAAAATGCAAATGTGGTCCCGTCGAGTTTCCTGTATTTCCTACTCTCATAATTTGTTGTCCCTTTGAAACTCTTTGCCCTTTTGAAACTGCAATTGAGCCTGCTTGTCCATGTGCATATAAAGTAAATAGTCCATTATCATGTTTTATAATAATATAATTTCCATAACTTGTAGTTAATGCTTCTGCTAGGATTACTTCTCCATCTCCAACAGCATATACAGGTAATCCATTTATTCCTGCTGCTCCATAATCTACCGCACCATGATATTGCCCACTTGAATAATACATTCCAGTTGTGACATAACTATTAACTGGTTTTATAAATCCTGCTGAGGATGATCCATTTACATTTACATTAATATTTCCATTGTTAGAGTTATTGTTACTGCTAGTATTATTGCTAGATGCTATAATTGCGGTTATTTTATCATCTATTGACTTATTAGCTTGGTTTAAATCTTCTATTTGTTCTTGTATTTCTTTCTCATCATTTGATAATTTTGCAACATATGTATTTTTTTCTGTTTTTGACTTTTGTAATTCTTCAGATACATTTTGTTTTTGTTCTTTTGATGTGTTCATTTCTTCTTGGCTTACTTCCAAATCATGTTTAGAATTTTCTATATTTTCTTTTTGTTTTTGTATTTCTTCCAATAATTCTTCATCACTTATCACAATTTCAGATACTAAATAATAGTTTGAAATTAAATCAATTAAACTTTCTGAGCCTAATAAAACATCCAAATAAGAAGTTTCACCCGATTCATAAACAGCAACTAATCTTGCTTTTAATAATTCTTCTTTTTTTTCATAATTCTTTTGTGCCTCTTCTATTTCTTTTTGTGAAGTTTGTATTTTATTATCTAATTCTTCGATTTTACTATCTATTTCGCTAATTTGTTTTTGATATTCTGTTATTTGTGAGGTTAACTCATCTACTTGTTTTATTGTATCTGATTTTTCTACTTGAATGTCTTTTAATTCTGATTGTGCTTCATTTATTTTTTTGTTATTTTCAGCTTGCTCATTTTTTAAACTAGTAGTAGATGATGAAGCTAAAACTATGCTATGTAAAGTACAAATCATTATTAATATAATTCCTATAATTTTTATTCTTAATTTTATCATCAGTTTTCCTCCTCCAAAAAAATTAACATTTGTTCAGTATTCTTTATTATATTAACCAATATATATTAAACATCAAGAAAAGTAAAGCATTTTTCTACTTTATTTAATGATGGGGACTAAACAAGTTAGTCCCCAGTATGTGAGAGCATTGAAAATTTATAGTTACTTAATTTTTGATTTTTTCAAAGAGTATTTTTAGTCAGTTCCTGGTCCTTCAGGTGGAACTTCATCTTGATAAAGTATATAACCATATGTTATATTTGCTTTTCTGTATGGTCCAGGTGGATTATACTGACTGCTAATATCCCAATACACTTGGATTCTTTGTCCTTTTTTAGCATTAGGATAATATAAAACGCGATCTATTGTTTCGCCTTCTTTGTATTGAACTCTGTCAAGAACTGCTCCTGTATCATAATCTCTTAATTCTACTGTTACAACAATAGGTGGATACGATGAACTATCTGCACGTGAAAATTGCGTCCAAATAAATAACTTTCCATCATCTCCTATTGTCTTCACAGGTGTAAGATTATCATTTTCAACTACAAAAGAGCCAACTGTTGCCTCTCCTAAATGCCAAACTTCTGTTCCTGACCGTGTTTCAGCAGCATAAGCTGTAGTTGTTCCTAGTATCATACCTAATGCTAGAAAAAGTGATAGAAATGTTGCTTTAAATCTTGTCATCTTCTATACCTCCATTATGAAAAAAATATCTCTCACATACTTGTTATATTAAAATGACACTTGCCATTTTAATATCATATGTTGCACTATGTAATTCATATGCAGTATACATTATACATTATAAAATATTTTGCCATAACGGCACGGAAAAAGTAAAAAAAAGTAAATTTATCCATATAATTTATTTAATATTATATAAACAATTTCTTTTGGCTTTGGCTTAACGACAAAACTATATTTAAAATATTCTTTTAATATTCTCTCTTCGCAATCAAAAAACATTGCATTAATTGCCTGCTTTATATTTCCATAAATAGTATTAACCGATTTATTATATTTTTCTGCCACAATAGGATAAAACTCTTTAGATAAATTATCTACATCCGATTCGTTTGATTTATATATTTGATATATACATTCAGATAAGTATTTTGTTCCCTTATATGTAAAATTAAATTTTAATTTTTTCAATTCTTTGTTTATTTTTGATTTTACATCTGTTTCCATTTCATAATTATTTTCACAGATAATTTTCTCTATACTTTCTTCAATCTCATTAAAATTAAAAGGTTTTAAAAAGCATCTATATATGTAATCACTATTATAAACTTGTCTTATCATAGAATAATCTCCAGAAACAACAATTATGGAACTTCTATATTTTTCTATCTTTTTGTATTCAATTTCTTTAATAACATCTACTCCGTTCATCCCTTTTAATTTTAAATCTAGTATAATAATATCAACTTTTTGTTCTTCTATTATTTCTAATGCTTCTTCTCCAGAATAAACCATACTATATAATTTTAATTCTTTATTTCTTTGAGATAAATAATTAATAATTTGCTTTGATTGATAAAAATTATCTTCTACTACTAGAACATTTGTCATACTCTCACTTCCCCTATAATATAAGAGTCCTTTTATATACTTTTATCTTTCACATTTTTACTTTTTTTTACTTTTTTTACTTTTTTCTGTTCTAGTTATATATATAATTAATATCTATCCTTTTTGAATAGATACAGGTAGAGAGCTAGAAAAATACTACTGATGCATTTTAAGGAGGATATTTTATTATGAAGGTAAAAAATAAAGCAACACGGTTTATTATTAGTTTTGTACTTATGTGTGCAATGATAATAACATCTGCAGTTCCTGCATTTGCAGCTGGTGCCGAAGATTGGTCAAGTTCAACTAAAACCTATGTTGGTTCTATGCACATGACAGATAACAACTTAACGCAGGTAAAAACAATCAAAAGAACAGGTACTTTACACATAGTAGGGCATTTTTATGGAGAAGATGCTCATGCTGCTGTAAGCCCCATTAGATTAACTGCACAAATAAGGTATGCATATGGTGGGGCAATTGGAAATGCTAGTATTACAAAGGATGATAATAGAAGTGGTCTTGTTGACTTTGAGGTTACTTGCCCAGTAAGTTACGGTCAACAAGTCCAAATCTTCTTTGATGCAAGTAGCATCTCAAATCCGCCTGGATATTACAGACGAGCTTTTATTGAATACTGGTACTATATTAGTTAATTAACCATATTCTAGCTTTCTACCAAAAGAAGGAGTTGTATTTCAGCTCCTTCTTGGCTTATTAGTTATACAATGGATTGTTCATTTTTTCAAAAAAGTCTTCTCCTCCAATTATTTCACCTGTGGTTGCATCAATATAATATTTTTTATCCATTTGTTTATTATATTCTAGGCTTGTGCTAAAATTTATATTTTCCGGCTTATTGTGCTTTATTCTCACTATCCATACATTTCGCGTAATATTTTCTGTTTTATATATAGTAGTTTCTTCGTTACTTTCATCTATATTAGCATCATCAATATTATTTTCTAATTTGAAAATATATGTATTCATTTTTCTTATTTCTAATTCAGAGGCTATATCAATAATTTCTAATTGACTTAATTGTTTTTCTTTTTCTATTGAAATGCTTTTTGCATCATCTTCACTAATTTTTATTTCATTATTTTGAAAATTCTCATCTTTATTGATTATTACAGAATCTAATTTTATGATTTTATTGCTTTCATAAAAGTAAATTTTCATACTGTCATAGGGATTATATCTTTCATCATACTTTTTATTAAAACTCGCTACCCATATTTTATATTGCTTTTCTCCATAACAACTGCTTTCTTCTTTACAATAATTTAATTCATATTTTTCGTTATCTAGTTTTAAATTTTCACTTATATATACAGCATCTTCTTTTGCTTCCATTTCAGATATTTGACTTATATCATTATAAATATTATTTAAGTTATTAATTCCAATTAATTTTCCGTTTTTACCATCAATTAAAACATTAAACTTGTTATTGCCTACTATTTTTATATCAAAATAAATTGTATTATTTGAATTTTTAAGTTCTGCTTCTTCAATTTTTAATTCTTCATATCCAAGTGCATTTAATATTTCTAATGATTTTTTCTTTGCCTCTTCAGTTGTAATTAACTTCTCCTGATCCTCTTTTGAGATTTCTTTATTTTCTAATGACTTTTCTATATCGCTATTTTTAACCATCTCTGGTTCTTTCCATATTTTTTGATAGATATTATATCCTGCCAAAACAATTCCGCTGGTTAATATAATTCCTGCACAAGTAGTTGTTAATATTTTTATAAAATGATTACTTTTTCCCTTTTTAATGAACGCTGTATTAATTGCATCAACATACCCACTTGGAATATTTATTTTGCTTTTTAAAATTTGTTTGATTTTTTCCTCACTTGACTCTTTCATCAACAAATTCTCCTCCTATATCTTCTTTTATTTTCTTTCTTGCCCTATGCAAACAAGTATTTATTGTGTTTTCGTTCATTTTAGTTATTTCTTTAATTTCCTTTACTGAATATTCTTCCATGTAATATAATGTTAATATTATTCTTTCTTTATAATTTAGATTCTTTAATAAAGAGTAAAAACTTAAATCGTTTTCTACATCTTTATATCCATTTAGAATAATATATTTTTCTAAATTATATTCGTCTATGGAAATGTCCTTTTTGTATTTTCTTCTATATATTCTATTGCATTTATTAATCAATATTTTAATTATCCATTGCTTTATTTTACTTACATCCTTTATCTTTTTTATAGATTTATATGCTTCAATCATTGTTTCTTGAATGGCATCTTCTATATCTGCTTCATTTGTAATTCTAGTTTTTGCTATCTTGTATAAATCTTCTTTTAATATTAACACTATTTGTGTAAAAGCTTCTTTATCTCCTTTCTTAGCCTTTACCACTAATTCTTCCATTTATTTTCCCCTTCCTATGTCTTGTAATAATAAAATCTGTAACTAACATTTATTTTTCTATTTATATGAGTCCATTAACTTTATATATCCTTTCAAAGTTTATAATATTTTTTAAAATAGTTCCATATAATAGCAAAAAGATTGTAATATTTAAATTTTCATTACCAGCATTCTTCAATTTTACCATCTCTATTTTTAACTTTTTTTATGTATAATCAACATTAAAATCACAATTTAAAAATCTTTATAATTTGATATATGTTTTCCAAATTATAGCCGAGTGGCACTAAATCTCGAAACACTCTGCTTATAATGTAATCTAAGTTATTACTCTCCAACTAACAACAATAATATCTTCACTCTTTATCAATATATTTTTCAAAATCCACCATACAATAGTTAGCATCAGGTAGTTCTTTTCGTAATTTTGTTTCCAGTTCTGCATCACAAATAATATATGTTCTTTTAGTGGAATTCTCATTTATAAAATATCTAAATCTGTTAATCTTTTCAGTATCTATAAAGTAAAAAGTATTAATAAATTTATCTTTATTATTTGAATATTCACAAAAGCTATATTCAGATAAATGAACATTACTATAATACTTATCTATTAATTCTTTCCATCTCATACTATGTAAATATTTTAATTTTTCTCTATTAATATCATTATCTTCAATTACTAATATTTGATTCTTCCCAAAGGCAAAATAACTGAAATCTATTCTGTTTATATCATTTACTAAAATAATAATATTGCTATATTTCATTTCTTTTTGTATATCAAAGGCTACAGATTCAATATATCTATTGTCATGTTCTTTAAAAATTTGATAAGCCAAGTATTCAAATCCATTTATATTAAATATTCCTATAAATCTTCTACCTGTTGTCGTAAGTATTGTTTTATCTTTTATTGCAAATGATGGTATAAAATCAACTGTATTACAATTATAATAAAAAGTAGCTATGTTACTTAATTTTAATAGTCTTTCTCTATATTTTTGGTTTTTATTCAATTTGTTGTACTCAAAATTTAATAGTTTTACATATTGAATTCCTGATTTTCCTAATACCAGTATCCACTTAATTTTTCTTAAAAAATTTTTATCTATTAGATTTTTAATTCTATTTCTATAATATCTACTACTACTAAAAAAATATTTTGCACTATTTACATTTAAACATTGATATTTTGCAATAAATTTTATTAAAGAAATCTCCTCTTTATCTTTCAAAAAATAATTCAAAATTATCATCACCTCCAATACGAACTAAAAGTTTATCAATAAATTGTCCTTTTGGTAGGTATGCCATATCTTCCGATATTGCAACCTACCTCCACTTCAAAAAACATGTAATAAAAATTATAAAACACTTGAAATATATGCATTTCATTGTACTCTAAAATATGCCAAATTTCTTCTTGAAAAAAAGCTAATTTTGCCATACTTTTTGTTACTGTAAAACTTATATTTTTTTATAGTTTGTACTACTATTTATGATAGATTTTTTGTAATAATTTAATAAGGTATCTGGTTTATTATCCACTGCTAAAAAATATAAATTTATTAAATATTCTCTACTTACATTTTGCAATAAAAATTGAAAATTACTATTATACAAATCATATAAAACATATATAACATTTTTTACCATATTAATTTTATCTTCTTTCATATATTGAAGCATATAAGGTTTATAATTAAATTCTAACCTATCAATTATTGCTAAAAATTCTTCTGGAATTTCGTTGCTATTATTTATAATTAAATGAAATAAATCATCTATATTATATTTTATATTATTATCTTTAACATTTTTGTTAATACCCTCTATACTTTTTTGTATATAGGGGTATTGATTTTTTTGATAATAGGGGATATCTACAATGTAAATATTTCTTGATACTATTTCTTTATTTTCATTTCTTATAACTTCTGTTTTTATATATCCAAGCTGTTGCAAATGTGAAATCCATCTGCTAACTGAGACGGCTGTTACATTATATAAATCTGCAAAGTATTTATTTTGAGCATAACAATAACCATTTTTATTGGATAATGCTGTAATTTCTCCATATAATAATTTTTCTGTATATTTTAGATTAGTGTCATACCTAACTGTTGCAGGTATTATTGCATAATAATTTGGTTGTTCTTTTTTACTCATATTATGCACCTCCAAATCTTTAAATTTTGCTGAAGGGCAAATCTATAGAGTATGAAAGTGTTTATAGAATACAAAAAAGAGACCTTACTTTTTATAGTAAAATCTCTGTATTAAAATTACATTTAAAGGGATATCCCTTTAAGTAAAAACTCTCGAATTGGTTGCGGAGGGTAGACTCGAACTACCGACCTTTGGGTTATGAGCCCAACGAGCTGCCAACTGCTCCACCCCGCGATATAACAATTATTATTATAAGGCTAAACCTGTACTTTGTCAATACATTTTATTAAATTATTAAAGAATTTAGTGTTGTAGGGTCATATAATATATTATATTCTAATAAAAAAGATTTATTACAAAATTTTAGTTTTTAATGTTATTTAAAATATTTTTGTTATGTGTAAAATCAATTAACCATTTATTTAAAGCTTTTTGATTTTTAAATATTAATATTTTATCAGGAGAAATATCTTTTAAATTTTCTAAAAGCAAAGGACGTTTTTTTCTATTATATGTAGCAACATATTTTATAAAAGTAAAATTTAATCGTTCTTTGCAACCAGGGATTTCAGGACGTTCCTTATTGAATGTTGTTATTATTCTTTTAAAAACACCTTTTAATTGAGAAAAAGTAGAGTAATCTAGCCAAATAATTAAGTCAGCTTTATTAAATCTTTCTTTGATAGTATTGTTATAGTTTCCATCAATTATCCATTTCTCTTCAGAAGATTTAGCAGATATAATTTTGTCTCTTTCATTTTTATCAAGTTCAACCCAATTTGGTTTATAGTTTAGACTGTCTAAATGAATGGCAGGTAAATTAAGTTCTTTAGATAAAATATTACATAAAGTACTTTTCCCACTACCAGATCCTCCAACAATAGAAATTCGATTATACATATAAGACCTCCATATAATTATTAAAATAAGTTTTTAGTAAAGTAATAATTTAATATTTATTATATTAGAAAAAAATTTATTGTCAATATTTTATTATAATAAATGATTAAATCAAGAGGAAGTTTCTACTGTTATACTATGTTCTCCTCTTTCTATCCTTCCATAATAAGCTCTACTTATTTGACATTCTTCTGCGAAATCATTCTGTGTGTACCCTTGTTCTTCCCTATATTTTCTAATATTTAGACCTATTTTTTCATTTATATTCATAAATTTCTCCTTTTTAACATAGCGTTTACTTCAATAGAAATTAATTATAAAATGCAAAAAGAATGACAATGGATATTGTGTATTCTAATAAAAAATCACTTATATGTGAAAAGGAGGAAAAAATGAAACTTTTAAATTTTAAAACAAAATCTTTTAGGAAAATTCCAAATCCATTTTACAATTTAAACAACTATATGGATAATTCAGAAATGTATATAATGATTTGTGATATAAAAGACATTCTTAAAGATATTCCAATGGAAACTAATCCAAGGGAACAAAAACTTACTACAGCAGTTGCCAAAAAAATAAGGGCATCATTACTTAATGGAAAGAGTAACAATTTTTATTTGTTAAATAGGGGATTAACGATTTCTGCTAAATCAGTAAAATATGACAATAAAAACGATTTAGTCACAATTGGATTTCAGGATGATGAAGTGCATGGAGATATTGATGTAACAGATATAGTATCAATATTAAACTTATTTAATATTGATAAGTATCCTGATAAAAATGAAAATCCAATAATTTCATAAACAGGAAAAGGACAATGCATTAAAAATTATATAAATATTCATAAGGAATTAGGAAATTCTATGCAAAATCCATATGCAAAAATGAAGTATATAATTCCAGATATTTTCAAACTGTAGGATCACTTAGAAAAGAATATGAGAAAATTTTATAGTAATGGTGTATCAAATAAAAAATATGGTGCAATAGCAGGAGTTACTGCTAGAAAAGATAGAAAAGAAGCTTTTTATGTAGGTATGAAAGATTATAAGCATTTGCTAGATTTTAGCATTTGCTTTTTTCTTGATCTTTTGGGTTAATTTGACTAAAAAATGAATATAAATGTATTGGATTTGTACACAGGGAGTGGTATAATTGTGGAAAATGATAGGGAGAATTTAAAAAATGAAAATAATAACGTTATGTGGAAGTTTAAAATTCAAAAAAGAGATGATGGAAATTGCAGAAAAAATGGCTTTATTAGGTAATTGTATTTTGACACCTATTTATCCAATTATAGAGAATGTTGAAAGAACAAAAGAACAATTAGCGAAACTAAAAGAGGAACATTTTAAAAGAATAGAATTATCTGATGCTATTTTAGTTGTGAATGTAAATAATTATATTGGAGATAGCACAAGTTTAGAAATTGAATATGCGAAAAAATTAGAAAAGGAAGTCATATATTATACAGAATTATTAAGAAAAAATTAGTTAAACATATTAACTTTTAATATGAGAAATGGAGTTATTGAAGATGGAAAATACTATAATCTATTTAATTAGACATGCTGAAACTGTTGTTGAAAATGGAATTAGAAATACAAATGAAGAAACACAAATAATTAACGAAAAAGAAATATTGTCTGTATATGGTGAAGAGCAATCAAAGAAATTAAGCGAAAATACTGAGTTAAAGAATATTGACGTTATTTGGTCAAGTAGTTATACAAGGGCAAAAGCGACTGCAAAATATATTGCTAATACTAATAATTTACCTATTAATTTAGATAGTAACTTAAATGAAAGAAAATTAGGAAATTTAAAAGAATTAGGAAAATTTATGAAAGACAAAAGTACAAGAGATCCATCTCAAGAACAATTATTAGACAGAAATTATAAGACTTCTGATGGTGAAAGTGCAGAAGATACAAGAAAAAGAATGAATATTTTTTTAAATAGAATACTCAAAGAGTATGAAGAAAATAAAATTGCTGTTGTAAGTCATCGGGGGAGCGATAAAATTCTTTTTATTAAATTGGTGTGAAGTAAATGAAGAGGTTAAATTAGTATACAATAATACTATTTTGAATATAACATCTCCTTGTTTGTTAAAAATGATTTTTAGAAAAAATAAATTAGTAAGTTTGGAACAAATAAAATAATTAAAAAATAACATCTAAAATTAAGAAATTTAATAATAAAGGGGATATATTAGGACAAGAGTCAATTAATTGTGATATTTTATAGAGGATGCGAAAGATTCATTAAAAGTAATAGGATATCAAAAAAATAAATAATTGGACATACCGATATATATATATAATTGTTTTGTTAAAAAGGAGGAAATAGAATTGAATAAGATATTAAGTGAGACTAATAAAGAAAGAGAGAAATCTTGTGGATGTATCATAATAAATAAAAATAAAGTGTTATTAATTAAACAAACCAAAGGGCATTGGGGATTTCCGAAAGGACATGTCGAAAAAGATGAAACAGAAATTGAAACTGCAATTAGAGAAGTAAAAGAAGAAACAAATTTAGACGTAGAAATTGATGCTAATAAAAGATATACAATGGAATATGTAACAGATAAAGGAACATTGAAACAAGTGGTCCTATTTATTGCAAAATGTACAGGTGGAGAGATAAAAGCACAGGAATGTGAAGTGAATGATATAAAATGGTTGGATTTTGATGAGGCAATGCAAACAATTACATATGATAATACTAGGGAATTGTTTAAGAAAATACTTAAGGAGAGAAAAATATAGGAGGGAATATGAAAGTATTAACAATAAAACAACCTTGGGCAACACTAATAATGCAAGGAGATAAAAGATTTGAATTTAGAAGTTGGCAAACTAAATATAGAGGAGATTTATTAATACATGCAGGAAAAGGAATAGATAAAGAGGCAATGAAAAGATTAGCAAAATATATTCCAGAAGATTTGCCAGCAGGAAAAATATTAGGAAAAGTAACATTAGTAGATTGTGTGAAAATGTCACCAGAATTTAAAGCGATGTTATTAAAAGAAAATGCAGATATATACACAGATAGTTCTTTTAAAGAAAATTATGGTTGGCAACTGGAAAATGTAGAAGTATTTGATGAACCAATAGAAGCAAAAGGAAAATTGAGTTTGTGGGAGTATAACATATGAAAAAAATAGAGAAATATTATGAAAGTACAGCAGATGCAAATCCTAATTATATTGTTAAAAAATTTATTGAATTAAAGATTGAACCAGGCAATGCGGTTGAACTTGGATGTGGAGCAGGAAGGGATACAATATATTTAATAAAAAATGGTTGGAATGTATTAGCAATAGATAGAGAAGATATTGAACCTAGAATTAAAACGAAACTATCTAAAGAAGAATCGAAGCAGTTTAAATTTTTAAGACAAAAATTTGAGAAAATTGAATTGGAAAAGAATAATTTAGTGATTGCTAATTTTAGTCTTCCATTCTGCAATAAAAATAATTTTAAAGAATTATGGAATAAGATAAATGATAGCATTTTAAAAGATGGATATTTTGTTGGTAATTTCTTCGGAAATAATGATGAATGGAAGAGTATAAAAGAACAGATGACTTTCTTAACAAGAGAGCAGGTAATAGAATTGTTTGAGAATTTTAAAATTATAAAATTTATAGAAGTTGAAAAAGATGATTTTACTGGTTTAGGTAAAATGAAGCATTGGCATATATTCAATGTGATAGCTAAAAAATTATAGAATAGAATAAAATGTTACTGTATTATTAATAGAAATATTGATAAAAAAATTATATTTAGGGGAGAAATTAGGTAGTTACTTTTTTTTATGTGATAATTGGTATAGATTTAATGAAAATATTGAATATAAATAAAAAATATATACTGAAAATATAAAGATTCTCCCGCATGTGATCTCATAACCCGAAGGTCGTAAGTTCGAGTCTTACCCCCGCAACCAAACCATATATCATTAGAACTGTAACGGTTTTAGTGATTTTTTTATGCCTAAAAATTGGTTGCGATAATGCTATTTTTAAGCATTATTATGTTGATTTGGGTAAAAATTGGGTAAAATAATCTCCTAAAAAGCCATAAATATCAATAAAAATTCATCAAAAATTTATACTTTTTATATATAATAAAAGGCAATGGGAAATCTAAAAATATTTAGTTGCCTTTTATTTTTTATCGTGAAAATTTGTAATTTGTGAAAATTAGAAAAAAGTTTAAATTAAGACCTTGTTGGTAATAATAAGTTTTCTAGTGCATATCCAGCTTTTCTGTTATGAGAAAGTAGTGGATGCACATAAAAATTAAGTGTAGTACTTATTTGTGCATGACCAAGTCTCGCAGAAATTATTGCTATATCAATATTCTGTGCAACTAGTAAACTTGCATTTGTATGTCTTAATCCGTGAAAATTAATTACAGGTAAACCTATTTGACCAACATATTTTACAAACCATTTGCTAATGGTAGAAGGATGCATTGGTTTGCCATCTGCTTGTACAAATAACCTATTAGAATCGTTCCACAATTCGTTATAAATCGATTTTTGTTCTTCATACCATAACTTATATTCCTCAAGTAAAGAAATGATAAATTCGGGTATTGCAATCTCTCTAATGGAACTTTCTGTTTTTGGAACTTTTGTAAAGACTCCCATATCTGATAGATACTGACTAGAACGATTAATACTAATAATTCCATTTTTAAAATCAATATCTTGCCATTCTAATCCCATTAGTTCACCTAAACGAACGCCTGTGAAAACCGTTAGAATGATTGCAACTTTATATTTAGTATCTTCTATAGAAAGTTGCTCTAAATTTTCTAGTAATATTTTAGTTTGCTCATCATCATAAGATCTTCTTTTTGGCTTTTTTGCTCTAGGAGCTTGAACACGTTCAGCAGGATTACTAACAATAAGTTGCCAATAAACTGCTCTGTGTAGCATTGCACGAAGTAACCTATGATGTTCTAAAATTGTTTTACCAGACAAAGGCTTTTTAGTTTTTGTACCATTGTTACCTTTTTTTCTAACTAACTGAGTATCTTTTTCAAGTAAATCATAAAACTTCATAATGTCAGTTGGTCTAATTTTATTAATGTAGAAATGACCAAAGTATGGTAAAAGTCTTGTTTCTAACATTCTACAATAACGTTTATATGTAGAAGGCGCAAGCTCTTTTGAGCCATAATCTCGTTTCCATATTTCAGTAAATTCAGAAAATTTAAGAGATTTACCATCAACTACTAAGCCATTTTGTACTTCAGTAACAAATTTAGCTAGTTCAACTTCTGCATCTTTTTTAGTTCCATGTACTGTCTTTCTATGTATCATTGGGTTTCCATTTAAGTCAAATCCTTCAGATACTGTTAGCCTGTAACTATTTTTTCCTCTTTTTTCTATACTCCCAGCCATTACTTATTTCACCTCCTTTCAAGTATGCCTATGGGTGGGAGGAGTATGTATTTTATGGTATTATATATTATTTTTAGAAAAATTACCAGCCTTTTTTAGCTATTTTATGCCTGTTTCAAAGAGTACACTAAAATTCATAAAAAGATATATAAGAAACATAAAAATACTAGAAGAAATGTAATAATTTGTAATTTATATGGAAAAAACACTAGAAAGATGATATAATGAGTCAAAGTAATTAGATTAAATGGAGATAGAAATGAAAAAGATAAAACAATTTTTTAAGTCATTAATTGGACAAAGCATACTAGGAGTGATAAGTACAATTATTGCAAATTTTATAGTAGAACAAATTACGCAGTTTAATATATTAAAATTTTTGGGACAGAAAATTTGGGAATTAATAAAAATTATTTGGAATTTTTTAAATATAAAAGTAGCTATAGGGGGTTATATTATAATAGATATAGCATTAATACTTATATTAACTATATATGTGAAAATTATAAATGAACAAGAAAAAATAGAAGAACCAGATTTTCTAAAATATAATGAAGACAAATATAAAGGTAGAGTAAAATTTAGATGGCAATATGAAAAAGATTATAATGGCAAGTACACACTATGTAACTTTATACCTATATGCGAATGTGGATGCCAGCTAGATGAAAAATGGCAAATAGGAAATAGACATTTTGGAACGGAACAATATGTTTGCCCAAAATGTGGAAAACAATATGGTAATGTATTGGATTATGATGAAATGCAAAGTTTTAACAAAATTTTAATATCTAATATACAGAATGGAGAATATAAGGATGTCAACAGAAAATAAAGAAAAAGAATATGGAGAAAAAATTGAAAATGCGAAATATATCTTGGATAATATAAAAGAATGGATTAATAATGTGGATATAAAGATATCAATACTTATTGCATTTATGGGAGTTGTTTTAGGATATATATTAATAGATTCAAATATTGACTTTATCGAAAGAATAGTAACAACTATAAACAATAACAGTCTAAGTTTTTCCAAAATAGCAAAAGGACTATTGGTGTTATTACTTTATTTTAATACAATTTTTTCAATAATAAAATTAATATATGCTCTAAAAGGAAAAATCAATATTAAAGAATTTAAAGAATCAGGGGTAACACTAAATTCATTAGTGTTTTATGGAAGTATTTCTAAATATAATTATGAAGAATTTAACAAAAAAATAAAAAATCAAACAAAACAGAGCAATATAAATGATATACTTTCACAAGTATATATAAATAGTAAAATATGCAATAAAAAATTTAAAAATTATAATATTGGACTAAATATGGCTATGATAACTATAATACTATTATTTATAGTAAAAATTTTTAAGATAATATAGAGGGAGAAAAATTATGGCATTTTACAATTTTGAGGAAGGAAAAAAAAGAGTTGAAGAAATTCTAAAAAACAATGAGGAAATTGAAGAAAAAAATGTTCCTAAAGACGATAGTGAATTTACATATAGTAATGGTATTAAATCATGGATTGGATCTATTTTCGTAGATATTGTCAAATCATCAGATATTATAGGTAAAGAAGAAGATATTAAGGTGTCAAAAATTTTGAGAAGTTTTTCATCTGAGTTAATTACTATTATGAATAGTAGTAATAATGTAAGAGAAATAGGTATAAGGGGTGATTGTGTGTATGGAATTTACAATACGCCGTATCAAAAAGATATATATGAATTAGTTGATATATCTGCATATATCAACACATGTATTAAAATGCTAAATAAATTATTTCAAAGAGAAGAATTAAGACAAATTAGAGTGGGAATTGGAGTATCTGTTGGACAAGATTTAATTGTAAAAGCAGGAAAAAAAGGGTCTGGAATAAATGATAAAATTTGGATTGGAAATGCAGTAGTAAAAGCATGTAATTTAGCTAATGTGGCAGGTAGAAATGGGAAAAATATTATTGCATATTCAAAAATGACTTATGACAATTTTATTAATGTTATGATTGAAGACATGAAAAATAAAGATGAGCAAGAAATAAAAGGATGGTTTAAATATGATTATAATGAAAATGCATATTTTGCAGATATTATATATCCTAATGAAGTAGACTGGATGGATAAAAATATATAAGACAAAAGGAGAGTATCGTAAATGTTGTGTAAATCGGATTTCCTTCCGATTGATAACTTAAAAAAATTTAATATTTTTATTATTAACATTATTTTAATAATATTTTTCTAAAAAATCAATATTTTAGAAAAAGTTGTGTAAGTTTAATAGGGCTTAAGAAAAATCCTTCTTAAGCCTATTATTTTTAGGCTTTATTTTATATTCTGCCTTCATACATAAATACATTTCTGTTTCGATTTATTCGTTTATAGGTACTATTTAAGCTCTCTATCGCACTTGTTGTATACATTATTTTTCTTATTTCAGTAGAAAATTTAAAGAATACTGAAAGTACATCCCAGTTATCTATCCAACTTTGAATCGCACCAGGATATTTATGTTTCCATTTTTCTTCCAACTCTAATAAGTTAGTATACCCTAATTCCTCTGTACTTGCTTTGTAAACTGTTTTTAAATCATTAGCAAGTTCTTTTCTATCTGTATATGGTACATACTTTAAAGAGTTCCTTATTTGATGCACTATACATCTTTGATATTCCGTCTTAGGGTATATTGCTGATATTGCATCTTTAAGCCCTGTCAATCCATCTGCACATAATACTAAAATATCTTGTACTCCGCGATTTTTAAGTTCGTTTAATACAGTCATCCAATATTTTGCACTTTCATTTTCTCCAATTGTTATTGTTAAAACTTTTTTCATTCCATCTTTATCAATTCCTAACACAACATAGGTTGCTTTTTTTACTATCTGTCCATTATCTCTAACATGAAAATGAGTAGAATCAATAAATACTATAGGGTATACACTTTCTAATTTCCTTTTTTGCCATTCTTGTATTTCAGGTATAATTTTATCTGTTATATCACTTATCATATCTGGTGAAAGATTACAGCCAAATATCTCCTTTATTTGTTCCTGAATGTCCCTATCAGACATTCCTAATGCATACATAGATATTACTTTTTCATCAAAACCATTTGCTGTTCTTGATTATTTAGGCACTAAATCGGAATCAATTTCTCCGTTTCTATCTCTAGGAACTTTTACTGGAATATCTCCCATTTCTGTTGCTACAGTTCTTTCTGGATAATATCCATTTCGATAATTATTATTATCTGTTCTTTCGTTTTTGGAATAACCAATTTTTGCTTCCATTTCAGCATCCAACAATTGTTGAAAAGCAGGGGCAAAGAAATCTTTCCAGGCTGTGTACATATCATTCATGGATTTAATATTTTTTGGATCATTCCTTCTAAAAAACTCCTCTACTATTTCATTTTTTTCTTTTTCTATTTTTTTACCCATAGAAAAATCCCTCCTTGATATTTTATATTTTATCACGGAAGGATTTATTTACACAACTTTTTCTATACTCTCTTAAAAATTGTCATTCTTTTAATTATATACATAATCAAAAATTGTAATCTAAATATTTTTATTTCTCTTCATCCACTCAATTAACTTTTCTTCAGAAATCTCATTATTATTAAATTCCTTAATCTTAACCTTAGAGAGTTTCTTCCAATTTTCAAAAGCAAATTCAATTTGCTGATTATTAGATCTTTTAGCTTGCATCAACCTTCTTTGATAGTTATTTCTATAAAATCTTATTCCTTCTACAGTTTTTCGTTTTTTAGTATAAGAATTAGTAGCACCAATTGTTTTACAAGTTTTTTCATTTTCATAATAAGTAATATCACAATATTTTTCTGTATTTTTAATTGGAATAAAGTATTTGCCACAATTTTTACAAGTCTTAATTTTTATATCCTTATTTGATGCAATTTCTGACAATGATACATATAGAATATTAGATAAATTACATGCATGAAAAACTGGACTATCATTTACATCTATTATTCCATTTTCTAAATGCTCTCTCACTATTTTTGGTGTGATAGATTCAACAGCTATATTTAATGTATCATGTGCAAATTGTTGAAAATAAAATACATCAATATTTGTTGAATATCTAAAAAGATTATTCTTTATTACATATGTTAAATATTTTTCAAATGAAGAATAATTTTTATCCTCCAAATTGTTATTTAGATTATACATATAATCAATACACCTTTTCATTAAATATTGTAATTCTTTTAATTTACGTTTAATATTTATAAAAATTGGTTCATAAGTGTTAAAAAAGTCCTTTTTTGATTTAAATAATTGTGCTTTAGGAATGTTTTTATAAAATTCCTCTAATATTGAAAATCCATAAAAACAAAAGAAAGTATCATAAGCAGTTTTAAAAGTTGAAAAATTGCTATTTAGAAATCTAATTAATAATGTACCATAGCTTTCTTCAAAAGGGGCATTAAAATTAGCCGAAGTAAAGTAGATTTTGTTAGTAGCTTCATTTGGTTTAAGAATAATGTTAGAAAATTTATTATTAGGATTATGATTAAAGGCAGTTTTATACAAAATTATAGAAGTTGTATAAAACTCTTTTCTTTTTTCTCTATTAAACCATATATTAAAACTATTTTTAACTGGAATGTTATTTTCTCTTAACACTAAAATTTCCTCCTATAAATACAAATTGCAATAAAATAACCAAAATAAAATTGCTAACAAATTAATTAAATTATACAAAAAACTAACGCGAAATGCAATAAGTTTAATAAAAAATAATCCTTGAAACTATTGAAAACACTAACAAAATAAAATTAACAAAAAAATATAAAAAAATTTTTGAAAAGGGGCTTATTTTGAAGGTAGTTTGTGGGCTATTAAATAGAAGGGAAGGAAAGATAAAAATCTCTTCTAGAAAAATATAAGGAGGTGATACTATGGAATTACAAAAAGTTCAAAGAACTACACTAACAATGAAAGAAGCAGCAGAGTATTTAGGAATATCTTATTGGTTAGTCAATCAATTAGTAAGAAGAAAGCAAATACCATGCTCAAAAGTTGGTGGAAAATATTTATTTAGAGTACAAGCACTAGATGAATATTTAGAAAATATGGAACAACAATCTATTAGCTAGATTATAGGGAAAGTGAGGAAAGGAGGATATGTATAATTTACAATGGTTAAAAATTGAAATTAAAATATTTTCAAACAGAAAAATTCAAATATTACTAAAAGAACAAGATGGAGATACATATTTTAGAGTATGGATTCAATTATTGACTATTGCTATAGAATGTAATTGCAACGGTAAATTAGTAATAGGAGATAATAAACCAATGACAATAGAAGATTTTTTTAAGATTATGGGAAAGTCTAAGAAAAAGATTGAGAAAATTATTAAAAGATTTCAAGAATTAAATATGATAATTGTAGAAGAAGGAGCATACAAAATTAAGAATTGGGATGAATACCAAAGTATTGAATCATCCGAAAAATATAAAGAACAAAATAGAATAAGACAACAAAAATATCGTGAAAGATTGAAAAGTGAAAAAGAAAAAAGTAACGTTACAATAACGGAAAATAACGCACAAGAAGATAATACATTAGAAGAAATTATAGAAAATAACAGAAAGGAGAATGAGAATATAAATGGATTTAGAGAATACAAAATGTAATAATTATCAAAAGAATTTTCACAATAAATGCAAATTTTGTGGAAAAGAATTAAAACCAATAGGCTTAGATTATTTATATACTAATATATCTCCAGATTCCATTGAATATGAAAGATGTACTTGTAAGGAATCTGTTGAATTTTGGAAAGGAATTGATTTAGAAGTTCAAGAGCAGAAAAAGAATGAACATTATAGGGAAATTATCAATCAGTTTTATTCGCAAAATTACATTAGTAAAAGACTAAAGGATTATAATTTTAACAATTTTAAAGTAACAGATTCTAATAAAAATGAAGTTGAAATAGCAAAAGATTATACTAAAAAATGTACCGAAAACAAACAAGAAAATGGACTTATTATTACTGGAAATACAGGCGTAGGAAAAACACATTTAGCAGCATCAATTTCAAATGAATTAATTAAAGAAGATAAAATAGTGTTGATGGGGAGGTTATCATCATTGTTAGATATGATCAAAGAAACTTTTAAAGATAATTCAAAGTCAGAAAATGAATTAATAGAATTATTTTCAAATACAGATATGGTTGTAATAGATGATTTAGGAACAGAAAAAATAAGCCAGTGGGCTCTAGATAAATTATATACAATTATAGAAAATAGAAATGAAAATAAACTACCAATTATAATAACAACTAGATTTAATAAGGAAAGTTTATTACATAGATTTTATCAGAGTAATGATAAAGAATTATCCAATGCTATTATTCAAAAATTATATAGAATGTGTTATGGAATTGAACTAAAAGAAGATGATAAAAATCAAAAAGAAAAAGCTAGCATAAGCGACTAAACTAAATGCTAACTTAATTCAAAAACTAAATTTATTATAGTATATTTAAAGACAAAAGTAAAGAAAAAAGTTCAAATTTCTAAACTCAAAATTTGAACTTTTTTGAAATTATTTAAAATAAAAATAAGAGAGTTTTTATAAAAAAATATCCCTCGGAGAGCAAAAAGGGTATTAGGGCATTTTGCCCTAAACAGCGAAAAGGGTGTCAAAACACCATGCTGGCGAATATTGGACACCAAAAATGCCACACTATTCGGAGCAAAATAAATTTTGCTAATTATTAATGCTTCGTAAACTAGCATTAATAAATTTTTATAGCAAGGAAGTGGTGAAAATGTGGAGAGATTCAGAACAAATTTTGGATAGTATTTTTTTATCATATAATAAAATTTTAAAAAGATTACAACTATTAGGAATAACAACAAAACATGGTAAAGAAGTAAAGCATGTAGATTTAAGAAAAGCAGTAGATGTTATGTTGAAAAAACATCCAACTTGTAGATGGAGAAGTGAAAAAGTAAGAAGTAGAAAATATTTTATTTTAGTAGAAGGGTATGACTGGATAAAATTTGTGTATTTTGAAAAAGAAAAATCTTTAATAGATGCTGATGTAGAATTTTTTGAAACCAGAATTAAATTGTATGAAGATTTTTTAAAAGTAGAGCATAATGAAAATTGGTGGAATGAAGATATGGACATAAAACAACTAGAAAAATACTTTAATAGAGCAGAATCTAGTATAAGAAAAGCAATTAAAAAAATGTGTGATAATGGATTTAGTAATTATAAATATTTAGATAATAATAAAGTTATTATTTCAAGAAAAGGAGTTGAATGGATTTGTAAAAATGTTTTTAAGCAAAAGTATTTAGAGTTATTGGAGAAATATAAAATGGAGTTAACGGAGTTATATATTAAAGCAGGTTATCCATATGATCATTTTTTTCATAAAAATTAGTTACAACAATCAAACACAAATATAATAAAACTATTGAGAAAAAAGTCGTTTTATGATATAAAGTATAATAGATTAAATGTATATTAAAGGAAATGATAATATGAAAGAATTGATGAAAGAAATAAGTAAATTTAATGAAGAAAGAGATTGGGATAAATTTCATTCGCCAGAAAATTTAGCAAAATCAATTTCGATAGAAGCTGGAGAATTATTAGAGTGCTTTCAATGGGATAGTGAAAATTACAATAAAGAAGAAGTATGCGAAGAATTAGCAGATGTATTTACATATTGTATTCAAATGGCTATGAAATTAAATGTTAATCCAAAAGATATAATATTAAAGAAATTAGAAAAAACAAAGAAAAAATATCCAGTAGAAAAAGCAAAGGGTGTAAGTACAAAATATAATAAGCTATAAAGATATAATTATGGGGGCAATTATTATGATAGTATATGAGGCAACGAAACAATCTTTTTTAGAAGATGTATATAATGATCAAGTAGCCAAAAAAATAAAAGCAAGATTAGGATTTAATGTAGGTAGTAGTGAAAATGAATCTTGGATAGATACAGCAAATCATATGGAAAAAATATTAAGAGATAATATATTTCCAAATGATATTTCTGTAGCAATGGAATTTAAATTATATAATTCAAAATTAAGAGTGGATTTTATAATATGTGGATTAAACGAAGAGAAGGAACACACAATTATAGTAATAGAATTCAAAAGGTGGAATAGTGCTAAAGTAGTTACAGATAGAGATGATATGGTTGAAGTAAAAGCATATGGTATAGTACAACATCCTTCATATCAAGCACTTTCATATGCAAAAATTATGAAAAATTTCTATGCGGCTGCAGAAGAAGAAAAAATGGATATAATTCCATGTTCGTGTTTACATAGATATGAAAAAACAGAAAATGATGCTATAACAAACAATCAATATAGAAGCCTTTTAAAAGAGTCACCAATTTTTTTGAATGGAGAGAATGATAAGCTAAAAGAATTTATTAGAAAACATATAAAATATGGAGATAATAAGGAAACATTATATATACTAGAAGAAGGTGGAATCAAACCTTCAAAACAATTACAGGATAATATATTAAATATGCTAAATGGTAAAGAAGAATTTTCTATGGTTGATTTACAAAAGGATGTATTTGAAGAAGCAAAAAGATTAGCAAAATTATCAAAAAAAGATGGTAAGAAAAGAGTTTATATAGTAGAAGGTGGACCTGGTACAGGAAAGTCTGTAATTGCAATAAATTTACTAGGACAATTTTTGGGAAAGTATGGAATGAACTGTCAGTATATAACAAAAAATCAAACACCAAGAGATGTTTATTCTGTTCAATTAAAAGGAACATATAAAAAGACTGAAATTGATAATTTATTTTGTGGGTCAGGATCATATATAAATGAAAAAAGCAATGAGTTTGATGCATTGATCGTTGATGAAGCACATAGACTTACCGAAAAGACAGGATTCCTAAAAAGAGGAGAGAATCAAATAAAAGAGATTATTAATGCTACTAGATTTGCAATATTTTTTATTGATTCAAAGCAACATATACATATAGATGATTATGGAACAAAAGAAAGAATAGAATTTTTTGCTAAAGAATTAAATGCTGAAATATCATATGGAAAATTAAATGCTCAATTTAGATGCGGAGGAGCTGAAAAATTTATAGATTGGGTAGAAAGCTCTCTACAGTATGGTGACGTGACTGATGAAGAAATAGATATGACATTTCTTAAAGATTATAGAGTTAAAGTTTTTGATAATCCAAATGAGCTAAAAGAACAAATTATTAGATGTAATAATATTAAGAATAAATCAAGAATATTGGCAGGATACTGCTGGGATTGGATTTCAAAAGAAGATCCTAAAGGTGATAAATATGACATAGAGATACCAGAATATGATTTTAAAATGAAATGGAATTTTAATAAAACAATTTGGGCAATAGATAAAGATTCTGTTGAACAAGCTGGTTGCATACATACATCACAAGGATTAGAATTTGACTATGTTGGAGTAATTATAGGAAAAGATTTACGATATGAAAACGGAAAAATTATAACAGATTTTAAAGAAAGAGCATCAACAGATAAATCTTTATCTGGAATAAAGAAGATGTATAAAGAAAATCCAGAAGGAGCTTTAAAATTGGCAGATGAAATTATAAAAAATACATATAGGACATTATTAACAAGAGGACAAAATGGGTGTTATATATACTGCGAAGACAAAGCTTTATCTGAATATTTAAAAAACAGATTGACTACAGCCAAAGAAATAATTTACACAGTAGATGAGGAAAATCAATATACTGAACTAAAAGTTGCTGAAGATAGTGAAGAGTACAAATATGAGTAGGAGATGGAAAAATGGCATATAGAAACTATTATAGAGTAGTGTTAAGTAATGACTTTTTAGGAGTAAGCAAGGAAATTAGTGCACCAACAAGGTACGAACTTGATGCCAAGGTTGAAAATCAAAAAAGAATTTGGGACGAAAGAGTAAAAAGAGAGATTGCTAAACAAAATAAAGAAGAAATGAAAAGAAAAGCCGAACAATTAACAAAAAACGATGAAAAGAAGATAGAAAGTTATAAAAATATTATAAATAAAAGAAATATTCAGAAATCAAAAAAATATTATGACAGTTTAATAGATAAATCCGAATTTAGAAAATTTGAATCAAAGTTAAAAAGAGACACAATAGAAGAAATAAAAGAAGAATTAAATGTCCCCAAAAAAAGCTGGATAGAAATTTTTTCTACTAATAGGAAAAATTTTAGAATAAAAAAAGAAGAAGAAGCAAATGCAGAATTACTAAAAAGAAATGATGAATATAATAAGAAACTAAAAGAAGAAAGAGAAGAATATGATAGGCAAAAAGAAAAATTTTTAAAAGAACAAGAAGAAAAGAACAAACAAGTTGAAAATAATAGAAAAGAATATAACGAAGGTAATATCCAACAGATAGAGGATTATTTTGAATATGTTATTGAAAATATTTATATGCCAAGCGAAGTTGTTAAAGATTTCGAAATACAATATTTAAAAGAAAGTAAAACACTAATTATTGCATATTACTTGCCAAATGCTGATACTGTCCCAAGAATCATCCAACATAAATATGTTAGTACAAGGAATGAAATTGATGAAATAAAGCTTACAGACAAAAAGTTTGAGAAGTTTTATAATGATATCATTTTTATGTGTTGTTTGAAAACTATGAATGATATATTACGTTCAGATGATAATAACAATATTGATAAAATTGTATATAATGGATGGATTAAGTATATTGACAAAAGTACAGGGAAAGAAGCTGAAAGTTGTATAATTACAGTAGAGTCTACTAAAGAAAAATTCTTGGATTTAAATATTGAAAATGTTGATTATAAAGAATGTATAAAAGGATTAAAAGGAATTTTTGCACCGAATATTTTATCCCTAACACCGGTTATTCCATATATGAAAATTAATAGAGAAGATTCTAGATTTATAGAGAGTAAAGATGTTGCTAATATTGATTTAGATGGTTTTAATCTAGCAAACATGCCATGGGAGGATTTTGAATATTTTATACGTGAATTATTTGATAAAATGTTTAATGTTAATGGTGGAGAAGTTAAAGTAACACAAGCAAGTCATGATGGAGGCGTTGATGCAATTGCTTTTGATGATGATCCAATAAGAGGTGGAAAGTTTGTTATACAAGCTAAAAGATATAATAATGTTGTTCCAGTATCCGCTGTAAGAGATTTATATGGTACAATGATACATGAAGGCGCTACAAAAGGAATTCTTGTTACTACAAGTTTTTATGGAAAAGAAGCATATGATTTTGCACAAGATAAACCTCTAACTCTTATAGATGGACAAGCTTTATTAGGATTATTAAATAAATATGGATATAATAATTTGACGATAAAGATTAATAAATAGATAGTATAAATTATATTAACAAATATAATAAAAAACTAATTATATTGTTTATTTTTGAAGACTAAAAAATATTTATTTAAATGAAGAATTTCTACTAAATTTAAAAATAGTGATTTAATACAATTAAAGAATGAGTGTAGAAGACATAGAATAATAATACAAGAAATTATGACCTCAAAAAATAGATTAAGAATTTGTTGAAACAGCTAATAAGAATATGATTATTGATTGTGACATAAAAGAAAGATTCTAGAATGAGAACTGAAATCAAGAAATTACTAATAAATATAATTATTTACCAAATTAATACAAAGGATAAGCAAGATAAATTGTGTATATTGCATGATTATTTTGCTTATTATTATTTAATATTCAAAAATATAATTAATAGAGGAAAGAATATGTTAGAACAAACACAAAAATTAAAAGTAATATTTACAAAAACTCAAAATGATACTATTGATAGTATCATTGAAAATATAAAAAAAGCAGGAGATAATTATAAAACTATAGAACTATGGAAATTTGATCAATCATTAGGTGGAATAGGTGGTTATTGTCAAGGTTGTGATCCAGCCAATTTTAATGCATTTCAAGGTTCAATATATAGAAATGCATATAGATGTTTTCAATATGTTAGAACAGATATAGATATTTTAGATTTAAACTATACAGCGAGAGACATAATAGAAAATTGTGGACATCATTTCGAAGAATCAATAAAAATATATTTACGTTTTTATAAAAAATTAGAATTTTTGAAAGTTAGGAAGTATCCTTTAGGAAAACTATTAAATTACATATCAGATAAAAATATTTTCGAAAAAAATTTAAGTGAAGAGTTAAAATTGTTTGTTGATTTGTATAACATATCCAAACACGAAATTCTATCAAATGATGAAATAGATAGAACATTCCATTTAGATGATGCAATAATATGTTATTTTGCATCAAGGATAGTAGGTAAAAAAATACTAATGTTAATAGATAATAATACAGAACAGGAAACATATGAAATAAATTGGGAGAAATATGGAAAAAACATAAACAGATTTTAAAAAAAGAAATTGGGGTAAAGAAAAATGATTTATATTACAGGTGATACACATGCTGATTTTTTAAGATTTGAAGAAAATAAATTTTCTATACAATCTGAAATGACTAAAAATGATTATATAATTATTTGTGGTGATTTTGGTGGAGTATGGAACTATATAGTAGAGAGTATATATGAAAAGTATTGGCTAGATTGGTTAAATAATAAAAATTTTACCACTTTATTTGTTGATGGTAATCATGAGAATTTTGAAAGATTATATAATTATCCAGTAGAAGAATGGCATGGTGGTAAAGTTCATAAAATAAGAGAATCAGTTATTCATTTAATGCGTGGAGAAATATTTAATATAGATAATAAAAAGTTTTTCACATTTGGTGGTGCTAGATCACATGACATAATGGATGGAATATTAAACATAGATGAATATGAAAAAATATATGAATATCGAAAAAGAGGAGCATATTTTAGAATAAGAGATTATTCGTGGTGGGATTTAGAACTTCCTACTAATGAGGAAATGAAAAATGGAATAAAAAATTTAGAAAATGTAAATTATAAAGTTGATTATATTATTTCTCATTGCTGTCCTACAAGCATACAAACATTGTTAAATCCATCTTATAAAAAAGATATTTTAACAGATTATTTGCAAAAAATTTCAGAAAAATGTGAGTTTAAGAAATGGTATTTTGGACATTATCATGATTATAGGCAAATTAATTCACAGTTTACATTACTATATGAAAATATAGTACCATTAGAATTTAATAGTATTTTTAAATAAATATCAATAATTTTTGAGAAAACACCTCAAAAATATTGATATTTTTTAAATTATAGCATATAATATATAAAGCAAAGGAGGATTTTAATATGTTAATAAGATTTAGTTTTAAAAATTTCAAATCTTTTAAAAATGAAAATTGTTTAGATATGGAAGCAACATCATTAAAAGAACATGAATATAATGTGGCTAAAACAGAAAATGGTGAATATTTGAAAGTATCTGCAATTTATGGTGCCAATGCTAGTGGAAAAACTAATGTGTTACAAGCTTTTGACTATATGAAAAAAAGAATATTGGTAAGTGATGACTCTAAAAAGAATTCTCCAATAGATGAAGAAAATATTTATAGTTTTATGATAAATAATGATCCAATAGCTTTAGAAGTAGAAATATTAGCTAAAAATAATAAAATATATAAATATGGTTTTGAAGTTTTAAAGGATACAATTATTTCAGAATGGTTATTTGAGAAAAGGGTAAATAAATTCTATGTTATTTTCGAAAGAGAAAATAACAATGTATCAATGAAACCTAATAAAATTTCAGATTTAGTGAATATAGATGAAAGAACATTATTCTTAAATATATATAGCAAAATAGATAGAAATAATGAGGATTTTAGCAATGTATATGACTGGTTTGTGAATAGCATGTATTTAGACTTAGGTAATCCAAATTTTGAAAGATTTATTAATAACAGAGTTTCATTAAAAATACTAAGCGATGAAATTTATAAAAAAGAATTATTAAAATTTATAAAGACATTTGATTCTGGAATTGAAGGAATAAAAACTACACCAGATTCAATAGAAGCTGTTAAAAATAATAATGGTATTATAGATATTGAAGTTCTTCACAGGGGAGAAAATGGAAAGTTAAAAGCATTGCCATTTTATTTAGAATCTAATGGTACGAGAAAAATGTTTCACTTATTTGATTTCTTTATGGATGCATTAAAAAATGGAATGGTATTATTTGTTGATGAATTAGATGCAAAATTACATCCACTATTAACTAGATATATTATTAACTTGTTTCATAATAGTCTGACCAATATAGGAAATGGACAGTTAATATATTCAACACATGATACGGTAAACTTAAATAAAGAAACATTTAGAAGAGATGAAATATGGTTTGCAGAAAAAGACAAAGATGGAATTTCAGAAATATATGCATTATCTGATTATATATTAGAAGATGATAAAAATGCAGGTAAAAAAGTAAGAAATGATGCAACATACAATAAAGACTATTTAACTGGAAGGTATGGTGCTATTCCAGTATTGGAAGAATTTGATATAATACATGAAGAATAATAGAAATATATCAAGAAAAGACAGATTAAAAAGTAAGAGGCTTGCACCAGCTAATTACTTAATTGTATGTGAAGGGAAGCAAACTGAACCCAATTATTTTAATGGATTAAAGAAAAAGATAAATGAAAAGTATGGAAGCAAAGTTGATGTATTAATTCCTAATATTGAAATAAAAGGAACAGGTGAAAATACCACAGCTTTAGTAAAATATACAGATAAATTTGTAAATTATTCAAATAAAAGATATGGACAAGTTTGGGTTGTGTTTGATAAAGATGATTACTCAGATGAACAATTTGATAAAGCAATTAAAACCTGTGATTATAATGTGGCTTGGTCTAATCCTAATTTTGAATTGTGGTTATTATCACATTTTAAGAAAGTAAATAGGTATATTTCAAAGGACAATGTATTACAAGAATTAAGTAAAGAATTTCAGAAAAAAGGTTTAGGGGAATATACTAAAAACGATACAAACATTTTTGAAAAAGCTACAAGTGAAGAAAGGCTACATACAGCAATAAAGAATTGCGAATATATGGAAGAATTAAATAAAGATGGACAAGCATCACGAAAAAATCCAATGACCAAAGTGTATAAAATAATTGATGGATTAAAAGAATATTTAGAATAAGTTTACATAGGAAAAGCAAAGTAAGAGAGTAATTAATAGTTACAGGATTATTTTGCTTTTTTAAATTAAGATAATGAGAAAGGAGAAAATATAATGGAAATAAGTTTTGAGAAAAGGTATATTTTGTTATATACTTTAATTATAGCAATCAGTCATCATATTATTTTAAACTTGAATGTGATTTACCCAAATTTAATAAGTGAAATATGGCCGATAGATGCAATACTATTAGTTTTTACATTATTGTTTCTATCAATGTTTGATAGAAATAAAAAACAAAGGATAGCACTAGGTATTTTTTATAAAAAAACACCTTTTGAGAAAGCAAAAGAATATATAAAAAATGACAAAAGAATTGATAAGAACAATTATAAGATAAAAGAATTGAATAATATTCCTAATTTTATATTTTACAGAGATTATTATAAACCAGTTGAAAAAAATAATATAGTTGAAAGTAAGAATGCTGAATATTGTATTATAAGAGATATTGTTTTCTTAATATTTATTTTTGTTATTGTATTTATAGTATTAACTATAATATGGACAAGTTATTTCTGGAAAGAGCTAATAGCTATAACAATTGCATATATAATTGGGGTTATATCATGCAGGCTAAAGTCTAAAGATTTTGTTAGTCAAATAGTAGTAGAAAAAATAAATAAAAAGGAGGAAAAAAAATGAGTATCATAAAATCGTTTTCAGTTGGAAATGGAGATATGTTTTATATTAAACATGGTTCAGATAATTTTACAGTAATTGACTGTTATATGCATGAAGATAATGAGGATAAAATTATAGATGAAATAATTGATAAATCTAAAAATAAAGGAATTACTAGGTTCATTTCTACTCATCCAGATGAAGATCACATCATGGGATTAAAAAGATATAGAGAAAAAGTTGGTATAAATAATTTTTATTGTGTGGAAAACAAAGCAACAAAAAAAGATAAAACAGAAGATTTTGAGGAATATTGTTCTTTAAGAGATGGAAATAAACATTTTTATTTATACGAGGGTTGCAGTAGAAAATGGATGAATAGAGAAGGAAAAGATGATTCTGGATTTGAAAGAGGATCTTCTGGTATAAATATATTATGGCCAAATACAAATAATCAATATTTTAAAAATGCATTAGAAAATGCAAAAGAGGGAGAGAGTCCTAATAATATATCACCAATTATCAAGTATAGTTTAGAAGATGGAGTTAAAGTATTATGGTTTGGGGATTTAGAAAAGGACTTTATGGAGAATATAAAAGATGATTTGGAGATAGAAGAAGCGGATATTATTTTTGCTCCACATCATGGTAGAGAATCTGGTAAAATTCCAAAAGAAATATTAGACAAGATAAATCCAAAAATAATAATAATAGGGGAAGCTCCATCAAATAGCTTGAACTATTATAGTAATTATAATACAATAACTCAGAATTCAGCAGGAGACATAACATTTGAATGTGAATCTAAAAATGTACATATATATGTTTCTAATAAAGATTACTCAGTTTCGTTTTTAAAGGACAAATATAAATCAAACAGTTATGACTATTATATAGGAACATTAGAAGTTTAATTATAAGAAACAAAAGGCGAGAATTAACTCGCCTTTTACTATATATTAAAGCAATAACTAGCTGAAAAACATAACAAAATTTAAATCTATAATACTTCTCATTTCAATAACAAATATAATACATAAAATTTTTGTGAAGTTTACCTAATTGATTTTTTACATATATTTTATTTCGTTTAGAAAAATTCGCTTAATAAATTCAATAATTTTATCAAAATTAATCCAATGTTTTCTTTATTCATAACAAATTAAAAAAAATAAAAAATAGTAGCAAATTTTTTAATAATTGTTGGTGCATTTTTTAGAATAAAATCTTTAGTATTATATTAAAAATTATAGCAGATTTCTTATGAAATTTACAATTTCAAACGTAAGTATTCAGTTGACTTTTATACCTTAAAAGTTGTAAGTTAAATTTTAAATGTATAATTTAAAATTTATTAATTTATTTGACTTTCATCGAGAATGAGTTGGGAGTAAATTTATACTTGTAATTTTTGTTTATGATAGAATAAGATTAAAATCAAAATTGTTAAAACAATACAAGAAGCAATAATGTTATTTATGATGATGAAATTTTAAGTTGAAAAAAGTATTATTAAAAGATAAATAGTTTTATAATTGATCTTTTTCATATTAATACTTTGTGATATAATGTAGAAAATTAAAACATTTAAAATAGAAGAAATAAATAAACTTTAATTGTAAAAAAAGAGGTGTTAGTAAAATGTTGAAGATGATTGAAGATGAAATTTCTAAGATAGTTAACGAAGAAAAAACTATATATGTGTTAAAAGGTTTTGATTCTATAATTAAAAGAATCAACTTAAAATGTGAGCATATATTTGATTTAGGAATAATTAAAGACTTGATGAATATTTTTTATGTAGATGATGAAGCGTTTATGAAAGATAATTTCATCAAATTAAGTTCAAAGAATATTTATTGGTGTTTATATGAAGAAATAATTTATGTTGAAAAGAAGAATTTATATGGATTAGTTCAAGCTTCAGGATATAAAATAAAAATAATAGATATAGGTTGTTTTGATTATTACTATCCAGGTATTCAAAGTGAAAATTTGAAAAATATAATAAAAAAATTTGAAGAAGAAACGACTCAAAGTAACATGCTACAGAAAATATATACTAGTATGGAAATTAGAAATGGAAATTTAGTTATTTCTTATAATAAATTTGAAAATGAAATATCCGAAATGTTTGTAAAGTTAATCAGAAGGTATTCAGAGTACTATGAAAATAAAAAATTAGATATAGTAAAAGAAACAGAGTTATTTGATAATTCGACTTCAGAAGAGTTTATTCAAGTTTTTAATGAAATATTAGATGGGAAATATAATACTATTAAATTTATTCAAATTGAAGGAAAAGATGAAAAATATATAAAAAAATTCTTATTTATTCTTAATTATATGGGGATAAATATTATAGAAGAAAAAAGAAAAAAAAGGGATGTTGTACCGGATTTATATAATGTATATTTAGAAGTTTTAAAAAGAAAAAATTCTGAATACAATTTTAGAAAAATCCCAATGTATAAAGATCCATTTAATAGTAATGAAATGGAAGATGTAGATCAAAGTATTATTATAGATACAATATATCAAAACATTTTAAGAGCGCAAAACAATGAAAGTTTTAAAGATATTTTTGTGACAGCACCAACAGGTGCCGGTAAATCAATTTTATTCCAAATACCTGCAATAGTTGCGGCTGAAAAGAATGAATTATTAACTATAGTAATATCACCATTAATAGGACTAATGAAAGATCAAGTGAATAATATAAAAGTATTAACTAATTGTGCAGCAACTATAAATTCAGAATTTACACCAATAGAAAAGGAAAAAATTATAGAAGATATTAAAGAAAAGAAAATTTCTATCTTATATATATCTCCTGAAACTTTATTAAGTAATGCAGACATAGAAACATTTATAGGAGATAGACAAATTGGATTATTAGTGGTGGATGAAGCTCATACTGTTTCTACTTGGGGAAAAAATTTTAGACCGGATTATTGGTATTTAGGAGATTATTTAGATAAATTAAGACATAAAACAAAACATATTTTTCCAATTGCAACTTTTACAGCTACAGCAACTATTAGCAATGGAACAGAAGATATGTATCATGATATAGTTGAGAGTTTGAATTTAACTTGTGATACCTTTTTTGGAGCGATAAAAAGAAATGATATAAGTTTTAATATATATAATCATTTAAAGGATCGTGCATATAAAGAAGAAAAGGATGAAATAGTAATTAAAAGAATTAGGGATTATTCTGAAAACTATAATGAAAAAACACTAGTATATTTTCCAACAATAAAATCTTTAAATAATATAGCTAGTAATTTTTCAGACAATGAAGTTGCTATATATCATGGAAAAATGGATAAGATAGACAAAGACGAGGCACTTGAAGATATAAGAAAAGGAAATAAGAATATAATTTTAGCAACAAAAGCTTTTGGCATGGGAATTGATATTGAAGATATAAAAAATGTTTATCACTTTGCACCTACAGGAAACTTAGCAGATTATGTTCAAGAGATTGGAAGAGCGGCAAGAAAGCCTGGAATGAAAGGAATTGCATCTACAGATTTTTACAAAGAAGATTTCAGATATATTAATAAATTAGAAGGAATGTCTCAAATTACAGTTTACAATATTATTGGTGTTCTTATGAAAATCTTATATAAATATAAGACTGGAAATAGAAGAAATTTTTTGGTTTCTACAGATGAATTTGCACATGTGTTTCAAGCAACAAACGATGATGAAATAGAAAATAAATTAAAGGCAACAATTATAGCAATAAAGAGAGATTTTAAAAGTATGTCAAATTATGTGCCTTTAGTATTTAAACCAAGAAGTATGTTTACTAAAGGATTATTTTTTATTTCAGATTCAAAAATGCCTATCATTGAACAATATGGTTGGAAAAAGTATTTAGAATTAAAATATGATAGAAAACAATTAGAAAAAATGGACGTATCTGATGTAAAGACTAAATATACGGGAGATTTATATGTTTTTGATTTTAAACAATGTTGGTTAGAACATTATAATGGTAAATATGATGGATTAACATTTGGTAATTTTAAAAGAAAATTTTACTTAGGGGAATTACCACAAATAGACAGAACATGTTTTAGTGATAGAACTTTATTAAAATTATCTGCAAAATTAAATGATTTTGGAGATGTAGAAATAAAAGCAATACAATGGTTAAATGTTATAAAAAGTGTATTAGATGACATGAAAATGTCAAATAAACATTATAATTCAAATGAAATAGCAGAATTAATTATAAAAAAGGGAATTAATAATAGTAAAACAAAAGTAAATAACCTAATTGAACCACTACTTAGTTTGTTAATTTCTTACGATTTTAACTATACAGCTGGAAAATATAAGTTTTGTGATTATAATTCAAAAACTAATAGATATCATATTGTTTCAGCATATTATGATAGAACTATAAATCATATTAAAAATTCAATAGAAAATATGCTTAAGTCATGTAAGGACAATAATGAAACTATATTAGTAATAAATACTAATAAAGATGATAATAAAAAGATGAGATCTGATCCAATATTAATTGCTGCACAAATATTAGAATTACTTGACTTAACATCATATACATTTGAAAGAGGAAATAGTTTAGAATTTTTTGTTCGTGTAAACAGTGAAGAAACTATACAAAAAGTATTAGATAATCATTCATATAAAAGCAGAACATTAACGACAATTCAAAAATTACATTATGATTCAGTTTGTTATATGACATATTTCTTTACTCAATTAAAAAATGATGATGAAAGATGGCAATTTATTGAAGATTATTTTTTAGGACAAATTGAAAGTAAATATGATATAGAAGATGCAACTTTAAATATAAAAAAGATGGATAAACAAATTGAAGAAATAAAAAGTGAAAACAATAAGTATATAAAACAAACAATAGATGAAGTAAAATTATATGAATTATATAGTGAGGATCAAAATGAAACATTAAAATTATATATATATGAATCAGAAATAGAAGAATTAAGAAAAATTGGATACAATAAAATTTCGCCAGAAGCTCCAGTAGGTCAAAGCTTAAAAAGAGGAAAACAAGGAGAAGATTTTTCAATAAATGGATTTAATTATTTAATAATGAAAATAGACAATTACGAATTGAAAAATGAAATTAAAGTAGATTAAGAAATAATATGAGAATAAATATAGGAATACCAGGAAAATTATTTTCCTGGTATTCTTAATTAGAAAAACATCCCATAACTAATTGAGAACCATCACAAAATCCATTCCTATAATACTTCTCATTCCAATAGCAAATATAATCAAAGAAATTATCATCAAGCTGTTTTAGTTGTTTCTCAACATACTTTCTATTCTGATCAGGAACATTCTTCAAAATCCTCTCAGAAATCTCATCAAAATAAATCCAATGCTTTTTATCCTCTGCACAACCTAACGAAGCAATAGCATCCTCTCTAAAATCTAACCAATCCTTTAAAATATCATCATTAACTTCTCTTAAATTACTCATAAAAATTTACCTCCAAAATTAAAATTTTTCTCAATAAAAATAGCTATCACAAGAGCCAAATTCCTAAGAACAAACGTACCATACCCATTGGGTAAAAATTGGGTAAAATCTTCTCCAAAAATGCCCTAAAAATGCACAAATGTTCTATAAGTTAAAACTCTTGTAAATATCAATATACCAACAAAAACTCTAATTTTCACAAACTCACAAAAATCGGTTAAACCTCGCTCATAACCCGAAGGCATTAATCAATAATAAAAAGCAACACAAAAAGAAACAAAAGTGATATAATAAAACAAAAAGAATAAAAACGAATAGGAGAAAATAAATATGTGTACAGCGATAACATACAAAACAAAAGATTTCTATTTTGGAAGGACACTAGACTATGAAATTTCATATGGAGATGAAGTAACAATAACGCCAAGAAATTATGAATTTAACTTTAGACATAAGCAAAATATAAAAAATCACTACGCCATAATAGGAATGGCATATGTTACAGAAAATTATCCATTATATTATGAAGCAGTAAACGAAAAAGGTTTAGGAATAGCAGGACTAAATTTTGTAGGAAATGCACAATATAATAAAAAAATAAAAGGAAAAGATAATATTACGCAATTTGAATTTATTCCATGGATTTTAAGTCAGAGTACAACAGTAAAAGAGGCAAAAAAATTAATAGAAAAAATAAATTTTTTAGATGAACCATTTAGCACAAATTTACCATTAGCACAATTACATTGGATTATTTCAGATAGCATAGAATCTATAACAGTAGAAGCTGTAAAAGATGGAATAAAAATATATGAAAATCCAGTAGGAGTGTTAACCAATAATCCTACATTTGATAAGCAAATGTTCGAATTAAATAACTATATGAATTTATCAACTAAATCACCAAAAAACACATTTGCAAAATCGTTGAATTTAGAGAAATATAGTAGAGGTATGGGAGCGATAGGGCTTCCAGGAGATTTATCATCTCAATCTAGATTCATAAGAGCAGCTTTTGTAAAAATGAATTCAGTATCTAAAGAAGAAGAAAAAGAAAGTGTTAGCCAGTTTTTTCATATACTTAATTCTGTTGAACAACAAAGAGGATGTTGTGAATTAGATGATGGAATATTTGAAATAACAATTTATACATCTTGTTGTAATGCAAGTAAGGGAATTTATTATTATACAACATACGATAATCATCAAATTACTGCTATAGACATGCATAAAGAAAATTTGAATAGTGAAAATCTTATTAGATATCCATTAATAAAAGATGAACAAATAAAAATGCAAAATTAGTAATCTATTTAACAAAATAATATTTAATACATATTATAGCTTAAGGGAGGGGATAAAATGTATCCTAATTATAATATGTATAATCAATATTATGGATTTAGAGAATATAATTACAGAAATAGTGAGATGAAAGAGGAAAGCGGAGAAATTATAACATTAAATCAAGCAATTGATTTGATAAGAAAGTCTGTTGATGATGAAAAAGAAGATGAAATGTTTTATGGTATATTAATAGAACAAGCACCAACTGATAAAGAAAAAGATATAATAAGAAGTATTAGAGATGATGAAAGAAAACATAATCAAATTTTAAGAGAATTATATTATGATTTTACAGGTCAAATTTTGCCAGCAGATAATTTAACAAATAGTAGCAATAATCAAATGAGTTATAAAGAAAATTTAGAAAAGGCATTATTTGGGGAACTTGATGCTATTAAGAAGTATAGAAAAATAATGGGAACTATGCCAAGTGGTAAAAGTTATACTTTACTTATGTCAATAATGACAGATGAAATAAGACATGCAAATAAATATAATTTTTTAATTCAAATGCAAAAATAAAAATGTTTATAAAAAACATATAGATCTTTCTTTATAAATATTTGGACTATAAAAAGTCTTTATATTGTAAGAAAGATTTTTATATTTGAAAATACTAAAATTCTTCTAACTTTTTACAATGTGATATATTAAATGATTTCAGTAGTTATTTAAAGCCTTTTTAAAAATTTTTGAAAAAGAGAATTACTATTTTCATTTGTGAATTTTAATTTTAGATAATTTAAAAATAGATAAGTCAACATGATAAACACAAAAAATAATAAAATAATTAAAAGTTGTTTTTTTAGTTCTTCTTTTGGTAAAGCTATTAAAAAAAATAAATAATTTGTAATCATAAAATATTCCACCTTTTAGTATATATATTAGTACTTTATGTGGAATATTTTATTTAAAGAAATACAAAAAGTCAATACGATATATTCAAAACAATATAAAACATACATAAAACATTAAGTGTTTTTTATGAAAGTGGCAATTTGTGTAATTATTTTAGTAGCATAAATAAATTCTTCTTCAGAATAATGTTGTAAACATTCTTTGGTTTTAGTTATAGTTGTATCATCAAAACCATATAAAATAAAGTCAGCTGAATGTCCACTTATATTTCTTAGTTTTTTTATACTTTTATAGACAAGGTTACCTTTTCCTTCTTCTACTAATCCTAGGAATTGTCCAGAAATGCCAATCTCTTTAGCAAGTTGAGTTTTATTCATATGTAGTTCATTTTCTCTAATAAATTTAATTCTTTTGCCTCTTTCTATTTGTTCTAATTTATCTAATTCTATTTCTTTACTGCTATGATTAATATTCATAAAAACCACTCCTTATACTTATTGTTCATTTTATATTAAAAAAACCGAAAATATATAGGAAAATATTCTACATTAATGTAGTATTCAATGAGGTTTTATGGTATATTATCCATAATAAGAATAAAAGGAGGAGTATAGTATGGAATCTAAAGCAATGAAGATACTAATTATAGAAGATGATATTGATGACTGTAATAGATTTGTTAATTGTATCAAAGAAAGAAAAGATATAGAATTAGTTGGAATAACAGATTCAGACATAGAAGGATTAAAATATGTAAAGTTGAAGCACCCAGAAGGTATAGTTTTAGATTTAGAGCTAAATAATAGCACATCAGGCAACACGGATTCTCTAGAATTTTTATTAAACTTAAAAAAATTAAATTTGAATTATGTACCAATTGTAATTGTAACTACACATGTTAACTCAAAAAGAACTTATGAAATACTACATAGGAATGGAGTTGATCTTATATTATATAAAGATCATCCTAATTATTCATGTAATCAAGTCTTAAATAAATTCATTAATTTAAGAAAAATAGAAATACAATCAGATATTAAAAACTTAGAAGAGGAATTACGAGAAAGTGAAAGTAAAATTTCAGAACATATTTATCATGAGTTGGATTTGATAGGAGTAACAGCAAAGTTAAAAGGAAGAAAATATATTCATGATGCTATATTATACTTAATACAAAACGAAAATAGTAATATAAATGTTATACAACATTTAACGAAAATATATAAAAAATCAGGAAATACTATAACTAATGGAATTCAAAATGCAATTATACATGCTTGGAGAGTTTCATCAATAGAAGATTTAACAACATATTATACAGCCAAAGTGAATTATGAGACAGGAATACCAACGCCTATGGAGTTTATTTATTATTATGTTGATAAAATAAAAAAGATGATCTAGTAGTAAATACTAGATTTTTTTATTTTTCGCCATTTTTCATCATTTTTTTCTATTATTAGATACCGTTTATTTGAAAGTAATAAATGGTATTTTTTTATTGACACCAAGAGAAAAAACGAAATGGAAAAGGTGGTGAATACAATGAGATATTGGTTTAATGCCTTTTGGAGATGGATTAGCCATTGGGCTGGTTAAAGTATAAAAATAAAGGGATAAAAATAAGGAGATATTAATATTTCATATTGAATATCCCTTTATTTTTATATATAATATGTATAATATTAAATGTTGTAAAAGGAAAAATAAAATATGGATTTTATAAATAATCTAGAGAATATAGGTATAGTTATTTATATATTAAAGATTTTAAGTATCAGTATTTTTACATATAATTTTGCTATAAGAATTATAAATAAGAAAGATAATAAAAAAATTATTTCATACATGATAATTATAGTTATTGCCATTATAGGAGGAGAAATTAAATTTTGTTCTAGTTCATTAAATAGTATGATTTTTTTAGCAACTTCTTTGGCTATAGGATTTTCTATAATTAATAAAGAAGATATAGTTTATTCGATTTTAATTATAATATTTTCTTTAAGTATAAATTATATTGTATTTTTGCTTTCAGTAGCAATAGCTTTTATACCCAATATAATCTTTAATATTAATAATGATTGGATTAGTCTAATAGTGATAATAATTTGTTATAGCATAATAATTAATAGAATTTTAAAAATAAAAAGATTCAAACAAGGTATTATATTTTTAAATAAAAGACTTAAAAACGAATATTTTAATATGTTAATTTTAAATATAAGTGTAATTATAATATTTTCTTTTATTGTTTTGACTAATTATAATGAATCTTTTACAAGTGCTTTGGGTTTTGGATTTATTATCTTTTCTATAATGATGTTCATCATAATTCAAAAATCATTACAACTTTACTATAAGCAAAGGTTGTTAGTACAAGATTTAGAAGAAACCAAAAAGGAACTAGAGGACAAGAAAAAAGAAATAAAACAATTAGAACAAGAAAATCTAAACTTTAGTAAAACAAGTCATTCAATAGCACACAAACAAAAAGCATTAGAATACAAACTAAATGAACTAGCATTAAAGAACGAAATAGCAGAAGAAATAGATGTAAAAAATAGGCTAAACAACATCACAAAGCAAATATCAGAAGAACCAGAAATAGAAATTCCAAAGACAAACATTTCAGAAATAGACGATATGTTAAATTATATGAAATCAGAATGCATAAAAAATAAAATTAAGTTTGAAGTACAATTAAATGGAAACATATATCAAATGATTAATAATCATATAACAAAAGAGGAATTAGAAATATTAATAGCAGACCATGTGAAAAATGCAATAATTGCAGTAAATTATTCTAATAATAGTAATAGAAGTATTTTAGTAAGAATAGGAAAAATAGACGGACAATACTCAATTTATATATATGATTCAGGAATTGAATTTGAAATAAATACATTGCATAAATTAGGAAAAATCCCAAGTACAACCCACAAAGAAAGTGGTGGAACAGGAATGGGATTTATGAACACTTTTGATACTCTTAAAAAACATAAAGCAAGTATTACTATTAATGAATATGGTAAACCAGCTAAAGATAATTATACAAAAGTGATTATGATAGTATTTAATAAAAAAGATGAATTCAATATTATATCTTATCGACAAAAGGAAATAGAAGTTAGAAAAGATGAAGTTAATGTATAAAATATTGAAAATAAGCATAAGAACAAGCCCTTTATTCATACAAATTAATTAAGTAAGAATGGAGGGATTTATAATATGAAAAAATCTAAAGAAATATTGCATAAAATAAAAACAAGTAAACTATTAAAAATAGAATTAATTGTAACAATATTAGAATTAATTTTAGGTACTTTATTGCATTTTATTTATGAATGGTCTGGAAATAATGCAATTATTGCTAGTTTTAGTGCTGTTAATGAGAGCGTATGGGAACATTTAAAATTAGTTTTTTATCCTATGCTAATATTAGGATTAATAGAGTATTATTTTGTAAAAAATATTGCTAATAATTACATAGAAGCAAAAGCTATAGGAATATTTACAGCAATTAGCTTTATTGTTATAAGCTTTTTTACTTATACAGGAATTATTGGGACTAACTTTTTTATAATAGATATTCTAATATTTATTATTAGTATTATTTTAGGAGAATGGACTTCTTATAAATTAATGAAAAGAAAGAATGAAAGCACAATTCAAACTAAAATTTTAGCAGGCGGGATTCTTATATTTTTATTGAGTTGTTTTATAATATTTACTTATGTTACACCACAAGTAAATCTATTTAGAGATTTTACAAATGGGACATATGGAATTACTGAACATAATTAAATGAAATTATTGGTTTGATTAAATTAATTATTTATTATTATGAAGTTTATATATTAATATTTTTATATTGAAATCATATGGAATATGCTGATTTGACTGGGATTTTGAATATTAATATATAAACTATTTATAAATTATGAGCCTAAATATTAATAAAAAAATAAAAAAATTCAAAAAAACTGTTGACAAATTATGGAAACGGTTTTATAATACAAAAGAATTAAATATTATTTCAATTTAAAAATTAATTTCAAATTAATTTAAATTCAATTAGAATCTAAAAAGTATTTTATCAAAAGATTCAAAAAAACCAGGTAAAATTTAATAATATATATTTGGATATCTGAGGTCATTATAAACCCCCATAATTTAATTATAAGTTTAAAAATCCCTATATAAAATTAAGTCGAAAAAGATAAATTAAAGTCTACGCTGTTCGGCACAATCCATTAAAATTGATAAAAAGCAATTTGCAAAACATCCTTCATTTAAATAAAAATTATAATGGCCTCAGATATCCAAATGTATAAGAAAGGAAAAGTATGTTATCAGTTGTAAAAAGTTTAGCTTTACAGGGACTAGATGGGCGTATTTTGTCAATTGAAGTTGATATTTCATGTGGATTGCCCTGCTTTGAAATTGTTGGACTGCCTGACACAAGTATAAAAGAAGCAAAAGAACGAGTAAAAACTGCAATAAGAAATACAGGAGTAGAATTTTTAAGTAGAAGAATAGTAGTAAACTTAGCACCTGCTGATATAAGGAAAGAAGGAGCAAGTTTAGATTTGCCAATTGCATTAGGAATACTGATTGCTAGTGGAGAAATAGAAAATAATTATTTAAATACTTTTTTAGAAGAAAGCATTTTTGTAGGAGAACTTTCTTTAGATGGAAGTGTTGAAAAAATAAATGGCGTATTACCGATATGTATTGAAGCAAAGAAATTAGGAATAAAAAGAATTATATTATCTAGAAAAAATTCTAAGGAAGCTGCAATAGTAGATGGATTAGAAATATTACCAGTTGATAATTTAAAACAATTAATGGAATACTTAAAAGGAGAGAAATATATTGAAAAAGAAAGGCATAAAGAGATAAATGACAAAAATTCAGAATTATATGAATTTGATTTTTCTGATGTAAAAGGACAAGAAAATGTAAAAAGGGCTTTAGAAATTTCAGCTGCAGGAGGTCATAATTGTATTTTAATTCGGAAGTCCAGGTGCTGGAAAAACAATGTTAGCAAAACGATTAGCAAGTATATTACCAGATATAAGTTTTGAAGAAGCTCTAGAGGTCACAAAAATCCATAGTATTACAGGTTTATTATCTGAAGAAAATCCATTAATTTTAAAAAGACCATTTAGAAGCCCACATCATACAATTACAGTAGCTGCATTAGTAGGCGGAGGTAAGAAACCAAAACCTCGGAGAGGTAAGCTTAGCACATTATGGGGTATTATTTTTAGATGAATTAACAGAGTTTAACAAAAATGTACTTGAATTGTTAAGAGGACCTTTAGAAGATAGAAAGGTAACAATAAGCAGAATAAATATTGCAATTACATATCCATGTAATTTTATTTTTATAGCAAGCATGAATCCATGCCCATGTGGATATTATGGGGCAAACAAGAGAGAATGTCATTGTAAGCCAGAACAAATAAAAAGATATATTAATAAAATTAGTGGACCATTATTAGATAGAATAGATTTACATATTGAAGTAGAAAGTGTTACATATGAAAAAATTGATAAAACAAAAAATATAGAGACCTCAGAGCAAATAAGAAAAAGAGTTAATCAAGCTAGAAATATACAGTTAGAAAGATACAAAGATTATAACATTTTGTGTAATGCAGAATTGACACCAAGATTGTTAGAAAAATATTGTAAATTAGATAAAGAATGTAAAGAGATATTAGAAAAATCATTTAACAAACTAGGTTTAAGTGCGAGAGCATATGCAAAAATTTTAAAAGTAGCTAGAACAATAGCCGATATTGATGGGAAAAAAGATATTGAAATTAGCCATTTAGCAGAAGCAATTCAGTATAGAAGTTTAGACAGAAAGTATTGGGGGAATTAACAATAGATTTAGAAATAGTAAAAATTAAAATTGGAGATGAAATTTATCCGGAACAATTAAGAAAAATAAAAAATCCACCTAAACAATTATATTTAAAAGGAAATATAGAGTTGCTAAAGCAAAATTGCATAGCTATAATAGGCTCAAGAAGTTGTACAAAAAATGGAGAAAATTTAACAAAAAAATTTGCATCAGAATTATCAGGGCAAGGTCTTACTATTGTTAGTGGAATGGCTAAAGGAATTGATGCAATAGTTCATAGAAAAACAATAGATGAAAATGGAAAAACAATAGCTGTTTTAGGAAGTGGTTTAAATTATATTTTCCCAAAGGAAAATGAGGGATTATATTATGATATATTAAAAAGCGGAGGATTAATTATTAGTGAATATTCTCCAAATGTAGAACCAAATTCAAAAATGTTTTTAGAAAGAAATAGGATTGTAAGTGGAATTTCAATTGGAATATTAGTAATTGAAGCAATGGATAGAAGCGGAACAAGTGTTACAGCTAGATTAGCTACACAACAAGGTAGAAAGGTATTTGTATTACCTCATGAAATAGAAGATATACATGGAAAAGGAACAAATAAATTAATTAGAAAAGGAGCAACTTTAATAACATCAACCCAAGAAATTATTGAAGAATTTGAATTTTTAAGTTTTAAGGAAATAAATGATAATAAAACTAAAGCAATAAGAAGTAAGATAGTAAAAAAAGAATACCAAGAAATATATAATTTAATAAAAAATGGAGCTAGCAATATAAATGCAATATGTAAAGAATCTGAAAAGAGCATAAAAGATATAAATAATATTTTATTTATGCTAGAGATAGATGGATTTATAACTAAAAAACAAGGAGAATATAAATGTATATAAATCAGCAAATAGGTAAATTAGGAGAAGATCTAGCTTGTAAATACTTAAAAGAAAATAAATACACAATAATAGAAAGAAATTTTAATTGTAAGCAAGGAGAAGTAGATATAATAGCCTATGATACATATAGAAATGAATTAGTATTTTTAGAAGTAAAAACACGTTTTAATTTGGTATATGGAAGGCCAAGTGAAGCTGTTAGTAAAGTAAAACAAAGGCATATAATATCTGTTGCAAAATATTATATTTATAAAGTTAATATCAAAAATACTGCTATAAGATTTGATGTTATAGAAGTGTTTTTAGATAATAATGAATATAATATTAATCATATTAAACAAGCTTTTTATATATAACGAAAAAGAAAATTAATAATATAAAAAAGAATGTATAAGGTACATTCCTTCTTATAAATTTATATCTTAATTTTATTCCAATATTTTTCGTATTTTTCTTTTGCGGTATCAGGATTATATATACCTGTAAAATCTTTAATTGGTGCAAATTCTTCATTTTCATCAACACGAAGAAGTAACATATCATCAAAAAAAGCAAAACTATCAAAGATAAAATTTTCAAATTTAAAAGAGTTTGGTTTATCAGGAATTTGCTTCATTCCTTCTTCATTAACAAAAGCATTTTTCTTATAAGCTCTATGGTAAGGTAAATGAATATTTGAAACCTTTTTAATAGCTTCTAAATTCATTAAATGAGAAAGTATATTAGCTTCTCTGTATTGATACATACCATCTTTAGATTTAGAAACAGATAACTTTATATCAATATCATCATAATCTAAAATGGAAGGCTTTCCGGATTTTTTACAATAAACAGCAACTTTATCTAGTGGTTTTTGTTTAAAAATAGATTTTGAGGCAATTTGATAACCACTATCGACAGTTAAACCAATGAAAAGAGGGTCTATATTTTTCAATAATATATTATCAATTCCTCCAAAAGATACCCATTTTATATTGTTTTTCTCTAAGTCATCTATAATTTTATTATTTTTCATGGCTTTAAACACATTACCATTACCATTAGAACCATCTTTTATTAAGTAAGTTTCTTTTAAAATTAATTTACCATCAATATTAATAATAGGAAGTTTTTCTTGTTTGAAAAATTTTATTTTTTCTTTTGGATAGTCAAAAAAGTTATGTGATTTAAAATATTCTTTTGTAGCAAAATCATTATCTTCACTAGTCATAATATACCAAGGAAGAGTAATATCATACTGATTGTTTGCGTTCTTTATATTTTCACACATTATTTCAAATAAAGACTTCCTGCAATGCTCCTGTTCAAAGTCTAATTCATAAGTCCCTTTTGGACCTTTATAACCTAATCTTGTTCCTTGACCACCAGCCATTGTTACTATTGCTAGAAAGCCAGATTTAATTATGTTTTCTCCAATAGCTATGCAATGTTCTAAATCTTCTTTTGAAATTTTGTCTTTTTCTATATGAGGTAAAGGAGATACTGTGTTTAAATCTAATTTTGTAGATTTAAAAGAGTTTTTATATAAAGTTAAGATTTTATTAAAATCTATTCCTAAAATTTGGTTTAATAAAAGCTCTTTTTGTTCTTCAGAAAGTTCATCATAGAAATATAGTAAATGTTCTTGGTTATAATGATGTAAAATTTCTTTAGCTTTTGTTAATTTATTATCCATAATTGTCACTCCTAATTTAATTTAAATGGTGTGGGAAGTGCTCCTTTTAAGCTTTGAATAACAATGTTTTTGTTAGATAAATTTGAAGCTTCTAAATCATCTATTTCTTTTTGAATATTATAAGGTATTCTTACCAAATTGAAAGAAATAGAATCTAGTTCTTTAGAATTATAATTTCCCTCTATTATTATATAAGATGCAAGAGTCGAAAATTTGTTACTTTTGTCATCTACATCAGAATTCATCATTTCAACTGGAATACCTACACTTCCTGTATTAAATAAAGTTTTATTTTTATATCTAACTAAACAAGGTGTATGTATATGTCCATATCCAACAATATCTGGTTCAGGATCTTTGGAAGTTTTACCAATAAATTCGGTATTTTTAAATAAATCTTCTGGACCTTTTAATTCTGTACCAGCATATTGTGTTCCTTTATTTGAGAACATAGGATTATAGATGTTATCTAAGCCATATGGAGAAGCATGAAATAATCTTATTAGATGCCCACTCATATAAAATTCATGGAATACTGGTAAATTATAAATGAAATTAGCTCGTTCTTCACCGATTTTTTCTCTAGACCAAAATTTCTTGTCTTTAGCCTCAGGACGGCAAATTGCATAATCTGAATTACCAATTAGCATAACTTCGCAAACTTCTCTTAGTTTATCAATTACTAAATCAGGATGTGTACATTTTATAACATAATCTCCTAAACAAAATATTTTTTCTATATGGCGTTTTTTTATATCGGATAATACAGCATTTAAGGCAGTAATATTACCATGAACATCTGAAATAATTGCTATTTTTTCCATAAACCCACCTCCTAAAATCTAATTATTTCATTATATATTTCAATAGCGAAATTATCTGTCATACCAGAAATATAAGATATAATAGATTTATAAAAATCTTCTTTATTTTTGTAATCAAATATAATTTGATTTTTTAATTTTAAGTTTTTTCTGTTACCAAAATCAGAATAGTTTTGTAGAAATTCATAAAAACCATTACTTAATTTTGGGTAAAATTTATTTAATCTCTTAATGTTAGATAAAGTATTTTCTTGTTCAAAACAATTTTTTAATTTATCGTAAATTTGGTTAATAACTATATTAAAAAATTTATTTGAAGGTATTATTCTATCACTAAAATAAATATTTTTATAATTAAAATCTTTTATTTTATTTAGTAAATTAAATGCATCATTTGAAAAACACAACCCTTTTTGAGGAGTAGAATTTTTGCATAAATCTATTACTAAATAATTAATGATATTACTATTATTTAATGTATAATCAGATGAATTATAATTTAATAAATCGTAAAGTTCTTGTAAATGATTATCTAAAATCCCTAAAGTTATAGCATCTTCAATGTCACGTCCTATATAAGATATTTTGTCAGAAATTTTTACTACGCAACCTTCCCAAGTATAAGGAGAATATTGGTTGGGAGAAAGATAGTTATTTAAATCAATAAATTCATCTCTTGGTTTTAGTGCATTTTCTGTAATTTCGCCACAATGAGAGATAATGCCATCTCTAATACCATAAGTTAAATTTAAATTATTTTTGTATCCATCGTGACCTTCTAGAAGTTCAATGGAATCCACAAAATGTAATCCATTTTTTTCATGCCAAAAAGGACTACCTAAGTCTCTTTCAGAAATTTCGGATAGAATTTTTTCTCCACTATGTCCAAATGGGCTATGACCTAAATCATGAGCAACTGCAATAGCTTTTGTTAATTCTGTATTTAGTCCTAAATAACTAGCAATTGTATAGCTGATTGATTCTACATGTGTAACATGTTCACCTCTTGTACAAATGTGATCATTTTCAGGTGAAAAGAATACCTGTGTTTTATGTTTTAGTCTTTTATAAGCATTAGAATGAATAATTCTTGTATAATCTCTATCAAATTCAGTTCTAATGTCAGAATTCCTATAAGATAAAGGTAAAATTCTAGAAATTGTATTTTCCCATTTTGAATTATTTGGGTTTATGGCTACTTCTTGAAATGAATTTTTCATATGTCCTCCTCTGTAAATATAATCATTATAATATAGTTTACAACAAATCAAAATAAAAGTCTAGAGGACAAGGTTAAGTTACATATTTAACAAAAATAAATATAAAAAATAAATTGAAAATAAAATGGAAAAGGAGTATAATAATTTTGAAATGAAAGGAGAGTAAAAGATGTTTAATTTAGTAAGAGATGACTTTGATGAAAATTCAGAAGATATATTGAACTCTATTAATAAAATGCTAGAGCAAAATAAAGAATTAAAAGAAGAAGAAAAGAAGAATGAAAAACAACAATAAAAATTTGTGGAGGATTAGAAAATGGGAAAATTATTTGTAATAGATGGAACAGATGGAAGTGGAAAACAAACACAATTAAATAAATTGCAAGAAAAACTAAAAGAAGAGGGAATTGATTATAAAGTAGTAAGCTTTCCAAATTATGAAAGTCCAAGTTCATCTTTAGTAAAAATGTATTTATCAGGAGAATTTGGCAAAAATGCAAAAGAAATTAGTCCTTATATAGCGTCAACATTTTATGCAGCAGATAGATATGCAACTTTTCAAACAGGATATAAAGAATATTATGAAAAAGGAGGAATTATATTAGCAGATAGATATACAACAGCTAATATGGTTCATCAAGCAGGAAAAATAAAAGACAAAGAAGAAAGAAAAAAATTTTTAAATTGGTTGTGGGATTTTGAATTTAATTTATATGGACTACCAATTCCTTCTGAAGTATTTTTCTTAAACATGCCAGTAGAAAAATCACTAGAGTTAATGGCAAATAGAGAAAATAAATTTACTCATGAAGCAAAAAAAGATATTCATGAAAGTGATAAAAATCATTTAATTGATGCATATTCAGCAGCTTGTGATGTTGCAAAGGAATATAACTGGTATGAAATAAAATGTGTAAAAGATAATAAAATAAGAACTATTGAAGATATTCATGAAGAAATTTATAATGAAATAAAAAAGCATATTTAGGGTAATATATTTTATAAAAGTTAAATATGAATATAGAAAAATAGAGAAAAAATGAGAAACAAAGAGATAAAAGAAAAAATACAGAGATATAGATAATAGAAAGAATAAAAAAATAAAAAAAGAACCGATGTAAACTAATAATAAATTTGGAATAATTTTCTAAAAATGTTATAATATATATCGATGGTGCATTATTCTAGTCATACTAACTTTACGAGGGTGGGGCTAAAAATCCACTAAAGGGCACATCGTTGAAGTTTCTTGTTTGTGCGCGAAATGCCAGTTTTGTGTGTATTCAGGGAGTAAAGAGGTTAGGGAAGTATGTAATGGCATACATATGATCCCTGGTTTCGTGGAGGCTTAATAAATTTTAAGTAAAACCTATGTTGAGTGCCAAGACACGAAATACATAGAGTAGCCTGTCTCGAGTGAGTGTATTGGGATTAATTTTTTCATAAGTAAAGTTGATTTTGGCCAAATTGATTATACTTTTAATTATGAAATTGCATTTGCAAAAAAGACTAGTAAAGTAATAAAAGTATGTTAAGGAAAACTTCTAGAATGTTTGCTTAAATCAAAATAGCATAGAAGTCTAGGGATTAAGGTACAGATTTAAGTGGCGATCTGGTGTCTATGTTAAATTAGATATTCTTCTTAATCGGAAACGGCTATAGCAGTAATGCTAAGCGAGGAATAGAGAAATTCGACCAGACCTAAACTGTAAAATTTACTTAGACTTTTACCATCTAAACAATAAAAATAATTAATTAGGCAGATTTAATCTGCCTAAAATCATATTACAAAATAAATAATAATTTAACTAAAAAGGAGAAATAATGGATAAAGAGCAAATAAAATGGTTTATACAAGTATTTATTATGACATTTATATTATCAATGCTATTTTCTTATATATCAGCAAATGGTGTATCTAATTTAAGTTTAATACCAGCTATATTAATACTAATTTTAGTAATTGGAATAGGAATATTTTTTGATATTATTGGAGTTGCAGTAACTGTAGCTAATGAACATGAATTTCATGCTAAAGCAAGTAAAAAAATAGAAGGTTCAAAAGCTTCAATAAAATTAATAAGAAATGCTCCTAAAGTTGCAAATATTTGTGCAGATGTAATTGGAGATATATGTGGAGTTTTAAGTGGAGCAATTAGTGCTTTAATAGCAATGAAAATAACAGAACAATTTGGATTGTCTTTTAATATACAATTTATTCTAAGTGCAACAGTAGCAGCTTTAACAGTTGGAGGAAAAGCATTAGGAAAAGGTGTAGCTAATAACAATTCAACTAAGATAGTTCATGCTGTAGGAATAGTATTAAATAAATTTAGTAGGAAGTAAGAGGTTTCTCTTACTTTTTAATATGAAAAAATGGATAAAAAAAGAAAAAGAGTAAAAAATTAAAATGAGGTGAATTGCATATGAAAGCATTAATAACAGGAGCATCTTCTGGAATTGGGAGAGATATGGCAAGGAATTTAAGTAAAAGAGGTTATGATTTAATATTAGTAGCAAGAGATGAGAATCGATTACAAGAATTAAAAAAAGAATTGGAAATATATAAAGTTAATATAGAAATCATAGCCATGGATTTAGCAATAGAGGAAAATTGCAAAGAATTGCATAAAAAAGTAAAGGATATAGATTTCTTAATTAATAATGCAGGTTTTGGAGATTGCGGAGATTTTACAAAGACAGATTTAGATAAAGAAATAGCAATGATACACACTAACATAATTGCTTATCATATTTTAACTAAACTATATTTAATAGATATGAAAAAAGTAAATAGAGGAAAGATTTTAAATGTAGCATCTATAGCAGGATTTATGCCAGGCCCACTAATGTCTACTTATTATGCTACTAAGTCATATGTAGTTAGATTATCAGAAAGCATTAGAGAGGAATTGAGAAAAGAAAATTCGAAAGTACAAATTAGTATTTTATGTCCAGGACCAGTTGATACAAATTTTAATAAAGTTGCTAATGTGAAGTTTCACATGCGAGAAGCTAATAGCCAAAAAGTTGCAGACTATGCCATTAAACAGGTACAAAAAGGAAAATTTTATATTATACCAGGAATTGATGTAAAATTTGCTAAAATTGGAGCTAAAATAGCACCTGCATCAATAGTAAGTAAAATTACTTATAAAATACAAAAAAGAAAATTGCAAAGAAAATAAAATATTAAAAACATATATAAAAATAACTTGCCTATCCTAATAAATTAGTTTATAATAAAATAAACTAATATTAGGAGAATAAGTAATGTGGAAAAGAAAAGAATTAAAAAGTAGAGCCAGACAAGTTGTTAAAAAAAATTACTGGACTGCAATTGTTATATGTTTTTTAATAGCGTTATTAACAGGAGAGTTTGGCACATCAATTTTAGGAATATATCAGCAAGAAGATTCAATGAATCCTTATTATATTTTTATGCATAAAGATGAAATAGCAGATGAAAACACAAATAATAATAATGAACAACAACTACAACAAGAACAAGAGATAATAACAAAAATGGAAGAGAAGAAAGAAAGCTTAAGTGATATTGAACTGAAAATATGGAATGCAATTGAAGCAAATTTAGATAGTATAACAAAATCACAGAAATATGTATTTAAAATTTCTGATGCTATAAAATATTTTAACTTAAATGAAATGACCTCAGGTATAGTACTTTCAATTATGGCGATAATATCAATTGCGTTTACTATTATAATAGCAAATCCTCTTGTAGTAGCAGGAAAAAGATATTTTATAAAGGCAAGAGAAAAATCAAGTACCAAAATATCAGTCATTGGAGAAATTTTTAAAAATAAGAATTGGATAAACGTATCAGTAACAATTTTTTTGAAAGACATTTATAATTTTTTATGGTATTTTACAATTATAGGACGGATTTATAAAGAGTTATGAATATACAATGATACCATATATTTTGGCAGAAAATCCAAAGATACAAAGAAAAAAGGCATTTAAACTTTCAAAGGAAATGATGAAAGGAAACAAATGGAAAACATTTATTTTAGATCTTTCTTTTCTAGGATGGGAATTATTATCTATATTTACATTTGGATTGTTAAATATATTTTATATAAATCCTTATAAAGTTGCTACAACAGTAGAATTATATGAAGTATTAAAAAAACAGATAATATCTCAAAAGAGTGAATATTATGAAGAATTAAATAGTTTAGAATTAAAATAGATTTAAAGAAATAGTAGTAATATAAAAAATTACTACTATTTTTAATTATAATTTAAAGAAAAAATAAAATAAATTCATTTTATTGCACTATAACAATTGTATCATATTTTACAAAAAATACATATCGAAATTTGTAGAAAGAAATAAAAAATATTAAATTTAGTTTTTGTGAAAATAAAATGTATGAAAAAAAGGTAATATAATAAAATATTATGTAGATACTTATCAAAAAATGTAAAATAACAAGATAAAATGCGATGAAAAAAGCTTGAAAACCCAGCTATATAGTAGTATTATAAAAAAATGTGAAATACAAAAGAGGGGGTAAAAATGAAAACGTTTTTTGGGAGTATTTTTATTGAAAAAGAAAAATTACAGGAAGCAGGTGTAAAATATCCTATAAAGTTAGAGTATTATAAAATAATAAATGAAGATGAATTTATTAATAAAAATAATGCAAAATATGGAATAAAAGTAGTAAAGACTGAATATATAGAAAACAATACCAAAACAGAAGATAAAACGCTTAAATATTTATCTAGTAATGAACAAAAAGTAAATGAAATATTAAAAGTGTTAGAAAAAAATGAAGTGACACCAATTGGTTTGGAAGATGTTATTTGTGACTTTTCAAAAGAAATTCTTTTTTTATAATGAAAACAAATTTTTTTAAAAAGCTTGCATATTATGGAAAATTAGTCTAGAATAGCTTATAGAAAATATGAAACAAAGAAAGTTAATATAGATAATAAGCATAATATAAGGAGGAATATATGGCTGATAAGTTAATAATAGTAGAATCACCAGCAAAAGCCAATACTATAAAAAAATTTCTTGGAGGTAGTACAAAAGTAGTAGCATCAATGGGACATATAAGAGATCTACCAAAATCGAAATTAGGAGTTAACATAGAAAATGATTTTGAACCAGAATACATAAATATTAGAGGAAAAGGAGATTTAATAAAATCTTTAAAAAAAGATGCAAAACAAGCAAAAAAAGTATATCTTGCAACTGACCCTGACCGTGAGGGAGAAGCAATAGCTTGGCATCTTGCAACAATATTAAAAGACGAGAATAATAAAATAACCAGAGTTACATTTAATGAAATAACAAAAGGAGCTGTACAAAAAGCAATTAAAGAGCCACGAGACATAGATTTAAATTTAGTAGATGCACAACAAGCAAGGCGTGTTTTAGATAGAATTGTAGGATATAAAATAAGTCCATTATTATGGAAAAAGGTAAGAAGAGGCTTATCAGCAGGACGTGTACAATCTGTAGCAGTAAAATTGATTGTTGATAGAGAAGAAGAAATTGAAAAATTTATACCAGAAGAATATTGGAATATTTATGCTAACTTAGAAGAACCAAACACCAAAAAACATTTTGAAGCAAAATTTTACGGTAAAAATGGTAAAAAGCAAGAAATACATTCAGAAGATGATGTAAAAGAAATTATAAAAGCAATTGAAAAAGCAAAATATTTTGTAGATGATGTAAAAAAAGGAGAAAAGAAAAGAACTCCAGCGCCACCATTTACAACTAGTACAATGCAACAAGAGGCTTCGAGGAAATTAGGATTTACTTTAAAGAAAACAATGTCAATAGCTCAAGGGTTATATGAAGGAGTAAAAATACCAGAAAAAGGAACAATAGGATTAATTACATATATGAGAACAGATTCAACAAGAATATCAGAAGAAGCAAGAAAATCAGCAAAAACATATATAGTAAGTACATATGGCGAAAAATATTATGAAAATAGATATTATAAAACAAATAAAGATTCACAAGATGCACATGAGGGTATTAGACCAACTTATGCAGAATTGGAACCAGATAAAATTAAGGAAGCATTAACAAAAGATCAATATAAATTGTATAAATTAATTTATAATCGTTTTATGGCAAGCCAAATGGCACCAGCTATATATAATACAATTTCAGCAACAATAAATGCAAATAACTATAATTTCAAGGCAAATGGACAAAGCATAAAATTTAAAGGATTTATGACTTTATATGTAGAAGAAACCGATTCAAAAGAACAAGAAGAAAAGATGTTGCCAGAATTAAAAGAAAAACAAGAGGTTAAGTTAGATAAAGTAATTCCAAAACAAAGTTTTACAGAACCACCACCAAGATATACAGAAGCAAGTCTTGTAAAGGCATTAGAAGAAAAGGGGATAGGAAGACCAAGTACATATTCACCTACTATAACAACTATTCTAGAAAGAAGATATATTGAAAAAGAACAAAAACAATTAATTCCTACAGAATTAGGAAAGATAGTAAATAAATTACTAATAGAAAATTTTACAGATGTTATTAATGTAGAATTTACAGCAAAGATTGAAAGTGAATTTGATGAAATAGCTGAAGGAAAAGAAGAATGGAAAAAAATGCTAAGAGAATTTTATGGACCATTTGAAAAAGAATTAGAAAAAGTTGAAAAAGAATTAGAACATGTTGAATTGGTAGAAGAAGTGTCAGATGTGCCATGTGAAAAATGCGGAAGAATGATGGTATATAAATATGGAAGATATGGAAAATTTTTAGCATGTCCGGGATATCCAGAATGTAAAAATGCAAAACCAATTATAGAGACAATTGATGTACCTTGTCCAAAATGTGGTGCAACAGTACAAGTTAGAAAGACAAAGAGAAAAAGGAATTATTATATTTGTGAAAACAATCCGGAAAGCTGTGATTATATATCTTGGAATAAGCCTAAACCAGGTGAAAAATGGAATCCAGAAGAAGCAGAAGAAATAAAAGCAGAAACAAAAAAGAAAACAACGAGAAAAACTGCTAAAAAGAAAGCTAAAAAAGTATAAATATAAAAAAACGATAAAACGTTAGAATATCAACATTTTATCGTTTTTTTTGATGGAGGCGACACCCGGATTCGAACCGGGGATCAGAGTTTTGCAGACTCGTGCCTTACCACTTGGCTATATCGCCATTTTAATATATTATATGCTCTATATTTTTATATAGAACCTGGAGCGGGAAACGGGGCTCAAACCCGCGACCTCTGCCTTGGCAAGGCAGCGCTCTATCAACTGAGCTATTCCCGCATTTTTTAATTTAGTTTATTATATGCGTCAACATTTAAAATGATACCAAAAATACACAATATTGTCAAGTACTAGAAGTACTTTTATAAAAAGAATTTGATATTGTTGAGTGTATAGTGTATAGTTTCAAAAAAGATAGAGAGAATATTGAAAATATCAAATATTCTCTCTATTTAGAATTATTTAAGACTTCTTAAATAATAGAGATGTCTTACATTATGCTGCTTTTGAAAACCAATCTTCTTACATAAAGTAATTAACGATTTATTTTTATAATAAATATTGATAGTTATTATATGGTATTTCTCTAACAAAATTTTCAAAAGTTCTTTTAAAGCTTCTATGACAAAATCATTATTATAATGTAATCCTTTGAAAAAAGAAATATATATAGAACCAGAAAATTGACAATGTACGCAAAACGAAATATTTTTATTTTGCGAATCGGTGATAAACCATACAGATTCACCATCAGAATCTACAAGAGCTTCCTTTAAAATAAATGTTTTTGTTTCGACTAATATTGGTTGTTTCCGGGCATCCATAAAAAGCCACCTTTCTAATTATAATATATAAATTATAACATAATTCTTAATATATATAAAGGGATTTTTGAAATTTAAATAAAAATATATATAAATAGAAAAGAGAAGTAAATTAATTTACTTCTCTAAAAAATCTATATTCATTACCAGAAGTGCTTTTGCTTTTATATATATAGCCATTATAAATACCGCCATTATTGTCATCTAAATTAACATCTAGTTTCATGTTATAAGCAAAAGTTTGGTTTAAATTATTTACAATATGAATTGTAAATCTTAGAGTATAGTTAATATCTTCTAAATTGATATTTGCTTCTTTTAATACTTTGCCATTAAAAGAAATAGATTTTGAATCATCTGTTACTGAATAGTTTGTTAAAATATCTTTATTTAAATAGCCTAAAGTAATAGGATTAGAACAATCAGTGTAAAAAGTTGGTTCATCATAGTTGTGATTTTCATTTTCCTGATTTGTATTTATAATTTTAAAATCTATTCTATTATTTTCAGGTTGTTTTATATCAGTATATTTACCAACATTAAAAGAGTTTTTATAATTCAATATTTTAGTTCCTTTATCAACGTTAGATGTCATAACAATATTGTCAATATATAGTTCTTTCACAGAATTTTCATCAGTTAATTCAGAACTAGATTGACTATTATCAATATAAATTGATAAATCTGTATATTGACAAATACTCATGTCTTTTAAAGATTGATCTTTAGAATTGCTAATAGCATTAGCACTGCTATATAATAATATTTTTTGCACATTGAAAATAGAATTTTCATTTTCATCAGCAATTTCTATCATTTGATTTGTAAAATTACTTTTAGCAAAAGAAGGTGAAAGTACAAAATGATAATATAGTAATAATACAATAAATGCTAAGATTATTAATAGCGTAAATGCAAGTCTAACGTTTTTTATTTTAAAATTTATTTTTTTCATGTAAACTCCCTTCTAAAAGAGTGGAATTAAAGTCTATTATATAATAATTCCATATAACTATATACTTTTTTATGCCAATCTTGATCTGTTGCATATCTTGTATTAACACCAGGTAAAGTAGGACCATTATAATACCAGCCAGCTGCAGTTTCTCCATCGTAAATTTTGGTTCCAGATGGATTTAGATAATATTTAACTAAAGATTTAGCAACTGTTTCAATACCTTCTGAATAATCAGTAAATTCAAATGATGATTCATAAGGAGTATTGTCATAAGAACCATATCCAAATAAATTTTTCTTATCATTTGCAATTTGTGAAGTTCCCCATCCACTTTCATGAATTGCCATAGAAGCTAGGAATAGACCATTAATGTTATATTTCTTTTCCATATTATAAAATACTTGATAATTATCTTGGAATATTTTATTAGTATCATTTGGCAAACCAGTAAATATTTTTTTATAATCATTTAAAGTTAAGCCACTTACCTTATTTAATTCCATATTAATATTGACTTTTAATAAAATTCTTTGAATTCTATTTTTTTCTACAATGTTTGGAGTGGTATAAGATGATGTTAGATTAGATGTTTTTATATATCCTTCTATTCCATCAAAGGAAACTTTACACCATTCTTCATTAGGAAGTTCTAGTAATTTAACATCAATGCTTTTCTTTATTTCTGCTACATCTTTAGAATTTGCATCAGCAGATTCCTTTAAGTTAGCATTATCAATAAAGTACATAATATCACCAATGTGAACATGATGTTTTGCTAAAAATTCAGAAGTTCCTAAATCTATAATTTTAGGTGTTGGATCTGTAATTTTTTCTTTAGATAAGATGATTTCTTCTACAAAATTTCCATTCTCATATGTTTTTACAGCTGTTATCTTATCTTTCCCAAGAATACCTTCTTGCTTAATAATTTCTTCTCCTTTTGGTAAAGTAGGAGCATCATTATAGGTTGTTTCAAATTCTACATCACGTTCTTCAACTACTTGCTCTTTTACTCTATCCATATCAGAATTTTCAGAAATAATGTTTTGTATATTTAGACTATGTCTATTAATTTCATATTCTGATATATTATCAGGAGTATCTACTTTGGCATAGCTAGTTTTAAAAGAAGTGTCTTTAGGAAAAAGTATCGCCATTCCCACAATTAAAATGCTGCAACCTGTTATAATATGAGACAATTTTAAATCATTTGTTTTATATGTAGATTTTTTATTCTTTGAATTAGATGCATAAATATTATTAGTATTACTTTGCGCTGTTTCAGTTTTATAAGGTTGTCCAGCATTTGGATTATGTTGCATTTCTTGCAATTCTTTAAAAACATCAGACAGATTCCTATTTTTATAATCATAAGAATTCTTATTGTTCAACATATTTTTACTCGCTTTCTTTATAAAATAATACAACATTATTATATAATAATAATGAGAAGATGTCCATAAATTTTGACAAAAAATATGGAGATAGAAAAAATTACTATAAATTAGCTAATTACTTGCAAAATTTGTAAAATAGTATATAATATAAACATAGCTTTAAGAAAAATAAGAGGTGTAAAAGTGGAATTTGAAAAAATAGAAAATAGCATAGGATATACCTTTAAAAATAAAGAATTATTAAAAAAGGCATTAACACATACGTCTTATGCTTATGAAAACAATATAGAAAGTAATGAAAAATTAGAGTTTCTAGGAGATAGCATTTTGGAATTTATATCAAGTAAATATATTTATCAAAAATATCCAAAGCTAAAAGAAGGAGAAATGACAAAAGTTAGAGCAACTGTAGTTTGTGAAAAAAGCTTATATAAGGTTGCAAAATCACATGATTTTAGTGAGTTTTTAAATTTAGGAAAATCTGAATTAAAAACAGGAGGAAATAAAAGACCAGCTATTTTAGCAGACAGCGTAGAAGCAGTAATAGCAGCTATTTATTTAGATGGTGGATTAGAATATGCTGATAAATTTATTATTGAAAATTTAAAAGAAGAAATAAATGAAGCAACAAAACATGTGGGAAATAAAGACTACAAAACTGTATTACAAGAAAAACTTCAAATTCATGGAGATGTGAAAATAGAATATGAAATAATAAAAGAAGTTGGACCAGATCATGATAAAACATTTGAAGCGCAAGTAAAGTGCGATGGAAAGATATTAGCACAAGGAGAGGGAAAAAGCAAAAAAGAAGCACAAATGCATGCAGCTAAAAAAGCTTTAGAAAATATAAAATAGAAAAGAGGTAAGTCTATGAAAAAACAATACATAATACCTATATTTGTGCCACATTTAGGGTGCCCAAATGATTGCGTTTTTTGTAATCAGAAATCAATTAGTGGACAAAAAAGTAATATGACAAAAGAAAAAGCAAAAAAAATAATAGATGATTACCTAGAAAGTATAAAAGATGAAGTAGCAGAAATAGAAATAGCTTTTTTTGGAGGGAGTTTTACAGCAATAGAAAAGGAAAAGCAAGAAGAGTTATTAAAAGTAGCATATGAATATATTAAAAATGGAAAAGTAGAAAGCATTAGAGTTTCAACAAGACCAGATTGTATAGATAAAGAAACATTAAAAAGATTAAAAAAATATGGAGTTAAAACAATTGAATTAGGAGTTCAATCAGCTAATGATTATATTTTAAAAAAAGCTAATAGAGGTCATACTTTTGCAGATGTAAAAAAGGCTTCTAAAATGATAAGATGGAATGGATTTAAATTAGGACACCAGATGATGGTAGGATTGCCAGAAAGCACAAGAATAGATGAAATTAATACAGCAAAAGCGTTAGTAAAGTTAAAGCCTAAAATGGTAAGAATTTATCCAGTTTTAGTTATAAAAAATACTAAATTGGAAGAAGAATATAAAGAAGGAAAATATCAACCATTGTCAGTAGTACAAGCAGTAGAGATTTGTAAAGATATTGTTAGAATTTTTGCAGATAAAAATATTGATATAATAAGAATAGGTCTTCAAAATACAGAGGAGATATCTGATCCTAAGAACGAAGGTAGTGAAGTTGTTGCAGGCCCATATCATCCAGCTTTTAGACAATTGGTAGAATCCGCTATGTGGTATGATGCAATTGTTGGAAAAATAAAAAAATTAAATGCAAAAGTAAAAGAAGTAGAAGTTAGTGTCAATCCGATAGATAGCAATAATGTAATTGGACATAAAAAAGAAAATGTTATAAAATTAAAAAATACATATGATGTAGATTTGATTTTAAAACAGGATAAAACTATAAAACAAGGCAAGTCAAGAATTAATATAACAAAGACATATGATAATTAAAACATAAGAAAAAATTAAATTTACAAACAAGAAATAGATACTATATTTAGTACTTTTAGTGCATAAATCACCCTTATTTTACCAATACTAAAATAAAGGTGATTTTTTTATGCATATAGAAGAAAAAAATAATATAAAAAATATAATATTTGATATTATAGGAACAATAATTGGAGCATTTATAATGGCAATAGGAGTTTCTCTATTCTTATTACCAAATCAACTATCTTCAGGAGGAATTGCAGGAATTGCAACAATTACGTATTACTTATTTAATATACCAATGGGAACAATGATACTTATTATTAATGTTCCATTATTTTTACTATCAATTTATAAAATAGGAAAAATGTTTTTTATAAAATCATTAATTGGAACAGTGTCACTGTCAGTCTTTATCGATATATTAGATAGAATAGAACCTCTTACACATGATAGATTTTTAGCTTGTGTTTATGGAGGGATTATTATAGGGTTAGGGACAGCTATAATATTAAAAGTAAACTCTTCAACAGGTGGAACTGATTTAATTAGTTATGTAGCAAAAGAATACAAACCAACTATGAGAAGTAGCAATGTTATTATGATATTAGATACTATAATAGTCATTTTAAATATAGTATTTTTCAGAGAAATAGAAATAGGGCTATATTCTGCAATTGCTATATATTTAATGGGAAAAATAATTGACATAGTATTTGAAGGAACATATTTTACTAAACTAATTTTAATTGTTTCAGAGCAAAATGAAGAGATAGCCAAAGAAATAGAAGAGAAAATTCAAAGAGGAGCAACAGGCTTATATGGAAAGGGAATGTATACTAATAAAGAAAAATTGGTGTTAATGTGTGCAGCTTCTAGGAGAGATGTTGCTAGAATTAAAATAATAGCAAGAAAACTTGACTCCTCTAGTTTTATTATTATAACAAATTCAAGAGAAGTAGTTGGTTTGGGATTTAAAAAAAGTTAAAGATGACTGATAATTTTATGTTGATTCATTGATAAATTTTAAAAAATGAAGTAAAATAATATTAGAAAAATAAAAGAGAAACTTGTGATTTAAGATATAATAGGAGAGAACTTATAATGAAAGAACAAAAATATAAATTGAAAAATGTAAAGTCTTTTGAATTAAGAGATATATTTGAATGTGGACAATGCTTTAGATGGAACAAACAAGAAGATGGAAGCTACACAGGAGTATTTAAAAATAATGTTCTAAACGTAAAAAAGAATAAAGACGAGATTATATTTGAGGGAATATGTGAAAATGAAATACAACAAACAGTAAAAAATTATTTTGATCTTAACCGTAATTATGAAAAAATAAAAGAACAACTATCAAAAATAGATCAAAATATGAAAAAAAGTATTGAATACGGAAATGGAATTAGAATATTAAATCAAGATTTATGGGAAACTATTATTTCGTTTATAATATCTGCTAATAATAATATTCCAAGAATAAAAGGAATTATAGAAAGATTATCAGAAAAATATGGAGACGAAATAAAATATAAAGGAAACAAATATTATACTTTTCCAACCCCAGAGCAACTAAAAAATGTTACAGTTGAGGAATACAGAAAATTAGGGTTAGGATTTAGAGACATAAGATTATATGAAACCACAAAGATGATATTAAATAAACAAGTAGACATAGAAAATATGAAAAATAATCCAAATACAATAGAAGTAAGAGAAGAATTATTAAAATTATCGGGAGTGGGACCTAAAGTAGCAGATTGCATTTTATTATTTTCAGATTTAAAAAGATTTGAAGTATTTCCAATTGATGTATGGGTAAGAAGAGTTATGAATGACTTATATATAAAAAATGAAGATGAAACAAAAGTTAATAAAAAACAAATTGAAAAAATAGCAAATGAAAAATTTGGAGACTTAGCAGGATTGGCTCAACAATATTTGTTTTATTGGAGAAGAGAAGCATAAGATATAAAAATAGTGCAGAACATAAATATGGAGGATTTAATGGGATTAAGAATTATATATGGAAAGCCAGGAAGTGGTAAAAGTACATATTGTTTTAAAGAAATATCTAAATTAATAAACAAGGAAAAAAAGATTTTTATTATTACTCCAGAACAGTTTTCTTTTACAGCAGAAAGAAAGTTAATGGGAAATGTAAAATCAGGCGCTGTGATTAATGCAGAGGTAATTACTTTAAGTAGAATGGCATATAGAGTTTTAAAAGAAGTAGGAGGAAATGATAAAAGCAGTCTTTCTAAATGTGGAAAAGCAATGCTTATTTATTCTATTTTAAGTACATATAAAAAAGAATTAAAATTTTTAGGAAAATCAGATGAAAATATAGATTTAACAATGTCTGCAATTGCAGAGTTTAAAAAACATGGAGTAACAGTAGATGATCTAAAAAATGAAATAAATAATACAAAAGATACATATTTAAAATCTAAATTGTTAGATATGAGTTTATTATATCAAAAGTTTGAAGAAAAAATAAAAGACAATTATATAGAAGAAACAGATTTATTAACAATGCTCGCAAATTGTTTAGAAAAAACAGATTTAGTAAAAGAGAGTATTATATATATAGATGAATTTGCAGGTTTTACTTATCAGGAATATCAAGTAATAAAAGAATTAATAAAGCAAGCAAAACAAGTTAATATTACTATGTGTATAGATAATTTGAAACAAGGAAATAATCCAGAAGCGGATATATACTATTCTAATAAGGTAACATTATCAAAAATGCTAAATTTGGTTGAGGAAAATGAGTTTAAGTTAGAGCAACCAGTTGAATTAAAAAAACAATATAGATTTAAAACTGACGAATTAGAACATTTAAGTAATAATATTTATAATATAAAATCCACAAAATATGAAAAAAATGTGGAAAACATACATCTATTTTTAGCAAAAAATGAGTATTCAGAAATAGAAGAAGTAGCAAAAACGATTAGTGAATTAGTTAGGCAAGAAAAGCTAAGATATAAAGATATTTCTATTATTACAAAAAATATTAATGAATATGCATCTTTAGTAAGAGCTATTTTTGATAAGTATGAAATACCAGTGTTTATTGATGAAAAAAGAGATTTAAATCAAAATATTATTGTACAATACATATTGTCAATTCTAGAAATTTTAATAGGCAATTTTTCAAGTGAATCAGTTTTTAGTTATATAAAATTAGGATTTACAAATATTGATAAAGATGAAATTTTTGAATTAGAAAATTATTGTACAAAATGGGGAATTAAGCATAATAAATGGAAAAAAGATTTTATCTATGAATTAGAAAAAGAAGAAAAAGCAAAAGTAGAAAGACTAAATGAGCTAAGAAAGCAAATTATAGATCCTCTAGTTGCTATGCAACAAAAAATAAAAAATGATAAATCAGCAGAGAATATAACAAGAGAGCTATATCAATTCTTACAAGAGCAAAAATTAGAAGAAAAGATTGCAATAAAAATAAAGAAATTAGAAGATAAAAGATTACTAGATTTAGCAAATGAATACAAGACAAGTTACAAGACAATATTGGATATTTTAGATGAGATTATTATTATATTTAAAAATGAAAAAATGACGATAGATCAATACAGTAAAATATTAAAAATAGGTCTAAAAAATAGTGGATTAGGAAAAATACCTGGAACACAAGATCAAGTCATATTAGGAGATGTAGATAGATCAAGAAGTCATAAAGTAAATACAGTGTTTATTATAGGAGTAAATGATGGAAGCTTTCCAAGTGTAAATAAAGATGAGGGATTTTTTAATGATGCAGATAGAGAATATTTAAAACAGGAAGGAATAGAACTTGCTAAAAGTACATTAGACAAATTATATGAAGATAATTTTAATATATATAAAGCATTTACAACTGCAGAAAATCAGATTTATTTATCTTATGTGTCTTCAGATTGTGATGGTAAATCATTAAGACCGTCAATATTAATTGGAAAAATAAAAAAGATGTATCCAAAGTTACAAGAAAAAAGTGATGTAATCTATAAAGAATATAAAGTAGAAAATAAATTAAGTACATATGAACAACTAATAGAAAATATATCAAGGTTAAGAAATAAAGAAAAAATTGATGATGTATGGTATTATATATATCAATATTATAAATCACAAAGTGATTGGAATAAAAAACTAGAAGCAGATTTAAAAGGTTTAGAATATACTAATTTGCCAGAGAAGATAAAAAAAGAAAATTTGGAAAAATTATATGGAAATACATTAAATACAAGTATATCAAGACTTGAAAAATATAGAAGTTGTCCATTTTCATACTATTTACAATATGGTTTAAAGCTAAAAGAAAAAGAACAACTAAAAATACAAAGTTTTAATACAGGTTCTTTTATGCATGAAACGATAGATGAGTTCTTTGAATATGTACGACAAGAAGGATTGAGTTTAGCAGAATTAGAAGAGGAACAGATAACAAAAATTGTTTCCGAGATAATTGAAAATAACTTAAAAATGAGCAAAAATTATATTTTTACAGCTACTGCAAAATATAAAGTTTTAGTAAGAAGATTAAAAAAAATTGTTAGCAAAGCACTTAAGTATATTATAGAAACAATTATCTATAGTGATTTTAGTATAGAAGGAACAGAAGTAGAATTTGGAAAAAATGGTAGATATAAACCAATTGTACTAGAAATAGAAGAAGGAAAAAAAGTAGAAATAACAGGAAAAATAGATAGAATAGATACATCGAAAAATGAAGATGGAAAATATTTAAGAATTATTGATTATAAGTCATCTGCTAAAAACATAGATTTAAATGAGGTGTATGCAGGATTACAAATACAACTTTTAACATATACAGATGCTATTTGCAGAGAAGAAGATATTATGCCAGCTGGAGTCTTTTATTTTTCTTTGCTAGAACAAATGGTAAAAGCAGATAAAAAAATGACAGAAGATGAAATAGAAGAAACTATCAGAAAAAATTTCAAAATGAAGGGATTAATTATTGCAGATGTTAAAATAATTAAGATGAATGATAATACCTTAAAAACAGGAAACTCCAAACTAGTACCAGCAGCATTAACAACTTCAGGAACAATTAATGAAAAGTGGACAAATGGAGTAAAAGCAGAGGAATTTAGGACCCTGCAAGAGTATATTTATAAGACAATAAAAGATATTTCAAAAGAAATATTGAGTGGGAATATTGATTTAAAACCATATTATAAAAAAGGGAAAACCCCATGTCAATACTGCGAATATAAAGCAGTTTGTGGATTTAATTCGAGACAGGAAAACAACACATATAATTATATAGAACAAAAATCAAAAGATGAAATTTTACTAAAAATGAAAAAGAACTTGGAGGAATAAAATGGATTTATCAAACCGAAATGTTATACACATAAAAAAAGGAGACACAGAATTTCTACAATTTAGAAAATTGTTAGAATATAAAGATGTCATAAACCATGCATATTCTTTAGGAACAAAATTGAATTTTAGAACTTCAACTATAAATAAAGAAAAATTACCAGAACAAGAATATGAAGCAGCAATTAAAAGCTATAAAAAAATATGTAGTTCAATTAATTGTAATTACATTAATTTAGTAAAAACAAACCAGGAACATACAAATTGTATTAAAATAGTAGAAAAGAAAATAAAAACGGCAGAACCTGATTTTAATTTAAAAAAATATTATAAGACAGATGGCTTAATAACAAACCAAAAAAATATCATTCTTTCTACTACAAATGCAGATTGTATTCTATTATTATTTTTTGATCCAGTGAAAAAAGTAATAGCAAATACACACTCTGGCTGGAAAGGAACAATACAAAGAATAGCAGTAAAAACTGTAGAAAAAATGATAAAAGAATTTGAATGTAATCCCAAAGATATTATTTGTTGCATTTGTCCAAGTATTAGAAAATGTCACTTTGAAGTAGAAAAAGATGTAAAAGATATGTTTGAAAATGAATTTAAAGATTTAGAAAATATAAATAATATAATAGAAGAAAAAATACCAAATGCCAAATGGAATATTGATACTGTTTTAATAAATGAAATGATATTAGAAAAACAAGGACTAAAAAAAGAAAATATAATAGATAGCGGAATTTGTAGTGTATGTAATTCAGACCTAATTCATTCTTATAGAGTAGAAAAAAAGGGATACGGTTTAAATACAGCACTAATTAGTTTGAATTGAGACAAGAGGGACAGGTCTTATTTGTCTCATGAATTAAGTAGAAAAATGTCGAAAAATGAGGCGGATAAAAAATGAGACAAATAAGACCTGTCCCTCTTGTCTCAAAGGAGGAATTAAGATGATAATACCAAGAAAATTAGAAAGAGGAGATACTATAGGAGTAGTAGCACCTTCTGATCCTATTATTGGAAAAAATATTGAGGAAATAATGAGAGCTAGAGAAATATTAGAAAAAGATGGATTTAAAGTTAAGTTCTCAAAAAATCTATTTTCTAATACTTGTGGTTATAGTGCAACAGCAAAAGAAAAGGCAGAGGATATTAATGGTATGTTTCAAGATAAAGATGTAAAAATGGTATGGTGTGCAAAAGGAGGAAATAATTCTAATTCTGTTTTTGAATATTTAGATTATAATGTGATAAAAAATAATCCAAAGATAGTTTGCGGATATAGTGATATTACGTCATTAACTAATATGATTTTTTCAAAGACGGGTTTAGTTACTTTTAGTGGAACAAATTTTAAGACAATTGCCACAGATGAAACGGATTATAGCTACAAAGAAATCATAAAAAGATTTGTAGAAGGAAGTTTAGAAATAGGAAAAGAAAAAAGTGGATATAAAACAATTAAAGATGGAAGTTCAGAAGGAGAATTAATTGGTGGAAATTTAAGTCTTACAAAAGGATTAGTAGATGGAAAATATAAGATTGATTTTACAGATAAAATACTATTTTTGGAAGATTTGGGTTATGAAAGTGAACCGGCATTTATAAGCAATTATTTATATTATATGAGACAAAATAAAGTATTTGATAAAATAAAGGGAATCTGGCTTGGAAATTATGAACATGAAAGTGGAATAACATTGGAAAAAATACTTTTAGATGTTATTGAAAATGACTATACTTTTCCGATTATAAAATCAAATAATTTTGGACATATAGAAACAAAAACTGTAATTCCAATAGGTACAAAAGCAAAAATTGATACAAACAAAACAGTAAAAATAGAATTAATAGAATCATGTGTAAAATAGTAAAAAAGAAATAAAGGGAGCAAAAATATGTATAATACATTTGAAGAATTAGAAGAGTCAATAAAAGGTTGTAATAAATGTAAATTATATAAAACAAGACAGAATATAGTTTTTGGTGTGGGAAAAAAAGATGCTAGACTTATGTTTATTGGAGAAGGACCTGGAGCAGATGAGGATAGATTACGGAGAACCATTTGTAGGTAAAGCGGGTAAGCTAATGAATATGGCGTTTCAGACTTTAGGTATAAAAAGAGAGGAAGTTTATATTGCAAATATTGTAAAATGTAGACCACCAGCAAACCGTAACCCAGAAGAAGATGAATGTATGGCTTGTATGAATTATTTAAGAAATCAGGTAATATTAGTAAGACCAGAAATTATAGTTCTTTTGCGGTAGTGTAGCTTTAAAACATATTTTAGGAAAAGAATATGGAATTACAGCATCTAGAGGAAAATGGGTAGAAAAAAAGGGAATAAAATATATGCCTACATGGCATCCAGCTGCGTTATTAAGAGATGAAACAAAGAAAATAGATTTTATTAAAGATTTGCAGCTAGTTTTAGAAGAATTAAACAAGTAGTCAGTAAAATTGAATAATTTATAAATTTATTATAAAATATACACATAAAAATATAGGATTACTAAAGGAGAAGTAAAAATGCAGAAAATTCAAAAAATAAGAGATGAAGCAAATTACTGTTTGAATTGTAAGGTTAAACCATGTTCAAAAAAAGGCTGTCCATTAAGTAATAATATACCTGAATTTATTCAACAAATAAAAAAAGAAAATTACGAAAAGGCATATGAGATTTTAAGCGAGACAACAGTATTGCCAGGGGTTTGCGGAAAAATATGTCCACATTTCAAGCAATGTCAAGGATCATGTATAAGAGGGATAAAAGGTGAACCGGTTTCAATTGGAAAATTAGAATCATTTGTATTTGAACAAGCTATGGAAAAAGGAGTAACTTTAAAGAAATGTTGGGAAAAACAAATAAATCAAAATAAGAAAGAAAATGAACAGAAAAGAGTTGCTGTAATTGGAGGTGGACCATCAGGTTTAACAGCTAGTGCTTTTTTGGCCAAAAGCGGTATTAAAGTTACTATATATGAAAAATATAGTTATTTAGGTGGTCTTTTAATATATGGAATTCCAGAATTTAGATTACCAAAACAAGAAGTAAAAAAGACTATTAATAACATTTTAGAGTTAGGAATAGAGGTAAAATATAATCAAGAATTAGGAAAAAATTTAAATTTAGAAGATTTAAAAGAAGAATATGATGCTATACTTTTAGGATTTGGAGCCAATGTTTCTTGTAAAATGGGAGTGGAAGGAGAAAAATTGCAAGGAGTTTTTGGAGGAAACGAGCTATTAGAATATAATAGACATCCTAATTATAAAGGAATGTATGTTGCTGTAATTGGTGGAGGTAATGTTGCTATGGATTGTGCTAGAACGATAAAGAGACTAGGAGCAAAAGAAGTTACAGTAATATATAGAAGAGCTAGAGAACAAATGCCTGCTGAAAATAAAGAAATTAAAGATGCAATGGATGAAGGCATAAAATTTTTATTTCAAAATAATATTGTAAAAATAATAGGAAATGATAAAGTTAAGGAATTAGAACTTATAGAAACAAAGCTAATTCAAAAAGATAGTGAAACAAGGCTTGTACCAGTAAATATTGAAAATAGTAATTATAAAATTAGTATGGATTATATTGTAATGGCTTTAGGTTCTGAACCTGCAACATTTGTTCAAAAATTAGGGCTTAAATTGGATAAATGGGGAAATATTAAAATAGATGAGAATTACCAAACTTCAGATTCAAAAATATATGCATGTGGAGATTTAGCAGGTATTAGAAAAACTGTTGCATGGGCAGCATATTCAGGAAGAGAAGCTGCAAATAAGATTATAGAAAAAATAAAATAAATTAATGTTCACTTTAAAGTGAACATTAATTTATTTTTTCAGTAACATTTTTTTCACCAAAAATTAATTTTTTTAGAGCCTTAAAAAATGATATTATTTTACTTTCCTTTTTAGTAATAAGTTTAATTGCATTTTCAACATTGCCATTCTCTAAAGCATTATATTTATTTTCTAATTGTTCCATTTTATTTACATAGTAATCATTAAAAAATGTATATCCTTCAGTACAACCCAAATAATCTTTAAAAGTATATAATTTTCTTCTATAATTTTCGACTTCTTCCAAATTACTAATATTTTCAAATGCTTTATCAAAATAACTTGAAATAATTAGATTTTGAGTTCTCATAAAAGTTAACATTATCTCACTTTTTAATTCATCAATCTTTTTTAACATTCCATCAATTTTTTTATTTCTGTCAGATACACCGCGCAATTTTATTATTGAGTTTTATAATAGATTCTTCATCATTAAAAATATCATCAATAGCATTTTGTATTGTCATAAAAATTTTAGGAGATGTTAAATCAGCAAATTTCTTTTTGAAATTATCATTACTATTTATTGTACTCTCAAATAAAACATCTTCACCAGTAATATAAGCCATTTGATTTACAAGACAACATTCTAAAGGATAATAAGAAGGACTAATTGTTTCAAAACTAATTCCAAAATATTTAACGAAATCTCTAGGAATACCATTAATTTTTGAAGCCATAAGTTGTACAGAGGCTTCATTTAGTCCTAATCCGTATATTTTAAATTCTGTATAATCACAAAGTCCCATTCTAATTAAATAATTTTTTTTGTCTTTTACTTCTTGAATATAGTGAATACACTCATGAATAGCAAATTCTTCTAAATCTTCATCTTGGATGTGTTCATTAAAATAAATAGAAGAATTTTTATAAAAATAGTTAGCCTCAGCCATTCCATCTGGCATATTAGCTTTGTACATATTTAATCTAGACAGTTTAATAAAAAGTTCATTTTGGTTTAAGCAAAATTGAGGAAATGTATCACATATTTTTACAGCAACATTTCTTGCAATCGAATTTATTTTTAAAGTATCTAATTTATTTGTAATTATAATTCCATCTTTTTTTAAATCTGATTCTACGCTCATTTATTATTCTCCTTAATTATATAACAATATTATACTATAAATAACAAGTAAATGTATTTCAGAAATATTAAATATTAATTACAGTTTAGTTACAAAAAATAAAATAACAAGAAAAAATGGAAAAAATAAAAATTGAATTACGAAAAATAAGTAAAACAGTAGCTAAAATTGAAGTAGAACATGGAGAAAAACTACAAAATTTTTTATTTAAAAAATAAGCTTAAAGCTATATAAAAGCCTATAAGATAAATATTCTAATCTAATAGGCTTTTAATTATTTTATTTAAAATTTATTATTTTACAACAATATTATAAATTTTATTTTTTACATATATTTCTTTAATAATATTTTTTCCATTAAGTTTTGAATCAACAACATTATGAACTTTTTCTTTAACTGAAGTTTCATCTTCATTAAGTAGAATTTGAACAGTTCCTTTTAATTTTCCATTGAATTGAATAGGCAATGTTATTTCATTAGCAATAGTCTTAGATTCGTCATATTCAGGCCAATCCATATAAGCAAAATCATTTGACTCACCAAGTACAGTATGTAGTAATTCCTCAGTCATATGTGGAGCAAAAGGATTTAATAATTGCAAAAATGTTTTAAATTCAGCTTTGTTAATTGATTTTTCTTTATAAAATTCATTAACCATTGTCATAAAGGTAGAAATACAAGTATTAAATTTCATATCTTCAATATCAGAAGAAACTTTTTTTATAGCTTTATGCATCATTTGTTCAAATTTAGCAGAATATTCATTTCCATCGATTAATATTGTTTGTAAATTCCAAACTCTATCTAAAAATTTTGCACAACCTCTAATACTTTCCATAGACCAAGGAGCTGTTTGATCAAAAGGACCCATGAACATCTCATAAAATAAGAAACAGACTCTTGAATAAAAAAATGAAAAATGATACAATGCGTTGAAAGAGGTGGAAACATGATAGATTTAAAAAAAGCTAATGAGGAATTTGATAAGTATGTTAAAAATTATAACTCAGAGGATAAAAAGATTGCTTTAAAAATAGAACATATTAAAAGGGTTTCAGAAATATCAGGGATAATATCAGAAAATTTAAATTTAGATAAAGAAAACATAGAATTAGCAAAGTTAATAGGTTTGTTACATGATATAGGAAGATTTGAACAAATAAAGCAATACAATACTTTTTCAGATAAAGATAGCATTGATCATGGTAAACTTGGAGTAGAAATTTTATTCAAACAGGGAAAAATAAGAAATTTTATAGAATCTGCGAAATATGACGAAATTATAAAAAAAGCAATTTTAAATCATAATAGAAAAGAAATAGAAAAAGGGCTAAATCCAAAAGAATTACTTCATTCAAAAATTATTAGAGATGCTGATAAAATAGATATACTTTATATTATGACTTTTGAAGAAAAAAGGACAGTCTTTAACAAAGATGATATATCAGATGAAAAAATAACAGATAAAATTTATGAAGAATTTATGCAAATGAAATTACTTGATTATGAAAAAATACAAACCAATGTAGACAGGGTAATCGCACATTTTGCATATATTTATGATTTTAATTTTAACTTTAGTTATGAATATGTTAATAATAAACAATATTTAGATAAAATTTATAAAAGACATACATTTACTGATAATGACACAATGAAAAGATATAATTTAATTTATGATACAGCAAAAAAATATATAAAAGAAAAAACAAAATAAAGGATGATAAAATTGGGCAAGAAATTATTAATAACCGAAAAACCATCAGTTGCAATGGAATTTGCAAAAGCACTAAAAATAACAACTAATCGAAAAAATGGATATTTAGAATCAGAAAAATGGATAATTACATGGTGTGTAGGACATTTAGTAACTATGAGCTACCCAGAAAAATATGATGAAAAACTAAAATTTTGGAGATTAGACACATTACCATTTATCCCTTCAGATTGGAAATATGAAATTATACCTCAAGTAGAAAATCAATTTAATATAGTTAAAGGACTAATGCAAAGAGAAGATATAGAAGAAATTTATAATGCAGGAGATTCAGGAAGAGAGGGAGAATATATTCAAAGATTAGTATTTATGATGGCACACCCTAATCCAAATGCAAAAATGAAAAGAGTATGGATTGATTCACAAACAGAAGAAGAAATTTTAAGAGGTATTAGAGAAGCAAAAGATTTATCTGAATATGATAGTTTATCAGATAGTGCATATTTAAGAGCTAAAGAGGATTATTTAATAGGAATTAATTTTTCAAGATTATTGTCAATTATATATGGAAGAAATTTAGCAAGTAAAATAAATGAAGAAAGAGCTTCTATTTCAGTAGGACGTGTTATGACTTGTGTCCTAGGTATGATCGTTGCAAGAGAAAGAGAAATTAGAAACTTTGTAAAAACAAAGTATTATAAAATTATTCGGAGAATTTGGAGATGAACAATCATCTTTTCAAGCTGAGTGGAAATCAACAGAAAGATCAAAAATGTTTGAATCAAATAAATTATACAATGAATCAGGATTTAAAAAAGAGGATGATGCAAAACAATTTATACAAAGTCTTCAAGGCAAAATAGCGAAAATAGCAAATTTAAAAAAATCAAAACAAAAAGAAAATGCACCATTATTATTTAACTTAGCTGAAATACAAAATCAATGTACTAAAAGATTTAAGATAAAACCAGATGAGACGCTAGAAATAATACAAAATTTATATGAAAAAAAATTAGTAACTTATCCAAGAACAGATGCTAGAGTACTTTCTACAGCAGTAGCAAAAGAAATTACAAAGAACTTAAATGGAATAGCTAGAGGATATAAAGACGAAGAAGTGCAAGGATATATAAGAAAAATGGTAGATGAAAAATATTCTACTAACATAATAAAAACAAAATATGTAAATGATAGCAAAATAACAGACCATTATGCTATTATTCCAACTGGTCAAGGATATGAAAATTATAATAATTTACCAGAATTACACAAAAAAGTATATAAAGTAATAGTATCTAGATTTTTAGCTATTTTTTATCCACCAGCAGAATATAATAAAATTCAGGTAACAGTTGAGATAGAAGATGAAAAGACGATAGAAATCTTCAATTGTAGTGGGAAAGTTTGTATAAATAAAGGATTTTTAGAAATATTAAAACCGGAAGAAAAGAGAATAACAAAAAATGGAGAAAAAGTGGATAATTCAAATGAAGAAGAAAAACAAAATGATTTAGAAATCTTAAAAAATTTAAAAAAAGGACAGGAAGTAGAGATTAGAAACTTTGAATTAAAAGAAGCAGAAACATCTCCACCAACTAGATATAATTCAGGTTCTATTATATTGGCAATGGAAAATGCAGGAAAGCTAATAGAGGAAGAAGAATTAAGAGAGCAAATAAAAGGTGCAGGCATTGGAACAAGTGCTACAAGGGCAGAAATAATGAAAAAACTTGAAAAAATAAAATACATAGAAATTAATACAAAAACTCAGATTATTACACCTACTAAAAAAGGAGAATTAATTTATGATATTGTATATCAATCAATGCCAGATATGTTAAATCCTAAATTAACAGCCAGCTGGGAGAAAGGATTAGATATGGTAGCAAAGAAAAAAATAGAGCCTAAAGAATTTATGGGAAAATTAGAAAAGTATATTTATTCAAAATTTGATAGATTAGTAGTAAAAATATAGAAAAAATAATGTCAAATAATTGACAAAATATTAACAATTTGATATAAAATTTGTATACAAAAGAAAGGAGAATGAAAAATGAACGAGAAAAAATACAAGTCAGTTGTAGTAATTTGGGGAGTTATTTTACTTACATTACAAGCATTAGCACTTATCGATGTAGTAGGACTTAGACCAAATTTATATAATCAACTATCAAAGTTAGAAACATCATTTATTGCAGTAGGACTTCTTATATTAATTTTAGCATATATGCTTTTATCATTAAATAAGAAAAAATCAGGAGCAATTATAGGAGTATTAACAGGATTACTTTATATGCTAACATTTAATGTTGCAAATATGATAGCAGGAATATTTTTTATTGCTTATTGTGCATGGATTCTTTTTGAAATGGGCAAAGAGTCAAAAAAAGTAGTAGATAAGAAAAAAGAAGAAATAACAGAGCAAAAAAGTGCTTCATAATGAAGTACTTTATTTTTTATAAAAAGTGTAGTATAATATAAAACATCTAAAGTGTTATGCTAGGAGAAAAAAATGAATCAAATATTAGGAGAGCTTGGAAAAAGCCAAAAGTTTAAAGAATTACTAAATCAAATAGAAAATAAACAAAGTCCGATAGCAATATCGGGCTTAAATGACGTGGGAGCAGTGCAAATTGAAACAGCTATAAATCAATTTGGGAAAAAGCCAATTTGTATTATTACTTATAACGAAATACAAGCTAAGAAAATATATGAAAATGTCAAATATTTTACAGAGAATGTTGTATTATTTCCAAAAAAAGAAATAGTTACATATGATTATATTGCAGAAAGTAAAGATTTGCCATATAGAAGAATAGAGACATTAAATGAAATACAATCAAAAAGAAATTTAATTGTAGTAACAACCATAGAAGCAATAATGCAAAAATTACCAGCAAAAGATAAACTATATAAAAATAAACTAAAATTTAAGATAGGAGATAGTTTCAATTTAGACAAATTAAAACAAAAATTAGTAGAACTTGGATATACCAGATGTGAATTGATTGAAGGAAGAGGACAATTTAGTATAAGAGGCGGAATTGTTGATATTTCAATTAGTTATAAAACAGGAATAAGAATTGAGTTTTGGGGAGATGAGATAGACTCTATTCGTGACTTTAATATTTCTACACAAAGATCAATTAATACAAAAGAAAATGTAATTATATATCCTGCTCATGAATATGTGCTAGAGAAAGGGATAGAAGAAATCTGCGATAAAATAAAAAAAGATAATGCAAATAAAGAAATAATAGAAGAAGATATAGAACAAATAAAAGCTGGAAATTATATTAGTAAAATTGATAAATATTTTGACAGTTTCTATGAAAAGCAAGGAACGATATTAGATTATCTAAATAATAATTATTGTATATTTTTAGATGAAATAGGAAAAATTAATCAGAGAGCAAAAAATATACAAGAAGATAATAAAAATTTAAAGATAGCTTTAATTGAAAAAAAGAAAATAGTGCCAAATGCAATTTCGAATATGATAAAAATAGAAAATATAAATAAAATTTTAGAAAAAAGACAGTTGATATATATAGAAAAGCAAGATACTAATATAAAAGTACAAGCAGAAAAATATAAATTTAATTATCGAGAAATAAATTATTTTAAAAGTGAGATAGATAACTTATTTACAGATTTAGAAAAAGCAATTAATGAAAAAAAGAAGGTTTATATTTTATTAGAAACAAAAGAAAAAGCTAAAAAATTAAAACAAATACTAAAAAAAAGAGAAATAATCTGTAGAATAGAAGAAAAGCTAGATAAAACAATAATAGTTTCATCAATAGAAAGTATTATAACAATTTCTGTTGGAAAACTATCTTCTGGATTTGAAAATCATGAATTAAATCAAATTGTAATTATTGCAGATGAATTAATTAGTGAAGAAAAAACAAAAAGAAAATATATACCAACAGCTTATAAAGAAGGAGAAAAAGTTGTATTTGCAGATTTAAAAATAGGAGATTATGTTGTACATAAGAAGTATGGAATTGGAATTTATATAGGAGTAAATACAATAAAAGCAGATGGAACTATTAAAGATTACATTAAAATAAAATACCAAGATGATGATATTTTATATATACCAACAAACGATATGGATTCAATAAGAAAGTATGTTGGAGGAGATGCAATACAACCTAAAATTAATAAATTAGGAAGTAAAGACTGGGAAAAAACGAAATCTAAAGTAAAGAAAAATTTAAGAGAAGTCGCAAAAGATTTAATAGAATTATATGCTAAAAGAGAAAAAGCTTTAGGATATTGTTTTGGAAAAGATACTCCATGGCAGAATGAATTTGAGGGAAAATTTCCATATCAAGAAACAGAGGATCAATTAAGATGTATTGAAGAAGTAAAAAAAGATATGGAAAGTCAAAGACCAATGGATAGACTACTTTGCGGTGATGTTGGTTATGGCAAAACAGAAGTTGCAATTAGAGCAGCATTTAAAGCCACAATGGATGGAAAGCAAGTAGCATATTTAGCTCCAACAACTGTCTTAGCTCAACAACAATATCAAGAATTCAAAGAAAGAATGAAAGATTATCCAATAAAAGTTGACATATTGAATAGATTTAAAAGTAAAAAATATCAATCTGAAGTTGTTAAGAATTTAGCTTTAGGAGAAATTGATATTGTAGTAGGAACACATAGATTACTTAGCAAAGATGTAGAATTTAAGGATTTAGGATTATTAATAATAGATGAAGAGCATCGTTTTGGAGTAAAAGCAAAAGAAAAAATAAAACAATTAAAAACTAATGTAGACGTTTTAACAATGACAGCAACCCCTATTCCAAGAACTATGCATATGTCAATTGTAGGAATAAGAGACATGTCTGTTATATACGAACCTCCACGTAATAGGAGACCTGTTCAAACATATGTGTTAGAATATGATGAAGAAGTTATAAAAGAAGCAATTACTAAAGAATTAGAAAGGGAAGGTCAGGTATTTTATCTATTTAATAATGTGGAAGGTATAGAAAGAAAAGCAAGTCAAATTTCAAATTTAGTGCCAGAAGCAAATGTTGCTTATGCACATGGTCAAATGTCAGGGACAAAAATTGAAGAAATTATGCAAGATTTTATAGATAAAAAATCAAATGTGTTAGTATGTACTACTATTTTAGAATCAGGTATTGATATTCCAAATGCTAATACTATAATTGTAGAAAATGCCGATAGAATGGGATTAGCACAATTGTATCAAATCAGAGGTAGAGTAGGTAGAAGTGATAGGCAAGCATATGCATATATTACTTATAAAAGAGATAAATTACTTTCAGAAGTTGCAGATAAAAGATTAAAGGCAATCAAGGAATTTACTGAATTCGGATCTGGATTTAAAATAGCAATGAGAGATTTAGAAATTCGTGGAGCAGGAAGTTTACTAGGAGAAATACAGTCAGGACATTTAGAGCAAGTTGGTTATGATACGTATTGCAATTTACTAGATGAAGTAGTAAAAGAAATGAAGGGTATAGAAGTAAGGCCAGAAACAGAAATTCAAATTGATTTAAATGTAACAAGTTATATTCCAGACGAATATATAAGCGATTCAAATCAAAAAATAGAAGTATATCAAAATATTGCATTATGTAGAAATGAAGAAGATATTCAAAATGTCATTGATGAAATTATAGATAGATTTGGAAACATGCCAAAAGAATTAGAAAATTTAATTGATATAGCAAGAATAAAATATATATCAAAGAAATTAGATATAGAAAAAATTGCAAGTAGAAAAAATGCAGTAGTATTTACATTTAAAGCAAGTAGTAGTGAAGATAAATTTAAAATAGATATAGCACAATTGGTAAAGAAATATGGAACAAAGATAAAATTCTCAGCTGGAATAAAGCCAATGATAACATTAGATATAGGAACAAGTAGTGAAAGAAAAGTTTTAAATGATACTACAGAATTTGTTAAATATTTATTAGGTTAAATTTATGTTTTGGAGGAATAAAAATAATGCAAGTAATATCAAGTAAAGATAATGAATTAATAAAACACATAAGAAAGCTAAAAGAAAAAAAAGAAAGAGATGCAAGTAATGAATATTTGGTAGAAGGAATTAAAATAGTAAAAGAAGCAATCCAAGAGAATGCTAAAATAAAACAAATAATCTTATGTGATGATTGCGAAAAAACAGAAAGTATACCAAAAGACTTGATGTATGAAATTGCTAAACATAACTGTATATATGTAACAAGTAAACTTTTTAAATATATATCTGAAGTGCAAGAGCCTCAGGGAGTGCTTGCTGTTATAGAAAAAAACAATGGGGATAAAACAATTGATTATACACAAGATATTATTGTAGCATTAGATGATGTTCAAGATCCTGGAAATTTAGGAACAATCCTTAGAACTGTTGACAGTGTTGGAGTAAACCAAATATTGGTATCAAAAGGAACAGCAGATAGCTATAATCCAAAAGTAGTACGTTCAACAATGGGAGCAATCTTTAGAGTTAAAATAATAGAATGTGAGGACTTGAAAAAAACTTTAAAAGAAATAAAAAAACACAAATTTAAAATAGTAGTATCATCACTTCAAACAGAAAATACAATATATGATATAAATTACTATAAAAAAGTAATAATTATAGGAAATGAAGCAAATGGAGTGGAACAACAAATACAAGAAATAGCAGACGAGAAAATAAAAATACCAATGATTCGGAAAAACAGAAAGCTTAAATGCATCAGTAGCAACAGGAATTATTTTGTATGAATATGTGAGACAGAAGGGACAGGTCTAAAATGTCCCATGAATTTTGTCGAATCATATAAAATTATAAATAATACAAAAAAAGACATAAATTGACATGAAAATGGGACATTTTAGACCTGTCCCTTCTGTCTCTTCTGTCTTAAAGGAGAATAAAATATGAAGTTAAATATAGTAATGGTAGAACCAGAGATACCACAAAATACAGGAAATATAGCAAGAACTTGTGCAGCGATTGGAGCAAAGTTACATTTAGTGCATCCACTAGGATTTGATATATCTGAGAAGGCTGTTAAAAGAGCAGGATTAGATTATTGGGATAAAGTTGAGATAGAAGAACATGAAAGTTTTGAAGAGTTTTTAAAGAAATATAAACCTGAAGAAAATAATATGTTTTTTGCTACAACTAAAGGAAAACATGTATATTCAGATCCAGATTATAGCGGTATGAATGAAGTGTTTATATTGTTTGGAAAAGAGACAAAAGGATTGCCAGAAGATATTTTACAAAAGTATATTAATCAGACAATTAGAATACCAATGAGGCATACATTGCGTTCATTAAATTTATCAAATTCAGTAGCAATTGTAGCATTTGAAGTTTTAAGGCAAAAAGATTTTGAACAGTTGGAAGAAATAAGCAGTTATTTTGATTAAAATATAAGTACGAATGTAATACATATAGAACATAATTGTCGAATTTTGCGATGAAAAATTAGTGAAAAAACAGGAAAAAGCTTGGATTTTTCCTGTTTTTGTGGTTTAATATATTTAAGGTGATTTCAAAATAATTTAAATCATAATTTATTTTTTTAGAAATTTTAATTCTATTTTTAAATTCGAAAATTCAATCTAATTACCAAGAAATAAAAAATAAGGAGGTGGTATACAGGCTATATAAGAAAAATACATTTTACTAATTAATAAATATTGACATTCACATCAAAAAACAATATAATAGGGAGGAGAGATTTGAAAGTATTTACATACAAAAACTACATTAAATGTATACATACTTTAAGACTAAATGCGATTTTTCAATTAGCAGAGGAAAATGCTAATTATAACATAAATCGAAACAAAATTAATAACAGACATGACAAATTAATAAAAAATATCCTAAAAGATGAAAAAGAAATGAGAAAATTTATAAATGATTTTCTTGAACCTAATGAAAAAATACAAAGTCAAGACCTTATAAAATATACTAATAGTTATATTACAAAAAAGTATAAATCAAAAGAAGCGGACATAGTTTATAGGCTAAAAAGCAAAGAAGTATTTTTTTTAGTAGAACATCAATCAAAAATTGATAACAATATGCCATATAGAATTCTAAATTATTGTATAGATATTATCCAAGAATGGAAAAAGTCAAAGAAAATAAATCAAAATACAAGATATCCAATTATTGTTCCAATTATTATTTATACAGGAAATGAAAAATGGAAAATACCAAAAAATTTTAAAGAAAAGCAAATATCTGATTATGTATTCGAAAATTACAAAATAGACTTAGAATATAATTTGATTGAAATAAACAAATTATCTAAATCATTTTTATTGCAAAAACAAAGCTTATTTGGTTATGGAATGATAATAGAAAAATCGAAGAATAAACAAGAACTGAAAGAAAATCTAGAGCTGATTGTAAAACATGCGAAAAATAAAAAACAGTTGTATGAGATAAGTGATATAATATATTATTTGCTAAATGATACATTGGAAGAAGTAACCAAAAATGAATTACTAGAAAAATTAGAAATTAAAATAAAGAAAGGAGATATTATGAGTGATTTATATGAAAGACTAGTAAATGAAAATCGAGAAATGATAAGGAAGGGAAAAAAAGAAGGCAAAATAGAAGGCAAAATAGAGGGAAAATTAGAAGTGGCAAAAAGATTAATAAAAAAAGGAATAGATGAAAAAATAATAATAGAAAGTACTGAAATTAATAAAGAAGAATTGCTAAAGCTAAAGAAAGAAGTATTATAAATAAAATTACACTTTTAAATTTATTTAAATTAAAAACAAGATATTAAACAAGAATGTTTTCTGTATCATACAGGAGACATTATTTTTATACTATTAGATTAATTTAGCAAAAAAAGAACTCCTTATATATATTTTACATAAAATATATTAGAAAAATATGAGGAGGAATGAAATGGAAAATATTTTAGAGGTAAAGAATATAGGCAAAAAATATCAAAATAAAGAAGGAGAAATATTAGCCCTTAAAAATGTAAATTTTAGAGTAAAAAAGGGCGAATTTGTAAGTATTATAGGACCAAGTGGATGTGGAAAATCCACACTATTATCAATTATTGCAGGACTAGAAGAAAAAACAACAGGAGAAATATACATAGAAGGAGAAAAAGTAAATGGAATTTCTAGCAAAATAGGATATATGTTACAAAGGGATTGTTTACTAGAATGGAGAAATATTTTAAGCAATACAATGTTTGGACTAGAGGTAAAAGGAAAAAATGATAATGTAAATAAAGAATATGTATTAGAATTACTAAAAAAATATAATTTATACGAATTTAAAGATAAATATCCATCAGAATTATCAGGAGGAATGAGACAAAGGGTAGCACTTATTAGAACACTTGCAGTAAAACCTAAAATCTTATTATTAGATGAAGCATTTTCAGCTTTAGATTACCAGACTAGAATAATGGTTACAAATGATATTTATTATATTTTAAGAAAAGAAAAAATCACAGCAATTATTGTAACACATGATATTTCAGAAGCAATTAGTATGTCAGATAGAGTGTTAGTATTAAGCAAGAGACCAGGGACAATAAAAGATATTCATAAAATTAATTTTGGTATAGAAAATAGAACGCCAATAAATTGTAGAGAAAGCCCAAAATTTAGTCAATACTTTAATACTCTATGGAAGGAGTTGGGAGTAGATGAATAAAACAATAATTTCAAAAGATAGAAAAGAATATTTAAGAAAAATAAAAAAAAGAAAATATTTAATTTTATTAACACAAATATTAATACTTGTATCTTTTTTAGGAATATGGGAAATTTTAGCTGATAATGGTATAATAGACAGTTTTATAACAAGCCAGCCAAGTAAAATATTTGCAACCTTTATGAATTTGACTTCAAATGATTTATTAAAACATATAGGAGTTACAGTATATGAAACAGTAGTAGGATTTTTAGTAGGAACAACTTTAGGAATAGCAATAGCAATTATTTTATGGTGGTCTAATTTTTTGTCAAAAGTTGCAGAACCATATTTAGTTGTATTAAATAGTTTACCTAAAGTAGCACTTCGGACCAATAATTATTATTTGGGTTGGAGCAGGAACACCAGCAATTATTGTTATGGCAGTAGCAATTTCTTTGATTGTAACAATATTAGAAAACCTAAATGGCTTTTTAAGAACTGATAAAGAAATAATTAAAATGGCAAAAACGTTTAAGGCAAGTAAATTTCAAATACTAACAAAAATTATTATTCCAGCCAATATATCAACATTTATAAATTCACTAAAAGTTAATATTGGACTTTCTTTGGTTGGAGTTATATCTGGAGAATTTTTAGTATCAAAAGCAGGATTAGGATATTTAATTGTGTATGGAGGGCAAGTATTCAAATTAGACTTAGTTATGACAAGTGTTATTATATTAGGAATTGTAGCTGGAATAATGTATTTAGCAGTGTTGTTACTTGAAAAATTTATAGTAAAATCAAGAAATGCTTAATAAAATTCACACCTTTTTATTATAAACATAAAATATATAAAATAAAAAGGAGGTGTAATTTTAAAATGAAAAAAAGAACTATAACTTACATCATAGTAATACTTATCATGCTAGTAATAGCAATAGGAGTATTTATAACAAAAAAACATAATGAAAATGCTGAAGAACTAAAAACTATAAAAGTCAACGAAGTAACACGATCAGTATTTTATGCACCGCAATATATAGCAATAAACAATGGATATTTCAAAGAAAAGGGATTAAATATAGAATTAACAACAGGTCAAGGTGCAGACGCTGTTATGACAGCAGTTTTAAGTAATCAATCTGACATAGGATTTGCAGGACCAGAAGCATCAATATATGTATACAATCAAGGAAAGGAAGATTATACACAAGTATTTGCACAAATGACCAAAAAAGATGGATCATTTTTAGTTTCAAGAACGAATACAGATAATTTTGATTGGAAAGATTTAAAGGGGAAAACGATAATACCAGGAAGAAAAGGTGGAGTACCTTATATGACATTAGAATATGTTCTAAAAAATAATGGAATTGACCCTAAAAAAGATGTAACTTTAGATGATAGTATTAAATTTGACTTAATGGCTGGAGCCTTTGCAAGTGGTAATGCAGATTATGTTACATTATTTGAACCAACTGCATCTATGACAGAAAGTCAGAAAAAAGGATATGTAGTAGCTTCTGTTGGAGAAGCAGCAGGTGAAATACCATATACAGCATATTTCGCTAAAAAAAGTTATATAGCAAATAATGAAGATACTATACAAAAATTTACAGATGCAATTTATCAAGGAGAAAAATGGACAAAAGAACATACAAGCAAAGAAATAGCAGAAGTTATTACAAATTTCTTCCCAGGAACAGATATAGAAATGTTAACAGCGGCAATTCAAAGCTATAAAGATATAGATGCATGGAATGATACACCATATTTAAAAGAAGAAGCATTTAATAGATTACAAGAAGTAATGAAAAGTGCAGGAGAATTAAGTCAAAATGCTCCATATGACAAAATTGTTAACAATAAATATGCTGAAAATATAAAAAAATAAACTGAAAAATAGCATAATTCAATTTAGAAAAAAAGTGAATTATGCTATTTTTATATTATAGGAAAGTTCTCCGAACTTCCTATAATATAAATACTTTAAAATTTTTCAAAAACATAGAATAATCAAAAAACAACGAGATAAATCGAGAATTAATAAATAAACATTTACATATACTACAAAACGAGATTTTAACAACTAGAACTTATAATGATAAATTTACAAATGAGAAAGGACGTGAAAGAATGAAAATAATAGAAGCAAATATTGACTATAAATTAATAGGTGAAAGAATAAAGGAAGCGAGAAGGAAAGCAGGATTATCACAAGAAAAATTAGCAGAAATGATTGATGTTACAACAGTATATGTTAGCAAAATAGAAAGAGGAGGACAAATAAATTTAAAAAGATTATCTCAAATGTCAATAGCGTTAAATGTTCCAATAGAAAAAATACTAAATGGAACAACAATGGAAAATGAAAATTATTTAAATAAAGAATTTCAGGAATTATTAGATAAATGCTCAAAAGATAAACAAAGATTAATATATAATATTGCAAAAATTGTATCTGGTATAAAATTTGCGTAGAAAGCATTTATAAGCTTTACAAAAACATAAAAATAGTATAAACTATTTCTATGAAAAGTACTATTAAAATCAGGTATGGTATGCCGTTTTATAAACTATACCTGTTTTTTAAATGGGCTAAGAAAGGTGATAATAAATGTATTTAAAAAGATTAGAATTGCAAGGATTTAAATCTTTCGCTGATAAAACTATATTAGAATTCATGCCAGGAATTACAAGTGTAATTGGACCAAATGGATCAGGAAAAAGTAACATATCAGACAGCATAAGATGGGTGCTTCGGAGAGCAAAGCATGAAATCATTAAGAGGAACAAAGTCATTAGACATTATTTTTGCAGGAACCCAAAATAGAAAATCATTAGGATTTGCAGAAGCCTCACTAGTATTTGATAATTCAGATGGAGCGTTACCAATTGAATATACTGAAGTAACAGTAACAAGAAAGATTTATAGAAGTGGAGAAACAGGATATTATATAAATAAAGTACCTTGTAGGCTAAAAGATGTATTAGAATTATTTATGGATACAGGAATTGGAAAAGATGGATATTCAATTATAGGACAAGGAAAAATTGATGAAATATTAAGTAATAAATCAGAAGATAGAAGAAATATATTTGAAGAAGCAGCAGGAATAGTAAAATATAGAACAAGAAAGCAAGAATCAGAGAAAAAACTAGAACGTACAAAGCTAAACTTACTTAGAATTAATGACATTTTAACAGAAATAGAAACAAATATAGAACCATTAAAAAATCAGGCAGAAAAAGCTAAAAGATATCTAGATTTAAGAGAAGAACTAAAAAGTATTGAAATAGGCTTATTTATATATAACATAGAAAAATATAAATCAACTTTAGAAGAAATTATAAAAGATGAAGAAATTTATACAAATCAATGTAATGACGAAGAAGGCAGATTAGAAAGAATCAAACAATTAAAAGAAGAATTACAAAATGATATAGATGATATTACAGTCAAAATAGAAGAAATGTCAAATATAGGATTTGAAAGTCAAAAAGAAATTGAAATGTTAAATTCTGATATAAATGTAGCTGATACAAGAATTTTAAACAACAATGAAAATAAAAGTAGATTTGAAAAAGAAATAGAAGAAGCACAAAATAGACTAGAAGAATTAAAAAAGGAAATTGAACAAAAACAAGAAAAACAACAAAATTTAAAACAAAACAAAGAGAAGTTTGAAAAAGAATTAAAAGAAAAAGAAGAAGAGCTAGCTAATCTTACAAAGAAACTTTCAAGTAAAGAATTAGAAATAGAAAATTATAAATTACAAGTAGAAGCTAATATAGACAAAAAATATGAATTACAATCAGAAATAAATAGTAAAGAGATAAATTTTGATAATTATGAAAAAAGGCAAGCACAAATAAAAAGTGAAGTAGCATCTCATATTTCAGAATTAGATAGTACAAGATTACAGAAAGAAGACATAGCAAAAGAATTTTATGAAATTGATTCAAAAAGAAATAAAATTGTATCAAGTTTAGAAGAGATTAATAAGAAAAGAGAAGAAGCTGACAAAAAAATCAAAGCTTATGAAGATGAGATAAATAGATATCAAAGTGAAATAAGAATAAAAGAATCAAGATTAAAATTCTTAATTGAAACAGAAAAAGAAAAAGAAGGATATATAAAAAGTGTAAAATCATTATTAAAAGATTGTGAAAATATTAAAGAACTAGGAAAAGGAATGCATGGAGTTTTAGCTAATATAATAGAAGTCCCAGAAGAATACCAAACAGCAATAGAAATGTGTTTAGGAGCAAGTCTACAAAATATAGTAACAGAAACAGAAGAAGATGCAAAAAAATTAGTACAACATTTAAGAAAAAACAATTTAGGAAGAGCATCATTCTTACCAATTACATCTGTAAGAGGTAGAAAGCTAGATAAAATAAAAGGACATGAAAAGGGTGTAGTAGGTATTGCATCAGACATAGTTAAATTTAATAAAAAATATGAACAAATTGTATTAAACTTATTAGGAAGAACTGTTATAGTAGACAACATGGAAACAGCAATTAAAGTGGCTAAACAAAATGGATATACATTTAGAATTATAACAATTGAAGGAGATGTAATTAATCCTTCAGGAGCAATTACAGGAGGATCTGTAGCAAAGAAAAATGTTAATATTTTGGGAAGAGGAAGAGAAATTGAAAAATTAGAAAAAGAAACTAAAAAGTTAAGAGAAAAAGTTGTAGAATTAGAAAAAGAAAAACAGGAATATGAAAGATCAATGGAGGATACTTTTGAAGGAGCAACAAGTTTAGAAAAAGAATTACAAGAAATTGATATTACATATGCAACAGAAAAACAAAAATTAGTTTCAATTGAAGAAAATATTGCTAAAATAGAACAAAGAGTAAACAAACTAAAAGAAGAACAAGCAAATATAGAAAAAGAAAAAGAACAAACAATTTTAAGAAAGCAAGAAACACAAAAAGAAATAGAAAATTTAACAGAAGAAACAGATAAATTAAATAAAGTAATAAGCGAATTTGCAGATTTAAATAAAGATAATCAAAAATATGCAGATGATTTAAATTTTGATATTACAAACTTAAAAATATCAGTATCATCTTTTGACGAAAGTGAAGCTTCAATCCAGGAAATACAAGAAAGAATAAATGTAGAAATAGAAAATACAAATAAAAGTATAGAAAATAAACAAAGACAAATAGAGCAAATAAAACAAGATAACTTTAACTTAGAAAAATCAAAAGAAGAAATAAAAGAGAAAATTAATGACATAAAAAAAGAAGTAGAAAATAGCGGAGTAAAAATAGAACAATTAAAAACACAAAGAGTAGAAAAAAATGAAAAATTAAAGAAACAAGAAAATGAAATTACAGAAAAATTTAAAACAATTGAAGATTTAAAAGCTCAAATTGTTAAAATTGATGTAAAGAAAACTAAGATTGAAGAAGATATAAATACTATAATTAACAAAATGTGGGAAGAATATGAATTAACTCCAAATGCAGTAAAAGATTATAAAAAACCAGAAAATGTAGTATTAACACAGAAAAATGTAAATAATTTGAGAAAAGATTTACGAGAATTAGGAAGTGTAAATATAGACTCAATAGAAGAATATAAAACAATGAAGGAAAGATATGACTTTATGTGTGAACAAAGAGTTGATTTAGAAGATACAATGTCAAAACTAAGAAAGATTATTAATGATATGACAGCAACAATGAAAGAACAATTTAAAACTCAATTTGAAATTATTAATAAGAATTTTGCAGAAGTATTTAAGGAATTATTTGGTGGAGGAAATGCATCGTTAAAATTAGAAGATGAAGAAAATATACTAGAATGTGGAATTGAAATAACAGTTCAACCACCAGGAAAAAAACTTCAAAATATGATGCTATTATCAGGAGGAGAAAAAGCATTTACAGCTATTGCATTATTATTTGCTATATTGAAAATAAATCCAGCGCCATTCTGTGTATTAGATGAAATAGAAGCAGCATTAGACGATGTAAATGTTTATCGTTTTGCAGAGTATTTAAAGAAGTTCTCAAAAGACACACAATTTTTAGTAATAACACATAGAAAGGGAACAATGGAAGCAGCAGATACAGTATATGGAGTTACTATGGAAGAAAATGGTATTTCAAAATTATTATCTATGAAATTAAAATAATGAAATTTAATATTAAACAACAAATCTCACTACTCCTATTAAAACAAGCAAAATACCAGAGATAACAGACCAAATATTATCAGGCAAATTACTTAAACGATGTAACTTTTTTCCTAACATATTTCCAATACTTAAAAAAACAAGTTGAAAAATTGATATAAATACAGGAAAAAGAAAAGAGCTAACACCAATAATACTTCCAAAAGCTCCAATGCAAAAGCAATCCAAAGAAAGAGCAAACCCTAAAAATAAAGCTTCCTTACTATCTATTGAATGAGAAGAATCTAAATCTGAGGAGGTAGGATTTTTAATAATCTTAATAGTAATACCTAAAAATTCAATAAAAAAACTATAAATCTTTTCATTATTTTTGCAAATAGGCTCAGAATATGCTAAATTCTGAGTCGTATTTTTTTTATCTTTATGTATAGCTTGAAAACATACAAAAATTCCCATAGCAATTAAAATGATATTTCCAATTAATCTTGTAGCAAAATCAGAAAAGATATTTTTTAAAATATCACCAAAACATACAGATAAGAATGAAATTAAAAATGAAATTACAAATAAGACAATTTTAGCCATATAAGAAATTCTTGTATTTTTAATACCATATGTAATTCCAATTCCAAGAGAGTCTATACTACTAGAAAGTGCTAAAATTAATGAGTTAATAAACATAATAATACCTCCTTAAAGTATAATATGTCGAAAAAAGAATATTGATATTATTAATATAAAATTATTAAGTAAAATTTATAAATTGTCATAAACAAAGTACAAGCCACATAGAATGAAAGTATAAAAAATACAAAGGAGAGAAAAATATGTGGGAAACTTTAAGAAAAGAAGAAATTTTTAAATTATTAAAAACAGATAGAAGAAGTGGTATAACAAAAGAGCAAGTAATAGAAAGAAGGCAAAAATATGGTGGAAATAAGTTAGAAGACAAGCCAAAAGAAACAATGTTTATAAAATTTATAAAGCAATTCAATGATTTTATGATTATTATATTAATATTAGCATCCATTGTATCTGCAGGAATTTCATATATACAAGGGGAAAATGATTACATAGATTCAATTATTATAATAGCTATTGTAATATTAAATGCTATAATGGGAGTAGTACAAGAATCAAAAGCAGAAAAATCAATAGAGGCATTAAAAGAAATGACACCTCCAAAAGCAAAAGTAATAAGAAACAATATAACAATAGAAATAAATGCAGAAGAATTAGTACCAGGAGACCTAATTATATTAGAAGCAGGAAATTACGTACCAGCAGACTGTAGATTAATAGAAAGTCATAACTTAAAAATAGAAGAATCTAGTTTAACAGGAGAAACTGAAGCAATTTTAAAAGACTCAGATATGATATGCAAAAAAGATATTCCATTAGGTGACATGTTAAATATGGCTTTTATGAGTAGCATTGTAGTAAATGGACATGCAAAAGCAGTTGTTACAGAAACAGGAATGAATACTAGAGTAGGAAAAATAGCAAATATGATAATACAAGATGAAGCACCAGAAACACCTATTCAAAAGAAACTAAGTCAAGTGGGAAAAATACTAGGAATAGTATGTTTAGCAATATGTTTAATTATATTTGTAATAGGATTAATAAAAAATATAGATCCTATGGAAATGTTTATGACATCAGTAGGGCTAGCAGTAGCAGCTATTCCAGAAGGATTACCAGCGATTGTAACAATAATGTTATCACTAGGTGTTACAAAAATGGCAAAGAATAATAGCATTATTCGAAGATTGCCAGCAGTAGAGACATTAGGAAGTAGTAAAGTTATTTGTTCAGATAAAACAGGAACATTAACAAAAAATGAAATGACAGTAGTGGAAGTAAAATCAAATAATTCAGAGTTTGCAATAGAACTTTCTACGATGTGTACAGATTGTGATATTTTATATAAAAATGGCAAAATAGAAGTAAGTGGAGAGCCTACTGAAGTGGCATTAGTACAAAATGGATTAAAAAATAACAAAAATAAAACAGAATTATATCATAATATGCCAAGAATAAATGAAATTCCTTTTGATTCTAACAGAAAGATGATGACAACAATCCATAAAATTGGAAATAAATATAGAATCATAACAAAAGGTGCGCCAGATGTTTTATTAAACAAATGTCAAAATTCAATAGGAGAAAAACAGAAAATTCAGAGAGAAAATTTACAAATGGCAGAAAGGGCATTAAGAGTAATAGCAGTAGCATATAAAGATTTAGACCATATGCCAAGTAAAATAGATTCAGATAATATAGAAAACAACTTAAATTTTGTAGGATTAGTAGGAATGATAGACCCTCCAAGAGAGGGAGTAAAAGAAGCAGTAAGAACTTGCCGACGAGCTGGAATAAAAACTGTTATGATAACAGGAGATCATATAGCAACAGCTAAAGCAATTGCAAAAGAATTAAATATATTAGGTGCTCAAGATAAAGCAATTACAGGTCAAGAATTAGATAAAATACCACAAAACAAATTAGAAAAGGAAATAGCAAATTATTCTGTATTTGCAAGAGTAACTCCTGAACATAAAGTAAGGATTGTAAAAGCTTGGCAAAGTACAGGGGCAGTTGTAGCAATGACAGGAGATGGAGTAAATGACAGTCCGGCATTAAAAAATGCTGATATAGGAATTGCGATGGGAAAAAACGGAACGGATGTAGCAAAAAATGCTGCAGATATGGTTTTAACAGATGATAATTTTGTAACAATTGTAAAAGCAGTAAAACAAGGAAGAAATATTTATGATAATATAAAAAAAGCAATTCATTTCTTAATTGCAACAAACATTGGAGAGATAGTTACCATATTTATGGGATTAGTATTAGGATTTAAATCACCTTTATTAGCAATACAATTATTATGGGTGAATTTAGTAACAGATTCATTACCAGCTATTGCAATAGGTTTAGAACCTCCAGAGAAAGATATAATGAATCGAAAGCCAGTTGATAGTAAAAAAGGACTTTTTGCAGATGGATTATGGAACAAAATTATAGTAGAAGGAATTATGTTAGGAATGCTTACTTTAATAGCATTTAGCATAGGAAACAAATATTACGGAATTGAAGTAGGAAGAACAATGGCTTTTATAGCAATTGGAGTCTTAGAACTTGTCCACAGTTTTAATATAAAAAGTGAACAATCTATTTTTAAAGTAGGAATTTTTGAAAATAAATTTTTAATAGGAAGTTTTATTTTGGGAGTACTAGTTCAAACAATTGTTGTAATTATACCTACATTAGCTAATATATTTAAACTAGTTCCATTAAATCAAACACAATGGATAATAACAATTTTAATATCAATTCTTCCAATTCCGATTATGGAAATACAGAAGAAAGTAAATGAAATAAAATTTGGAAAGATAATTTATACAGAAAAACAAAAAATATAATGACTAAGAGAAATCTCTTAGTTATTTTTTAATTGATATTGTGTTATCGTTATTAGCTTAGCCTTCTGTGTAATATTTATATGCAGAATTAAAATAACACAGGAACCAGAAAAAAATTAATAAACCACTTGCCAAATACTAGAAAATATGGTAAAATAGCTATGTTTTGAAAAAAACATGGCTATTTTGTTATGTTTAATTCAAATCTCTACTTACAGAAAATGTAGGTTACAAATCCAAAGGGAGGTGAAAATAATGAACAAATACGAAAGTATTATCATTGTTAACCCAAATGTTGATGAAGCAGGACTAAAAGCTTTAGAAGAAAAATTCACAGGGTTAATTAATGAAAATGGAAAAGTTGAATCAGTAGAAAACATGGGAAAGAAAAAATTAGCTTATGAAATCAAAAAATTCAGTGAAGCTACATACATGTTATTCAATTTTGAATCAAATCCAAATTCAATAGCAGAACTTGAAAGAGTTTATAGAATTACAGATGATATTATAAAATTTATCGTTGTAAAAAAATAAAAAAATTAAATAAAGTAAGGGGCCTTTATTTAAAGTAAGAAAGGTGATAGAAAATGAACAAAGTAATATTAATGGGAAGACTAACAAGAGACCCAGAAGTAAGATATACTCAAACAAACAATACATTAGTAGCATCTTTTAGCTTAGCAGTTAACAGAAGATTTGTAAGACAAGGCGAAGAAAGACAAGCAGATTTCATAAACATAGTTGCATGGAGTAAGCTTGGAGAGTTTTGTAGCAAATACTTTAAGAAAGGTCAACAAGTAGGAATTATTGGAAGAATACAAACAAGAACTTGGGATGATGACCAAGGAACAAAGCACTATGTAACAGAAGTTGTTGCAGAAGAAGCTTATTTTGCAGATAGTAGAAGAGATGGAGAAGTAGGAAGTACTTCTTTCGAAAATACATTTGGAAATACAGCTCCAGGAAATATGGGAGCAGATTTTGAAGTATCTTCAAGTGATGACCTACCATTCTAATTAAGCAAGGGGGGAAAATAAAATGGCAGATAAAAAACAAAATAGAAGAAATAATAAAAATTATGATGAGGATTATAATCCAAGATTCAGAAAACAAAGAAAAAAAGTATGTGTATTATGCAGTGATAAAAACTTTGAATTAGATTACAAAAATCCAGAACAATTAAGAAAATTTATCAATGATAAAGGAAAAATATTACCAAGAAGAACAACTGGAGCATGTGCAAAACATCAAAGAGATATTACAATAGCAGTAAAAAGAGCAAGACATATTGCTATGCTTCCATACTCACAAAATTAATTTAAAATATAAACAAAAAAAGGAAACATTTGTTAAAAAATTGTTTCTTTTTTTATTGTTTCAAAACATTTACTTTTATAAAGGCATATGTTATAATTCAATATGAATAAAACTAATGAGGTGAAAAACTTTGAATCAAATATTAAGTGTAGAAAGTCCAAAAAAAGAAAAAAAGAATAAAACTAGAAGAACTGGACCAATTGAAATTGAAAAAATAATAAAATTTTTCTCAATAGCAATTTTGCTTTTTGGTGTATTTATGATTGGAAGTGGATCTTATTCTATGTATCAAGATTCTAAGTCAGAAGGAGAATCAAACAAACCAACTATAGAAATAAAAGAAGATGCTGCGACAGAAATTACATTACAAATATCAAGTAATAAAGAATTAACAAAAGTAACATATCATTGGAATAATGAGGACGAAATAGAAATTGATACTAAAGGAAAGAAAAAAGTAGAACAAAAAATAGAAATACCAACAGGAAAAAATACGTTAAATATATATGCAGTAGATGTAAATGGAAAAGAATCAACATGTCAAAGACAATATACAATACAAGGAGACATTAATGTAGAATTAAAAGTAGAAGGAAATAACATTAAAATCACTGCAAATGGAAAAGAACAACTTTCATACATGACTTATAGATGGGATGACGATGAAGAAACAAAAGTTGATATTAATAGTATGCAAACAGAGCAAACAATAGAAACTCCAAAAGGAACACATACATTAACAGTTGTTATGGTAGATATTAATAATAAAACAGAGACAAAGACCCAAGAAGTAAAAGGAGTTACAAAGCCAAAAGTTGAAATAACAACAGATGGTTCAGCTAATTTTATTATAAATGCATCAGATGAAGAAGGAATAAAGAAGGTAGAATTTGTTATTAATAAAGAAGAACAATATGTGTTAAATTTAGATCAGGTATTACCATTAGAGCAAAGAAAAGAATTTCAATATTCATATCCATTAAAAGATGGAGAAAATAACTTAAAAGTAATAGTGTATAACGAGAGTAATATAAGTGAAACATATGAAGTAGTAGTAAGAAAATAGAAATACCTCCTACAAAACATTGTAGGAGGATATTTATTGAAAGAGGGGAAACTTCCATGGGAGCAAAAATATTTGAAATATTAACATATTTTATTATATATTCCTTTTTGGGATGGATTATGGAATCTATTGTAAGATCTGTATCAGAGAAAAAAATAATAAATACGGGCTTTTTGAAGGGACCAGTTTGTCCGATTTATGGAATAGGAGCTATTATTATGTTACTATTTCTAGAAAGGTATCAGAACAAGCCTATTTTACTATTTTTTATAGCCATTATAGTACTAACTACATGGGAGTACTTAGTGGGAGTTTTATTAGAAAAAATATTTCATACAAAATATTGGGATTATTCTGAGCAAAAATTTAATTTTCAAGGAAGAATTTGCTTAGTAAATTCAATTTGTTGGGGAATATTAGGAGTTATATTTGTAAAATATATTCATCCATTTGTAAAAGATTTAACCTTTAAAGTTGATATAAAATTATTACATTATATAATTTCAATTATAGCAATAGTATTATTAGCAGATTTAATTGTTACAATCATTAAAGTAAAAAATATAAAAATGACATTAAAGAAAGTAGAAGAAATAAATAAAGAAATAAAAGCAAAACTAAATGAAATCAGAAAATTAACAAAGGAAACCAATAAAAGTGAAGAAAAAACTATAAAGACTGAAAATGTTCGAAAATTAGTAAGAAAATTAAAAAGAAAGAGAGATAGAATGACTTTAAGTTTGTACAAAAATGTATATAGACTAAAAAAAGCATTTCCGGCTATTAATACAAAAGAGATAACAGAAATATTAAATAAAAAAATACAGATTAGAAAAAATAAAAAAAATACTTGAAACTTAATAAATATTTTGTATATAATAAATCAAAAAAAGTAGAAAAATTAAACAAAGGAGTAAGAATATGGTACAAGAAATATACATTATTGATGATGATGACTCATCAATTGTAATATTTAGAGAGCTATTTAGAAATGATCCAGAATATAAATTTATAAGTGTAAAAACGGAACAAATTGATATTGCATTAAAAAATATACCATCACTTATTGTAATTAACGAAGATGCTATAGATAGAGATGTAGTAGAATTATGTAGAAAGATTAGAAAAGATGAGGATAACACTATAACACCAGTTATTGTGGTGTCATCAAAAAGTGAAAAAGAACATAGAGTAAGAATACTACAAGAGTCAATAGAATACTTTATAAAAAAACCAGTAGATGAGCAATACTTATATTATACAGTAAAGAATTTAAACAGATTGTTGTCTAGCAACAGAAGAGTAAGTCCTCTAACAGGATTACCAGGAAATGTACAGATACATGCAGAGCTAAAGAAGAGAATATTAAGGCAAGAACCATTTTGTGTATTATATGTTGACTTAGATAATTTTAAAGCATACAATGATGTGTATGGATTCTTAAAAGGTGACGAGATTATAGAATTTACAGCTGAAACAATTATAAAAATGGTTCATAGTGACGAATTGGAAAATACTTTTGTTGGTCATATAGGAGGAGACGATTTTGTAGCAATTGTACCAGGAACTAATTGCGAAAAACTTTGTCAAAATATAATAAGTTATTTTGATAAAAATGTAGAAAGATATTTTACAGAAGCAGATATAGAAAAAGGTTATATAGAAGTTGCTAATAGAAAAGGAATTATTGAACAATTCCCATTGACTTCAGTATCTATTGGTGTAGTAGTGTCTGATGTAGGAAGATTCCATAATATTCTAGAAATAGGAGAAATAGGAGCACAAGTAAAACATGCGGCTAAATCTGTTATGGGAAGTAGTTATGCAGTAGATAGAAGAAATTTATAAAATTATATAATAAGCCAAAAAGCTTTTATCAAATTAGAAGATAAAAGCTTTTTTTTGTTCTAAAGAAGTGATGTCCAGCATAAAATAATAGAGAAAAAATAGGAGGCGAGATATGGACAAGCTTCAATTATTAAAAAAAGTTAAATCATTAACATTATATACAGGAACTTATGGAAGAAGAAAATGTACATGTTCTTGTATTGGATGTACACAAGAAAGTTATGGAAGAAAGCATAAAGAATATCAAGGAAATTTAGAACAAATACAAAAAATTATAGAGAAATTACCTAATTTAGAAGAAGCATATATATTAGGTAATCCAGATGTTTCAGTAGATACAGAATTTTGCAATTTGGCAGCAAAAGAATTTATAAAACACGGAAAAAAGGTAATGTTTTCTACTTCAGGCTATAATGGTGTAAAAGTAATAAAAAAATTAATACAAGAAATAGATCCAAACAATATTCAATATATAAGTTATAGTATAGACAGTTTAGATAACGAAAAATTACAATTTTTAAAAGGAACAAATAAAATTGATATAAAAGAAATTGATAAAGCAATTTACTATTGTAAAGAAAATCGGAATAGCTGTAAAAATTCAACCAACATTATGGGAAATAAACCAAGAAGATTATAGAGCAATAATAGAACATTATTTAAAATTAGGAATAAACTGGTACACTTTTCACGCAGGAAGTTTTGAATCTTTATGGGACAAGAATATAGTATTAAATCATATACAGCCAGAAAAATGGAGAAATATAATACACAAAATAGAGAACTTAGCAAATGAAAGAAATTTAAAAATAAGAATTCCAAAAATATTTTTAAATGATAGCGAAAATATAAAATATCAAGCTGAGAATGAAACATATTGCCAAAACGGAGGAGAAGGAATTCAAATATGGCTACAAGAAGATGGAATAAAAGCAACATTTTGTCCACTTCTTGCAGAAGTATATCCACAATATATTTTTGATTTGGAAAAAGATGAAACAAGATTAATAAAAGGTAAAAAAAATAATTGTATGATTTGTGGAAAATGTTTAGATAAAAAAGTAATAAATAAATCAATTAATAAAGACGGAAAAGAGTTTATATTAGACAATAAAGTATTACACAATGTATGCAGATATTATTCAGAAAAAATAAAATATGGATAAGGATGATAAAAATGAGTGAAAAATGTGTAATTACTATAGAAGATGTGTTATATCAAGCTAAAAGAAAAAATAGAAATATTGATACATATAAAATAAAAAAGGCATATTCATATGCTGAAAATAAACATAAAAATCAATATAGAAAATCTGGAGAGCCATATATTATTCATCCATTGCATGTAGCTTATACATTAGCAAAATTAGGGTTAGATACGCAAACAATATGTGCTGCTTTGTTGCATGATGTTGTAGAAGATACAGATGCCTGTTATGGAGATATTGAAAAAAAATTCGGAACGGAAATTGCTCAGATAGTAGAAGGAGTAACAAAAATTACTGAATTGTTTAAAAGTGTAGAAGAAAAACAAGCAGAAAATTATAACAAAATGTTTGGAGCAATGGAAAAGGATATAAGAATTATTATATTAAAGTTAGCAGATAGGTTGCACAACATTAATACATTAGAACATTTGAAAAGAGATAGACAAATAGCAATTAGCAAAGAAACAATAGAACTATATGCTCCAATAGCGTATAAATTAGGAATGTATGAGTTAAAGACACAATTAGAAGATGGAGCATTTAAATATTTATATCCAGATGATTATAAAAATATAATAATAGAATTAGAAGAAAAGAAAAAACAAAAGCAAGAACTTCTAGAGAAAACTAAAGAAAAAATAAAACAAGAATTAAAAAGGCAAAGAATAACTGCAATTGTAAAAATAGAAACAAAACATTTATATAATATATATAAAAAAATAAATGAAAAGAAAATTGGAATGGATGAAATAAAGGATTTATTTGCAATAAAAATAATAACAAAACAAAAACAAGAATGTTATATGATATTAGGAATTATAAATACTTTATATAATTTAATTCCAGGAACATTTAAAGACTATATAGCTACTCCCAGAAACAATATGTATGAAGCAATACATGAGATTGTTTTAGGGGAAAAAGGAGTAGAGTTAGAAGTTCAAATTTGTAGTTATACAATGAATAAAATTGCTAAATATGGTATAATAAATTATCTTCCATATATAAAAAAAGAAGAAATGAATTTTAAAAAGAATTTATCAGGGATACATTATAGTTTAGAATTAAAAAAAATTTTAGAAGATCCTAAAGAATTTTTAGCAACTTTAAAAAGTGAACTTTTAGAAGATGAAATATATATATTTACTCCAAAAGGAGATATTAAAGTATTACCAAAAGGAGCAACGGCAATTGACTTTGCATATTCTATTCATGACGAAGTTGGAAATCATATGATAGGGTGTAAAATAAATAGCATAGACATGCCACTTGTTACTAAATTGAAAAATGGAAATATTGTAGAAATTATAACAAGTGAATTAAAAACTGTTCCAGAAGAAGAATGGATTGAAGTTATAAAAACAGCTAAAGCTAAAAATCAAATACTAAAATTATTACAAACCAAGAAAGAGGAAGAGAAAAAAAGTATAAAAATAGAGATATTAGCATTTGATAGGAAAAATTTAGCATTAGAAATTACAAATGTTTTTATGAAGAGTGGTATAAATATAAAAGAATTACAAACAGAAGTTACAAATAATAAAGCAAAGATTAATATTGTTGCAGAAATTAGAAGAATGGAGCAAGTAGATAAATTATCAGAAGAGCTAATGGAAATACCAAATATGATAAGAGTAATAAAATAACTAATCTTATACAGCAAAAGTAAAGTGCTTAGGCACTTTATTTTTTTGAATTTAAAAGAAATAAATATATGGGAATAAGTATAAGTTCATTAACAAATCTACTTTCAAACAGTAGATATATTATAGTAAATAAAAATTTAATAAAAAACTTTGAGTGGAATGTGCAATTATAATAGGAGAATTATGTAATAAATATTCATATTGATAAAAACAAAATAAATAGAAGATATTTTTTTATTCCATTCTATAATAAAACTAATAAATTAATTGCTTATATAATAAGTATTGAAATTACTGGAAAGATATGGTAAAACGATTATGTAAAAATAAAGGAGAGAAGTATGATAGATCTTCATATTCACACTAATTATTCTGGAGGACAAAGTAATTTAAAAGAGGTATTACAGATTGCACAAAGAAGGAAAGTTTCTATAATAGCAATAACGGATAATAATACTTGTGAAGCATATAAGGAATTAAATAATATATTAATAGCTAAATATTACGAAGGAAAGATAATACCAGGATGTGAATTCTCTACAATAGTAAACAATGTTCCAATAGAGTTAATAGGATATAATATTGATACAGATTTGGCACAAGAAGAAATATCGAAATTATATTTATCAAAGCTAGACTATAATATATATGAAACTAATCTAATAATTCAGAAATGCTTAGAAATGGGATTGAAAATAGATGTGTCAAGGATACAATATGATGTAAATAAAGAAAAAGGAAAAAGAGCGGTATTTAAAGAAATCACTAGACATATAGAAAATAAAAAATATATTTCAGATGATGCATGGAATAATTGTAGAACGTTCTTGCTAACATATACTGCAAATCCAAATAGCGATTTTTTTGTGGATTTTTCAAGCCTTATACCATCTTATAAACAAGTTGTTGAATTAATAAGAAAATGTGGTGGGAAAGTTTTTATGCCACATATATTTAAGTATAATGAAAATTCTAAAGGTGTTTTGGAGACTTTAGTAAATGAAGGATTATTGGATGGAATAGAAGGGTATTATCCATACTATTCACAGGAACAACAAAAATTTGCACTTGAATTTGCGAAAGAACATAATTTATATATTTCAGGAGGAAGCGATTCACATGGTACTCCTGATTCAGAAATAGGAATAGGTAGGGGAAATTTAAATATACCAGAAAAAATTATATCTCCTTGGATTGATAAAACAAGAATGATAACTCAAGGAGGTTTAGATTATGAAGAACGATATTAAAATTAATATTTTAAATCACGGAAAAGTAGAAATAATAGATGATGAAGAATTTATTCAAAAATTAAGAAATAGTAAAAAATTAGAAGAGTATGTAACTTTGGAATTAATGCGAGCAGATGAATTACAGGAAATTATACAAAATGAAAAAATATATAAGTATAATGAAAATAAATTTGATTATATAAAATCTATGAAAGCTATTAATGAAAAAGGTCAGATTGAAAATTATCATATTATTCATGGTCAAATATTTACAATAAATTATGAAGATAATACTTTAAATATTATAGATAAAAAAATATATGAGGGACATTTTGAAAGAATAAACGAATATAAGTATTGCTTAAAAAATGTAGGAATAGTTGATAATAAAATAAAAGTGATTTTAAATTATATTAATAGAATAAGACAAAAAAATGATTGTGAATTTTTACTTTATATATTAGCAAATAGAAAGGATATAATAAAGGAAGAAGAAAAAAATACTAAAGTAGAAGACGAAATAGATAATTTATTTAAGTTATGGAATATTACAGAAAAATATTATTCATACAAACAATATAAAGTCTACTTAAATTTATACGAAGAATTATATATGGATTACCTAAAAAATAATTCAGATATAAATTTATTAAAATATGAAAATATAAAAATGCAAATGAAAAAAATAAGAAAAGAAATTTTGAAAGGAGATTAAAAATGGAAGCGGAGGAAACAGAGAAACAAATTAAAAACATTGGTTGGACATTAGGAAATGATTGCCCTTGTAAATGTAAACACTGTTATTCAATGAGTGTTAGAGAAAAAGGGAAAAATCTCACAAAAGAAATTGTTGATAAAGTAATTAAACAAGTAAAAAAAATAGGAGTAGAGACTATTAACTTAGGTGGTAATGAACCAATTTTTACCAATGGTTTAAAAGTTCAAGATAGTTTATTACCATATATATTGAAAGAGTTAACAAAAAGAAACATAAAAGTAGGGATAACAACATCAGGAATAAGTTTAATTGCTCTAAAAAATGTTTATCCAGAATGTTTAAAATTATTAAACGATGTAGATATTAGCCTTGATTCTCCTTATGAAAAAGAGCATAATGAAAACAGAGGTGGAGATGTATATAAATATGCCATTGAAGCTCTAGAAATATGTAAAAAGAATGATATTAAATCAGGTATTATAATGTGTGCAATGAATTGGAATTTTACAAAAGATCGTATAGATGCTTTGCTAGAGTTAGCAAAAAAATATGATTCAAACATAAGATTTAACTTATTAAAGCCAATTCAGCCAAAGCATTTTCAACTTATACCTAGTAAAGAGCAAGTCCTTGAAAATTACAAATATTTATTTAAAAAATGCGATACAGTAGAATTAAGTGAACCTACTTTATCTGGTTTAGTTGATAATAATAAAATTAGGGGATGTGCATGTGGTATATATTCTATGAGAATTAATTCAATAACACCAGATGGGAAAATTCCCGTATCTCCATGTGTATATATGCATGATTATAGAGTAGGAGATTTGCTAACTGATGATATATTCGATATAGTTAATTCAGAACAATTTAATAGCTTTAAAATTAGAAAGGAAAATTATGAAAAAATAGAGGGGTGCAAGGATTGCGATAAGGCGGAAATCTGTAGAGGTGGATGTTTTGCAATGGCATATACATGTAAAAAATGTGAAACAGGTAAAAAGGATTTGTATGCAAGAGATCCATTCTGCTTTAAAGAAATTAATTTTAATGATAATATTGAATATAAAAAGGGAGAAAAGCAATTAGTACATGAAAACTATTTATGTACTTGGATTGGAAAACCTAAAAAATAGGAGATAATAATGTTAGATTTATTAATAATAAATGGATTAGTTGTAACCCAAAATCAAAAAAGAGAAATAAAACAAGTCAATATAGGAATAAAAGATGGGATAATTACATATTTGGGAAATGAAATAATTCCAAGTAATCAACTGATAAACGCAGAAGAATATATACTTTTACCTGCATTTTTAAATGCACATATTCATTTTGGAGAATATTTTTTAAGAGGATATAAGGAAAATCTATCAACAGAGGAATATATTTTATTAGGAGAAAAATTTCATGATAAATTTAAAGAAATTAATGATGAAATTAGAAATAGTTCAATAAATAATGTTGTTTTGGAATCTATACAAAATGGAACATTAACTGTATTTGGAGTTAGAGGATGGCCTAATGTGTTTAAATTTCCTGTTAATGCTTTTTTAGGCTATCCTATGATGAATTCTAAAAAATTAAAAGATTATAAAATAGATTTTGAAGAAAAATTTAATTCTTTACAAAAAATAGGTAATGTAGAATATTTTGTAGGGCTACACTCTGTAAAATGGATAGATGAAGGAACTTTAATTGAGATTTCTAATTTTTTGAATCGAAATAAAGAAACTAAATTAAGTTTGCATATTTGCGAAACTATTGAAGAAGTTGATTACATTAAGAAAAAATATGGAATGACACCAATAGAACTGCTGAATAAATATAAATTACTCAATGAAAATACTTTATTAGTACACTGCAATTATTTGGATGATGATGATGTAAAGCTATTGAAAGATAACAAAGTATCAGTTGTGGCATGTCACAGTAGTAATTTGAAGCTAAAAAATAAACCTTGCAATGTAAAAAAATTATTAGACAATAAAATTAATGTAATGATTGCAACAGATGGACCTGCAACAAATGATTCACTATCACTATTAGATAGTTTAAGAGTAACAGCGTTATTAACCAACTTGAATAGCTGTGAATTATTAGATATGATTACTGTCAATCCTGCTAGATATATGAAGATAAATTCGGGAAGTATTGATGAAGGAAATAAGGCTGATATATTATTTTATAATAGAAATAGTCTGAATTTAACATACAATAGATCTATTATAGAAAATCTAATATATACATCTGGAAATAAGCCCGAAATTGTTATAAAAGATGGAAAAGTAATAATTAAAAATTATTGTTTTGAAAGTAAAATTGAATATGATATAATTCAAGAAAAGAACAGAATAATAAAATTGCTAGAAAATGATAATGTTTTTTAAATTAAGTAAGGAGGGTTTTAAAATGAAAAAATTAAGAATGAAATGTCATTCAGCAGAAATTATTTTTGCTACTAATTCAGAAAAAATTTATAATTATTTTTTAACAGATGAAGAACAAGTTCCAGAGACAATACCAGGAATAGAAATTATACCAGATCAGAATGTAGGATTGGATGGTAATTATTTGATTTATTTAGATAAAAGTCCTAATTTAGTACAAATAAATCCAGACTTAAATCAAGCATTAATATGTGTACCAGAAAGTGAATTGTATTTACCTGACTTAATATATTTAGCATTATCAATGTTTGCAAAAGAATTAAATAAAGAAGATAAATATTTTATTCATTGTGCAATAGTTGAGAAAGATGGTAAGGCAACATTAATTTCAGGAGAACCAGGTTCAGGAAAAACTACATTAGCGATGTATCTTTGCATGGAAAAAGGATATAATTTTGTTTGCAATGATAGAGCAATTATAGGTATTGAAAATGGAATACCATATATTTATTGTGGTACACTTCAAACTCATATTAGAGTTGGAGTAATACATGAATATTTTCCAAGTTTGGTAAATAAAATCGATAAAGAAAAAATGGAAAAGCCATGGGAAAACAAAATATATATAAATCCAGAATTTGATGAGTTAGGAATAAAAGTAAATAAGACATCTAAACTTTCAAATATATTATTTACTTCTACATATCCAGTGAAAGATGAAGAGACAAATTTAACAGAACAGAGAGAGGATGTTGCAACATTAGCTACTATGAAAGTAGTGTCAGAATATATTAGAGCTGATAGAAATATTGTTTTGAGTACAGATTATCCATTTCCTAATTTTGATAATCAAGAATTAGCAATGAAAAGAATGAATTTTGTGAAGAAGCTTGTTGAGGAAACAAAAATATATACTGCTAGAGGAAATATAAAAAAATTATCAGATATGATAGATGAAAAATTATATTAGAAAGGATATATAGTATGGAAAAAGCAAATTATAAAGACTTTTTGGGTAAAAAGGTTCATATTGTTATGGATAGACCTATGGGAGTAAAACATCCAAAATGGAATTTTATATATCCATTAAATTACGGTTATGTTCCTAATACGATCAGTGGTGATGGAGCTGAATTAGATGCCTATATAATAGGCGTATTTGAACCGTTGGAAGAATATGAAGGAAAATGTATAGCAGCAATACATAGACTAGATGATGATGATGATAAATTAATAATTGCACCAGAGGGAAAGATATATACCAGAGAACAAATAGAGGCTTTAGTAGAATTTCAGGAAAGATTTTTTAAACATATAATTATAGAGGAAACGCAGAATATAAAAGATGAAGGAGAAAGATAGTTATGGAGTGTAAATACATATTTTTTGATTGGGGGTATACTTTAATTAGTAAATTTGAAAATGTTGATGATAAAATAAATAAAATATTAGAAAAATACAATTTGCAATGGGATGATATATTTAGAAAATGGAAAAGTTATCAAATTTTAAATTCACTAGGAAAGATTACAGAAAAAGAGATATATGAAGATTTATCATTAATCTTAAATATATCTAAAGAGGATTTAGAAGAAATTGATATGTTATTATTAGAATCTCATATTTTAGATGAAGAAACAAGAAATACAATTATTAAATTGTATGAGAAAGGATATTATCTAGGTATTATAAGTAATAATTCAATTAGAAATGTAGAATACATTTTAGAAAGAGAAGATATAAAAAAATATTTTAAAAAAATAATCATTTCAGAAGCTGTTAAAGAAAGAAAACCTAATTTAAAAGTATATATGAAAGCTTTTGAAGATATTCCAAAACAAGAATATAATAAGATAGCTTTTGTTAGTGATGAATTATTAGAAGATTTATTAGGAGTGAAAATTTTAGGAGTAAAAACTATCTGGTATGAACAAGAAATAAATAATAAGTGGAAGAAAAAAGAAGAAATCTTAATGGAACCAGATTATAAAATAAAATCAATGAAGGAAATATTGAATATAGTATAAGAGATGAGATATGACATATAAAATAATATTGAAAAGAAAGTAGAAAGCTACTTTCTTTTTTTGCTTCAAAAAGAAAAAATTTTTACCTTTTGGGAAAATAGCACATTTCATTTTGCCTATTTATATAGAGACATAAAAAATCTCTAAAAATTTATAATTGAATAGCAATAAATATAAGACTTTATCTAATATAGATTATATTAGTAATAATTTTAAAAACACACTAATATTTTTTAATGGGAGTGAATTAAATGGGGAGAAAAAGAAATTTATACCATAGATGGTAAAGATTATACGGTCATAACTCGGGACAAAAGAAAATGCCAATAGTGAAGAAATATATAATATTTTGGTTAGATATGCGTTAGAAAAAATTGATGAATATTTAAAATAATAACTATTATTTTGATTCACCTTTTATGAAATTTTCTTGTATAATCAATATAGCTGTTTAAGATTAGTTGTTATTCGGAAAGGAAATATTAAAGTATAACCAAAAGGAGCAACAGCAATTGATTTTGCCTATTCTATTCATGACGAAGTTGGAAATCATATGGTAGGGTGTAAAATAAATAGCATAGAAATGCCACTTGTTACTAAATTGCAAGATGGAAATATTGTAGAAATTATAACAAGTGAATTAGAAATGTTGCAGAAATTAGAAGAATGGAGCAAGTAGATAAATTATCAGAAGAGCTAATGGAAATACCAAATATGATAAGAGTAATAAAATAAATAAGAATAAAATATTAAATTCCTAATATAAATATAATAAATATTTATATTAGGAGTTTTGATTATGGTAATAATTAATAAAAAGAGAATTCAAATAATTATATCTGCATTGTTAGTAGGAATATTTACATTTTCGTTGCAAATAGCAAATAATAATCAAAAAGGAGAGAAAAATAAAAATCAAAATAATGAAAGTGTAATACAAACAACGGCTACGCCAGTGTCAGGAAAAACGGTAGTGTTAGATGCTGGGCATGGTGTACCAGATGAAGGTGCACAAAGTAGCAATGGAACGACTGAAGCAGAAACAAATTTAAAAATAACACTAAAAGTACAAAATTTATTAGAACAAAGTGGGTGTAATGTAATATTAACTCGTTCAGACGAAAATGCTATTTATGATTTAGATTCACAAACACTTAAACAAAAGAAAATATCTGATATTCATAATAGAGTAAAAATAGGAAATGAAAGTTCTGCTGACATATTTGTATCTATTCACTTAAATAAAATACCTCAACAACAGTATTATGGTTGGCAATGTTTTTATAAACCAAATGATGAAAATAGTATAAAATTAGCTAAGTTATTGCAAGAAAATTTAAATAAATCTATACAAAAAGAAAACAAAAGAGTAGCGATGAAATTAGATACTGTTTATATTATGAAACATGTTGAAATACCTATATCAATAGTAGAATGTGGATTTTTATCTAACCCAGAGGAAGAAAAACAATTATTAGAAAATACATATCAAGATAAACTAGCTTGGGGAATTTATAATGGAATTATAGAATATTTTTATGAATGAGTTGCATTTTTTTTGTGAAAATGATATATAATAATTAGATATTCAAAGGAGAAATGATTATGAATGATGAAAAGGAAAAGTTTAGAGCCTCATTAAAAGTAATTCAAGGAGGAAATGGTAAGAATACATCAATTGATATTCCACTAGAGGATAATAAAGAAAAAGACGAATTAGAAAAAGAAAAAAAATTACTAAAAATAGCTTATAGATATAATGGTAGATGTGATTCGTTTGTAGATGTGGAGACAGTAAGAAGGTTGAGGGAAGCAAGTGAAAAGTTTAAAAAATCATATGAAGCATATTTAATAGCTAAAAATAATCTAAAAAAAGCAAAAATGGAAATTAGTCCAAAAGAAGAGTATAAGATTCATCCACTTTATGAAGAAGAAGAATTCAGCAAAGTGAGATTTGAATTAGATGCAGAGAGATTTCAAAAAATCCTAGAAAGTTACAACAAACAAGTAAATGAAAATAAACCATTAGACATGCCAAGATTTGTAAATGAAGGTAAAAAGCATTTACGAGAATCAACAGAACCAGAAATAAAAGCACCGAGAAAAGGAGCGCAACATAAAAACTATAAAGTTCAGAAAAAGAAGCATGAAAAATTAAAAAAAATTGCAAAAAGAGTTGCAGCTATTACAGGAGTGTTAACATTAACCGCAGGAGTAGCCACATATGCATATAGTGAAATAAATAGACATATAGATAAACCAATAGATATGCAAGTTGCTCAAGAAGAAGGAAAGACGATAGAGCAAATGGGAATAAGCGAAGAAACAGCACAAAAACTATTTGAATTAAATGACGAGATTAAAGCAGATTTTTCTCAGATATCTATGGGAGAAGTAATGAAAATGGCAAAAGATAATTACCAAGTAAGTTATGAAGTTCTTCAAGAAAAATTAAGTGATCCATTAAAAACTAATGAAGAAGATATCACATTTGATATACAACAAAATGATGGACCAAATGACAAAACTTATTATATAAAATTAAAAGAAAATCAAGAAAAGTACAGATATGATAATTTTTTAGATCTAGGTTTTAATAGTAATATGCCAAAAGAAATTGCAGACTACATTGAAGTTATAAAAGAAAACCAAGATTTATTAAAAAAATTAGATGAAGGAAAGTGCACTAAAGAGGAAGCTATTAATAAAATTGGAGGTTCAATTGATAATATTAGTAGATTAGTTGGTGGACAAGATTTCTATTTGGTGGATGGAAAAATAGAAGTTGATGTAACTAGAAATTCTGATATAAAGAAACAAAGAGAGCAAAAACAAAACCAAATACAAGAATCAAAAAATGTAAGTACAAAAGATTTAACAGATGAAGAAAGATAATTAAATAAAAAGTATAATATTACCACTTCTTGCAAACAATATGGATAAAACATATTGGCAAGGAGTGGAATTTTTTGAATAAAAATAAAATATTAAAAATAAATGGAACTACATTAGACCAAGAACAATTAAAAAATCATTTAGAAAAAATAGCAACAAATCACAATTTAGTAAATAAGTCTCAGAAGAATACTTATCCGATACCATATCTAGAAGAGAATTTTAAAATAATAGAAGAAGTATATAATATTTTAAACGAACATTTAAAACTGGGTATTAGTATACATCCAGCAGGAGAATGGTTATTAGATAATTTTTATATTATAGAAGAAACAGTAAAACAAATAAAAACTGAATTACCATTAAAGAAATATATTAATTTTTTAGGAATAGGTAACGGACCATATAAAGGATTTGCACGTATTTATGTTTTAGCATCTGAAATAGTAGCATATACAGATAATAAAATTGAAAAAAATGATTTAGAAATATATCTAACTAGTTACCAAACAAAGAAAAATTTAAGCATGGAAGAAATTTGGAATATAGGATTATTTTTAAATATAGCAATAATAGAAAATATTAGAGAAATTTGTGAAAAAATATATACTTCTCAAATGCAAAAGTACAAGGCAGAAAATATAGTAGAAAGATTAGTAGAAAATAAACAAAAATCAGAATTGCTATGTAAAAATAATTCTAGTAGAAAAATAAGTAAAAAAGTATGGGAAGATATGCAATACCCATTTATTGAATACATGTCATATATACTAAAAAGATACGGGAAAAAAGGTTATAGTTATTTGAACGCTTTAGAAGAAACAGTTGAATTAGCTGGTATGACTGTATCAGATGTAATAAAAAAAGAACATTTTGATATAGCTGTTCGTAAAGTATCTATTGGAAATAGTATTACAAGTATAAAAAAAATACAAAGAATTAATTTTTTAGAAATATTTGAAAAAGTTAATGGAGTAGAAGAATTGTTAAAACAAGATCCAGCTAATGTATATGATAAAATGGATAATAAAACAAAAGAATATTATAGAAATAAAATTAAGGAAATATCTAAAAAAACAAAAATATCTGAAATATATATTACAAGAAAAATGTTAGAAATTGCAAATACAAAAGAAATAGGAAGCAAGCAGTCACATATAGGATATTATTTAATTGATAAAGGAGTTAGTGAACTATATATTGGACTAAAACGTAAGAAAAAAGATAGCATAAGCGAAAAAAGTAAAACAATAATATATATTTGTTTTACAACTTTTATTACTATGATTTTTTCTATAATAATAGGATATTTAGTAAATAAAATGACTAACAATATTTATTTAGGTTTTATAGGTTTTATTTTATTTTTAATACCAGTTTCTGAATTAGTTATTCAGTTAATTCAATATATTTTAAGTAAAATAGTAAAACCAAAATTAATACCAAAATTAGATTTAACTAATGGCATTGACGAAGAAAATACTACAATGGTAGTAATACCAACAATTATAAAATCAAAAGAAAAAGTTAAGGAATTAATGCGAAAATTAGAAGTATATTATTTAGCTAATGAATCATCAAATATATATTTTACTCTACTAGGAGATTGTAGTGAAAGTACAAAAAAGGAGGAAGATTTTGATAATGAAGTAATAGAAGAAGGAAAAAAACAAGTAGATAAATTAAATCAAAAATATAAAGTTGATGAAAAAGAGTTACCAATATTTAATTTTATCTATAGAGAAAGAAAATTCAATAAAAAAGAAAACTCATATCTTGGATGGGAAAGAAAAAGAGGAATGTTAAATCAATTTAATGAGTATATTTTAGGAAATATACAAAACCCATTTAGAGAAAATACTATAGAAAACAAAATAGAAAAAGAGCAATCTAAAATAAGAGAAAGATTAGAAAAAATAAAATATATTATTACACTTGATGCAGATACAGATTTAATATTAAATTCTGCATTTGAGTTAATAGGAGCTATGGCTCATATCTTAAATAAGCCAGTTATAGATGATAAAAGAAATATAGTAATAGATGGATATGGAATAATGCAACCAAGAGTTGGAATTAATTTGGACATTAGTTATAAAAGTTTATTTACAAAAATATTTGCAGGAGCAGGAGGAATTGATTCATATACAAATGCAATATCTGATATTTATCAGGATAATTTCAAAGAGGGTATTTTTACAGGAAAAGGAATTTATGATGTTGCAGTATTTTCAAAAGTTTTAAAAGGTCAAATACCAGAAAATACAGTATTAAGTCATGATTTATTAGAAGGATGCTATTTGCGTTGTGGATTAGTATCTGATATTATGCTAATGGATGGGTATCCAACAAAATATAATAGTTTTATGAATAGGTTATCTAGATGGATAAGAGGAGATTGGCAAATTGTTAGATGGATGAATTCAAAAAGTCCATTAAATTTATTGTCAAAATATAAAATATTTGACAATCTAAGAAGAAGTTTATTAGAAGTTAGTATTATAATTTCAATTATATACTTAAACATAATAGGAATATTTTATAGTAAAAATATTTATGGAATAGTCACTTTTTTATTACTAATTTCTGTATGTCCATTTATATTAGAAATATTAAATGAGATGATTTTTAAAAGAGAAGGAGAGCAAAAACAAAAGACTTTTACTCCAAAAATATCAGGAATAAAAGGAACAATTATTAGAGGAATATTAACATTAGGTTGTTTACCATATAAAGCATATATTTCAGCAAAAGCAATTATAGTTACTTTATATAGAGTACATTGTAGTCATATGCATTTATTAGAGTGGACTACATCAGAAGAAGCGGAAAAACAAGCAAAATCAGGATTAATCTCTTATTATAATCAAATGGCAATAAATGTACTATCAGGACTTATTTCGATAGGATTAGGAAGTTTAAAGGAAAATATCTGGGCTGTTTTTTTAGGAGTATTTTGGATTTTTATTCCTATATGTATGTGGTATATTAGTAAAGATGAAAAGAAGAAAAATAAAGTTGAAGAGTTAAACAATGAGGAAAAGCAATATGCAAAAGAAGTAGGAAAAAGAACATGGAAATTTTTTGAAACATATTTAACAGAAACAAACAATTTTTTGATTCCAGATAATTATCAAGAAGATAGAAAAGAAAAAATTGTTTTAAGAACATCTTCTACTAATATTGGTTTATCATTGTTAGCAGTTATTTCAGCTTATGACTTGGGATATATAGAGGAAGAAAAAGCATTTTATTTATTAAAAAATATAATATTTACTATACAAAGTTTGCCAAAATGGAATGGACATTTGTATAATTGGTATCAAATTCAGACCAAAGAACCACTAATACCTAGATATGTTTCAACAGTAGATAGTGGGAATTTAATAGGCTATCTTTTTGTAGTAAAAACGTATTTAGAAGAAAATATAAAAGATAGTAATAGAGACGAAATTCAAACATTAATAGAAATTATTGATAATACAATAAAAGATACTAATTTTTCAGTATTATATAGTAAAGAACAACAAATTTTTTCAATAGGATTTAATGTAGAAGAAAACAAATTAACAGATTCTTATTATGATTTATTAGCTTCAGAAGCAAGACAAGCTAGTTTAGTAGCTATAGCTAAAAAAGATGTACCGACAAAACATTGGAATTATTTAAGTAGGACATTAACAGTTTTAGGAAAATACAAAGGATTAATTTCATGGTCAGGAACAGCCTTCGAATATCTTATGCCTAATATTAACATACCAAAATATGAAGGCAGCTTATTAGATGAGTCTTGTAAATTTATGATTATGAGTCAAAAAGAATATGCTAAAAGATTAAATATACCATGGGGAATATCAGAAGCAGCATTTAATTTAAAAGATTTAAAATCTAATTATCAATATAAAGCATTTGGAATTCCATGGTTAGGATTAAAAAGAGGATTAGCAGATGAATTGGTAGTATCTAGTTATGCAGGAGTTTTAGCTATTACAGATGAACCAAAAGAAACTATTAAAAATTTAAAACAATTAGAAAACGAAGGAATGTACAATAAATTTGGCTTTTATGAATCAATTGATTTTACTCCGGAAAGAGTAGAAAAAGGGAAAAAATATGGTTTAGTAAAAACATATATGGCACATCATCAAGGACTAATTTTATTATCAATTAACAATTTATTTAATAATCAAATATTACAAAAAAGATTTATGAAAAATCCTCAAATTGATGCAGTAAGTATACTTTTACAAGAAACTATGCCAGAAAAATTTATAATAACAAAAGAGAACAAAGAAAAAGTAGAAAAATTCAAATATAAAGATTATGAAAATTATATTCAAACAACATATAAAAAGATAGATGAAAGACTAATAACAGGAAATATAATTTCAAATGAAAATTATGTAGTGGCAATGAATGAAAAAGGTGAAGGGGTTAGTAAATATGAAGATATTTATATAAATAGATTTAAAGCTACAGATGATTATGGGCAAGGCATATTTTTTATTATAAAAAATATAAAAACAAAAGAAATATGGAGTTCAAACTATGATTTTAATCAGAAAAAGGAAAAGAATTATCAAATTAGTTTTATGCCAGATAGAGACGAACAAGAACTTTTAAATGGAAATATAAAAACAACAATAAAAACAACAATTAGTTCACAAGAACCAGTAGAAATCAGAAGAGTAATTTTTGAAAATCAAGGAAATCAGGAAGAAATATTAGAAGTCACTTCTTATTTTGAACCTGTATTATCAAAAAAAGAGCAAGATTATGCTCATCCAGTATTTAATAATTTATTTTTAATTACAAAATTCGATGAAGAAACAAATAGTCTAATAGTAAAAAGAAAAAAAAGACAAATAGATGATAAAGAAATCTATTTAGCAACTAATTTATCCACAGATAGTGAAACAATTGGGGATTTAGAATATGAAATAGAAGAAGAGAAGTTTATAGGAAGAGGAAATTTAGGAATTCCTAATATGATTAAAAATTCTATACCATTATCTAGAAAAATAGGATTAGTAACAGAACCAATTGTAGCATTAAAAAGAACTATAAAAATAAAGCCAAAAGAAAAAACAGTAGTAGATTTAATAATTAGTGTAGGCAGAGAAGAAGAAAAAACAAAAGAAAATATTAAAAAATATCAATCTTTTGAAAATGTAAAAAAGGAATTTGAACTTTCAAGAGCAAGAGTAGAAGCAGAGAGTAGATATTTAAGAATAAAAGGCAAAGAAATAGCTATTTATCAAAAGATGTTATCATATTTTATTTTTGATAATCCTATAAAAAGTCAATTTATGAAAAAGAATACACAAATTATATATCAAAAAGATCAACTTTGGAAATATGGAATATCTGGAGACTTACCAATTATATTAATTAAAATTAGAGATGTTAATGATGGCTATGTAATAAGAGAAGTCTTAAAAGCTTATGAATTTTTTAGAACGAAAAATATTCAAACAGAAGTAGTAATATTAGATGAAGAAAAACATAGTTATGAAAATTATGTAAGGGAAGAGATAGAAAACTCTATTTTAAATAGTCAAATGTCATATTTAAAAAATATAAAAGGAGGAATATTTACATTAACAAAAGGTGAAATAGACAAAAAAGATATAGCACTTCTAGAAACAGTTTCAGACATAATAATAGATACTGCAAAAGGAGGATTAGAAAATAATATAAAAGATTTGGAAGAAGAATATTTAGAAAAATATAAGCAAATAGGAAATGAAGAAGAAACAATTATACCAGTACCAAAAGAAACAGAGGATATAAATGTATTAAAAGACTCAGATAAATGTAAATATTACAATGAATATGGAGGCTTCTCAGAAGATGGAAAAGAATATTTAATTAAGATTAATCAAGATAATAGATTACCAACTGTTTGGAGCCATGTTATGGCAAATGAGAAATTTGGTTGTGTTATCACTGAAAATATGGGGGGATATAGTTGGTATAAAAATAGTAGAATGAATAGAGTTTCTAGTTGGGAAAACAATCCAAGTTATGATATTCCAAGTGAAATTATATATTTAAAAGATGAAGAAAGTAAAAACACTTGGTCATTAGGATTAAACCCAATGCCAGATGAAAATAATTATAATATTATATATGGCTTTGGATATGCTAAATATTCTCATAAAAATATTGGGATAGAACAGGAATTAACTGTATTTGTACCAAAAGAAGATGCTTGTAAAATTGGAATTTTAAATTTAAAAAATACTACACCAAATCGAAAAAAAATAAAATTATACTATTATATGAAACCAGTAATAGGTGAAGATGAATTAAAATCAGAAGGATTTATTACAACGAATTTTGATAGAAATAATAATATAATTTTAGCCAAAAATGTATATAGAGATGAATTTAAAAATACACAAGTTTATATTTCATCTAGTGAAAAAATTATATCATATACAGGTGATAAAAATTTCTTCATAGGAAAGAATGGAATAGGAAATCCAGAAGCACTGCAGAAAATAAAATTAAATAACGAAAATGCACTAGGTAAAAATGCTTGTATTGCTTATGAAATAGAAGTAGAAATAGAAAGTTTTGCAAATAAAGAAATTTCAATAATATTAGGTGCTGAGGACAAGACAATAGATTGCAAAAATATTGCATATAAATATAGTAAAATAGCAAATTGCAAACAAGAACTAGAAAATATAAAAAATTATTGGAAAGATAGATTAGGAAGATTACAAGTGTATACTCCTATAGAGTCAATAAATATTATTTTAAATGGCTGGATATTATATCAAACAATTTCTAGTAGGCTAATAGGAAGAAGCGGATATTATCAATCTGGAGGAGCATATGGATTTAGAGATCAACTACAAGATACTTTAGGATTAAAATATATAAATCCTGAATTATTAAAAAAACAAATAATAAAACACAGTAAACATCAATTTATAGAAGGAGATGTTCTTCATTGGTGGCATGAAGAGACCCAAAGAGGTATAAGAACAAGATTTTCGGATGATTTATTATGGCTTGTATATTTAACAGAAGAGTATATTGACTTTACCGGAGATGAAGAAATCTTACAAATAGAAACTCCATATTTACAAGGACCTATATTGGAAGAAGGACAAGATGAAAGATATGATAAATATTTAGAATCAAATATTAAAGAAAATATTTACAAACATTGTATAAAAGCAATTGAAAAGAGTTTGAATTTTGGAGAAAATGGATTGCCTAAAATAGGATCAGGAGACTGGAATGACGGGTTTAGTACTGTTGGAAATAAAGGAAAAGGTGAAAGTGTATGGCTTGGCTTCTTTCAATATGCTATTTTAGACAGATTTATTCCAATTTGTAATAAAATGGGAGATGAGGAATTAGCCAAAAAATATGAAGATATAAAAATCAACTTGAAAAAGGCATTAAATACAAAGGCTTGGGATGGAAGATGGTTTAGAAGAGCATTCATGGATGATGGAAATGTATTAGGTAGTATGGAAAATGATGAATGTAGAATAGATAGTATTGCACAAAGCTGGAGTGTAATTTCTGGAGCAGGAGATAATGATAAAAAATATATTTCAATGGAAAGCTTAGAGAACCACTTAGTTGATAGAGAACATGGACTTATAAAATTGTTAGATCCACCTTTTGAAAAAGGAAAATTGGAACCAGGCTATATTAAAGCATATTTACCAGGTGTAAGAGAAAATGGTGGTCAATACACACATGAGTGTTGTTGTTAGTACCATTTTTATAAAAATATTGATACTCTTAAATACATAAACTATTCACTAAACAAAACACACAAAGCAACAAATTTTGTTTAGTACAATAAACAAAATTATTGACAAAAGAAAATAATTACGATATAATAGAATAAAATAAAGTGAACAAAGAGGAGAAAATTATGATTATTCGTGAAAAATATTTATCTAAAATTAGACCATTCTATGACCAAGATTTGATAAAAGTCATAATGGGTGTTAGAAGATGTGGTAAGTCAGTTATATTATTACAAATAATAGATGAGTTAAAAGCAAGAGGAATACCAGAATCTCAAATAATATATATAAACTTTGAATATGAAGATTATTCTTTTATAAAAAATGATATGGATTTACACAATTACATTAAAGAAAAAATAGTAAGTAAAGATAAATATTATTTATTCTTTGATGAAATTCAAAATGTCGAACACTGGGAAAAAGCGATAAATTCATTTAAGGCATCTAAAAATGTATCAATATTCATTACTGGTTCTAATAGTGATTTACTATCTGGAGAACTTGCTACACATATAGCAGGAAGATATGTAAGTTTTAAAACTTATCCATTCACATTTAAAGAAGTATGTGAGCTTAAAAATATAACAGATAGAAAAGATATAGAAGAAGTATTTGATGACTATATGACTTGGGGAGGAATGCCACAAAGATTTATGATGACAGATGAAGTTCAGACAAGAACATATTTATCAGACATCTATAATTCTATATTAGTAAAAGATATTATAGCAAGATTTAATATAAAAGATTTAGATCTATTTAATAGAATAGTAGAATATATAGTTACAACACCATCTCAAAATTTTTCAGCAGAAAGTTTATCAAATTATTTTGCAAATAAAGATGATAGAGAAGTTTCAAAAATAACTCTATATAACTATTTAGAATATATGACAAAAGCTATGATGATAAATAAAGCTGATAGATATGATGTTAGAGGAAAAAGAATATTAAATGGAAAATACAAATATTATTTAACGGATTTAGGTTTCGGTCAAATAATGAATGTTGGAAAAAGACCACAACTAGGAGCATATTTAGAAAATATTGTATATAATGAATTACTATCTAGAGGATATGATGTTAAAGTCGGAAATTTAGAAAATGGAGAAATAGACTTTATAGCGACAAGATTTAAAGAAAAGATATATATTCAAGTAGCTTACATTTTAGCAGATGATTCTGTTATTGAAAGAGAATTTGGAGCATTTAAAAATATAGAGGATAACTACCCTAAATATGTTTTAACAATGGATAAATTTGATTTTTCACAAAATGGTATAATTCATAAAAATGTAATAGATTGGTTATTAGAAGAAAAATAAGAAATTAAATAATAATATAGTAATTTATGAAATAGTACGAAAAATATATTATATAGCCTTAAGACAAAATCTTAAGGTTTATTTTTTTGCCCTAAACTTATACTAAAAATTATTTTTAAAGCCTTAAAATTGAATTTGAGGCAAATAGAAACTAAAAGAAAGGAGCATTATATGAACAAACAAAAATTAAAAGGTTTATGGATACCAGCAGAAATTTTATTAAATGAAGAACTAACAGATAAAGAAAAACTAATACTTGCAATGATTTTATATTTAAGCGAAGAAACATCAAGTTGTTTTGCAAGTAATAAATATATAGCAAATATAGTAAATGTAACAGCAGATAGAGTGTCAAAAATAATAAGTTCTTTAAGAGACAAGAACTATATAAAAGTAAAATTAAAATATAAAACAGATAGTAAAGAAATAGAAGAAAGACAAATTTTACCTATAGTCGAAAACATCAATAGGTGTAGTCAAAAACACCTAGAGGGTATAGATATAAATAACTATTCAGATAGTCAAAAGCAACCATACCCTATAGGTGATAATGATAAAGATATAATAAATAATATAAAAAATAAAAATAATTATAATAAAGAGGACACACATAAAAAGAAAAATATTCCATATAGAAGTGACAGGTATGGCGATGACTTCAATTGGGATAGCTTATATGCAAATTATAAAGAGATTAGTGCTACTTCAAATGTATAGCTAATCTCTTTTAATTTGCCTAAAAAACTATGAATAGTTTTTTAGCAATCCAAAATAAAAAAGTGAATTTTTATTTTGGATTGAATGGGGTGTGGGGTGATGCTCTGCCACACGAAACACTTTTTGAAGCAGTAAGCTAAAAAAGTGTTGTAGTGTGTTACAAGACAATTAAAAAAGATCAGAATTTAAGAAATAAATATGTCTTATTAGCTAGTAGCACAAGAGAAAAACTAGCTGAAGCAAAGGAGGTGAGAGATGAGTTATGCAATAATAAGAAACACAAAATACAAAAGAGAAAATCTAAAAGGAATGTTTAGACACAACGAAAGAAGAAACAGAAATTATTCAAATAATAATATAGATAAAGAAAAATCATATTTAAATTATTCATTAAAAGAGCCACAATATAGTTATGAAAATAAAAAAGGAAGAATTAAATATGTAAATTAAATAAATTCAAATTTTACAAAATGCAAGAAATGTGGTATTATTAACATAATGGCAATAGCCATGTTGAAACCGTTATAAAATTATCACTTAAGGAGGAATAAACTATGAAACGGTATGAAAAATTTGTGCTTGAGGCAGAAAAGGGTATAACCTTTGAAGTCTCAGAGGGAACAAGTGGAGAGTTAATTATCAGAGCTCTGAACATTGCTACAGCTAATGTTTATTCTGAAAATTATGCAAATCCGCCGATACCGGAGGGATACAAGTATGTTTGCGGAGACTGGAAGAACGGCTTTGTAATTGAAAGAGATTCTGATGGCAGTCAGTTCGTTTGGATTCCTGTTTGGAGCCTTGATTCTAATGGAACACTTGATGGAGTTTCATTTGCCGAGAAGTTTGGAAGAAGAAATTATCGGAACAATGAATTCTCAGAAGGCGAATTTCATGAAACATTGACGGGCGAACTTGCCATGCAACTTGAAAGTGTTAAGAAATATGGGGGATTTTATATTTCTCGTTATAACATTTCCAAAAGTTCAGAAGGAAAACCACAGTCGGTAAAAGGCGTTATGCCGTGGGTAAACATCAATTTTGATGATGCCAAGAAGGTTGCATCCACTATCGAAGATAATGAAGCAGTTAAGAGTCATCTGACTTTTGGTGCAGAATATGATTCGGTATTGGAATGGTTTATCAAAACGGAAGTTAAAACTCTTACTGAAATTGTAGAGGACTCTACTGAATGGGGCAACCATTGGAATACAGAGAATTCTCCGAAGAAAGTAGTTGAAACAGGAAGCAGAGAAGAATGGTGTGCTAATAACATCTACGACTTTGCAGGTAATGTAGATGAATGGACACAAGAACAGAACGAAAGTTCACGTCGTGTTATCCGTGGTGGCAATTGCAACTTTAGTGGGAACAATTATCCTGTCGCCTGTCGCTATTTCGGCAATCATGTTATCATCTATAGCTTCACTGGTTTTCGTGCCACGCTTTATATTAAGTAGCACTGACCACTGTAAAACTATCCTAATTTGTTTCCAAACACAGATAGAAGGAGAGAACTTTGAAATTTCAGAGTTCCTCCTTCTTTTTTATATATTTTTTAATAGGGAGTTGGAGTGTTAAAATATGAATTATAAAAGTATATGTATTAGTAAATTGAAAAATTGAATATATGTATACTTTTCTATTTCCAATACAAATCACTTAATTTCTTCAATTCTATTTTAAAATCTTCTATTTGTTCATTAGTATAAGTATCTCTTAATTCTCTAGCTTTTTCAGACCATTCTTTGAATTGCTTTTCTTTAAATTCTTTCGTATGATTATAGTGTAAACCATGCATTCTTTTATATTCTCTGTTGTATTCCTTTAAAATTGAACTATTTTGAACTTTTTCTTTTTGTTTATTTAATGCTCCAATTTCTTTACAAGTTTTTCCAGTATCTAAATATAAGCTATTGCAATATTTTTGGCCATTTTTTCCTTTTTGATTTGGATTTTTACTACTGGTTACAGGAATAAATAATTTTCCACAATTTTCACATTTATTGATAGTAAAATTATTTTGAATTACTTTAAATAACTCAAATCTAATTTGTTCTTCAGAACTTTCTAATTCATAGACTTCTTCTACAGCAATATGTTTTTCTTTGATTAATTTAACTACATCTTCTACATCTAATCTTCTCTCTTGTAGTGATAATCCTTTATTACAGACATATTTTGTTTTAAATTTGGTATCTAAAAAGATTGCATGTGCTGGATTAGTATTAAGATAGTGTATGTCAAAAAATCTTTTTGCCTCATATAAATATAGTCTTTCTTCTGTACTTAAATTTTTTACAATAGAGTTATTAGAATATTTACTTATCAATTCTAATCGCTTTTTTAAATCAGTCTTTTTTTTATAAGATTTTCTATTATATCTATTAAGACTTGTGTATAAAAATGAGTATATGGCGAAAATTCTAAACACGCTCTAACTATTTGAAACATTTTAAAGAAACAATCTAATTTTTCATCCATAATATTTGCTTCTTTAGCAGAACATACAAGTTCTATTAACCCAGTATACATTGTTTTCAATTTATCAAAATATTCATAACTCATTATTGCAAATTCATATAATTTATCTCCAATATTATATTCAAAATCATGAGTAGCACCAAAAAATTCTCCTATCATTTTTTATTACAATTTTATTATTCTTAAGTGTAAAATTAGTTATCATATCAATGTTTCCTCCATTTTCAAAAATAGAATATAGCTATTTCAATTTTTAATTTATCTATAGACTTGCAAAAAAGTATTTACAACACTTTTTAAGGCTCTTATAATAAAAATCGCAAGTAGAAAATAGCACGTGTAAATAATTATTTTCTATCACAGTAAAGCACATTGAAAATTGAATAGCAAACTACAAGCACAGATAATGAAACTTTCGTCTGGCTAACGTGATGTGAAGGGGCGATTCTCTAAAAAGAGGAATGAGGGCAAATCTCATATGGGATTAAATCCACTTGTGGTTTTTAAATTGATAAGACATAGCAGAGTGTATTGTATAAAGTAAGGAAAAATTGGAAATAATTACAACTAAAGGAGTGAGATTTATGCAAGAAAGAAAAGAAAAGAAAAAGTATAAAAAGAAAAAGAATTTTAAAATAAATATTATATTTAATGAAAAAGGAGAAGCATTAGAGAAAATAATAGAAAGAGCATTTGGAAATTATTGTCTGAAGAAAAATTAAAGTAAAATAATGGTATTTAGTGAGATAATATGTTATAATACTTGCAAAGAGTATCAATATTATCTCATTATCTTTACATAGCAAGTAAGGAGGTAAATGTGAGCTATACAATAATGAATAATATTGATTATAAAGTAGGCATATATATAAGGCTTTCAAGAGAAGATGAAGAAAAAGAAAAATATCAAGAAAGTGAAAGTATTGGAAACCAAAGAACTTTGCTAATGCAATATATCAAAGAAAACAAACTAAACTTTATATCAGAATACGTTGATGATGGTGTAAGTGGTACAAGTTTTGATAGACCTGCATTTAATAGAATGATAGCAGATATTGAAACTCGGTAAAATCAATATGATCGTCACGAAAGACTTATCAAGACTAGGTAGAAATTATGTGCAATCAGGATTATACATTGAAACATATTTTCCAGAACATGAAGTAAGGTTTGTTGCAATATTAGACAATATAGATACGGCTTATAATACATCAAACAATGATATAGCACCATTTAAATCAATATTAAATGAAATGTATGCAAAAGATACATCAAAGAAAATAAATAGTGTATTACAATCAAAAAGAAATCTTGGAGAATATTTAGGAACAGCACCTTATGGCTATAAAAAAGATCCAGAAAATAAATACCATTTAATAATAGATGAAGAAGCAGCAAATGTAGTAAAACTAATATATGAAAAATATTTAGCAGGGTTTGGTACAATGCAAATAGCAGATTATTTAAGTAAAAAGAAGATTCCAATTCCATCAGATTATAACAAGAGAAAAAGGGGAACAAAGTCTTTAACTTATGGACTATGGCAACAATCTACAGTAAGATTTATTCTTTCAAATGAAATTTATACAGGAACAGTTATACAAGGAAAAAGAAAGAAAGTAAGTTTTAAATCTAAAAAATTTATAGATTTACCAGAAGAAGATTGGATAAAAGTAGAAAATATGCACGAAGCTATTATAAGTAAAGAGGATTTTGAAAGAGCAAAAAAAGTAATTCAAGCAACTAAAGGCTCAAGAGTAGTTCAAAATGATTACTTATTTAAGGGATTACTTAGATGTTATGATTGCAAAGGATATATTGGAATAAGAAGTCCAGATAAAAACGGAAATATTTATGGTAGATGCCAAAGATATGGAAGGTTTGGAAAATTTGATGTATGTTCACCACACAATTTTAATTATCAAGTTTTTGAAGAACAAATGCTAGAAGTTTTAAGAGAAGTTTGTAAAGAATATACCAATACAAAAAAACTAGAAGAAATTGCAAAACAAACAAAAACAAAACAATCAAAAGAAATAGATATAAAAAAACAAATAGAATCTTTTAAACAGCAGGTAGAGAGTGAAACTAGAAAGTTGGAAGTAATGTATGATGATAGACTGGCAGGAATTATAACACTTGAGGAATATATGAAAAATGCAAATAGAATAAAAGAATTGGTTAGAGGATATGAACAAAACATCAAAGAGCTTGAACAAGAGCTATCAGGAGAAAGTGATAAGACAAAAAATGATAATAGATTAGATAATTTGATAGAAGAGTTTCTTAATATGGAAAAACCAACAAAAGAAATAATTAGAGAATTTATAGAAAAAATTGAAATTCATAGCGACAAGCAAGTTGATATTTATTTCAATTTTAAACCATTACAAGATTTAAATAATAATTTTATATGTGCTAGAAAAGAATATGAGAAAAAAGTAGGATAGAAAAAATGTCCACAACAACAATACACACATAGTGCAATATGGGTTATTATAGCAGAGACAATGTTAGGATTTGGAGATAAAGCAACAGAACTATACAGAATGATAAATCCGATTGAACATGCAAGGACAAAAGAAGCAAGTAAAAAGTATAAAGTAGAGCCATATGTTATTGCTGCAGATGTTTATGGAGCAAGTAATTTAGCAGGACAAGGTGGTTGGACATGGTATACAGGGTCAAGTAGCTGGTATTATAAAGCGGGAATTGAATATATATTAGGATTAAAAATAGAAAAGGGATATATGAAGATAGAACCATGCATTCCAAAAGAATGGAAAGAATACCAAATTCAATACAAATGGAAAGAAAGTATTTATAATATTAGAATAAAAAATACAAATGGAAAGAATATGGGAGTTTCTGAGATAAAATTAAATGGCGAGAAGATAGAAAATTATATTAAATTAGATGGAAGCAGAAATATATATCAAATTGAGGTGACTATGTAAATCATTTATAGAAAGAACAGTATAATTATTTTGAATTATACTGTTCTTTTTATATTACAATAAATCATAAAAATTTTGAAATACATAACCTTCACTTTTTAAATAATCTATGGAATCTTTTAAAATACTAGGAGTATCATTAACATCAGAAGTATCATGCATTAGAACAACTAAAGTTCCTTTGTTTTTAGCAGATTTTTTAAGATTGTTTAATAATTGATAATTAGAATATTTTTTTACAGAATCATTATTTAAACAATTCCAATCTACATATACATAATCCATTTCTTGAAGAAGCTTGGCACTTACCTTTTTTTGAGATTTATTGTTTGGAGACATATAACCATTTGGAAATCGAAATATATGAGAACAATAATTATCAATGCCAATCGCTTTTCCAATTTCGATATCAGTTTTTTTTACTTCATTAATAAAACTAGCATTACTCTCGTATAATTTTTTATTACTATGATCATAACCATGATTTGCAATATAATGACCATCATCATAAGCTCTCTTTACTAGTTCAGGATGTTTATCTACATACTTTCCAATAACAAAAAATGAAGCTTTTACATTTTCTTCTTTAAGTATATCTAATACCCTAGGCGTAGCTCTAAGAGTAGGTCCATCATCAAAAGTTAAATATGCAATTTTTTCAGTTCCTTTTGTTAAAGACATTATTTTTTCTTTTGCGTTATCATCCAAGCCATTGTTTATTGAAAGCTCAACAGCCATGGAAAATGGATTATGATAATAGAAATACATAGAAAATATTATAAAAAATATAATGCACATAAAAATTAAAAACTTTTTATTAAAAATTAAAATTCTCATAATTAAACTCCTTATTTTAAATATATGTAACAGAAAATAAAAAAGTCATAAAAAATTTTTTATGACTTTTATTTACTATTTAATTGAATTAGCTTCTTCTTCTGTAATGTATCCATACTGAACCATTGCATTTAAAACATGAGATTGCCTTTTTTTGGCTAAGTCAGGATTTATAGAAGGTGAATAAACAGAAGGAGCATTTGGAATTCCAGCTAACATAGAAGCTTCTTCTAAAGTTAAATCTTTGGGTTCTTTTTTATAATATCCCATACTTGCAGCATAGATTCCATAATAACCATCACCAAAATAATTTGAATTTACATATAATGCTAGTATTTCATCTTTAGAGTAATTTTTTTCTAAATCGTAAGCACCAAAAATTTCACCTATTTTTCTAATTAAAGTTTTATCTTGATTAAAAATAATATTTTTTGCAACTTGTTGTGTAATAGTACTTCCACCTTCATCAAATTCTCCATCTCTAATATTAGTATACAAGGCCCTAGCAATACCAATAAAATCAACAGGTCCATGCTCATAGTAGCGATGATCTTCTACAGCAATTACTGCGTTAATATAATTTTTAGGTAATTGTTCAAAAGGAACAAAATGTTTTTTACTAGTTACTTCTTCTACACGAGATGTTAGAGATTTCTCATGGAGGGTTTTAGAGTAATATCCAAAACCAATTAGAAAAATAAAAGTACTAACAAGTAGTAGTAAAATTAATAAGAAAATTAATAATTTTTTTAGTATTTTCATAAATTTATCACCCTTTTTTTATATTATACAAGAAAGTTTGTTTTTTGAAAAGTAGGTTTGAAAAAATACTGTTACAGGTCAGTAAAAAATGCTTATGATGTCCAAGCATTGGCTCCAACTATAACACTTAGATTTTATTTAATGTCTTTTCATTTCATTCAAAAAGGAAATCTAATACAAGAAAACAAGGCGCTTTCACTCAGACTCAAAATTATTATTATATAAATTTAAACTTTTCAAATGTGATTGGAGTAATCTTAGAATTTCTTAAATAATTTAATGGAAAATGTTCGCGTCGAGCTTTAGCTCGGACTAAGTGAAAGGGTGCCATTAAATTATTTTAGAAATTCTTAGATTATGTATTGAACCGAGAAAAGTTTAAATTTATATAATAATAATTTTGCCCGTGAACATTACTCATTTTCTTGTAAAAGATTTTCTATTTTTCATTCCAATCAAACGTCATTAAATAAAATTTAAGTGTTATAGTGAGCCAAAACTTAGACATCATAATCATTTCTTACTGAATTGTAATGTTTTTTATGCAAAAGTCAATATTTTATATATTCATAATTTAAATAATAAATAAAAAGCAACTAATACAATGTATATTATATACTAGTTGCTTATCTCATTACATTCCTGTAACAGGTAATCTTTTTATTTCTTTACTCGCAGTTTTATTAGTAATTATTTGTGGCTTTTCTTCTTTTTTATTATTAACTGTCACACTTACCTCTTGATTAAATCCAACTTCTACTTGAATTGGATATTCATATAATTCATAACCATCTATTGTTTTTATTTCTTTTATATAATAATTACCTGGAACTAAATTTTCTATTACTATTTTTCCATCTGAATCAGTTTTTAAATCTGCATATATTACTTCTTTTTTATCATTTAGCAATTGAAACTCTATGCCCTCTAGTACTTTTCCATCATCTTGATCTTTTTTTATAATAATGATTTTAGTTTCATTTTTATTATATTCATCTTTAATATTACCTATTCCATCTTCATATGTTGCTACTGTTAAAGCATAATCTTGATATGAACTACTTGGTGCAGTTCCATATAATACTGGTTTTGTTTCTACTTTAGATTTTACTTTTATATATAAAGTTCCAGTTTCTTTCATATTATTTATTGGAATTAAAATTTTAAAATTTTCATTTGGACTAAACTCCGATTTTTCTTGATTGTTTTCATCTGTTATTTTTATTCCTCCTATACTTTCTGAACCTTCCTTTGTTACATCAACAGTATAATTCATTATACTACTACCTGCCTGTACACTATAAACTTTATATGCATAACTTTTATCTATACTGTCTTGTTTCCATTCACTATCTATTCTATTTATTGTAATTGTATTTGAAATTTGAGTTTCATTAGAATTTTGTGCATTATTAATTATATTTTTCATAGCATTTAGTGTTCTTTGTCCAGCCGAACCAATTGCTCCATAATCTTCTGGATTATTTCCATGAATATAACAGTATATTGCTTGTTTTGTAGCTGTAAAAGCTTCTTCCTTATTTTCTACTCCTAATTCCTTTATTGTTTTATATGGATATCCATTAATAATTCTCCTCCATAGACCAACATCCTTAATTGCACTATTGATTGACACATCATATGGGCTAGTTTCTGCTCCTGGTTTTGTTTTATCTAAACAATAAGCAGGATAATTAACATTATCTTTAGTGTATTGAACATAACTTACTTTTACTATTACTCCTTTATAAGTTAATAAATTTCCGCAATCTCCTATTGAATAAATATTAGCTGAATTTAAACTTTCTGCTCGAACCGAATTAATAACGATTAATAAATCTATTATAAATAATATACTTATAACTAAAAGTATTTTTACTATATTGATTTTTCTTGTTTTTTTCATTAAATTAAAAATCCTCTCTTTCTTCTATTTTTTCTTTTCCTTGTACACATCTTCTATATTCTGGTTGGTTTTCAACACATGTAATTAATGTAATAATATTGCCATCACTTTCTTCTAAATTAGTCCAATCAGTATCTTTTATAATAATATTTTTTATAACAACATATTTTCTTTTTTCATTTTTATATTTATAATATATTTCATCATTTTGCTTTAATTCCTTTAAATTCTGAAAGTAATTATTTTTATACCCTCTATTATGGGCTGCTAATCCAATATTGCCAATATCTTTTTTAGTCTCTTCAAAATGTCCAATATAATCTTCCATAATATCTTTAGTAGTTCCTTCTTTAATATTGGCTTTTAAATTTATACAAGGAATTTCTAAATACCATTCATCATTTTTATTTTCTACTTCTTCTTCAATTGTTTTTTCTGTATTTGTATCTTCTACATAATTTGAATTTCTTTGAATATATCCATTATTTACTTTAAAACTTATTTTAAATATTCCTTTTGTAGTAAATATATACATATTTGAGAAAAATAAGTTTACAATTAAAAATATTATAATTGATATAACGAAACTAACTATATTAATATATATTGCACTATAACGAAACATGCATATATAACACATACCTCCTAACTTATATAATTTTTCTTTGAAATTTTATAGATTAAAGAATCAAAAAAATTGATTTAAAAAATTTTGAGTTAACTCTTGTAAACATAATACAATATTTTTTTATATTTGTAAAGATTTTTTCATCGCAAAATTCGACAAACTACATTTTTAATATACTTTTTTACCAAAAGAGCTTTAGATTACAAAAAATCTAAAGCTCTTTTCTATACTATTAAATCTAAATCAAAATAAAACTCAACACCATCTTCCTTATTGGTTACACCATATCTATTTCCATAATTATTCATAATCGCTTTTACAAATGAAAGACCTATTCCTGTTCCACCATCTGTTCTATTTCTTGATTCATCCACCTTATAAAAACGATTCCAAATTCTGTTGATATGCTCTTCTGCTATATTTTCACCCGTATTAAAAATTTTAACACGTACTTTATTTTTTTCTATATTCACCTCATTAACAATACTTATAACTTTTTTTCCGTCGATTTCTTTAACATGTTTTATAGCATTTGTTATATAATTACTAATAACTTGTTCTATATAAAAATCATCTGCAAAAACATTTATCTCTTCTGATAAATTAAATTCTATTTTTACTTTCTTTTCTTCTAACATTACTTTGGACTTTCTTACAACTTCTTTTTCAACTTCTACTATATTAAATTTTTTATCATTAAACTGTCTTTTTCCATATTCTAGTTTCATTAATTCTAGTAATTGTTTTACTAATTTATCCATTTTATTCGTCTCATCCAAAATTACTTCTGCATAAAATTTTCTGCTTTCTTCATCTGTATTCACATTTTCCAATAATCCTTCACTATACCCTTGAATCAAGGCAATAGGAGTTTTCAGTTCATGTGACACATCTGATATAAAACTTTTTCTCATTTCATCTATTTTAGATTTTTCTTCTATATCCTTTTCTAACTCTATATTACTATTTCTAAGTTGATTTATAGTTCTCTCCAATTTATCAGACATAACATTAATACTTCGTCCAAGATTATTAATTTCATCATCTACATCTTTAATTCTATATTTATGACTAAAATCTAAATTAGACATTTTCTTCGCAATATCATTTAATTCCAATATTGGATCTGTAAACTTTCTAGATACATATGAAACTATTACAGCTGCTATTAAAATAGCAAATCCAGCCATTAAATATAGAAAATTATTTGATATTTTTACACTTTCCTGAATTGAGCTGATTGGTATTCTAATATACAATAAATACCCATTATCCAATGTTGATGATAACAATATATAAGTTATTCCGTTTTTACTATCTTTTATTTTTTTTATAACAAAATTATCACTTTGTTCTATTAGCTCCCCAACACCTATATTAAATCTACTTGTCATTTCATTCATTTGGCCAAAAGTAGAATAAAAATCTTTATTAGAAGTATATATATTAACATTTTCATTATTTCTAATTAAAATATCAAAATTGTTTTGAATAGCAATTTGTTCTAATTTTTCTTCAAAATTCTCACTTTTATCATTATTGTAATAATCATTTACAGTTCTATAAACAGATTTTAAAGTTTGTCTTTTACTATACAAATAAAATCTGCCTAAAACAAAGTTATTTACTAAAATTAGAAATATAATAATTAATAATATAACTAAAGACAAAGTCATAAACAATTTTACTCTTACTGATTTTAATGGATTCTGTTTTTTACTCATTATTATTCCTCTTTCTACTATTTTACTTCAAATTTATATCCTACACCTCTAATTGTTTTAATATATTTTCCTTTTTTACCTAGTTTATGTCTAATCTTTTTTATATGACTATCTATAGTTCTTGAGTCTCCATAATAATCATAATTCCATACATTATTTAATATTTTATCTCTAGATAAAGCTATATCTTTATTTTCTACTAAATATGTTAACAATTCATACTCTCTTAAGCTTAATTCAATTAATTTACCATCAACCTTTACTGTCCTTCCTTCTTTATCAATTTCTACTCCGCCATAATCTTTTACTTCTTTTGAATCAGGTGCTGTTCTCTTTAAAATAGCTTCAACTCTTGCTACTAATATTTTAGGACTAAATGGTTTTGATATATATTCGTCAACTCCAAGTTCAAATCCAAATAGTTCATCTTGTTCTTCTCCTCTTGCTGTTAGCATAATAATAGGAACTTTAGATTCTTGTCTAATTTGTCTTAATACAGACCATCCGTCTAACTTAGGCATCATTACATCTAATAATACTAAATTAATTTTATTCTTGTTTTCTTCAAATACTTCTAATGCTTTTTCTCCATCTTCCGCTTCTAGTATACTGTAACCTTTGGCTACCAAAAAATCTTTAATTAATTTTCTCATTCTTATTTCATCATCTACAACTAGAATACAATTATTAACCATTTTAATCTCATTCCTTCCATAAATTATATATATTATATATTATAACGACCAATTATGTCTATATTGTGAAGAATTTTAAGTTTCAATATTATTACAGTTTATTAAGAAATAATTATGATGTCCAAACTTTGGCTACCACTATAACACTTAAATTTTATTGAATGAACTGAAAAGGAGTTAAATAAAATTTAACCCCATGTAATATAACACAGGGTTTTTTCTTAATTTTTCACATATACAGTTTTTGTATCATAAGATAACTCAATATTCTCTTCTCTCAAAATTTTCATTATTTTACGATTAATATTTTCCTTTTCAGCTAAATAACTAGGATAATCCACTGAATCTGTATAACTACAAACTAATACATTAATTCCATTATCTTTTATTTCATCAAATTTTACAATAATAGAATCATCATAAATAGCATCTCTTTCTTGCAACATTTCTTTTACTCTTTTTTGGAACTTTTCTAACTTTTCTAATGGAGTATCAATTTGAATACATAAGTTAGTTTTATATCTTCTCTTTTCCATTTTACTCCAATTTATAATAGATGAATTAGCAATAATTGAATTTGGTATATTTACTAATGAATTTTCAAATGTTCTTACTCTTGTACTTCTAAAAGTAATATCTTCAACCGTTCCTTCGTATTCTGCTATTTCAATCCAATCTCCTACTATAAATGGCTTATCAACAAAAATAACCATTCCACCAAATAAGTTCTTTGCAGTATCTTGTGCTGCTAATGTTACTATAACACCACTAATTCCAAGTCCTGCTACCAATCCATTTAAATTAATTCCTAATAATGTTATTGCTATAAATCCTGCAATAATGTAAATAATTACTCTTACTACTTTTAATAGAAAATCAAACATTGAATCTTCCATTCCTCTGTTTGTCTTTTCCTTTATTTTCTTTGCTATTACTGATTGTGGTGTAAGACTTGCTGCTAATCCTTTTGCAAATATAATTACACTAATAATTTGGAATGCCTTTGTAACAAATCCTATTACTTCATCTGAAATATTCAATGGTTGCCTTAAAAAAGCAATAGCTATATATACACCTAATAAACTTATGAATACTCTTAATGGATTGTAAAAAGCACTTTCTTTTATTTTCTTTTTGTTTCTAGTTTTAAATTTAAACATTTTAATACAAATATATGATAAACTAGAGCTAAAAATTCTAAAAAGTATAACAATAGAAACAGCAATAACAATGTCTATAATTTGCACTGCCATAATATTATCCATTAAACCTGATAATTGATTCATTTTTTCCTCCGTATTTATCCCATATAATCTCTCAATTTTTTACTTCTACTTGGATGTCTTAACTTTCTTAGTGCCTTTGCTTCAATTTGTCTTATTCTCTCACGCGTTACTTCAAATTCACGTCCTACTTCCTCTAAAGTACGTGCTTTTCCATCTTCTAATCCAAATCTTAGTTTTAATACTTTTGCTTCTCTTGGAGTTAATGTATTCATTACCTCTTCTAATTGTTCTTTTAATAATGTATAAGCAGCTGAATCATGTGGAGCTGGACTATCATCATCTTGTATAAAATCTCCTAAATGACTATCATCTTCTTCTCCTATTGGAGTTTCCAAAGAAACTGGATCTTGAGCAATTTTTTGAATTTCCATAACCTTTTCAACTGGTATTTCCATTTCTTCTGCAATTTCTTCTGGCGTTGGTTCTCTTCCTAATTGTTGAAGTAAGTGCCTTGAAGTTCTTATTAATTTATTTATTGTCTCTACCATATGAACAGGTATTCTAATTGTTCTTGCTTGATCTGCAATCGCTCTTGTAATTGCTTGTCTAATCCACCATGTTGCATAAGTACTAAATTTAAATCCTTTAGTATAATCAAATTTTTCTACCGCTTTAATTAATCCCATATTTCCTTCTTGAATTAAATCTAAAAATAGCATTCCTCTTCCAACATATTTTTTAGCTATACTAACTACTAATCTTAAGTTTGATTCTGCTAATCGCTTTTTAGCATCTTCATCTCCATCAAGAATTCTTTTAGCTAAATCTAATTCTTGATCAAATGTTAAAAGTGGGATTCTTCCTATTTCTCTTAAATACATTCTTACAGGGTCATCTACATTAATTCCTTCATAACTTGTATCTGTTATTTCATCTAATTTTAAATATTCTACTTCTTTTAAATCTTCTATGTCTGGTTCTTCGTCATCTAAATCATCACTTAAATTTACGCCTAAAGCTTCAAAAGCATCAAAAACTTTATCAATTTGCTCTGGATTAACATCATCAAGTTCTTTGGCTAAATCTCCATATGTTATACTTCCTTGTTCTTTTGCCTTTTTTAATATATTGTTTACTTTATCATCTTTTATTTTGTCATTTTCGTCTTTTTCCTTAGTATGTTGTTCTTTTTTATCTTTTGCCTTATGTTCATTTAATTCCTCAATCTTTTTTTCAGCCTTTCTTTTAGTATCTTTTCTTGCCTTTTCCATTTTTTCTAAATTTTCTTTATCTTTTTCAGCTTTCTTTTTAACTTCTTCTAATTCATCCTTCTTTTTTGCCATTAATTTTTCACCCCTATTTAATTTTTGCTAAGTGAATAATAATTTCACTAAGCTCTTTTTCTAATTCTTTTTTTTGATTTTCTTCTATTGGTGTTTCTAGCATTTCTAATATTTGAAACTTTCTTTCATTTAGTTTATCTTTTTCATAACTTTGCATAATATCATCTATTGCCTTTTCGATATTATTTATTTCGTAATCATCTGCTAAAATTGCTGTTATATGATTTTGTTCTTCATCACTTAAATTATCCAATATACTATTAATATTACTATTTCCTTTTTCTAATTCTTCATACAATTTTGTAGCAATTTGTTTATTTAAATTATCCTTAAAATCTTCTATTGTTATATTTTGTTTTATTATTTTAAAAACATTTAAATCACCCATTAATAAAAGCGCTAATACTGTATTTTCTCTTTTTTTTACTAATTCTGATACTTCAGTTTTTTCTACTTTTTGATGTTTTATAACTGCCTTTTCTTTATCTAATATTTTTTCACTTTTATTTTTACCATATGCTAATTTATTGACTTCTGCATAAATTGCTTCTTTTGAGATTTGATATTCTTTAGAAATTTTTTCTATATAAACTTCTTTTTCTATAGTGTTATCAACCTTTGAAATTAATTTTGCTATTTCGTTTAAAAATTTTATTTTATCATTAGTAATATCTAAATTTAAGTTTTGTTTTAAAATCTTTACTTTAAATTCAATTACTGAAAGTGCTTTATCTATCAATGTTTGAAATCTTGCATTTCCATATTTTATAATATATTCATCTGGATCCTTTGCACCTTCCATTTGCAAAACTCTAATATCACATCCCATGTTTTGTAAAATATCTAAAGCTCTTATTTTTGCTGTAAGTCCTGCTTCATCAGAGTCAAAACTTAAAATTATTTGCTCTGCATTTTTTCTTAATAACCAACCTTGTTGCTGAGTTAAAGCTGTTCCGAAGTGGTGCTACTACATTAGTTATTCCTCTTTGATGTAAAGAAATAACATCCATATATCCCTCTACTATTAACAGTTTTTTTGTATCACCTTTTTTAGCAACATTTAATCCAAATAAATTTCTCCCTTTACTATAAACTAAATTTTCTGGTGAATTGATATATTTAGGTTTAGAATCATCTAAAACTCTTCCTCCAAATGCTATAACCCTTCCTCGTGCATCACAAATAGGAAACATTAAGCGATTTCTATATCTATCTATATATCTTCCATTGTCATTTCGATTTACTAAACCAGATTCTAGAATTTCAGCATCTTGAAATCCTTCTTTTTTTAAAGCATGATATAATTCATCAAATCTACCTGAAAAACCAAGTCTAAAAGACTTTAATGTTTCATTACTCAATTTTCTTTTTTTTATATATTCTTGAACAATTTTAGATTCTGGTTTATACAAATTTTCATGATAATATTGTGCAGTAAATTCATTTACTTTTAATACTTTGGCTTTTAATTCTTCTTTTGCAGAATCTATAGTATTTTCTAAAGTAGGTAGTTGTATATTTGATCTTTCAGCTAAAGTTTGAACCGCTTCTATAAAGCTTATACCTTCTATTTTTGTTAGAAACGTAAATACATTTCCTCCTACTCCACAGCCAAAACAATGGAATATTTGTTTATCTGGAGAAACCGAAAATGAAGGTGACTTTTCATTATGAAATGGACAAAGTCCAAAAAAGTTTCTTCCGCTTCTTTTTAGGTGGACATATTGTGATATAATATCTACAATATCATTTGTTTGTCTTACTTCATCTATGATTTCATCACTATACCTTGGCATTTTTTCCTCACTTTCTCTCAAATTATTTCAAATAAATATTCACATATATATTATTCGACGCATTTTACATAAATCCTTCTTTAATGTAAAAAATATTTATATTATCTCTTTATGACATTAGCATCATTTTATTATCTAATTTATTAATGATTTTTGCACAATTTACCCACTCTTTTGATGTTTTCTTATCTATAACATCTTCTGGCTTGTATTTCATTTTATGTTCTAAACTTGACCAAAAATCCATTGCCATTGTTCTTATTTGTACTTCTACTTTTACATATATTATTTGTTGCGACAAAACAACAGGTATTCCTAATATTATATGATAAGCTGAATATCCACTTTTTTTAGGATTTGTCACATAATCTTTTTCTTTTATAGTTCGTACTCCTGGCAACTTTTGCAGTAAATTCTTAATTGAAAAAATATCTTTTTTTAATGAACATACTATTCTAATTCCTGCAATATCATTTATATTTTCTATCATTTCTTTATAAGTTAATTTGCATTCTTTATTTTTCATCTTTTTTATTATACTATCTGGCTCTTTTATTCTAAAATTCATGTGATCAATTAAATCATAATTATAAAATAATTTATATTCTTCTTTTATTATTTCTACTTTTGTGTTTAATTCTTTTATTGCCATTTTGTATATAACCATTAATTTTTGAAATGTATTATCTTCCTTATTAATTTTTTTATTATAATCTAAAAAGTTTTTCATCTCTACTAAATTTCTACTTTCTTGTTTTTTATTTTTCATATATTTTTTCTCCTTAGTCAAAATTTTATAATTGCATATTACATATATATTGTTTCTATTTAGTATTTTATTTGTGTTCTTCTCGTGAAATGTTTTTATTCATAATAAAAAAGTAGAATTTTCAAATTAAAAACTCTACTTTATATATCTTTCAATTAACATATATATTTTATTTAAATCTTTTTATTAATTCTTCTAAAGTATATATTTCTTTTTCACCTGTTTTTATACTTTCTATTTCGAACTCATTTTCTTTTGCTTTATCTCCTAAAACAACTAAATATGGTGTTCCAAGTACTTTACAATCTTTAATTTTAGCTCCTATATTTAAATTTTCTCTATCATCTAAAATACAGCCTATTCCTTCTTTATTTAATAATTGATATAACTCGTTTCCTTGTTTTACTTTTTCTTCATTATCCATTTTCGGTACTATTTGAATTTTATATGGAGCTATTTCTTCTGGTAAAGAAAAACCACAAGGTCCCCATTTACTATCATTTATTAAACAATGTTCATATAATGCTGCTAAAGTTCTACTTACACCTATTCCATAACATCCCATGTAATATAATGCTTCTTTTCCATCTTTGTCTGTATATTTTCCATTCATAATTTCAGAATATCTTGTTCCTAATTGGAAAATATGACCTAACTCTGTTGTTCTAATTTCTTTAAAAGTTGATATATCATCAATTCCATATTCTTCTTTTAAATATTCTTTATAATTTTCCTTTTCTAATACCTCTGTATTAATACCTATTCCAATTTTATCATCATAAAGTATTTTGTCTTCACCTTGTTCAGAAATTATCATAAATTCTTCTGATTTTTTTCCTCCCATAGCACCATTATCAGCAACAATAGGAATAACCTTCATTCCTATTTTATCAAATATTTCTAAAAATGCTTTTCTTAAATTATCATAAGCTTTTATCATATCTTCTTCATTTTTATCAAAGCTGTATGCATCTAGCATTGTAAAAGATTTTCCTCTTAATAAATATCCTCTTGTTCTAATTTCATTTCTAAACTTTTCTCCAATTTGATAATACGTTACCGGTAAATTTTTATATGATTTTAACTTTTCACGTAAAAATTCTAACATTGCTTCTTCTCCCGTTGGAGCTAAGCAAAAAGTTCCTTTGTTTGATTCTGTAATCAACATCGTTCCATCATTAACATAATGATCATATCTTCCTGAGTTCTTCCATATAGAATCTGGTTGTAGAACTGGAAGTAAAACTTCTATACATCCATATTTATTTAAAGTTTCTTCAATTATTGACTCTATTTTCTTCTTTACTAATAATGGAATCGTATTATATCCAAATATACCTGCACCATATTGTACTAATTGTCCTGTTTGTAATAAAATACTTTGCCCTGGATACATCTCATCTATATTATTTAATTTTACAGTTCCCATTCCTGTTTGTGATAATTTCATATAAATCCTTCTTTCTATTTTTTATTATCTTCTTCATCTTTTACCCCTCCTTCTCCCTCATGGGGTTCTGGAGCCTCTCTTTCTTCTATTAAATCTTCAATTACAATTTGTTTATTTTCATCTAATTTGTATCTTGGAAGTTCTGGTAATTCTTCTAAAGAAGAATATCCAAACATTCTCAAAAAATCATTTGTTGTCTTATATGACATTGGCTTTCCTGGCAAATCTATCTTTCCAGCTTCTTCAATTAATCCATATTCCAACAATTTATAAACACATGCATCTGCTGATACTCCTCTAATTGCTTCTATTTCAGCTCTTGTAATTTTAGGATTGTATGCAATAATTGCTAATGTTTCTAATGCTGCATTAGATAAATTGGGTTTATTTCTTTTATCTAATACAGGATATATGTATTCATACAATTCTTTTTTTGTACATAATTGATATGAATCTTCTACTTTTATTAATTCAATTCCTCTATTATCTTCGCAGTATTCTTCTTGCATTTTTTGAACTAAGTTTTCTATATCTTCCTCTGTTATTTCTAATGCTAAAACCATTTCTGATTTTTTTACAGGCCTTCCTGCCGCAAATAGTATAGCTTCTATTATTGATTTTTTTTGATTTATTTCCATTTATTTTCCTTCTTAAATTTTATTTTAACTATTATATTATGTCAAAAAAACGTGAATATGTCAATATTTTTTTGATTTTCTTGCACTTTTTATTTTTATATGATAAGATAGTCAAAATTAGTTTCGGAGGTAAATTTATGGAAGAAAAGAAAAACATAGAAGTAGTTTCTGGTGATGGTTCTAATTTAGAAATATCCCCTGTTTATGACCATTTAAATGTTTCTACACCAAAATCAGCAGAAAAAAAGCCAAAATATGTAGTAATTCCTGAAGAAAAAAAGAAAAAAGAAAAATACGAAGATAAAAAAGAGGAAGAAAACTAAATTCTTCCTCT